>NZ_JACOII010000048.1 GCF_016306625.1 Xenorhabdus lircayensis | reverse complement strand
AGATTCGGTGTGGAATCAGCAGCAACAGAAATCCGCAGATACCGCCCCCGATATCCCATGGCCGGAACAGCCGAAGTAATGACAGGGGCTGCGCGCCCCTCTCTTCATTCAATAAATAACCCATAGGGGAGATTAGCGGGTAGTGGGGTGGATTGGGGAAATTGTGGGCGGATGCCGGCGGATTCGGTGTGGAATGTGAGGGGGAAGTAGTGACAGGGGCGGAGACGGTTGCTGATATTGATCAGCAGGAATAATGACTAGAACAGGAGTAAGTTGCCCCTAATGGAGGTGAGGAAAATTTGATATTATGACAATAAGAATTAAGGCTATTTTTTATGTATCTTTTTTAATTAACTCTAATAAATGTTGTGGCAAACAATTATTATCAGGAAATCCCATGGATTTTAAATAGCAGCCGGGAAGATTTGGTTTTTTAATGATTAATTCCGCTACGTTATTAAGCCAATTTGAGCCTGGCCCAATATTTTTAATAAGGAACCATAATACAGTTATCATACCATACATTTTATTATATGCAGATTCTTCTAGATTTAATGTATTAAAGTATTCGTGATCTAGTTTCCTCAGTTTTGGCTCGTTGTTTTTGTTCCATATTCTTGAATGATGGGCGCATCTATTTCTTAATACGTTCATTGCACTCAACCAATTTGCAAAAATGGGACCATTACCTTTAGGAATTCCCAATTTGCTTAGAATAATATCCTGATAAGTACCCTTTAACATATCGTAATATTTGGACATTAAGCCAAAGTCCCATGTCTCAATAACTACCCAAAAAGGAATTCCCTCATATTCTGTCTTATGCCACTTGATAAAATCATCTTTACTAGAGTCTATTTTTTTCTGTTGTTTTTCCAGCCACCCTTTTCTTGGACTGGGCTTGTTTTTATCTTTTTTATTTACCAGCTTATTGCGGTTTATATGCTCGTCATGTAAGTATGATAATGGATGAATAGAACCCATTTCATGAGCGATAATAGAACGAATGAATACTTCAATTCTTTCTAAAGCATCCATCATAAGTAGGCGCATTTTTTTGTCAAAAAGGTATAGGTCGTACACGTTCCTAAAACACGTTCCAGAAAGAAACACATTATCTTTTTTGGGATTACCATTATGTGGCACTGTAGTCTGACAGGGAAACCAGAAACCGGATAGTCGATAATATCCCACTTGGCTGAGTTTTTTCTTTGCGTGTCCTTTGTCGTTTATTGTCATTCCTCTGGATTCCAATAGCGCAATTAACTCATCGTAGTTTTTATGAGGTTTCATTTGTTGTTTCGACATAAAAAGTTCCATGTCTCAGATGTAATAAGGCCCAGCCATAATCAATCCTTAACTATCAGGAGTTGACCAGGGGGCCGGGCTCGATTGCGGTGAATTGTATAGATTTTATTGTTTGCCGTCAACTCCATATTATTGATTTTTTCGATATAAAATTTCATTTATTTTTTTATTTTGGTTTTTTATGTGTAACAAAAGATGTTATACAGTTTTAATTTCTTTTTTTATGCTGGGGTAGTTATATATTAATTAGATTAATCATGATTTCTATACTTGCGTCTCGCTTTACTTTCTATGGCATATCAATCACTTTTCCTAATGTATGATCGGAACTTTCTAAATCTGTGAGATAACGGCGTAATGAATTCACACAGAACGCAATAAAAAATATTGTTTCAATTGAATACTGTTTCACTTATTTATTTTTCACCCATTTGTACAAAACTCCACACAAAGGTAATCAATTCATTCAACCATCAGCATTCGTTAATATCTCCAGGCTGTCTAACAGCGGACGGAAGTTAACTATCACGGCTTCCCATTATTTTTCAATATAAGGAAATAGTATGTCTGAATTTATTAAGTCTGAACATGAGTGTGAATATAAGTCGGCTGATGACAATACGGGCCAGATTATTGCGCTGGAGGGTTCTTTTTGGTGGGCACTGATTCAGTTGAAATTGGGTAATAAAGCCCGCCGCAGTGACTGGCTTGAAACCGAGCATGTACGCTTTATTCCCCGCGACGCGGACACGGAAAGTCAGGATGATTACCTTGCGCATATTGATAAGCGCAATAAACAAGGGCACTGGGCTCCTTGGCAGCCGACACAGGAAGATTTGATGTCCGATGACTGGGAATTAGTCAAAGAGGCCGTTAAGCCTGAACTCGATACGCTGATTTTTGATCTGACCGCAAAGATGGGGCAGCCATCAGGGAAAGTGGTGTACTGGGGATACAAAAGTGAACGAGGAGGGCTGGATGAAAGCATGTTACCTTTTGGGTCGTTAAATGTGATTCAAAACAGTACCGTGATCCAAAACATGTCCTCGCTTAGTTTTAGTGTACAGGCCAGTGACTTATTGCATCTGCGGGTTTCTTCTGATGACAATAATTATCAAAAAATGGTTTCGTTGGTGAAGAAAAACCTACACGTCACCGTTGATAACGTCACCTACAGCTTGGGGGCCTCCATGCGTAATTATGGCAACAAAGACTACCCATACACTTACGATGTTTACTATGAATATGGTACTCCGGAGTATCCAATTCTGGGAAAATTGGGTGAAGTATTGAAACAAACAGGCAAAACATACCGTTTCCACCTCAATTGGCATGATTAATTTTTTGGGCTGCGCTCCGGCGTGGCCTTTTTCATATCCCCCCAATATCCCCACCATCACAAACCATAATCCCACCCCGATCAGTAATTACCTAAAATCAACCAAACTTTCGTCCAGTTACATTAGCTGGGGCGGCCAAAGTGAGGATCTCGAAAGAATCAATAGGTTACTTCATTGGCTGAGGCAAGAACTGCTATCTGATAATCGGACTTTGCACAACTCATTAAGAGGTGCGCACAAAAGAGCGAGCTAAAAACAAGGGGTTAAGTTGTTTTGTCCAGCCCCTTATGTCCAAGTAACACACTGAAACACAATACATTTATTCCTTTTGTCCAGCACATAAAATAATCATTGGGATTTCCCCAACAGTTGGGTCAAAGTGACGGCCTCGGAAAAATCAATAGGTTACAGAGTTATCTGGAAATCAAGCAGGCTGCATATGTAGATACGGGAATTTCCCGTATGTAAAAGGGCAGGTGTCTGCCCTATAGTGATTATCCTTCTTTCTGCTGCATGAGTTTATTGAATTTGTCATGCAGAGTTTTTGGAAACAGTTCTGTGTAGACTTGCCATAATATATTGAGAGAACGATGTCCTGTAACCTGCGCAACCTCCTCAATTGAGAAACCAGCCTCGAATAAGCGGCTCGCACCTTCTCTACGCAGATCATGATAGCGCAAGTCTTGGATACCTAA
Source organism: Xenorhabdus lircayensis (assembly GCF_016306625.1). Lineage (GTDB taxonomy): Bacteria > Pseudomonadota > Gammaproteobacteria > Enterobacterales > Enterobacteriaceae > Xenorhabdus > Xenorhabdus lircayensis. The sequence goes on along the minus strand of NZ_JACOII010000048.1, from coordinate 57,485 downwards.
AGCATTACGAACTCTTTGGAACCCAGCGGTCACGCTCTTGGGGTTGTAAGGGAATATTAATTCGCTTGTTTTTGGTTGGCGCTGAACAATCTCCCAAGCATCTCCTAATAAAGGGACTGACATGTGATTACCTGTCTTTTTCCTTGGGTCTTTCCTGTCTCTCACCCTGACAGACCTTTGCTCGTTATCCACGTCGTCCCATCTAATTTTACATACCTCACCTATACGCATACAGCTCAGGATTGAAAAATTCAAGATCTCCTCATAGGGAATCTTTCCTTCTCTATGATTGCTACGTTTACGTAACCCCTCAATAAGCTTGTCAATCTCATCAAGCATAGGCCTTCTACTGCGGCGTTTAGATTTACCTATTAATCCCATTTGAAGCAATAAAGGTCTCGCTTCATATGCGGGATTTGAGACATAATCTATGTTATAGATTGGCTTAGCTGATTTTAATACTGATGTTAAGTAGCTGACATCATGATTAATAGTTGAGGGAGTGATGCCTGTAGAATACCTTTGCTTGCAATACTCAATAACATGACTTACTGATAATTCAGAAAGAGCTAGTTTTGCTAACTCGCTATCCAAGAGCATATCTAACACATACTTTTTAGTTCTTCCTACTTTTCCGCCTAGATCAGGGTCATTGATGTACTTATGTAGTAGATCGCCAACTGTTAAATCTTCGGTATCATTTTGCGTAGGAACCCCGTTTTGCTCCAGTTCAGCCACCCGCATGGCACCCCATGTTTTGGCGTGGGATTGTTTTCCGAATGTGCGGTTCTCTCTGTAAATATATTTACCGCCAGACTTAACACCAACGGTGCAACGGTAACGAACTGTACCATCTGCGCGGGGACGCTTTTCTATGCTATAGTAGGCCATCTTTGATGCTCTCCTGTTCAGGTCCCCATATTAATGGGGTTCTGTTTGGGGTGCCGATAATCCAAAAATAGCCTAAAATGACCTGAAATGCACGAAAATATACAGACTCAAAAACATAGTAAATTCACTGCCATATCAACAGATAGCGGGAAATTCAAACCGTCCCGCTTCTCTGTTGCACCCATGTTAGACTGGACTGACCGCCATTGCCGTTACTTCCACCGCTTATTAAGTAAGGAAGCGCTGCTTTACACAGAAATGGTCACAACGGGCGCGATTATTCACGGCAAAGGGGATTATCTGGCTTATAACGAGCATGAACATCCACTGGCATTGCAATTGGGCGGCAGTGATCCTCAGGCATTGGCGCAATGTGCCAAGATTGCGCAGGAACGGGGTTACGATGAAATTAATTTGAATGTCGGCTGTCCTTCTGATCGTGTGCAGAATGGTCGTTTTGGCGCTTGTCTAATGGGAGATGCGGCACTAGTAGCTGATTGTGTTAAGGCGATGCAGGATGTGGTAGATATTCCTGTTACTGTCAAAACTCGCATCGGGATTGATGAACAGGATAGCTACGAGTTTCTATGCGATTTCATTGATACTGTCGTAAGAAATAGTGATTGCGATGATTTTGTTATCCATGCGCGCAAGGCGTGGCTGTCTGGCTTGAGCCCAAAAGAAAACCGTGAAATTCCACCATTGGATTATCCTCGGGTTTATCAATTGAAGAAAGATTTCCCACAACTGACGTTTTCCATTAACGGCGGTATCAAATCATTGGAAGAAGCGAAGCAGCATTTGCAGTATGTGGATGGCGTGATGATTGGGCGGGAAGCTTACCAGAATCCATCTATTCTGGCACATGTGGATCGTGAGTTGTTTGACCAAACAGTTCCAGTGGCAAATACGGTTGATGCGGTTAAGGCGCTTTATCCTTATATCGAACAGGAATTGTCAAAAGGCGCCTATTTGGGGCATATCACTCGCCATATTTTGGGAATTTTTCAAGGTATTCCCGGTGCACGTCAGTGGCGTCGTCATTTGAGTGAAAACGCTCATAAACCCGGCGCTGATATTGTGGTAATTGAAAAAGCACTGGAAATGGTAACAGAGCGGATGTAGTCCGCTCGTGCATTTTTTTGTCATGTTTTTGTTATGACATTGACCATGCAGATAATCATCAATGCCGTTAAGGAATCAACAAGCTGGAACCGTGAGTTACGCGGCTTTCCAGTGTCTGGTGTGCCCTTACTGCTTCGCTCAATGGAAACTTTTGGTTCTCTGGCACATCGACATTAATTTTGCCACTGGCAATCAAATCAAACAGAGTCTTGCTGGCTTCATTTAGTTCTTCACGAGTAGTGATATAACCGTTAAGGGCAGGGCGCGTGACGAATAGAGAACCTTTCTGATTAAGGATGCCTAAGTCTACTCCCGTTACTGGCCCCGAAGCATTGCCGAAACTGACCATCAAACCGTGTCGTTTCAAACAATCCAACGAATCCAGCCATGTCGATTTGCCAACGGAATCATAGACCACACCAACTTTTCCCCCGTTAGTGATGTCTAAGACCCGCCCCACAATATTTTCTCGATTGTAATTGATGGTCTGCCATGCCCCAGCCGCTTTGGCGAGGGCTGTTTTTTCGTCTGAGCCAACCGTCCCAATCAAGTTAGCATCCAGCGCTTTTGCCCACTGACAGGCAATTAAACCAACACCGCCGGCGGCTGCATGGAACAGAAATGTTTCCCCTGCTTGGATTTTATGTGTCAGGTAGAATAGATAATAAACGGTTAAGCCTTTTAGAAATGATGCCGCAGCTTGTTCGAATGAAATTTCATCAGGTAACAGCGCTAATTTGCTTGCAAGTACATTATGTACCTCGCTGTAAGCACCAGAGGCTGATTGGGCATAAACTACACGATCACCGATCTTAATTGATGTCACATTTGAGCCAACCTTGGTGACAATGCCCGCAGCTTCAGTTCCGAGGCCACTGGGTAGACTGGCTGGTGGATATAGCCCGCTACGTATATAGGTATCGATATAGTTAATCCCGATAGCTTTATTTTCGACTTGTACTTCATCAGGTGCGGGATCGACTGGGATAAATTCACAATATCGGAGTACTTCGGGGCTGCCAGTTGCGGAAAATTCGATGTGTTTTGCCATGATAACCCTCTCATTATTTTAAAAATATTGGGAACAGCCTCGCACGTTTGAAATGAAACCGCTGCAAACGGCGTTAATGTATCCGAAATCATTACATTCTATATATAATTACTCAAGGCTATTTTCATGGCGTATACTGATGCGCTATTTTGTTCTTGTTTAGTGGATTGAAGCGGTATACATGGCTGGAAAAAAACCAACTAACAACAGTATGGCTGAACCAAAAGATCGCCAAATGGAAGGGCTGAAACTTCCACCACACTCTTTGGAAGCAGAGCAATCAGTGTTGGGCGGTTTGATGCTGGATAACGAGCGTTGGGATAATGTTTCCGAGCGTGTTGTCAGCAATGATTTTTTCAGCCGACCACACAGGCGTATTTTCTCTGAGATGCAGCGTTTGCTCGAAACGGGTAAACCTATCGACCTGATTACGTTATCGGAATCTCTTGAACAGAATGGTGCACTCGATAATGTCGGTGGATTCGCCTATCTGGCAGAATTGTCAAAAAATACCCCAAGTGCAGCGAACATTAATGCTTATGCTGATATCGTCCGTGAACGGGCGGTAGTTCGTGACATGATCTCAGTGGCAAATGAAATTGCAGATGCGGGTTATGATCCACAAGGGCGAACCAGCGAAGAATTACTGGATCTGGCGGAATCACGGGTATTCCAGATTGCAGAAAATCGGGCCAACAAAGAAGATGGCCCGAAAGGCATTGAGCAGATACTTGAAGAAACCGTTGAACGAATTGAACAGCTCTATCAGCGTCCACATGACGGTGTGACGGGAGTTTCTACAGGTTATCAAGATCTGGATAAAAAAACCGCGGGTCTGCAAAAATCAGATTTAGTCATCGTGGCCGCGCGTCCTTCGATGGGTAAAACGACCTTTGCGATGAACCTGTGTGAAAACGCAGCGATGATGCAGGATAAGCCAGTATTGATTTTTAGTCTTGAGATGCCCGGCAACCAGATCATGATGCGTATGCTGGCGTCCCTTTCTCGCGTGGATCAAACGCGTATTCGTACCGGTCAGCTTGATGATGAAGATTGGGCGCGTATTTCCAGCACCATGGGTATTTTGTTGGAAAAACGCAATATGTATATCGATGACTCATCCGGTTTGACGCCGACAGAAGTGCGCTCCCGTGCGCGACGGATTTTCCGTGAACATGGCGGACTGAGCTTGATTATGATCGACTATCTGCAATTGATGCGGGTTCCTTCTTTATCTGACAACCGAACACTGGAGATTGCGGAAATTTCCCGTTCATTGAAAGCGTTGGCGAAAGAGCTTCAGGTGCCGGTTGTTGCACTCTCCCAGCTTAACCGTAGTTTGGAGCAGCGAGCCGATAAGCGTCCGGTTAACTCCGACCTGCGTGAATCAGGCTCTATCGAACAGGATGCCGACTTGATCATGTTTATCTATCGTGACGAGGTTTATCACGACAACAGTGAACTGAAAGGTGTGGCAGAAATCATCCTTGGTAAACAGCGTAACGGCCCTATCGGTTCGGTAAGGTTGACGTTTAATGGTCAATGGTCACGGTTCGATAATTACGCTGGGCCAACCTATAGCGACGAATAAATCTAGCGGCCTATCGTTCATGTTCAAATGATTTGCAATAATCAGCATCTATGGGGATAGGCTGTTATTTACCAGGCCTGACTGGAAAATCATCAAAAGGGGACAAAATGAAAGCGGCAACTGCTGTTATCGACCGCCGCGCTCTGCGACATAATCTGCAACAGGTTAGGGTACAAGCTCCTGACAGTAAAGTAATTGCAGTTGTGAAAGCAAACGCCTATGGACATGGTTTATTAGAAACTGCGTACACAATGGAAGACGCTGATTGTTTTGGTGTCGCTCGAATTGGAGAAGCTCTCGCCCTGCGTAGTGGTGGGATCGTCAAACCAATCTTGCTATTAGAAGGTTTTTTTGAGGCGGCGGATTTACCCGTTCTTGTCGTCAATCATATTGAAACCGTGGTGCATAGCATTGAGCAGCTCGAAGCATTGGAACAGGCAGATTTGTCCCATCCGATTAAAGTGTGGATGAAACTGGATACAGGCATGCATCGTTTGGGAGTTAGGATTGATGAAGCTGAGACGTTTTATCAACGCTTGAGCCGCTGCCATAACGTTGAACAGCCCGTTAATATCGTCAGCCATTTTAGCCGTGCAGATGAACCTACCATAGAGACGACTTGCCAACAAATTGATCATTTTATGGCATTTATTGCGGATAAATCTGGCGAGAAATCCATAGCTGCATCGGGTGGAATTTTATTGTGGCCCCAAGCGCATTTGAATTGGGTTCGTCCTGGCATCATGGTGTACGGCGTCTCACCGATGGTGGACAAAACCGCTGCTGATTTCAATTTGATCCCTGCCATGACACTAAAATCCAGTTTAATCGCTGTACGTAAACATAAAGTAGGTGAATCGGTAGGATACGGCGGTACGTGGAGTAGTGAACGTGACACCTGTCTTGGTGTCGTGGCAATGGGATATGGTGATGGTTATCCCCGTAGTGCTCCAGCCGGCACGCCAGTATTTATTAATGGTCGGGAAGTGCCACTTGTTGGTCGTGTTTCCATGGATATGATTACTGTGGATTTAGGGCCTGCATGTCAGGATAAAGTTGGGAATGAAGTTATCCTTTGGGGCAGTGTCCTGCCAGTTGAAAGAATCGCTGGACATTCGGGGATCAGTGCTTATGAATTGATCACTAAATTGACTTCGCGTGTTGCGATGGAATATCTAGACGAATAATCCGGTAAGTTATATTGTCTGCTAGTACGTCTTTTATATAACTCAGTAGCAGGGAGTATAACGTAGTGTTCCAGAATGTTGATGCGTATGCAGGTGATCCTATTCTGTCGTTGATGGAAGAATTTAATAACGATCCTCGAGCAGAAAAAATCAATTTGAGCATCGGGCTCTATTACGATGAACAAGGCATCACCCCGCAATTGCAGGCTGTTGCAACCGCTGAAGAGCAAATGAGCGCTTTGCCACAGTCTGCTTCTCTTTATCTCCCCATGGAAGGACTACTTGCCTATCGAGTAGCAATTCAGGAATTGCTGTTCGGTAAAGATCATCCATTGTTAAATCAGAAACGTATTGCGACCATTCAAACAGTGGGTGGTTCAGGCGCATTGAAAGTGGGAGCAGATTTTTTACACCGTTATTTCCCTGATTCTGAAGTGTGGTGCAGTGATCCAACATGGGAAAATCATGCTGCAATTTTTGCCGGAGCAGGGATCAAGGTGAATTATTACCCTTACTTTGATGACAAAACCAAAGGGGTAAAATTTGACGAAATGCTGGAAAAATTCAAGCAACTGCCAGCAAAAAGCATTATTTTGATGCATCCTTGCTGCCATAATCCGACGGGATCAGATCTAACTAATGACCAATGGGATCAGGTAGTTCAGATTGCTAAAGAGAGGGCGTTAATCCCTTTCCTTGATATCGCCTATCAGGGGTTTGCAGATGGCATGGAAGAAGATGCCTATGCAATCCGCGCAATGGCAAATGCAGAATTACCTTGTCTGGTCAGTAATTCATTCTCGAAAATCTTTTCACTGTATGGTGAGCGTGCCGGTGGATTATCAGTTATCGGTGATGATACAAAAGCCGCAGAATGTGTCTTGGGGCAATTGAAAGCGGGTGTACGCCGTATTTATTCTAGCCCACCGAATTTTGGTGCTCAGGTTGTTGCCAGGGTCTTAGGTAATCCTGAATTTAAAAGCCAATGGCTGGAAGAAGTTGAACGGATGCGTTTGCGCATTCGAGAAATGCGGACAGTGTTGGTTAATGCACTGAAACAAGCTTTGCCAGAGAAAAATTTTGACCATTTACTGACACAGCACGGTATGTTCAGTTATACCGGATTCAGTCAGGCGCAAGTTGATCGACTGCGTAAAGAATTTGGCGTTTACTTGGTGGGTTCTGGCCGCGTTTGCATGGCGGGAGTGAACCATCACAACGTACAACGCATTGCTGAGGCGTTTGCTGCGGTGAGTTAGTAATTTTCCGCAGTAGGATTTACACATCCCCTGTTCTAATAGTGGACAGGGGAAACTCCACAACCACGTGAATTAAAGGTTTCAGTCCGTAGGATTAGTAATACAGAATATTTCGCATAACAAGATAACATGAGTTTTCATATCACAGATATCCCTGTGATAGCTCAAAGTAGAAGATTTTTATTGGTTATTTTTGCTTGAAGTTTGTTCTCCATGTCAATCTATAACGGTTTTATATATACTAGCGTCTAAATTTTTAACAACTCCCTTTCACTGTAATACCCAATCCAATCGAAGATATAATTCAATCTTTTGATGCTAAAAGATTAACTGAATGGAAATAAAGAAAATGTAATACCAACTCTTGAGCTCTTTCATCGATTATTAGGATGAACATTAGTCTGTAAAAGCGTTATTGCGCTTTTATTGGGATAATTATTAAAAGAGTCAAAGCATTATGGATATGCAATCAAGAAAATATGGTAGAACGTTCCATTACCCGTTCTCACCAGGCACGACCAGTGACGATCGCATTAATCATCATTGGTGGCAAGATGTGCAAAAAATTAAGCAGCTTGTTCACACAGAAAAGTTAGACGGTGAAAATAACTGTCTGAATCGATATGGCGTATTTGCCCGATCTCATGCTGCACCAACACAATCGGCATGGACTCAACAAATTCGCCAGCGTTGGCAATTGCTCAAAGATGATTTAGGTGATATCGAGATCTTTGGCGAAAATCTTTATGCCATTCACTCCATTGAATATCGTCATCTTGAAGAATATTTTTTTGTGTTTGCGGTACGCATTAAAGATAGCTGGCTCAGTTGGGAAGAAGTCAAATTTTATGCCGCGTTATTCGATTTTCCGACTGTGCCTGAAATCAGCATTCCTGAAACGCGGAATGAATCTCAATTTATGCAAAATATTATCAAAACGGTAAAGCAGGGAAGTTATTTTTCTTCATGGGATACACAAACCAAACAGGTGTGTTCGATGGAGGGTATTGTTAGCCGCGATGCAGGGGAATATTTATTTACTGATTTTGCACATCATGTTTTTAAATATGTGCGAAAAAACCATGTCAAAACGGATATTCATTGGAAGCGTCATTGGCAAAGGGCTCCTCTCTATTTTGAATGTCTTTCTAATTCGAATGAATTTTCTAACCTGAAGAAATATAGTGCGAAAGGAGAAAGAGAATGAGTTGGGTATTCAGTCACAATAAAGCATGGGATTACTTATCCTCAACTTTCTCTTTTATCGCTGATATGGATGGAGTTCAACAAGATCCGACTCATCATGCCGAAGGTGATGTCGCAATCCATACTCAAATGGTATTGGCTGCATTGGAAAAATTGCCGGAATACTCATTGTTGACGGCTGAAGAACAGGAGATTCTCTGGGCAGCAGCACTATTGCATGATGTAGAGAAGCGTAGCACGACGCGGGAGGATTGGGATGGACGCACTATTTCTCCGGGTCACGCCCGTAAAGGTGAATTGACGGTCAGACAAATTTTGTTTCAGCAAATACCTACGCCATTTGTAATACGGGAACAAATCGTTGCACTTGTGCGTTTTCATGGATTGCCATTGTGGTTAATGGAAAAACCGAGTCCACAAAAAGCACTACTGGCGGCGTCATTACGTGTCGATACTTATTTGCTGACTTTACTGGCAAAAGCGGATGTATTGGGGCGCACATGCCATGATACGCGAGAGTTGCTTGAGCGTATTGAACTGTTTGAACTTTACTGTCGTGAGCAGGACTGTTGGTGTGAGCCATGGGCATTTTCTTCTGGTGAAGCCCGTTTCCATTACTTTTCTACTGACAGTGAACAGCCAGATTATCAGCCTTATGATGACTATGGCAGTAAGGTGATTTTGCTGTGTGGATTGCCGGGTATGGGTAAAGACCATTTTATCCAACAGCATGGTAAAAGAATGCCAGTCATCAGTCTGGATGCAATTCGTCGCGAGCATCAAATTAGCCCAGAAGATAAAGATGCTAATGGTTGGGTAGTACAGCAGGCGAAGCAGCAAGCCAGAGAGAATCTACGCAATAGGCAAGATTTCATCTGGAATGCCACTAATTTGACAGGGAAAATGCGTCAGCAGTTGATCAAATTGTTCGTGAGTTATAATGCCAGAGTTAGGGTTGTTTACATTGAACAAGACTACAAGTGCTGGCGGCAGCAGAACAGTAATCGCCAATATGCGGTACCGGATAAGGTGATGGATCGAATGCTTGGCAAGTTGGAGGTTCCAACGCCAGAAGAGGCTCATGAAGTCTGTTATTTCATCGATTCGGTTATATTGAATCGATAATTGCGGAATGTATTGCTGAGGCTTTTTGTCGAAAGTAGAAGGCTGCCAGAATACCGCAGCCTTTCTGCTTAATGGTTCCAATATGGACAGATTACTTTTTCAGTAACTGATAGAACGTTGGGTTGTCATCACATTGCCCACTGCCACATTCCAATATGGTAGAAACCAGATTGGCTGCGATTAAAAATGCGAACAAACCCATGGCAATTTTGCCTAATGTTGGAGGGGAGTATCTTGCCGATTCAGTATTGCCTGCTTTCAGAGGCATAATAACCGCGATGGCAATGATGGTCAGAATAGACAGAATTGCAGCCCAAGTATAAAAATGCAATCCGAAGAAAGTTGAACCATATCCAGTATCTCCCGGCAGGATATGTAGAGAAACCTGACGCATGGCAACGAATCCAGTCACAATACAGCCAAGTAGTGAGAAGCTATAATGGGCATTTTTTATGCCAAAATAAATATTAAACAAAAAGCCGAAACCAATCATTATGATGCCTGCGCGTTGCAATAAACATAATGGGCAAGGAAGTTCAAAACGCGCTAATTGATAATAAAATGCGACTATCAAAATCACACTAATACCGAACAGACCGAGAATATTCAAGGCTGTTGCCAGGTTAATATTACTTGGTGATGACATTGTATTATTCATTACGGGCTCCGATTAGAAAGAAAGATTCAATGCATCAGTAGCATGATATTTAAACCAAAATACCGTGATGACGAATAAAGCAAACCAAAGCGTATACGTCAGCTTTTTCTTGCCGGTAATGACAGTGACAATGATAACTAGCGCAATTAAGAATGGTAAAAACATATACATGTAGAATCTCCATTATAAATTTAGAGCATATGTTATGTCATTATGACATTAGTACATCGGCAATGTGATCATTAATAATATTAGATCAACAATACGATGCTGATTTACGAAAGGTTATTTCATTCGAAATGACTGCAAGAAAAGTCTTTTTTGCACGTATGGGGGTGGGTTTGGTTAACAATTGGTTATAAAACAGATGAAAACTCCCCACGGTGTGGGGAGGATAGTAGATTATTTTGGTTACTAAAGTAAACTAGTCACGCTCAAGTATTGGCTTCAAAAAATGGGCAGTATGAGACGCTTTACATTGAGCTACTTCTTCTGGTGTTCCCGATACCAATATTTCACCGCCGCCGCTGCCACCTTCAGGGCCAAGATCGACAATCCAGTCAGCCGTTTTGATCACATCCAGATTATGCTCGATCACAACAATCGTGTTTCCTTGATCTCTCAGTTGATGCAGAACAGACAGTAATTGCTGAATATCCGCGAAATGCAGGCCAGTTGTCGGTTCATCAAGGATATACAGTGTTTGGCCTGTACCCCGTTTGGATAATTCCCGCGCCAGTTTTACTCGCTGTGCTTCCCCACCTGAAAGTGTCGTTGCGGATTGCCCCAAGCGAATATAGGAAAGGCCGACATCAATCAAAGTTTGCAGCTTGCGGGCGAGGGCTGGAACCGCATCGAAAAACTCCCGGGCCTCTTCAATGGTCATATTCAGCACTTCATTAATATTCTTGCCCTTATATTTGATTTCCAGCGTTTCGCGGTTGTAACGCTTGCCCTTACATTGATCGCAAGGCACATAAATATCAGGCAGGAAGTGCATCTCAACCTTTATCACGCCATCGCCCTGACAGGCTTCACAGCGTCCCCCCTTAACATTGAAACTGAAACGCCCTAGTGTATAGCCACGGGCACGAGATTCAGGAACGCCTGAAAATAATTCCCGCACAGGGGTAAACACACCAGTATAAGTGGCCGGGTTTGAACGGGGGGTTCTGCCGATCGGGCTTTGGTCGATATCGATTACCTTGTCAAAATGCTCAAGACCTTGGATATTGATATAAGGTGCAGGATTAATGTTTGTTGCCCCGTTTAGCTGGCGCTGTGCGATAGGGAATAGCGTATCGTTGATCAGCGTTGATTTACCCGAACCAGAAACCCCTGTGATACAGGTAAACAGGCCAACAGGCAGTTTTAATGTCACCTTTTTCAGGTTATTGCCTTTTGCGCCAATCAATTTCAGCATCTTGTCTGGATTGGCAGGTACACGCTGCTCTGGGATGGCAATTTTACATTCACCACTCAGGAATTTTCCTGTGAGAGATTTTTTACTCTCCATGATATCGGTGATAGTCCCTTCGGCAACAATCTCGCCGCCATGCACGCCCGCCCCAGGCCCGATATCAATAATATGGTCAGCCGCACGGATGGCATCTTCGTCATGTTCGACCACGATAACGGTATTACCCAGATTGCGCAGATGCAGCAAAGTTTCCAGCAAACGCTCATTATCTCGTTGATGCAAGCCAATGGAGGGTTCATCCAGCACATACATCACTCCGACAAGACCGGCACCAATCTGGCTGGCCAAACGGATACGTTGAGCTTCACCACCGGAAAGGGTTTCTGCTGAACGGGAGAGAGTCAGATAATTCAATCCCACATTAACCAGAAATTTCAGGCGATCACGGATCTCTTTCAGGACTTTTTCGGCAATTTTAGCGCGTTGTCCGCTCAGTTTGATATTTTGGAAAAACGCCATCGCATGACCGATGCTGAAATCCGAAATCTGCGGCAGAGTGGTGCTTTCGATAAAGACGTTACGGGCTTCTTTACGCAATCGGGTTCCTTCACAAGAGACGCAGGAACGATTGCTGATATATTTTGCCAATTCTTCACGTACAGCACTGGATTCCGTCTCTTTATAACGGCGTTCCATATTGTGCAAAACACCTTCGAACGGATGGTTACGAACGGTCACATCGCCACGATCATTGGTGTATTTAAATTCAATGGATTCTTTGCCTGAACCGTATAAAACCACTTTTATAATGTCTGGACTCAATTGATTGAATGGCGTTTCAATATCGAACTTATAGTGTTCAGATAGTGATCTCAGCATCTGGAAGTAATAGAAATTACGGCGATCCCAACCTCGGATTGCACCTCCGGCAAGGGAGATATCTTCATTTTGAACAACACGGTCAGGATCGAAAAATTGCTGAACACCCAGACCATCACAAGTTGGGCAAGCCCCTGCGGGATTGTTGAAAGAAAACAGGCGAGGCTCCAGCTCGCTCATACTATAGCCACAGACCGAACAGGCAAAATTGGCGGAGAAAACCAGCTCTTCGGCCTGATCATCATCCATATTGGCAATGACAGCAGTGCCACCGGATAGTTCCAGTGTGGTTTCGAATGATTCTGCCAGCCGTTGAGCGAGATCGGCACGCACTTTGAAACGATCGACGACCACTTCGATAGTATGTTTTTTCTGTAATTCCAGTTTGGGTGGATCTGAAAGATCACACACTTCACCATCAATACGGGCGCGGATATAGCCTTGTGCCGCGAGATTGTCCAGCAGCTTGGTATGCTCGCCTTTACGCTCCTTGACGACAGGAGCCAGCAGCATCAGCCGTTGGCCTTCCGGCAGTGCCAGTACATTATCCACCATCTGACTGATAGTTTGGGCTGCCAGCGTGATATCGTGCTCGGGACAGCGCGGTTCACCCACACGTGCAAACAGCAGGCGGAGATAATCGTGAATCTCGGTGATCGTCCCGACAGTAGAGCGCGGGTTATGGGAAGTAGACTTTTGCTCAATGGAAATGGCGGGGGATAGCCCTTCGATATGATCGACATCTGGTTTTTCCATCAGTGACAAAAACTGGCGGGCATACGCAGAGAGTGATTCCACATAGCGACGCTGACCTTCCGCATACAGCGTATCGAAAGCCAGAGATGACTTACCGGAGCCAGACAGCCCAGTAATGACGATCAGCTTGTCACGGGGAATTATTAAATTGATGTTCTTGAGATTATGGGTGCGGGCGCCCCGAACTTCGATGTTATCCATATACCACTTCCCAGATTATTGATAGAGCAAAACTCATAAACGCGTTATTATTGCACAAACATTGCTGATTGGATATACAGTATTTGACGGGTAATCATGCTGCAACCATGACAATGTAAAGTACGATTCGCTTCGCAAAGTATAATATAACGGGTCTATGTTTAAACTTAGTCCTCGCATGGTAAACTACTTCGCTTATAATTAAAGAAATCCGTTTTTAGCAAAATTCATTTCATCAGGAGTATTCCCAATGGCCAGCAGAGGCGTAAACAAAGTTATTTTAGTGGGTAATTTGGGGCAGGACCCGGAAGTTCGCTATATGCCGAATGGCGGTGCAGTCGCCAACATTACTCTAGCAACGTCTGAGAGCTGGCGTGACAAGCAAACCGGTGAGATGAGAGAGAAAACCGAATGGCATCGTGTAGTGCTCTTCGGCAAACTGGCAGAAGTTGCCGGTGAATACCTGCGCAAAGGTTCTCAGGTTTATATCGAAGGTTCTTTGCAGACTCGCAAATGGCAGGATCAGAGTGGTCAAGACCGTTACACCACCGAAATCGTGGTAAATGTTGGCGGCACCATGCAGATGCTGGGCGGTCGCGGCGGTGCAGCAGGGCAAGAAGCACCAGCACAAAGCGGCGGTTGGGGACAGCCACAGCAGCCACAAGCATCTCAGCAATTCAGCGGCGGCGGTGCGCCATCTCGTCCGGCACAGTCTCCTGCGCCACAGAGCAATGAGCCCCCAATGGATTTCGATGATGATATTCCGTTCTGACGTTTACCTGAGAATTAATTGGTAAAAAATTATTATAAGGCTCTGTTAATTAGAGCCTTTTTTTCTTCTGTTTTTTATAGTAAATAAATTTAGAAAGAAAAAGAGAAAAGGTCTACATTTAAAAAATGTAAAATTAGTAGATTATCCTTATGGCTAATTCGTATGGGATAAATCGCTTTGTCATGGAAAGTGGAGATCGCTGCTGTTTGGTCGTGGATCGCTCTGTTGGCCTCCCACTTTATTACCCTCAACCTTTATTTCACAACACAACGCCGTAATAGGAGTGTAGCCTTTGCACCAATAGAAGCAGAGGTCAGTCATTTTATTGTGTTTCTTCAGTTTATTGATTGATGAAATATTGATCTTGAAGAGAGAATACTGACAAAGCAATTTTTCAAGGACTTCGAACTTGATGCTCTTTGCGACTTCACTCAACGAAAAAGGCATAAGTTACCCACTATTTATTCTTTCAACTCTGTATTTCATTTCAATGGGTTAGATGAGTCTACCGATATTATCAGCAACGGCACCCAGTATTTCCGGCTTACAGCAATAGCCAACTACCTAAGTTGGTTTGCAAAGCATCTCTTAGTTAACGAGAAATGGGGGATTGTTGAGCAAATTGATTCCATGTGCAGGCAAATCAAAGCGCGTCGTTCAAAGAAAAGGAACGATGCAGTGTTAGATAATTCATTGAGCGGCGGGCAATTGGACTTGCTGTTTGAGGTAACACATTGATTCACAAATTACTATTAAGGATATTGCCACTCATGCTAAATACCGCTGAAATTTGTTCTCTGCAAATCAAACAAATAAATAGCATGAGCAACTATATATAGGATATATCGAATCTATTTACCCAATCGCTTTACCCAGCGCCTGACGAATATAAGACCCGGCACCTAATAACCCCGGTTTATCATGGGTGATCAGATACACAGGAATATCCTGTAAATAACTCGTAAATCGGCCTTTGCTTTCAAATCCTTGCCGGAAACCCGATTTTTGGAAGAAATCAAGGAAACGTGGGACGATCCCTCCCGCAATGTAAACACCGCCAAATGCACCGATATTCAGTGCTAAATTTCCGCCAAAACGTCCCAACGCCGTACAAAACAGTTCCAACGCATGTTGGCAGGTAGGGCAATTTCCACTCAGCGCACGATCGGAAATGTCGCGCGGGGTAAGGTCTTCTACTGGCTGACCGTTAAGTTTCATTAGCGAACGATAAATATTCACCACTCCAGGTCCGGAAAGAACACGTTCGGCAGAGACATGACCATATTCTTCCCGCAATACATTCAACAGATGATCTTCTTCTGCGCTGTCTGGCGCAAAATCCACATGACCGCCTTCACCGGACAGGCTCATCCATTGGTTTCCTGTGTGAATAAGATGTGCGACACCCAATCCAGTTCCTGCACCATAAACCGCGATGGGGCGCTTGGCTTGAGGCTGCTTTCCGCCAATCTGAATCACATCATCTGCCCCCAGAACCGGAATTGCGAGGGAAACGGCGGTAAAATCGTTAATCACCTCAAAACGTTCCCATCCCAGGGATGCTTTCATTTGGCTAACGGAAAAGCGCCAACTGTGGTTGGTCATACTGATAACATCATCCGTCACCGGACAAGCAATGGCGATGCAGCCATAATTGACTTCACAGTTTTGTTGTTTCAGGTATTGGCGGATAACAATTTCAAGCGAAGCATAATACGCACAGGGGTAGAATTCGACTGCGCTCAGTTGCCCAGTATCCACATCACATAATGCCAGCCGTGCATTTGTACCGCCGATATCGCCTACCAGGGCATAAGTTGTCATGGTGTTGCTCCTTAAGTCTTACGAAATGGTATATGTCCTAATGAACCAGTCAAATTGAGGAGATTTTACACAAGGTCAAGCATATACCCAATGGATTTTAAGTTGCAGTTTGAAAGACGAAGGGTATAAAGGCCGCATAAAAATGTATCGATATTCTAGCGAAAAACGCCGTAAACCCTCGCCCGATGCGAGGGTGTCTCAAAAGGTCGATATTTCTTGCTAAGAGTGAAAAATTGGAATGTTTTGTCCAAGAAAAACCTGCACATACCCGTTATTCACTCTGGCCGGAAATGAACGGACAGAGTAAGCCGCATCTTCCAAACAAAAGCCATCACTTAGCCTAAAACGCTGTTTTTTCAATGGGCTGGCAACCCATAGCACATCATCATGCTCAACAATCAGCCCACGGGACAGTACGCTGGCAGAGGCAAAGGGGTCGATATTGCTTAACGCAAATAACTGCTCGTCATCAAAAGGCCGAAAGATGGCGACCTGCTGATCCCCAACCAGAGCACAAGCACCTGTACTGGGAACAATATTTTCTAGCAGACAGACTTCTATCCATTGACTCATGTTGTTTCCTCCTCAGATTTAACCAGCCTGATTGCAATTCTCTCCTGTGGGCGTGCAGGCCGATGCTGCGCCCGCTCTGCGACCATCTGAATATTGGGATCACGCTCAGTACTATTAATAAAGTGGGAAAAACGGATCAGCGCATGAGGATCATTTATGGTTTGCTGCCATTCGCAGACTGCTCGTGTTCTCAGTTCAGCCATATCCTGCTCTAGCTGATTATTCAGCCCGAGTTTGTCATCAATAATAACCGTGCGGAGGTAATCTATCCCGCCTTCCATATTTTCCAGCCAAACGGAAGTGCGCTGTAATTTATCGGCAGTTTTGATATAGAACATCATAAAACGGTCAATGTAATGAATGAGAGTCTCTTTATCGAGATCAGACGCTAATAGGTCTGCATGTCGGAGTTTCATTCCCCCATTACCACAGACATACAGGTTCCAGCCTTTATTTGTCGCAATCACACCGACATCTTTACCCTGAGCTTCCGAACATTCACGTGTACAGCCGGAGGCACCGAATTTCATCTTATGAGGGGTACGAATGCCTTTGTAGCGATTTTCCAGATCAACGCCCAAACCGACACTATCGCCAACACCGAACCGGCACCAAGTACTGCCTACACAGGTTTTCACCATTCTTAATGCCTTGGCATAAGCATGGCCTGTTTCGAATCCGGCATCTATCAGGCGTTGCCAGATGAGTGGCAGGTCATTTTTCTGTGCACCGAACATCGCTATTCGTTGAGAGCCAGTGATTTTAGTATATAGATTAAATTCTTTGGCTATCTCTCCCACGGCTACCAGCCCATTCGGAGTGATTTCTCCGCCGGGAGAACGGGGAATGACAGAATAGGTGCCATCTTTTTGGATGTTAGCCAAAAAGTTATCGTTTGCATCCTGCAACGGCACAAGATCATCACTCAGAACATAGTCATTCCAGCAGGAAGCCAGTAAAGAAGCCACCGTCGGTTTACAGATCTCACAACCATAGCCCTTGCCATATTTTTCCACCAGTTGCCGGAATGATGTGAGCCGATCCACTTTGATCAGATGATAAAGTTCCTGTCGTGAGTAGGCGAAGTGCTCACACAAATGATGATTGGCCTCAATACCCTGACGGATCAGCTCGGCGTTGAGAACCTGACTGATTAACGGAATGCAACCTCCGCACCCGCTACCGGCCTTGGTTTCTGCTTTGATGGCCGCCGCCGTATGGCAGCCTCTTTGCACAGACTGAATAATATCGCCTTTCGTCACATCAAAGCAGGAGCATATCTGGGCAGTATCAGGTAATGCATCACTCCCTAATAAAGTCTTACTACCTCCGGCATGTGTAGGTAATATTAATGAGTCTGGGTTAGCTGGAAGCTCAATATTATTCAGCATTATCTGTAGCAGGTTGCCGTAATCAGTGGTATCACCTACTAAAACAGCCCCCAACAGATATTTGTTATCCTCGCTGACTATTAGTCTTTTATAAATTTCTTTATTTTCATCCAGATAAATGTAGCTGCGACAGCCGGACTGGCGGCCATGGGCATCACCTATTCCTCCGACATCGACACCCAGCAACTTCAGTTTTGCACTCAGGTCAGCGCCAAGAAAAGCATTACTCCTTGCCAGTATGTGATCGACTGCCACTTGAGCCATCTTGTAACCCGGCGCGACTAGACCATAGGTTTTTCCTTGCCATGAAGCACATTCACCAATCGCGTAGATATCTTCATCAGATGTCTGGCAATTATTATTAATGACAATGCCACCCCGTTCAGCAATGGTAAGCCCACATTGGCGGGCCAATGTATCCTGAGGGCGAATTCCTGTGGAGAACACAATAAAGTCCACTTCTAGCGAATCGCCATCAGCAAACAGCATGGTTTTATTATAGCTATGGCCTGAATGGAAGATTTCCAATGTATTTTTATTGGTATGAACTTTGACTCCCATACGCTCGATTTTCTTTCTTAGCTGCTCGCCCCCCATTGGGTCAAGCTGTTCGGCCATTAATACAGATGCAAACTCAATGACATGGGTTTCTATCCCTAACTTTTTCAGTGCTCCGGCGGTTTCCAGCCCGAGCAGACTGCCACCGATAACGGCACCCCGACGACTACGTTTGGTACATGCTTCTATCGCGTTCAAGTCCCCAATTGTGCGATAAACAAAACAATTGGAACCTTCATGGCCTTTTATTGGTGGTATCCAAGGGGAAGAGCCTGTGGCTATGATTAGTTTGTCATATTCCACTATCCTGCCACTGTTAGAATGGATGACTTTTTCATCCCGATTAATCATGATAGCCCGTTCACCTTGTAGCACACGGATATTATGTTTTTCATAATAACCATCCCGAACAAGGGATAATTCTTCAACGGTGTGGTGGGAAAAATAAGAGGAGAGATGGACACGGTCATAAGCTAAGTGCGGCTCTGCACAGAATACTGTAATTTCAAACTGTTCATGCCCGGCTTTATCCATTAAGTCTTCAATAAGGCGGTGGCCGACCATTCCATTACCGATAATACAAAGCTTTAACATGCTCATTTAACACCCCAGTAACAGTATAATGTTAACAAAACAGGCTGGGTTAGCTTAAAAAAGAACAGCATGGAGGACTTTGATACAAATCAATAATCACAATTAATATCAGAAAACCACGCCTATATAACCAGATAGATATCAATTAAATAATAAATCCACGAGAAATGGGGAATAATATTCCCTTTGTAAAAAAGTATTTATTAGTGAAAGAGATAGTCTTAATTGTGTTATTTAGCGGGGCCTAACACCGACAGAGACATCGGCGCTAGGTTAACGGTTTAATTCAAGCCAAGACCACGCAGGCCGATGGGGGTTAAGTCGGCAGCAGTAAAACGGTTTTGCCAGTTCGTTTCATAGTCTTCACGGGAAAAATCAGCCGGAGATATACCATTTTCAAGCGAATCTGCCACTTTATGTGCATAATCCAGATTTCTGCCACACAGAGGTGCGGCGGGGATATACATGACATTTCCCCAGCCTTGCTGATTTTCCACGGGAGCAACGGAATGGATAAGGTCACAGTGCCACCATACCGAATCCCCAGCTTGTAATGATGGAATGCTGCATAACCCACGGACAAGATGCGGATGCCATTTCTCAGAAGCTGGCAGCGCCTTACCAGGAGCAACGCCACACAGTTCATCTTCAGGCACATCATTTAGTAAAGGCCGTAACAACAGGTAGGCCATGGCTTCTGGCACGGGGACAACATGCAGAAGCCCCTGATTGAGCGCCATATCTGACAGCGCCGTCCAGCCCTGAAATGTGCGAAAAACGGAGCATCGGGTTACGTTATCCAGTTCGTATTCATTCATCTCTGGACGATAGGCCGCATCCCAAGGATCGTATTCTGCAAATTGATTATTGAAAATATTTCTGAACACTTTTTGATAAGTAGGATGCAGCCAACGCTCTAAAGCGCCAGAATCAGTATGAGCGCCAAGCCCTTTGGAAGTGGTGCCCGGCGGTCTGCGGCGAATACGGTCGGGGTAAATAATGCTGACATCAGGATCAAACCAACACGATCCATCTGATTCAAATTTCCACAGGCGATTGAGAAAAGATTGAACTTGAGTGGTTTCTTCACTTTGTCGGGCTTGCATCTGTGCTTGAGACCAGTAGATGGGGTAAATTTCTGGACGGGATGCTTCAAGGCTACCGAAATAACTATCACCAGTGCCTTGATACACACGATCAAAATTATTCAAATCAAGGTAATCAAGCATGGATTTGTCCCATGCAAGCGCGGTATCACGCGGAAAGTTCTGTCTGATGACTAAGCATCCGCGGCGTTTAATCTTTTGTATGGTTTCTGCTGTGATTCGCTTTTCGACCAAGTCACGCCAGTGGATTTCAGGCCAGGCGCTACCCATGTTTTTTTCATCTTCCCGAGCGGCGGCGAGTTCTTTTTCTATTTTGTCACAGACCTGTTTGAACAAGCCTTCGACATCGCCAATTTGCTTACGCATGGCTTGCTTCATTTGGCGGATTTTTTGGCGGTAATCATCAGGAAAGGTTGTTGAGGTAAACGTTGAGGTAAAAGATGTATCCATAGCAGCTCCTATTTGTTCATCATGATTTGTTTATCATTGATGTGTTCTGACAGATGAAACTGGCTTTTGCTTCACAACAAAATTCACTTTTTGATGTAATACAGATTCGAGCCGCAGTTATAATCTTTTCTTTGCCAGAGGGTAGGAATTAAATAATCTCTTGATTGGTATAGGTCATAAGGCCCATTTCATCTGCCAGTAAATCCACAGCTTTTATCACTTTGTTAGATGACCAGAGTGGTAGTGATTCAATGGATATTGTCAGCTTGTTTTCTTTAAGCCGATCACCGAATAGCATTATCGCTTTATCACCATGTTGTTTTGATGCCCAAGTTATCGCTTGAGCTGATGGATTATCTCGGTAGATTTGGCTCGCTATTTCTTGAGTGTGGGGATAGTTTTCGGCATCGGAGAGTAAAACATCTTTTGGATCATGGCCCCACTTCCGTAATACTCGCATATTGATATCTACCGTGATGAGATCGACGCCAAGGATAAGTTGGCTATAGACAAGTTTATCTAATTTTCCCAGATCAAAAGGCAGGTTATTGCATCCTGTTGGCACGTCATGATAAATGGTTTCCATCACGGCAACGGAGATATTCTCACCACCATAGATCGTGGGGATGGGAGCATCTTGAGTATTTTTGCAGGGGCTGAATCTGGCATTTCCTTCTCCCGGATTAAACTCAGCGCCTTTGTATGCTTGATGATGAATACGCTCAATCGGTTTTTGGGCTTTCCAGATATCCGTTTTGACGGACTTTCCATTGAGGGAATTAACCATGTATTGGCCCCTCTGCTTCTTGCCTTGCTGCATTTAACACATCATTTGGGCGGCTCATCAAAACGTCTTTCGGTTTTTCTTTGCCTAACCATGAATTAGATGTACTAAACCAGATAGCTATTCCCCAAGATGTTTTTTTCCCATCAAAAACTTCAATGATGCTTTTGATGATAGGAATAGGCAACCCCCCTTCATCCAGCGCATATTGTGGGTATAAATCCTTTCCTTTGACTGAAATGGCGAAGATTTTTTTAGCCTTTTTCCAGCGGTTAGGGGTAGCACTAGGATTGAGCAACGAAAAACCCGCAGACTGGCTTAATTCATATGCTGGGAGCCATTTTGATTCTTCCAGGATCGTGTTTTTTAGCGCATCAATCCGATCTTTCCGGTTTGATGTTCTCCAGGATTCTTTTTTGTTGTCTCCACTCAGATCATCGGGATGGACATAAATTTCAGGATTGAACATTTTGGATGAAGAATTACGTTTAATCGAAGTGGCTGTATTTAGCGCACTTAGCAGCGCGATACGTAGATCTCTGACATCAAGATCTCCAGCTATCTCTTCAGGTAATTCAACAAGTAAGAAACGATCCGCTTCGTTGGGAGGGATTTCTGTGACATGAATATGCTCAATGTGTTCTTGTTGATGCGAAAGCACATCAAGAAGGGAAACATAACCTAAGCTGAGCGTTTTTTCCTTTGCTCTGCCTTTTCTTGCTGCCTTGATACTCATGCTAGACCCCCTTATCCGAACTTAGATAGAACGTAGATATTGTTGATATGGTTTATATCAATTATATCTCAGGGTTGCACAAAATATAGTCAATTGCAATGCTTCCTATAACATAACAAAGCATTTTTGCTGATAACAATCAGGCGATGGCGGTGTATTTAGGTATCATATCCCCAACAGAATGTTTCCAATTTTTCAATGAGTTAGTCCATTGATGGGACTTGTGTTAATGGACGGTCTATTTCAGTGCCATCAGAAACATATACGTGATAGCCCGTTGCGATAGACCATGCAATCATTACCTGCCAAAAACGTTTACCATCGCCTGTTTGTTCTTCATCAGTGACAATAATGTTGTAGTTTTCTAATAGGTATTTGAAAAATTGCCTTGGGAAACTGCTTATAGCATCTTGGTGTTCAGCAGAAAAAGTATGTCATACCATGATTTGGGTACATGTTTCTTTATCGACGATAATGTCTTTACGGAACCTAATCATAACTGCATAAACGGTTTCCGGATTATCGTCTGTAGTTATCATACGAAATTGATCTTGCTTGAGTGATTTCACAAAACGGTACCCATAAGGGGCTATGAAATCCGAAAAAGTGAAATTTTTCACGCCATTTTCCAGAACATTTTAGTATGTTCTCTATTTTTCTCTGAAATACGTAATTTGCGATTGAATTCTGCATCGTGGATCAAATAAGGCATTGTTTGATCCCCTGCGTTGTTATGACTCGACATACCTTGCCCCCAATCAGTAGAACCACCGGAAAATTGTGCAAACACTGTTTAAGGCTCCTTATACATATCCTCGTAATTATTGAGTAAATATGCATCAATTTTAACAAATTGCCCTGTAAAGATACAGGGCATGAGTTTTATCGTCTTAACTGGCTGGATTGTAATAAATTGGTGAACCAGGGCCGACAGGTAAGCCCAGAATAAATACCCAGATATAGAAGAACAGCGACCAACCGAACATAAAGATCAGAGAGTAAGGCAGCATCATAGAAACAAGCGTACCGATACCTGCATCTTTCTTGTATTTCACTACGATTGCCATGATTAGGCCAAAATAGCTCATCATTGGCGTAATGATATTGGTGACTGAATCACCGATGCGGTACGCTGCCTGAATAGTTTCCGGTGCATAGCCTGCCAGCATCAGCATGGGAACAAAGATCGGTGCAGTTACTGCCCATTGTGCAGATGCCGAGCCAATCATCAGGTTGATAAAGGCACAAATCAGAATAAAACCGATAAATAACAGGCCGCCATTCAAGTTAATGCTATTAAGGAAGTTAGCGCCTTTCACTGCGATGATTTGGCCGATATTAGTCCAACCAAAGAAAGCAACAAATTGGGCGGCAAAGAAGATAATAACCAGATATAAACCCAAAGTGCTCATGGAGTGTGCCATTGCATCCACAGCATCCTTGCTGGATTTCATCGTTTTGGCGACATATCCGTATACCATTCCCGGAATAGCAAAGAAGAGAAAAATAAAAACAACAATCGATTTCAGGAAGGGGGAATTGCTGATTAATCCAGTTTCCTGATTACGTAGAATGCCGTTTTCAGGTAGGACACTTAATGACAACAGCACAGCCAGTGCAACGAATGTCAGTGATGCGGCGACCAGTGATTTTCGCTGAATTTTTCAGCGTATTTTCATCCTCATCCAGTTCCCCTTTATAGGGTCCAAGCTGTGGCTCAACGATTTTTTCCGTCACATAGTAACCAAGAATGGAAATCAAGAAGGTACTGGCAAACATGAAATACCAGTTGGCTTCCGCCCCGACGACATAAGTCGGATCAATAATCTGTGCAGCTTGTTGGGTGATGCCGGAAAGCAATGGGTCAATCGTACCTAATAACAAGTTGGCGGAATAACCGCCTGATACGCCCGCAAAAGCTGCCGCCAATCCTGCCAGTGGATGACGTCCAAGAGAGAGGAAAATTATCGCTGATAATGGAATCAACACGACATAACCCAACTCTGCTGCGGTATTTGACATAATACCTGCGAACACAATGGCTAACGTAGTCAGTTTGCGAGGGGCTTTCATGACCACCAGACGCATCAGAGCAGAAAGCAAGCCAGAACGTTCTGCAACACCGACACCTAGCAAGGCAACC
Organism: Xenorhabdus lircayensis; assembly: GCF_016306625.1. Taxonomy (GTDB): domain Bacteria; phylum Pseudomonadota; class Gammaproteobacteria; order Enterobacterales; family Enterobacteriaceae; genus Xenorhabdus; species Xenorhabdus lircayensis. The sequence goes on along the minus strand of NZ_JACOII010000048.1, from coordinate 33,205 downwards.
AACACCGTGCCTAACGGAGCAAAGCCAGTATAGTTAGTCACCAGATTAGATAAGATCTTACGGATACCATCCGCATCAAGTAAGCTGACGATATGAATTAGCCCATCTTCTGCCCGCCCTTTTGCTCCTTCAGGGCGTGGATCGATAGCCGTAATATCAAAATATTGTCCGATTGCTGAAGAGATCAATAAGATAGAGATAAGGATGACAAAAAGAATAACGGGATGGGGTAACGCGTTGCCCAGCCATTCCACTGTTCGTAAAAAGCGACTACCGTTTTGTTTTTTAATTAACATAGTTTCTCCTTATGGTACAGAGAAACGGACATTACATAATGTTTTTGGTTTTGACTAAAGAAGTTATCAAAATAGAGCTCTACTTCACGTTATTTATTGCTTATTAATGGGGATGTTATAAATATAATAATGATTAATGTTATTAGTATTCATAATATGTCAGTAATAAACACTAAAAATATAACAAGGTTTATTTTATAATGTTTTATTTAAAAAGGTAATTCGTTGGATGAAGTTTGAAATTTTAATTTATTTTTTGTAATTTTTTAAAAAAATAATATATTACCCAATGGATTTATAGTTGCAGCTAACAAAGCTGCAGCTTGAAAGACGAAAGGTATAAAATACAATGGCGATTAAAGTGGCAAGAATAGAGACATAGATAAAGGCGTTAGATATTCCAGTAATTCCTGATGATACGATCATTTGTGGAGCAATAATTCGACTTAAGGAAAAGCGTATGCTTGCTACTGAAAAATAGTAATAATGAACAGGTTACTATCCGATTTTTCATTTTATTTCCTATGTTAAAGGTATATCCGATATTATTGAGTAAAAAATAATACAAATATGAAGTATTCTATTGATTAATTAGATGGTATTTTATTATTTATTTTCTCCATCAATGGAACTATCTAATTTACATTAGATAAACAAAATTTTCGATTATTGCTTGATTCTTCTCCCTGATTCGCTGGATAATCATCCGCCTTAAATTTTCTCACCATTTTTTTGCCTGAAAAGCCAAACGATTGCGTAAATAACTGGCTGAACCAACGAGTACAGCGCCGATCTTTGCTATCTTGTGACGTAATCGTTTTCTTTTGGAGGTAGAGAGAGATGGCGATAGATTTTCAACATGAAATATTCAACAAAAAGCAGGGGAAAAACATGTCTGGTATGCAGGCACCAACTCAATGCAAACTCGATAAGTATTTTAAGATTACTGAACGTGGATCGACGGTACGTCAGGAAGTTCTCGCTGGATTAACAACATTTTTGGCGATGGTCTATTCCGTTATTGTGGTGCCGGGTATGCTTGGACAAGCCGGATTTCCTCATACTGCCGTATTTATTTCTGTCTGTCTGGTGACGGGTATCGGTTCATTATTGATGGGATTATGGGTTAATTTGCCTATGGCGATTGGCTGTGCGATCTCGTTGACCGCATTTACGGCGTTCAGTCTGGTTTTGGGGCAGCAGGTGAGTATTCCCGTGGCACTCGGCGCGGTTTTCCTGATGGGATGTCTGTTTACGTTGATTTCAGTGACAGGTGTGCGAGCGTGGATTTTGCGCAGTATGCCAATGGGCATTGCACATGGAACAGGCATTGGTATCGGGTTGTTTCTATTGTTGATTGCAGCTAATGGTGTTGGGCTGGTGATTAAGAATCCCCACGCAGGTTTGCCCGTCGCTTTTGGTTCATTGACCGCATTTCCCGTAATTATGACGTTATTAGGGCTGGCGGGAATTATCGGTCTGGAACGGAAGAAAGTCCCCGGTGGTATTTTGCTGGTGATTATCGCTATCTCAATTCTCGGCTTGATTTTTGACCCGGCTGTAAAATATCAAGGACTCTTTAAATTTCCTACGTTAGGGGAAGATGGCCTGTCCTTGATGTTTAGCATGGATATTATGGGAGCTTTACAGCCAGTTGTGTTACCGAGCGTTTTAGCGTTGGTAATGACAGCGATATTTGATGCGACAGGAACGATTCGGGCAGTGGCAGGGCAGGCAAATTTACTGGATAAGGGCGGTCAGATTATCAATGGTGGTAAGGCACTGACGGCTGATTCTGTGAGCAGTATCTTTGCGGGGGCTATCGGTTCTTCTCCTGCCGCAGTTTATATTGAGTCCGCCGCAGGAACGGCTGCTGGTGGTAAAACCGGTTTAACTGCTTCCATTGTCGGTATTTTGTTCCTGTTGATTTTATTTCTGTCTCCATTGTCCTATTTGGTTCCTGCCTATGCTACGGCTCCCGCCTTGATGTATGTCGGATTGTTGATGTTGAGCAATGTGCGGAAGCTGAACTTTGATGATTTTGTTGATGCGATGTCCGGCTTGCTGTGTGCGGTATTTATCGTACTGACCTGCAACATTGTTACAGGCATTATGTTGGGTTTCAGTGCATTGGTGGTTGGGCGTATTTTCTCTGGTGAATGGCGTAAGCTGAATATTGGTACGGTTATTCTTGCCATTGTGTTAGTGATATTTTATGCCGGAAATTGGGCCATCTGATTAAAAAATCATGCGCAAGCCTTAACCGTTTGCGCATTCCTCCCTCCGTCGGATACATTTCAAAAACTGCTAATTTTTCAACACACTCTCACCGATAAGTATAAAATAGTCTAATGACTTGCTGGTCATTGATTCATAATGTGATTGTTTTTTGATTTTCTTTAATAACTATAATGTTTATGGTTATTAGCGCTGTTATTAGCGGTAAAAAACAGTCACAATCTTTTCACCGACGGATTTTTGGCAATTTGTAAGGGTAACATGGAAATATTCTTTACTATTTTGATCTTGATTTTGGTGGTGTCAGTTTCTGGTGTTCTTACTAAAATGATTCCGTTCCGTGTTCCCTTGCCGATAGTGCAAATAGCAATGGGGGCGCTGCTGGCCTGGCCTCATTTTGGTTTACACGTTACTTTCGATCCTGAATTATTCCTCGTTCTACTTATCCCGCCTTTGTTGTTTGTTGATGGTTGGAAAACACCAACCAGAGAGTTTTTCCAGCATGGGCGCGAAATCGTTATTTTAGTTTTAGTGTTGGTATTGGTGACGGTTGTCGGCATTGGCTATTTTATTTATTGGTTATTGCCGAGTATTCCACTCATTGCTGCTTTTGCTCTGGCGGCGGTGCTATCACCAACCGATGCGGTGGCATTGTCATCGATTGTCGGAAAAGGGAGCATTCCTAAAAATATGATGAGTGTGCTGGAAGGGGAAGCATTGATGAATGATGCTTCTGGTCTGGTGGCTCTGAAATTTGCTGTGGCAATTGCTATGGGAACGATGGTCTTTACTGTCACTGGCGCAACGGTGGAGTTTTTCAAGGTTGCGATTGGTGGATTGTTGTCTGGTATCGCCATCACATGGTTGTACAGTAAATCACTGCGACTGATGAGCCGTTGGAGTGGGGATGATCCTGCAACTCAAATCATGTTCATGATGTTGTTGCCATTCGCCTCCTACATGATTGCTGAACATATCGGGGTATCAGGCATTCTGGCGGCGGTTGCTGCGGGTATGACTATCAGTAAGGCGGGAGTGATCCGCAATGCCCCACTGGATATGCGTCTGCGTGCCGATAACGTATGGGGAATGCTGGCCTTCGTCTTCAACGGCCTTGTATTCATCATGCTGGGGCTACAATTACCGGGTATCTGGGAAACTTCGGTGGCTCAGGCTGAGATTGATCCGCATGTTGAAACTTGGATGCTATTCGCTGCTGTTGGTATCATTTACGGTGCTTTGGTATTACTGCGATTTGTCTGGTTATGGCTGATGAAAAATATCAGCAAAGTGTTAATGAAAAAGAAACCGCTGGAGTTTGCTTCTTATACTACTCGTGAGCTGTGCCTGGCTTCGTTTGCTGGTGTTCGTGGGGCGATTACGCTAGCAGGTGCACTGTCTGTGCCATTGTTCCTGCCGGATGGTGATCCATTCCCCGCACGTTATCAGTTGATTTTCATTGCAGCGGGTGTGATTTTGTTATCCCTGTTTGTGGGGGTTGTCGCCTTACCATTGCTGCTGCGTGGCATGAAAGTGGGGGATAAGCAGGCGGATCTGAATGAAATCAGAATGGCAAAATCAGCAATGGCTGAAGTTGCCATTGTCAGTATGAACAAGATGGAAGAGCGCTTGTCTGCCAGCACCGAAGAAGAACTGGATGCAGAAGTTATTAGTGAAATAGCTTCCCGAGTTACCGGTTATTTGCGGCGTCGCACTGCGGGTACGGATGAAATCGAACATGATCTGATGGTTGAAGAGCTAGAACGCCGTTTCCGCTTGACGGCATTAAGGGCTGAACGCGGGGAGCTGTATCACCTGCGTGCAACCCGTAAAATTAGTAATGAAACACTACAAACGTTACTGCATGATCTTGATTTGCTAGAAGCGCTTTTAGTCGGAAAAGATCAATAAAAGTAGGTAAAGACCAATAAATTATGTGGCTGTTAACAATCACAACTTTTTTGTGGGCCGCTTCATTTAGCCTGATCGGTGCTTATCTCGCTGGTCAGGTTGATAGCTGGTTTTCTGTGCTGGTCAGGGTAGTGCTGGCTGCAATGGTATTTTTGCCATTTTTGCGCTGGCGTGGGTTATCGCTGAAAGTTATTTCACTTTATATGGCTGTTGGCGCTTGTCAGCTTGGTGTGATGTATTTGTTTGTGTTTCACGCCTATCACTACCTGACCGTGGCAGAATTTTTGCTGTTTACCATCATGACACCGCTCTATGTCACATTGATTTATGATTTGATGGGACGGCAACGGCTGCGTTGGAGTTATGCTCTGAGCTCTTTGTTGGCTGTGGTTGGTGCGGCGATCATTCGTTATGACCGACTGAGTGAATCTTTTTGGATTGGCTTGGTGCTGGTGCAATTGGCAAATATTTTCTTTGCGGTTGGTCAGGTTGGTTATAAGCGCTTGATGGAAGTCCATCCGATCCCACAGCGAGTGGCGTTTTCATGGTTCTATTTAGGAGCTTGTGCTGTCGCGATTATCGGTTGGCTGATGTTTGGTGATCCACAAAAGCTACCGACATCTCAGTTACAGTGGGGAGTCCTGATTTGGTTAGGTGTTGGGGCGTCCGGTATTGGCTACTTTATGTGGAACTATGGCGCGACCCAAGTGGATGCCGGAACATTGGCAATTATGAATAATATGCTGGTTCCGGCAGGGTTGTTGGTCAATTTTGCAATTTGGCAGCAGCATCCAGATTGGCTGAGTTTTACCATTGGAGGCAGCCTGATTGTTGCGTCACTTTGGGTACATCACCGCTGGATACTGAAACCCGCTTCACAAACGGCAAATTATCCACCGCGTGCTGGCGCGCAGAACGAATAAATGTATCAATGGCAGGTTGGCGCTGTTCTCCTTCTCGGTTGGCAGCGTACAATCTGCTCCATAATCCTTCCCCTAACGTTTGGGTTACAACCAATCCTTGCCTTTCGAATGTTTCTACTGCCCAATGCGGTAATGCAGCAATGCCTAGACGAGCTGCAACCATCTGGATCAACAGCAGGGTATTATCGACGGTTTTCAATGTCGGAGTGACCCCCGCAGGCTGGAGAAAACGTCGCCAGATATCAAACCGTTGTCGCTGGACGGGATAAATCAGCAGGGTTTCAGAGGCAAGATCCTGTGGGCTGATATCTCGCTTATTCGCCAATGGATGATCCGGGGCAATCACCAGCTTCACTTCATAGTCAAATAGCGGCGTATAGTGCAGATTGCTGTCCGCAATAATGTCAGATGTCAGAACAATATCCAGTTCCCGTTGTTGCAGCGCAGGCTGAGGATCAAACGTCACACCGGATTTAAAATCCACGTTAACCTGTGGCCAGCTATCACGAAAACGTTTAAGTGCTGGTGTTAACCATTGAATACAGCTATGACACTCAATGGCAATACGTAGATTCGTCTCTTCTGGTTCATTACATTCACGCAGAGAAGCCGTAATCAAGGGCAATACCTGATTTGCTAGTCTTAATAACACTTCTCCCTGAGGAGTCAGCCGTAGGGGCTGGCTTTTACGAATGAATAACTTAAATCCCAGTCGATGTTCTAACTCACTGAATTGGTGAGAGAGGGCAGATTGCGTCTGATGCAGGTAATTTGCTGCTGCTGCTAACGATCCGCAATGGTTCAATGCTTGTAGCGTTTTTAAATGTTTTATTTCGATCATGAAAAACCTTCAAGATGATAATGAATAATTTGCGCTTGTGGTTTATACACTACATGTTGATTATAGAAGTGTAAACATCTAGATGGCTAAAATTCACGGGTGACGACATGACAGTTTTGAATCATACATTAGGCTTTCCACGTATCGGATTGAAAAGACAGCTAAAAAAGGCGCAGGAAAATTATTGGGCAGGCAAAATTTCTCAACAGGAATTGCTGGAGACAGGCCGTGAATTGCGCGCATATCACTGGCAACAACAAAAAGAAGCGGGTGTTGATTTAGTCCCCGTTGGTGATTTTGCCTGGTATGACCAAGTATTGACCACTAGCTTGTTATTGGGCAACGTTCCACCGCGTCATCAAAATGAAGATGGCAACATTGATTTGGATACTCTGTTCCGCATTGCCCGTGGCAGGGCACCAACGGGCACACCAGCCGCCGCTTCGGAAATGACCAAATGGTTCAACACGAATTATCACTATATCGTGCCTGAATTTCAGGAAGGACAGGAATTTAAACTGGGCTGGACGCAATTGCTGGATGAAGTGGATGAAGCTCTGGCGTTAGGACATAAAATAAAACCTGTTCTTCTGGGGCCGGTGACTTATCTGTGGCTTGGTAAAGTGAAGGGCAGGGCTTTTGATCGCTTATCTTTATTGGCCGATATCCTTCCTGTGTACCAACAAGTACTGGCAGAACTGGCAAAACGTGGCATTGAATGGGTACAGATTGATGAACCTGCGCTGGTGCTGGAACTGCCAGAACTGTGGCTTGAGGCGTTCTCAACGGCTTATCAGGCACTTGAGGGGCAGACGAAATTGCTGCTGACGACCTATTTCGATAGCATCGGGCATAATCTGGCGACGATTAAATCATTACCAGTGCAGGGTCTGCATGTCGATTTGGTCGCAGGGCAAGATTCCCTTGAGGATCTGGATAAATCCCTGCCAGGAAATTGGTTGCTTTCATTGGGTGTCATTAATGGTCGCAACGTCTGGCGAGCAGATTTGAGCGAAAAATACCAACTTGTCACATCGTTGTTAGGTAAGAGATATGTGTGGATCGGCACTTCCTGTTCATTACTGCATAGCCCGATTGACCTGAATGATGAAACAGGGCTGGATGAGGAAGTGAAGAGCTGGTTTGCCTTTGCATTGCAGAAATGTGCGGAGTTGTCTTTGCTGTCACAGGCACTGAATGCATCAGAAGGCAGTAAACAGGCTGAACTGGATGCTTATAGCGCCCCCATTCGTGCTCGCCGCAGCTCTACAAGAGTGAACAACTCTTCGGTCGCTGAACGGATTGCTGCAATCAAGCCACAAGACAGTGAACGTAATCAAGCATATCCTGAGCGCGCCAAACTCCAGCGCCAACGTTATAATTTACCATTGTGGCCAACAACAACCATCGGTTCATTCCCGCAAACAACGGAAATTCGTGGCTTGCGTCTAGATTTCAAAAAAGGCCGAGTGGATAGTCAGCATTACCGAACTAATATCAGTGAACATATCAAACAAGCGATTCAAGAACAGGAACGTCTGGGACTGGATGTGCTGGTGCATGGTGAAGCTGAACGTAATGACATGGTGGAATATTTTGGTGAGCATTTTGACGGTTATGTTTTCACTCAAAATGGTTGGGTACAAAGCTATGGTTCCCGCTGTGTGAAACCACCAGTCATCATTGGTGATATCAGCCGCCCAGAAGCAATTACTGTAGATTGGGCGACATATGCACAATCCCTGACCGATAAACCGGTGAAAGGAATGTTGACGGGGCCAGTAACGATTCTCTGTTGGTCATTCCCAAGGGAAGATGTCAGCCGTGAAACTATCGCTAAACAGATTGCGCTGGCCTTACGTGATGAAGTTGATGATTTGCAAAAAGCTGGTATTGGCATCATTCAGATTGATGAACCTGCATTGCGTGAAGGGTTGCCACTGCGCAGAGAAGAATGGCGGTCGTATCTGGAGTGGGCGGTGGATGCCTTCAAACTGAGTGCAGCAATTGCGGAAGACGACACTCAGATCCACACCCATATGTGTTATTGCGAGTTCAATGACATCATGCCTTCCATTGCAGCACTGGATGCAGATGTGATCACCATTGAAACTTCTCGCTCGGATATGGAACTGCTGGATTCATTCGAAGATTTCTCATATCCGAATGAGATTGGCCCTGGAGTGTATGATATTCATTCACCAAACGTGCCAAGTGTTGAATGGATAGAAGCGTTACTGCGTAAAGCGGCTGATCGCATCCCAGTTGAGCGCTTGTGGGTAAACCCAGATTGTGGCCTGAAAACCCGTGGATGGATAGAAACCAGACAATCATTGGCGAATATGGTAGAAGCAGCAAAACGTCTGCGTTCCTCAGTGAATAGTTAACTTGAAAATTGATAGATAAGTTGAAATGCCCGCCACAGATGATGAAATGTGGTGGGCAAAAAGGATCATTTACTCAACAGCTTATCTTTCAACAGATTCATGCCAGCGGATTTTAAATCCAGATTTTCTGGAACCTCACCGTTTGGCGTGACTTTATCGATTAAATTGGGCAAATGTTTAGATAGCAAAGAAGACGCTTCGTTGGGATCTATCCCAATTTTTTCTGCCAACTGTTGGATCGTAGAAGAGCTAAAAATAGAAGAAAGTTGATCCGCATGAATAGGTAAATTTTCTCCTGAACCAATCCATGAATGGATCGTGCCATCTAGCCCTTGCTGGGAAAACTTTTCAATTAGTCCACTTATTCCTCCCTGACCTTCAACCCAGTCCATCATATGCTGGAGTTGCTGGTTTTTCCCTCCACTCAGCATATTAGCAATTTGATCAAAAAAGCCCATCGTAACTTCCCCTCTTATTGAGGTTTTATCGGCTTTACCGGATAAAACACTTATTTAGGTACGTTCATAGGAACAAAGTAGTAGAAATGCTATGAGATAAAGATAAATGACAGATTTAACTATTACAGTAGCACAATATTTCAAATGCACCTTGTTTTGGATGGTTAGGCATCTAAATACTGAGTAATTTTATTTATGTTAATTACTTTCTTATCACACTAGTATGTGGAATGGGTTTCTCCAATTAATTCATAAAAAAATATTTTAATTCAATTAATTACTCTTTTTTTATGTTGTGAAATATAAATGGTGAATGTGATATCTATCGTTTTTTTGTGAAATTATCTACGTGAAGATTTAAAAGGTAACAAATAGCCACACAACACCGGGGAACCTCATGAATAATTCAATACAAAAAATAGGGGTTATAGGACTGGGAGCGATGGGAATCGCACAGTCATTAATAAGAGCAGGTATTCCAACTTTATCTTTACCTTATTGAACAAATATCCGAGTTGGAAATTGTGCTAAAACAAAGAGTAGTAATAGATGACGTAACTCAGCGCTTCAGAACAATCCCTGGCGTTGGTCTCATCACACTCACTACATTATTTCCTCTTTTAATTGTAATTTTCATCACAATTATATGTATTCGTTGCTTTTTTTATCTTATATGTTTAGCCCTTGCATTTGGCGGATAGGGTTCAGAGTGAATCTTTCTGATTCAAGAATCGGCTTGGTAAATTGCCTGCAGGAAATAAACCTGAAACTACATAATTTACAAAAATAGCCTCAAAGGGGCTATGACGGAGGAAACTTTGGATATACTGGTGGCGCAGGTTTTGGGCCAGTAGTTATTCTTTCAGCAATGTTATTCGTGCATTTATTGCCAATAATACAGATTGAAATGGGGTTTTATGATTGAGTTTTACATTCCAATTATTGGATTGGGAGTGGCGGTATTTACGCTGATTTTTCTGGTCTTGCGCACTCGTATTCACGTACTGCTTGCTATGTTAATTGCTGCGATAATCGCGGGGATCTCTGGCGGTTTAACGATGAGCAATGTCGTTGAGGTGATCACCAAAGGGTTTGGTTCAACATTAGGCAGTATTGGCATTGTGATTGGTTTAGGAAGCATGATGGGGCGGATATTGGAGGTGTCTGGTGCAACTGAACGGATCGCTTATAGCTTGATCAAATGGCTGGGGAAAAGGCGCGAAGAATGGGCTCTGGCGATTACCGGTTATATTGTCAGTATCCCCATATTTGTTAATTCGGCTTTTGTGATTCTCTATCCGCTGGTGAAAGCATTAGCGAAGAAAGGTAAACGCAATACATTGACGCTGGGAGTATCACTGGCAGGGGGACTGGTGGTGACTCACCATATTGTTCCCCCGACTCCGGGGCCGCTCGGTGTGGCTGGGATATTCGGGGTGAGTATAGGCTCAATGATGTTGGCTGGTATGATACTGGCGGTTCCATGTGTTATTGGCATAACCCTTTATGCTAAGTGGTTGGAAACTAAATATCCTGAATACCAGCTTGCTGATATAGACGAAAATTCAGAAGATTTGCAACAAGTTCATCAGCGTTATATGGAAGAAAAATCCAACAAATTGCTACCGAGCCTATTTCTTTCCCTTCAGCCTATTGTCGTACCGATTGTTCTGATTTTGATTAATGTAATTAATGGAATGCTACTGAGAAGCGAGGCATTTGCTGGTAAGGAAAACTGTTTCTATTTCCAGACTTTTAATTTCCTTGGCTCACCGATTATCGCGCTGGCAATCAGCGTCTTGCTGGCAATTTATACGCTAATGCCAAAAGTCAGTAAACACGAGGTGATTGAACATTTGGAGGCAGGGTTAAAAACCGTAGGTATTATTTTGTTGGTGTCAGGGGCTGGAGGTGCATTGGGTGCCGTATTAAACGAAAGTTCGACGGGGACGATACTGGCACAATATATTGCCAGCCTGCCAATAACACCGGTCTTGATTCCGTTTATCATTGCGACGCTAATACGTATAATTCAGGGTTCTGGCACCGTGGCAATGATTACCGCCGCTTCTATTTCAGCTCCTGTTATCAAGCATATACCTGATATTAATATGTTGGTAGCGGCTCAAGCTGCGATGATAGGTACACTGTTCTTCAGTTACTTCAATGATTGTTTTTTCTGGGTGGTTAACCGGATGATGGGCATTAAAGATGCTAGGCAACAAGTGATCGTCTGGTCAATTCCTACAACAATTGCATGGGGGATTGGGCTGTGTGGTGTATTGCTTCTCAATCTTGTCATGTAAATCACTCTTGTCATGTCAATAATGTCACGGCGCTCTGCAAAGGGCGCTTTTTTGTTTTTAGGCTTTGTGATTGTTCTTCGAATATTGTTGCTATTTCAGCATTATACTCACTGCATTATTTTATTTTTCAATTGTGATTTTTGTCACAAATATATGTATACGTTTCTTCTTTATATTAATTCAAGATGATTTTAATCACTAAAAAGTGTCAGAGTATTCACTAAATTTAGGTATCCATATTTTGAATCATATCCGTTGAGGAGTTTGATATGTCTGATGTATTTCATTTAGGTATCACTAAAAGTGACCTGCAAGGCGCAACTTTGGCGATTGTGCCAGGTGATCCTAACCGTGTTGAGAAAATTGCGCGATTGATGGATAACCCAGTGCATATGGCTTCCCATCGTGAATTTACAACATGGCGTGCAGAAATTGACGGAAAAGCCGTTATTGTCTGCTCTACAGGTATTGGCGGCCCCTCAACGTCGATTGCTGTAGAAGAATTGGCACAATTGGGAGTGCGTACTTTCCTGCGCATCGGTACGACTGGCGCGATCCAACCACACATTAATGTAGGCGATGTGCTGGTTACGACAGCCGCAGTTCGTTTGGATGGTGCCAGCTTGCACTTTGCACCGATGGAATTCCCAGCAGTTGCTGATTTTGAGTGTACCAATGCCCTGTATGCAGCGGCGAAAGCATCCGGCTCTGCGACTCACGTTGGTGTGACGGCTTCTTCCGATACCTTCTACCCAGGACAGGAACGTTACGATACTTATTCTGGCCGTGTTGTTCGCCGTTTCCAAGGTTCCATGAAAGAGTGGCAGGAAATGGGCGTCATGAACTTCGAGATGGAATCAGCAACCTTGCTGACCATGTGTGCAAGTCAGGGATTGCGTGCCGGTATGGTAGCAGGTGTAATTGTTAACCGTACCCAACAGGAAATTCCAGATGCTGAGCTGCTGAAGAAAACAGAAAGCAACGTGCTGGGAATTGTTGTTGAGGCTGCTCGTCACTTGCTGTAATACCTGACATCAAGGGTCAGAGTGTTCTGGCCCTATCGTTTGTGTGATCTTCTCTTCCTTTCATTCTAAAATCTGATAATGTCATAACGTTTTGTGCTAACAGTTATTAGCATAAATAGCTATTTATGCTAATAACTATCAATCGAATCCAACAGTATCAATAATTATTTGTTTCCATAACGTTCTGTACCAATAGGTTTCAAGTTATCGCCACAGGGCAGCAATTTGAAAGAAAAAGGTCTATTTTAATCGCAATAAGAGTGACTATGACCACAACATTTTTATCTCATCCTTCACTACTTCCTTTGAATGGCGGCATTAACTTTCGTGACTTAGGTAATAAGACACTGAGTAATGGCGCTCAAATCAAATCAGGGCTGCTATTTCGTTCCGGCTCACTGGACAGATTGACAGAAAACGATCAGGCTTTTTTAGTGGATCATAACCTTTTCCAGATCATCGATTATCGCGATAATAGCGAAATCATGGATAAACCGGATCAGGTATGGAATGGGGCTCATTATCATCATGCTCCGGCAAACCCGCTTTCCAAAGAAGTGGATGCTAATCTGGATAAGTTAGATAAGGCGATTTTGGAGCAATTCGATGCCAAAGTATTTATGTCACGTCTATACGAATTGCTCCCCATCAACAACCTGGCTTATAAAAAATTGGCTACGTTATTGCTGCAACCAGAGAAAGGCGGGATTGTGCAACACTGTGCGGTCGGTAAAGACAGAACGGGGGTTGGGTCCGCTCTGGTCTTGCTAACACTGGGCGCTGATTTGGATACGGTGATGGAAGATTATTTGCTGACGAATATCACTCTGGCCCAGTACCGAGACTATTTATTGAATGAACACGCAAAAGTCATGAATGAAAGTGTGGTTGAAAAATTTGCTTATGTTTATTCCGTCAAGGAAGAGTTTTTACTGACTGCGCTTAATAGTATTAATCGGCATTACGGCAGCGTAGATATTTGGCTGGAAAAAGATATCGGGCTTGATATGGCTGCCCGTGAAAAAATACAATCTTATTTTCTTCAATAAAAATATTAGGTTAGCATTGGTTTGTTTTTTCAGTGCTAACCTATGACATCACACTGATAACACAGGAAAGACTAATGTGAGCCTGCATGAAATCATCGAACTGGTCACGAACTTCGTAAAAGCGCATGAAGCTTGGGCAATTCCCATCATTTTCCTCCTTGCATTTGGTGAATCACTGGCATTTATCTCGCTATTGTTGCCAGCGACGATCATTTTATTGGGATTGGGGGCATTGATTGGTGAAAGTGGATTGAATTTTTGGCCAATATGGATAGCCGCAGCAGCAGGAGCCTTCTTTGGCGATTGGGTTTCTTACTGGTTTGGTTTCCACTACAAAGAAAATGTCGGCAAGATGTGGCCACTTTCTCGTCATCCTCAAACTTTGGTTCGTGGCCATCGTTTTTTTGAACGCTGGGGAGTTTGGGGCGTTTTCATTGGGAGATTTTTTGGTCCCTTGAGGGCCGTTGTGCCGCTGGTAGCCGGAATTTGTGCCATGCCAAAACGTCATTTTCAGCTCGCTAACTTCGCTTCTGCATTGATCTGGGCATTCGGTATTTTAGCGCCGGGAGCTTTCGGCCTGCGCTGGCTGGCCGAGTGGATGGGATAAGAGCGGATGGAGTAATTGCGAGCCGCTTTGCAAACTGAAATAAACCTATTAAATACTCTGGACATCTATACAGCGTCTATTTAACTTACATTGAGGCCAGAGAGCCAGAAGAGTTAACCGGAATTTAGCTACAACGGCGTTAGCGAGGGTGTATAGGTGGATATCCAGTGGTTATATATGTTGATTGGCGGCTTAAGTGGACTGCTGGGCGGAGGGAGCTTCGTCTGGCTTTCCGTTCATCAGCGCATCCAACAAAAAGAGCAGGAACTACGTGAGTTATATAGCCAACTGGCTGTCAGTCATGAAAAGCTGGAACAATCCCACTATTGGCGTACTGAATGTGAGCAATTAAACCAGGAATTGCTGGCCCAGCGCGAAATTAATAGCGCACAGGAAGCGGAGTTACGAGAAGTGAGCACTCGGCTTGAAGAAAGCAGACTGGCGGCCGAGGAAAAACAACGTTTATTGATCAACAGTGAACAGCGTCTGAATACCCAATTTGAAAATCTTGCCAATCGTATTTTTGAGCAAAATCGGCTCCGTACCGACGAATATAGTCGCCAAAATATCAATAATCTTCTGATGCCATTTCGCGAACAACTTGAAGGATTCCGTCGTCAGGTGCAAGACAGTTTTGGGCAGGAAGCTCGTGAGCGTCATACCTTAACTCATGAAATTCGTAATCTTCAGCAACTTAATGCGCAGATGGCAAAAGAGGCGATTAATCTCACGAAGGCCCTGAAAGGAGATAATAAAATTCAGGGGAACTGGGGAGAGATGGTGTTGGCCCGTGTGCTGGAAGCTTCTGGTTTGCGTGAAGGATATGAATTCCATACACAGGTTAACATTAAAACTGAAAACAGTGAGCGTTTTCAGCCTGATGTGATTGTGCATCTGCCGCAGGGGAAAGACGTGATCATTGATGCCAAAATGTCTTTGGTCTCTTATGAACGTTATTTCAACAGTGATGATGAAGAACAGCAGGCGCAGGCATTACAGGAACATATCAACTCTATAAAAGGGCATATACGTGGCCTGAGCCGGAAAGATTATCAGCAATTGCCCGGTTTACGATCGCTGGATTACGTTTTGATGTTTATCCCTGTGGAGCCGGCTTATTTGGTGGCACTCAATCAGTCGCCTGAGTTACTGGATGAAGCGCTGAAACATAATATCATGCTGGTTAGCCCATCCACTTTGCTGGTTGCTGTTCGTACTATCAATAATCTTTGGCGTTATGAATATCAGAGCCAAAATGCGCGTCTGATTGCTGATAAGGCCGCCAGAATGTATGACAAAATGCGGTTGTTTGTGGATGATATGCAAGGGTTGGGGCAAAGCCTCAATAAAGCACAGGCGAGTTACCATTTTGCAATGAAAAAATTGGTCGAGGGGCGAGGTAATTTGATTAGTCAGGCCGAAGGATTTCGCGATTTAGGTGTGGATGTGAAGCGCCCTATTGATTCACAGTTGATTGATAAATCTTTCCAATCGTTGCAGGTTAATGAGTGAAGTCTGGATAGGGTTTTGCTGGAAAGGCTGGTACACTTGCTATAAATTTTTTGAATAAAAAGCGGACAAATAACATGGCAGATCAATCAAAAGAAACCACTGATTTTGGTTTCCGCACCGTAGCCAAAGAAGAAAAAAAAGACATGGTGGCAGAGGTGTTTCACTCTGTAGCCGCAAAATATGACTTGATGAATGATTTGATGTCATTTGGCATTCATCGTATTTGGAAACGTTTCACTATTGAGGCAAGTGGTGTCCGCCGTGGTCATAAGGTGCTTGATCTTGCTGGTGGAACAGGCGATTTGGCGGCGAAATTTTCCCGGATTGTGGGTGAAAAAGGACAAGTTGTTCTGGCGGATATTAACGACTCGATGTTGAAAGTTGGTCGCGAAAAATTACGTGATATCGGTATTGTGGGCAATGTCAGTTATGTCCAAGCCAATGCAGAAGAACTCCCTTTCCCAGATAACTATTTTGACTGTATTACCATTGCTTTTGGTCTGCGTAATGTCACGGATAAAGAAAAAGCCCTGCGTTCCATGTGTCGGGTGCTTAAACCAGGCGGGCGCTTATTGGTGCTGGAATTCTCCAAACCTGTATTGGCACCGTTGAGCAAAATTTATGATGCTTATTCGTTCCATGTATTACCTCGAATTGGCCAGATGGTTGTCAAAGATGCGGACAGTTACCGTTACCTGACAGAATCCATCCGTATGCACCCTGATCAGGAAACCTTAAAAGGCATAATGGAAGAAGCTGGTTTTGACCAAGTTTCCTATAGCAATATGACCGGGGGGGTCGTTGCACTGCATAAAGGATTCAAATTCTGAAATGGAAACACCCTCATCAAGTCATAGCGAAAATTCTGCGGTATCAAATTCTACGATATCGAATGACAAGGTATTATTTCCGGTTCTGGTGGCCTTTCTGGAAACGACCTTGAATCATCTGTTATACCGTGAAACCGTATTAAAGCCTGCCCGTCTGAGACTGGCGGGCAAAACACTGTCCATCGAATTAAAAGAAATCGAAACGCCACTAGTATTGATATTCAGTGAGAAACAAGTGGATGTTTTGAGCCAATGGCTAGAACCTGCGGATTGCTCAATGAAAACGACGCTCCCCGCATTATTCAAACTACGGGATCGTCAGTGTCTTTCGGCGCTGATTAACAGCGGTGAAATTGTCATTGAAGGGGATATGCAGGTTATTCAGCAATGGTCAGCTTTGCTGGATATGTCTGAGTGGGATCCTGCCCATTACCTTTCCCCTTATGTCGGCGATATTGTTGCAGAAGGTATCAGCCGGATAATGAAGAAATGCCTTAAGCTTGCCAGTAATACCATTGCAAGGAAGAAAACTTACTTCATTGAATCATTGACAGAAGAATGGAAAATGGCCCCAAGCGCGCTGGAAGTGGCGTATTTCAGTGAAGAAGTTAATGCTGTTGCTAATAAGATAACTCAAATCGAAAAACGATTGGCAGCGCTGGAGGGAAAACATGACACCCAGTGAAATCAAACGACTTTACTTTATCATCCGAGTATTTTTTTCCTATGGGCTGGATGAACTTATTCCTAATATTCGTCTGACATGGCCGTTGCGTTTCGGGCGTTACTTCCTGTTTTGGATACCTAATCGGCATAAGGATAAACCCCTCGGTGAGCGTTTACGTTTGGCGTTGCAAGAACTCGGCCCTGTGTGGATCAAGTTTGGTCAGATGCTCTCTACCCGTCGCGATTTGTTCCCTACGGCGATCTCTGATCAGCTTTCAATGCTGCAAGATAGGGTTATTTCCTTTGATGGCGCTGTGGCACGAAAGTCAATTGAAACTGCACTAGAGGGGCCCTTGGAAACGTGGTTTGAGGATTTTGATCCGAAGCCATTGGCGTCAGCGTCTATCGCTCAGGTGCATACTGCTCGGTTGAAGGAAAATGGTAAAAAAGTTGTTCTGAAGGTAATTCGTCCGGATATCCTGCCTGTCATCAAAGCCGATATACGATTGATGTATCGTTTGGCGAATTTGGTGCCTTTGTTGCCGGATGGCCGTCGTCTTCGTCCGCGTGAAGTCGTGTGCGAATACGAGAAAACTTTGCTTGATGAGCTGAATTTGTTACGTGAAGCTGCAAATGCGATTCAATTGCGTCGAAATTTTGAAGATAGTCCGATGCTTTACGTGCCAGAAGTTTATCCCGATTATTGTCGGGAGAGTGTATTGGTTATGGAACGCATTTATGGCATACCTGTGTCTGATGTTACGGCTTTGAACGCACAGAACACCAATATGAAATTGTTGGCAGAGCGTGGTGTTCAGGTGTTTTTCACACAAGTATTTCGCGATAGTTTTTTTCATGCGGATATGCATCCCGGTAATATTTTTGTTAGTTATGAAAAACCGGAAGACCCTACTTATATCGGCATCGATTACGGTATTGTCGGTTCCTTGAATAAAGAAGATAAACGCTATCTGGCTGAAAACTTCATTGCCTTCTTTAATCGTGATTACCGCCGAGTGGCTGAACTGCATGTTGATTCTGGTTGGATTCCTGCCGATACCAATGTGGAAGATTTCGAATTTGCCATCCGCACTGTCTGTGAGCCGATTTTTGAAAAACCACTGGCTGAAATCTCATTTGGGCATGTTCTGTTAAATCTCTTCAATACTGCCCGTCGTTTTAATATGGCTGTTCAGCCCCAGTTGGTTCTGCTACAAAAAACGTTACTGTATGTTGAAGGTTTGGGGCGTCAACTTTATCCTCAGCTTGATCTATGGAAAACAGCAAAACCTTTTCTGGAAAATTGGGTGCATGATCAGGTTGGGATACCCGCTATTGTGCGTGCTTTTAAAGAGAAAGCCCCCTATTGGGCGGAAAAACTACCGGAACTTCCTGAACTGGTATATGGCACACTCCAACAGCACAGACGCTTGCAAATCAGCATTGATCAGATATCGCAACAATTCAAAGACCAGCAGCTCAGGCAGCGCAAGTCTCTCTATTTATTGGGGATCGGCGCAGCACTATTTATCTGTGGTAGCCTGTTTTTCATCACAGGCCAGAAACATGTGTCATGGGGGCTGATGGGAGCCGGAATTACATCGTGGGTATTAGGTTGGCGTAACTTGAGCAAACGTCAGCGATGATTAAAAGTAAGTAAGGTTAAAAGTAAGTAAAGATTACTTTGCTGCGGCGTTTGGTATGATTGCGGTATTTTCGAACATAAAGTTCGTAGTTTATAATGGAATCATTAATGATATTCCCTATGAATAGAGGTAGGTCAGTATGGGTGGTATAAGTATTTGGCAATTACTCATTATTGCTGTCATTGTCGTATTGTTGTTCGGTACTAATAAGCTTCGTACCTTGGGTTCGGACTTGGGAGCGTCGATTAAAGGCTTCAAAAAGGCAATAAGTGATGATGAGAAATCAGATCAGGCTGAAAAACATAGCCATGATGCTGATTTCGAGACTAAAAATCTCGCTGAAAAGTCTACGGCTGCACAATCTGAAAAATCAGAGAGCAAAAATAAAGAGCAGGTATAAACCGTGTTTGACATTGGTTTTAGTGAACTGCTGCTGGTGATGGTTATTGGTTTGATTGTTCTGGGGCCTGAGCGTTTGCCTATTGCAGTCAAAACAGTGGCTGGATGGCTTCGGGTATTACGCTCGATGGCGGCTAATGTCCAGAATGAACTTGCTCAAGAACTGAAATTGCAAGAACTTCAGGATAGCCTGAAAAAAATGGAAGAAAAAGCCGATATGCAATCGCTGTCTCCAGAATTGAAGGCATCAATGGAAGAGTTAAGGGAAGCGGCTGAATCATTGAAAAATGTGTATCAGCTTAAGCCTGATGAAATTGGGGAATTAGAGGAAGATGAAACACACTATCACTCTTCTGTGCCCCAGTCTGCTTCTGAACAATCAACCCCAGAACAATTGACCGCAAAACCAGAGCAGCAGAAAAAGAAATCCCCTGAAAAAGCAAATGGCGAACACTAAAACATGCCTGTGGATGATACCCAACCCCTTATCAGTCATCTGATTGAGCTGCGTAAGCGAATTTTAAATAGCTTGATTACTGTGCTGGTAGTTTTCTTGGCATTGGTTTATTTTTCCAATGATATTTATCGGATTATTGCTGCGCCTTTAATGGAACAATTACCTAAAGGCGCAAATATGATTGCGACGGATGTCGCATCGCCTTTCTTTACACCGATAAAACTGACCATCATGGTGTCTATCTTTGTTTCGGCACCGATGATCCTCTATCAAGTTTGGGCATTTATTGCTCCGGCGCTATATCAGCACGAACGCCGTTTAGTCATGCCTCTACTATTTTCCAGCAGTTTATTGTTTTATCTGGGAATGGCATTCGCGTATTTTGTGGTTTTTCCCATTGTATTTGGTTTCTTTATTAAGACGGTGCCAGCAGGAGTCTTGATCTCGACAGATATCAGTAATTACCTGAGCTTTGTCATGGCGTTATTTATGGCCTTTGGCGTTTCATTTGAAATACCGATTGCCATTATTCTGTTGTGTTGGGGTGGGATAGTGACGCCGGAATCACTGAAAAGAAAACGTCCTTATATTTTGGTAGGGGCGTTCGTGGTTGGTATGTTGTTAACGCCGCCCGATGTTTTCTCGCAAACTTTGCTGGCGGTTCCCATGTATTTGTTATTTGAACTGGGGATTTTGCTTTCTCAGTTCTATGTTGGCAAATCGGGTAAACGTAAATCAATCAATTCAGAAAATGAATCAGACCGTGATGCAGGTGATAATCTTAAAAAATAACTTGATTCCGGTCATCTATGATTATCGCTAACTGATTGATGATGTTAACATCATTAGCTCGAAGCGATGGCTATTAACCCAGCGCCTTGTCGCTGGGTTTTACATTAGGAGAGCAGTATGAGCTATGTATTTCCGGGAACATTTCCCGGTCGTCGTATGCGCCGTGTGCGCCGCCATGATTTTTCCCGCCGCTTGGTTTCTGAGAATCAACTTACTGTCAATGATCTGATCTATCCCGTATTTGTTATGGAAGGCACTAATCAGCGTCAGGAAGTGTCTTCAATGCCAGGAGTGTATCGTCTGACAATCGATCTTTTGCTGAAAGAAGCTGAAGAGATTGCCCGACTGGGTATTCCTGTTTTGTCCTTGTTTCCGGTCATTGAAGCGGACAAAAAATCATTGGATGCGAAAGAAGCCTATAATCCAAACGGTTTGATCCAGCGTTCCATACGTGCTCTGAAAGATGCTGTGCCTGAATTGGGCCTTCTGACGGATGTGGCACTCGATCCATTCACCACTCATGGGCAGGATGGTGTCATTGATCAGGATGGTTATGTTATTAATGACATTACCAAAGATATTCTGATCAAGCAGGCGTTATCCCACGCTGAAGCAGGGGCTGAAATTGTTGCGCCAAGCGATATGATGGACGGTCGCATCGGTGCTATTCGTGATCAGCTTGAGGTGGGTGGACATGTTAATACCCAGATCATGGCTTATTCTGCCAAATATGCCTCTTGTTACTATGGACCATTCAGGGATGCAATCGGCTCCAGTGGTAACTTGAAAGGGGGTAATAAGATGACTTATCAAATGGACCCAGCAAACAGTGATGAAGCGTTGCAGGAAATTGCGCAAGATTTGCAGGAAGGTGCAGATAGCGTCATGGTGAAACCCGGTATGCCGTATTTGGATGTGATCCGGCGGGTGAAAGATACTTTTGGTGTGCCAACATTTGCTTATCAGGTTTCTGGTGAATATGCGATGCATATGGCAGCCATTCAAAATGGCTGGTTGAAAGAACAGCCAGCCATTATGGAATCACTGTTGTGTTTCAAACGGGCGGGAGCGGATGGCGTCCTGACTTATTTTGCCAAGCGTGTAGCGCAGTGGCTGCATGAACAAAAGTACTAGTTAAAACATACTGATTATCCGGTATGAAGACAGCTCTATAGTGAAATAGAAAATAAATAACAGAAAACGGGCAATTCTGCCCGTTTTCTGATTAAACTTTGATGAATTGCTTATTATCTAATATCTTAGATACTTCTTTATTGAGAATATTCAACAGGAGAATGGAACGGGTTTCTCCATCCGGTTCGTTATAAATTGCTTGAATACCTTCGAAAATTCCCTCAGTGATCAGTACAGTATCACCAGTCACTGGAGTTTCTGGTGCGACATATTCCTGTTCAGTGACGGACATCAACTCATCAATTAATGTCTGTGGGACAATGGCTGGATAAGTACTGAACCGAATAAAATTATTTACACCACGTGTTGAATTAACGGTAGTGGTATGAATGACCTCAGGATCAAAGCGTACAAAAAGATAGTTGGGAAACAATGGTTCAGTCACGATGGTTCGCTTACCCCGAATGATTTTTTCAATTTTGGCTGTAGGTGTCAGGCAAATAACATCTTGTCTCTCTAAGTTTTCTATCGCCCGAGAGATTTGTCCACGTTTACAGTAAAGAAGGTACCAGTTTCCCATAATATTCCGACTCCATTGCTTAGAATGTCTAGCATAACAAAACCAGTGCTAAGGGGTCATCAATAAAGCTAAAAGTTATTTAAGATGTAAACCATGTTTTTTATGTTCTGTAGTGTTTATTTCCAGTAAAAATCTATGTATTACGTTATGGTGGAAAGTTTGCCACTAATTATGAATGATATGATGATTTAATTTTCATAGAGGAAACGGAAGATAGAAGTATTTTTGCTGAGTAACGGTAAACTCCCCGATAATAATCAATGGCTAAGTTACGCAAAAGATCGTCTGGCAGTCATGTTCTCAGAACGTAATATCCGATCTGTGGTATTTATTGCTTATGCTGTTATTCGTTCTTTCCATAGAGAACGGGCGAAAGAACTTGAAGCATCATTGGGTATCAAGGTGGCTTGTATTGAAGATTTTGCTTTTCCCATTCAAGCGATTGAAAATGCCGAATGTATACTGGTCAGTGGTGGCAATACATGGTTGCTGAATCAGCAATTACATGAACAGGGTTTGATTACACCTATCCAGCGGGCTGTAATGTGGCTACACCTAGTATTAGAACGACCAACGATATGCCAGTATGCAATGCCATTGTGATGCCTTCCCCAGGATTATTCCCCGTCCAAATTAATCCGCATTATATTGATGGCTATATCAGTGGGTATATGGGAGAAACCCGTGATGAGAGAATTGCAGAATTTTGTGCCATTAATCCAGAGGAAATTGTGATTGGATTACGTGAAGGCAGCGGTTTGCACATTAAAGGGGAAGAATTGTATTATTCTAGCAGTAGAAATGAAGGGCTTAAAATTTTCCAGCATAGTAAAACATTTTCCCTGAACAATTTGATACACAGGCATTAGGGGCTTGGGTTCCATTTCGTTGTATCTAAAGTATTTAACCCACAAGATCACACTAAATTCATTGCTTTTTAGTAAGTTATGAGTTTACCTTGTAACCCTCATGGGAGGGCTTATAATGTTCTTCCCCCCTTAAAAATCGGCACAAATGAACAATATGAAATACCGCGATCTAAGAGACTTTCTTTCCTTGCTGGAACAATCAGGTGAATTAAAACGAATTCGTATGGAAGTGGATCCTTATCTGGAAATGACTGAAATCGCAGATCGTACTCTTCGTGCCGGTGGCCCTGCCTTATTATTTGAAAATCCTAAAGGATATTCGATGCCAGTGTTGTGCAATTTGTTTGGGACACCTAAGCGGGTTGCTATGGGAATGGGGCAGGAGGATGTTAAGGCATTGCATGATGTTGGTAAGTTATTGGCCTTTCTAAAAGAACCAGAGCCGCCAAAAGGGTTTCGTGATCTGGTAGGTAAACTACCTAAATTCAAACAGGTTCTGAACATGCCAACTAAACGCCTTAGTTCTGCGCCCTGTCAGGAGCAGATTTTGGCAGGGGATGAAGTGGATCTCACTCGTATTCCGGTTATGCATTGTTGGCCAGAAGATGCTGCGCCGTTGATCACATGGGGACTGACGGTAACTAAGGGGCCAAATAAAGAACGCCAAAATCTGGGCATCTACCGTCAACAGGTATTGGGTAAAAACAAACTTATTATGCGTTGGTTATCCCACCGTGGTGGTGCGCTCGATTTTCAGGAGTGGTGTCAGGCACATCCGGGAGAGCATTTTCCTGTGTCCGTTGCATTGGGGGCTGATCCTGCCACGATATTAGGAGCGGTTACTCCAATTCCTGATACTTTATCTGAATATGCTTTTGCTGGATTGTTGCGTGGACATAAAACCGAAGTTGTTAAATGTGTCTCCAATGATCTGGAAGTGCCTGCAAGTGCTGAGATTATTCTTGAAGGCTACATTGAACCCGGCGAAATGGCACCAGAAGGGCCATATGGTGATCATACTGGCTATTACAATGAAGTAGATATGTTCCCAGTATTTACGGTAACCCATATAACTCAGCGTAGTGACGCCATCTATCATTCCACTTACACTGGGCGCCCGCCGGATGAACCTGCGGTGCTGGGTGTTGCGTTGAATGAAGTTCTGGTGCCGATATTGCAAAAACAATTTCCTGAAATTGTAGATTTTTATCTGCCGCCAGAAGGTTGCTCTTATCGGCTTGCTGTCGTTACGATGAAAAAACAATATGCAGGCCATGCCAAGCGAGTCATGATGGGCGTCTGGTCATATCTACGGCAATTTATGTACACAAAATTTGTTATCGTTTGTGACGATGATATCAATGCTCGAGATTGGAATGATGTCATTTGGGCGATAACAACGCGAATGGACCCGCAGAGAGATACTGTCTTAATGGAAAATACACCAATCGACTATCTCGATTTCGCATCTCCTATTTCTGGGTTAGGATCGAAAATGGGATTAGATGCAACGAATAAATGGCCAGGAGAGACACAAAGGGAGTGGGGGCGTCCGATAGTGATGAGTGATGAGATTCGGATCCGTGTCGATGAAATTTGGGATCAATTAGATATTTTGAAGCGATAAGAGGGAACGCATGACAACACTAAGCTGTAAAGTAACATCGGTTGACTCCATTACAGATACAGTTTATCGGGTTCGTTTATTACCTGATTCGCCTTTTTCTTTCCGTGCAGGGCAATATTTGATGGTGGTTATGGATGAAAGAGATAAGCGTCCTTTCTCTATGGCATCATCCCCATCAGAAAAACAGACGATTGAGCTGCATATTGGGGCTTCTGAACTAAATCTCTATGCAATGGCGGTGATGGACAGAATACTGGATCAGAAAGTCATCGATATTGATATTCCACATGGTCAAGCATGGTTTCGTGAAGACAGTGAAAACCCTATGTTATTGATTGCTGGTGGAACGGGCTTCTCCTATACCCGCTCTATCTTACTGGCTGCATTGGAAAAAAATCCTAACCGTGAAATCTCAATCTATTGGGGAGGGCGCGAGCTGCAACACCTTTATGATTTGAAAGCATTACAGACATTGAGTGAGTGCTATCCCAATTTGACTGTTGTTCCTGTCGTTGAGCAGGTTGATGAACACTGGCGAGGGAGAACGGGTACAGTTCTCAGCGCAGTTTTGGAAGATTTCGGTAGTTTGACAAGCCATGATATCTATATCGCTGGTCGCTTTGAAATGGTCAAAATTGCCCGTGAGCGGTTTTGCAGTGAACGTGATGCATCTATTGATCGCATGTATAGTGATGCGTTTGAGTTTATCTGATCTGCTGTCCGGTAAGAAATAAAACGATAAAAATAAAAAAACCCGCCCCTGACAGGCGGGAAACTACGGCAACAACTTATTAGAGTGATGCAATAGATAAGACAGACAAGGGGAAAAATGCTAACAAATCTCAATCATCAGATACTCTCTATAGCTAAACTTGAGTACTACACTCTCTCAATAATCGTGGCAATGCCTTGACCTAACCCAATGCACATGGTTGCCAGTCCGAACTGTACATCCTTGCGTTCCATCAGATTAAGTAGGGTGGTTGTGATGCGAGTGCCAGAACAACCTAGTGGGTGTCCGAGAGCAATTGCACCGCCGTTCAGGTTGATTCTGTCATCCATGCTATCCAACAGATTCAGACTTTTCATACAAGCCAAGGATTGGGCAGCAAATGCTTCGTTCAATTCCATTAGGCCAATATCAGAAAGATTTAAGCCAGCTTTTCTCAATGCCATTTGAGTTGCTGGCACAGGGCCATAACCCATGATGGAAGGATCGCAGCCGACAACCGCCATTGAACGGATACGAGCACGAGGCCTCAATCCTAATTCTTTGGCTTTACTTTCACTCATGATCAGCATTGCAGATGCGCCATCGGAAAGAGCTGAGGAGTTACCCGCAGTAACACTTCCGGTGACAGGATCAAAGACAGGACGCAGAGCAGCCAAATCTTTCAAATTAGTACCAAGGCGGATAACTTCATCAAAATCGACGAGCTTCATATTTCCGTCAGCATCATGCCCATATATAGGGGCTATTTCGTTGGCGAAAGCCTTGGACTCCGTTGCTTGTGCTGCACGTTGATGAGAACGCAGGGCAAATTCATCTTGCATTTCGCGACTGATACTGTGCATTTTAGCCAGCATCTCTGCCGTTAAGCCCATAACACCTGCTGCTTTTGCAACGTTGCGGCTTAATTTGGAATGAAAATCGACACCGTGTGTCATGGGAACATGCCCCATATGTTCAACACCACCGACCATCGCAATATGGGCATCGCCAGCCATGATCATGCGGGCGCCGTCATGCAGTGACTGCATTGAAGAACCACATAGGCGGTTAACGGTTACAGCGGGAACTGAATGGGGAATACCTGCCAATAATGCGGCATTACGTGCAATGTTGAACCCTTGTTCCAGTGTTTGTTGCACACATCCCCAAGAGATATCGTCGATATGCTCTGGCTGAACGGTCGGGTTGCGCTTGAGTATTGATTTCATCAGATGTGCGGAGAGATCTTCGGCACGGACCTGACGGAATACACCACCTTTTGAGCGCCCCATTGGGGTACGGATACCATCAATAATAACTACGTTTTCCATGTTTTCAGACCTCACGCTTTTTCGCCTGGATTAACAGCAAGTTCTGCTGGGGCAGGGTAGTAACTTTCATTACTTTCGGATTTCGCCTTCAGGCCAGCGGGTACGTGATAGAGTGCGCCCAAGTGGGCATAACTTTCGGCCATCTTCACGTAGGCTGCTGTTCCCATGGTATCCAGATAACGGAAAACACCACCGTGGAATGGAGGGAATCCCAAACCATAAACCAGTGCCATATCGGCTTCTGCCGGGCTAGCAATGACACCTTCTTCCAAACAGCGAACGACTTCGTTAATCATAGGGATCATGGTACGAGCAATGATCTCTTCGCCAGAGAAAGTCTGTTTCGGTTTACTGATGTCTGCCAGTAATTGATCGACAGCCTCATCTTGCGCTTTTTTCGGTTTGCCTTTTTTATCTTGGGTGTATTTATAGAAACCAACGCCATTTTTCTGACCATAACGCTGAGTTCCGAATAATACATCGATGGCGTCCCGATAATTGCGGCTCATGCGGTCTGGGAAACCTTGTGCCATGACAGTCTGTGCATGGTGGGCGGTATCAATACCAACAACATCAATGAGATAAGCAGGGCCCATTGGCCAGCCAAATTCTTTTTCCATGATTTTGTCGATTTGACGGAAATCACCACCATCGCGTAGCAACATGCCGAAACCAGCCAGATAAGGGAACAAGACGCGGTTTACGAAGAAGCCAGGGCAGTCGTTGACAACAATCGGAGTTTTGCCCATTTTGCTGGCATAAGCGACGACGGTCGAAATAGTTTTATCTGAAGTTTTTTCTCCACGAATAATTTCAACCAGTGGCATACGATGTACTGGATTGAAGAAATGCATACCACAGAAATTTTCTGGGCGTTTCAGCGACTTTGCCAAGTCAGAGATTGGAATTGTGGAGGTGTTAGACGCCAAAATACAGCCATCGCTGATATGTATTTCTGTTTCTGCCAGAACCGCCGCTTTAATCTTGGGATTTTCGACCACAGCTTCGACAACAATCTGAGATTGCTCAATACCTGCATAATTAAGCGTTGGTTGAATGGACGACAAAATTTTGGCCATATTCATGGCGTCCAGGCGTCCGCGTTCAAATTGCTTATTCAGCAACTTGGCTGCTTCATTGATTCCTAAATCCAGCGCTTTTTGGTTGATGTCTTTCATCAGGATAGGAATACCCTTGCGCGCTGATTGATAGGCAATGCCTCCACCCATGATCCCTGCACCCAGTACAGCCGCATGTTCAGGTGTTGTGACTGCTTGCAGGTGTTTTTTCGCCAGCCCTTTGACATATTGATCATTCAGGAAGATGCCGACTAGAGCACGAGCAACTGTGGTGTGCGCCAGGGTAACAAAACTGGAGGATTCCAATTTCAGGGCTTCGTCGCGACCCAGTGTAGCCGCTTTCTCAATGGTTTTTACCGCAGTGATTGGTGCTGGGTAATGGGGACCAGCAACTTTCATTACCATGCCTTTTGCGACGGTAAAGCTCATGGTACGTTCGATCTCATTGAGATTCAGTGGCATCAGTTTAGGCTGACGGGCGGCCTTCCAATCCAAATCGCCTCTAATGGCTTGTTCCAGAATCGAGACGGCAGAGTCAACTAGCTTTTCGGCAGGAACTACAGCATCAACCAGACCATTTTTCAGCGCTTCTTCATCCGCAATATCTTTTCCAGCGGAAATAATTTCGAGGGCGTTATCCGAACCAATTAAGCGTGGCAAGCGGACAGAACCACCAAAGCCCGGCATAATACCTAATTTAGTTTCTGGTAATCCGATGCGAAGATCGGGGGATGCAACACGAAAATCAGTTGAAAGTACCACTTCACAACCACCACCAAGAGCATAACCGTTGATGGCGGAGACAGTAGGAACAGGGAGGTCTTCAATGCGGTTAAGAATACTGTTAGCGAGATTCAGCAGTTCGTGAAGTTTTTCTGCTGGTGCATTGAATAATGATAAAAATTCTGTGATGTCAGCACCAACGATAAAGGCTTGTTTTTCAGAACGTAATAATAGCCCTTTCAGTTCCGCTTGTTGCTCAAGGGCGGTAACGGCTTTATCCAGTGAAGCAACCGTTTTTGTATCTAATTTATTAATTGCAGCTGGCGCATTGAAGATCAGTTCTGCAATGCCATCTTTCAGCCATTTTACTTGAATAGTTTCACTTAGGTAGAGCATGTCATTCTCCTCAATGAGTGCATACCATCTGGTATGACCAGATGCAGTTGATTGTGATTAGTGTGTTAATTTAATGCAAACTAATGATTAATTTTTTGTAGGACGGATCACAGGTAATATTTATGACAGAGAGCAATATCTTTTGTTAGCGTTTTGAAAAATATAAATATTGTCATTTAACTCCAGAAAGGCTGTTTTTCACGTGGTAGCTCCCCAAATAATGAATTGTGGTAATATTTAAGCTTCTGCTAGAAAAACAAAAGGCTAATTAAGATGGAAAAGTTGGCATCTCTGTATCACGAACATATTAAAACGTTACAAAAACGCGCCCGTGAAATATTGGCACGAACCCAGCTTGACGCCCTGCTTATTCACTCTGGTGAATTATTACGAGTTTTTCTTGATGACAGCCATTATCCTTTCAAGGGAAATGCACACTTTAAAGCGTGGGTTCCTGTAACCAAAGTACCGAATTGCTGGTTATGGATTGATGGTGTTAATAAACCGAAACTTTGGTTTTATTCGCCAGTGGATTACTGGCATAGCGTAGAGCCATTGCCCAATAGTTATTGGACTGACGAAGTAGACATGATTCATTTGGCAAAAGCTGATGATATCAGCGCGCAATTAAGTGGATTATCAAAACAGAATGCAGCTTATATTGGTGAGCAGACTGAGCGTGCTAAGTCTTTGGGAATCCTTGAACATAATATCAACCCAAAAGCAGTCTTGGATTATTTGAATTACCATCGCTCTTATAAAACAGATTACGAATTGGTTTGTATGCGTGAAGCTCAGAAAACTGCTGTTAATGGTCATCAGGCGGCTTATGACGCATTTTTATCTGGTGTGAGCGAATTTGAAATCAATATGTTCTATTTGATGGCAACGGGGCACCGTGATACCGATGTTCCTTATGATAATATTGTTGCTCTGAATGAAAATGCGGCAGTTTTGCATTACACCAAATTACGGCAGACCGTACCTTCTGAAATTCGCAGTTTCTTGATTGATGCCGGAGCAGAATATAATGGCTATGCTGCGGATATCACTAGAACCTATGCAGCAAAATCTAATAACGATTTCGCCTCATTGATCAAGGATCTGAATGAAGAACAGCAAGCGATTATTAGCACGATTAAAACGGGAGTTCGGTATACCGACTACCATATTAATATGCATCACCGCATAGCCAAGCTGCTGAGAAAACATTCCATTATTCATGGCATCAGTGAGGAGAGCATGGTTGAGAAAGGGTTAACAACGCCATTTTTCCCACATGGACTCGGTCATCCACTGGGTTTGCAGGTACATGATGCTGCGGGATTTATGCAAGATGATAGCGGAACCCATCTGGCCGCCCCGGAAATGCATCCTTATTTGCGTTGTACCCGTATCTTGGAGCCGAGAATGGTTTTAACCATTGAGCCAGGACTCTATTTCATTGAAACCTTATTGGCGCAGTGGCGCGAAAGTGAATACCGTCAGCATTTCGATTGGAAAAAAATCGACATGCTGAAACCGTATGGTGGTATTCGTCTTGAAGATAACATCGTTATTCACGATGGAAAAATTGAGAACATGACCAGAGATTTACAATTATCGTAATGAAGCCTTATTTGATCCCTGCGGCTTCAGTCAGTTTTACTGAAGAAATAAAAAAGAGTCGTTTCATTACCCTGCTGGAACACACCAGCGGGGTGGATGAGGCAAAATTATTTATCCAAAGCATCAAGAAACAATATCCTGATGCAAGGCATCATTGCTGGGCTTTTGTGGCAGGTGCGCCGGATGATTCCCAGCAGTTGGGTTTTTCCGATGATGGAGAACCGACCGGAACTGCCGGTAAGCCCATGATTGCTCAACTAATAGGAAGCGGTTTTGGTGAAATCACTGCCGTGTCTGTTCGCTATTTTGGCGGCATAAAACTTGGTACGGGCGGATTGGTAAAAGCCTATGGCAATGGCGTGCAGCAAGCGCTGAAATTATTGGAAACCGAATACAAAGTACCGCAAAAGCTGTACCAATTACAGTGTGAGTACTCGCATATCTCGATGGTGGAGCAATTACTACAGCAATTTTCTGGGCAAGTGATTGCCAGCGATTATGCTGAAAACGTCACATTGCAAGTTTCATTGCCAGCTACCCTTGCGGGGGAAATAGGTGATAAATTACGAGACCTAAGTCGTGGTGCTCTGTTTTTAACACCAAAATCATAATTATTTTGCTATATCGGATTTCTAAGGAACCAGCCGAATGCATTTTCGCGCTATAACCCGTATTGTTGGGCTACTTGTCATTCTTTTCTCTGTCACAATGATTATTCCGGGTTTGGTGGCATTGATTTATCGCGATGGTGCAGGTAGGGCATTCAGCCAGACATTTATTTTTGCTCTCGTTATTGGGTTAATGTTATGGCTACCCAATCGAGAACAAAAACATGAGCTCAAACCGAAAGAGGGCTTTTTGATCGTCGTTCTGTTTTGGACTGTGTTGGGTAGTGTCGGTGCGTTACCGTTTATTTTCTCTGAAAAACCCAATCTTTCAGTTACCGATGCCTTTTTTGAGTCATTCTCAGGCTTGACGACAACAGGAGCGACGACGCTTGTTGGTCTTGATTCTCTTCCCAAAGCCATTCTTTTCTACCGACAAATGTTGCAATGGCTGGGCGGAATGGGAATCATCGTTCTGGCTGTGGCGATCTTGCCCTTGCTTGGTGTTGGCGGAATGCAGCTTTATCGAGCTGAAATGCCGGGGCCATTGAAAGACAATAAAATGCGTCCTCGCATTGCAGAAACAGCAAAAACGCTCTGGTTGATTTATGTATTGTTGACCATTGCCTGCGCTATAGCACTGTGGGCTGCGGGTATGTCGGTATTTGATGCGATTTCCCATAGCTTTTCTACCATCGCCATTGGTGGGTTTTCCACTCATGATACGAGCATCGGTTTTTTCAATAGTCCGACCATTAACACCATCATAGCTATTTTCTTGCTGATATCAGGTTGTAATTTTGGTCTGCATTTTGCGGTCCTTTCTGGACGAAGCTTGAAAGTATATTGGCGCGATCCTGAATTTCGCATGTTCATTACCATTCAGTTGGCATTACTGGCGATTTGTATACTGATATTGTGGCGTTATTCCGTTTATGCGTCAGAACTGGAAGCGCTTAATCACGCTTTCTTTCAAGTCGTCTCCATGGCGACAACAGCGGGATTTACCACAGATAGTTTTGCCAAATGGCCTCTGTTCCTGCCTTTCTTGTTGTTATGCTCTGCATTTATTGGGGGATGCGCGGGCTCGACAGGGGGTGGTCTGAAAGTCATTCGCATTTTGTTGCTGTTTTTGCAAGGTTCCCGTGAATTAAAACGTCTGGTGCATCCGAATGCGGTATACACCATCAAATTAGGGCATCGTGCATTACCAGAACGAATCATTGAAGCAGTATGGGGATTCTTTTCTGCTTACGCGCTGGTTTTCATCATTAGTATGCTGTTATTGATTGCAACGGGTGTTGATGAGTTTTCCGCTTTTTCTGCCACTGCCGCAACCCTGAATAATTTGGGCCCTGGATTGGGAGCTGTTGCTGATAACTTTACGGCCATGAATCCGACAGCTAAATGGATATTGGTCGTAACTATGTTATTCGGACGTTTGGAAGTGTTCACATTATTAGTTCTTTTCACCCCGACTTTTTGGCGTGAATAATTATCTACAGCGTCTTTATATATAAGACGTTATTTAATAAGGGCGTATCTATGAGTTATTTGTTGCTTTATTCCACTCAGGATGGACAGACCAAAAAAATTATCATTTGTATCGCAGAAAATCTCCGTCGTGCGGGTATTGAGTGCGACTTAAGAGATCTCGCTACAGTAAAACAGATTAATTTGATGCCTTATCAAAAAGTGATGATAGGGGCATCGATACGTTATGGTCATTTCAATTCTGTATTGCATAAGTTTATCACTCGCCACCAACAACAATTGAACCAAATGCCAACGGCCTTCTTTGGTGTTAATTTAACAGCGAGAAAACCAGAAAAAAGAACCCCAGAGACGAATGCTTACGTACGTAAGTTCTTAATCAAAAGTCCGTGGCAACCGGATTTATGTGGCGTTTTTGCAGGAGCGTTACTTTATCCACGTTATCGCTGGTTAGATCGCATCATGATTCAACTCATTATGCGAATGACTGGGGGGGAGACAGATACTACAAAAGAAATCGAATATACAGATTGGGAACAGGTAGACTATTTTTCTGAGGCGTTTTTGCAAATGTCGTGTGATAAAGAGCCTCAAAAATAGCCTTTTTGCTGATTGTTACATCGTTTTGAGGAAAAAAAATACGAACAGAAAGAAAATCGAAAAAAACTATTGTCAGCGCCGTAAAACTCCCTATAATGCGCCAC
>NZ_JACOII010000047.1 GCF_016306625.1 Xenorhabdus lircayensis | reverse complement strand
TGTCCTTTGACCGATTCTGATTGGTGACAATAACGGCAATAGACGTCAACTTGGGCCATGCTTCATCCTTAAAAAGTCGGAAGCATATCACAGCAACTAACTATTTAATACATAACCCGAAAAAGTTCAAGTGGAGGTTTTTTGGGGGGTACTAAAACAACTACTGAAATTAGTCACAAAACGGGTCATGACGTCAGCGAATTTATTGCTGCCGGCAATATTACTATGCTCAGTCATGATGACAGTACTTATGAAGCAAGCAAAATAGAAGCCGGTAAAAACATCAGACTGATTAGTACACATGGTAAAGTTAATTTTACCGCCATGCCAAATACGTCGTTTGAGCAAATAACCAGTAGCTCGAAAGGTTTTTTCATTAAACAAGCCAATAGCGGGCATAATAACACTACCTGGACATTGCCAGCGATAACGGCAGGAAGTTTATTCACTGTCGAGGCTAATTCAGGCATTTACGCTGATATTAAAATACAAAAAAGCCAATCCCTGAAAACGGCATTGAGTATTCTTGGAGAGAATCTAGAAACAGCCTGGTTAAAAGATTTAAACAACCGACATGATGTAAAATGGAATGACGTTCAGGATACTTATTCTAATTGGGATTATCATCATCAGCAGTTAAGCCCGGTAGCCTCTGCTATAGCTAAATCAGTATAACTTGACGCAGTCTACATGCCTCATAAGCAATACTGCCTTGTCATTTGAATTTAGATGCTATGTCATATTATTTTGGTTCTGCTATATTATAGCAGTAGCGGCAGTGACTGCGGGAGCGGGTTTAACTGTTGCGGCTGGCGCATCAGCAGCGTCTACGGCGACAGGAGTGGGTGCGGCTACCGCAGCAACAGCGACTACCACCGGTGCTTTTGTTTCCGGCGCAACCATTGCCGGTATCTCATCTTTAGCTTCTAAAGCCGCCGTGACTCTGGTTAATAATCAAGGAAACCTATCTAAAACGTTTAGAGAGTTAGGTAATAGTGACACGGTAAAATCAACCATTACTTCCATGGCCATTGGTGGTGCGTTGGCCGGATTTGATCAGGCCATGGGCTGGAGTGCAGCGAAAGATGGCACTAACGCAGCGGCATCATCAACTCATTCAAATATCCCGCTATTAAATAAAGGTGCCGACTGGAGCAAAGTCGCTCAACGTGTTGCTGGACAATCAGTCATCAGTTCCAGTTTAAATACCACCATTAATGGCGGCAGCTTTAAAGATAATTTTGCCGCCGCATTGCTTGCCAATGCCGGTAATCAGATTAATGCGGAAGGGGCAAACCTTATCGGGAACAACGGTGCAGTATTAGGTGTTCCGGGGAAGATGATTAGCCATGCGGCAATATCCGCCCTCGCAGCAGAAATTGGGGGTGGAGATGCGAAAGGTGCGGCTGCTGACGCGTTAGCTGCTGAATTGGCAGCAGTTGTCATGGAAAGCACACTATTTGAACCTAAATACAAGAATGAAGCTGAACGACAATTTCATAAAATTCAAGAAGCGCTTACAGGCAATGAAACTAAGGCTCAAACAGCGCAGGTTATTGGGGCGCTGTCAGGTGCATTAATTAGTGGTACGCCAGAAGGTGTTTACAGTGCGGCTAATAGTGCTGAGCTTGTTTACCGTTATAACTATACCGAACATATGTGGGATCAAATCTTCCGTGAAAACGGAAGAGATATGATAGCAGCAAAAAATGGAGATAAAGCCGCTGCTGAACGTGTAGCTGCACGACAGGATGGGGCCGCCGCCGTTCTTGCCGTTTCGGCCGGAGCATATGCTACAGTTTACGGCGGTTATATACTGGTTGGAAGCACTGCTGAAATGCTTATGGCTGGGCGTGCCGCTTTTGAAGCTTGTAAAACTCAGCCAGCTCTATGCGTAAATAATATGGCTATCTTTACAGCTGATGCCATTGCTCCCGAAGCAGCTATGGGCACTGGGCTTTTGGCTGTTGGTACTGTCAAGGTATTGGGTAACAGCAAAGAAAGTGCAATGAAATTAGCTGAGGAGTTAGGTAATACTTCAAGAGCGCTTTTAGAGAAAAATAAGTTAGATACTCATATAGTAACAAATCTGGTAGAAATTGAAAAAAGAAGCAACAGAAGCGTTGTACAATTGCCAAATGGTCAGTGGGTTGATGCAGATGGTTTACCCTTACCTGTTCCACCAAGTGTCGGGGCTTCAGGTAGAGTTCCTGCCGTTCTACAAAGTGGCGGTAATACTATGAATCAAAGTACAGCCAACGGATTAAATAAATATTTTGGTGAGAAATTACATAAAAGAGAATGGGGAAGAGCCCTCGAAGAGCTAAAAGCCGATAATAATTTGAGAAATGATCACCATGGACGAATTATTGATAATGGTGATTATATTAATTCGATTGGTGAAATTATCGGCAACATAGGAGATTATTTAAAATGAGTAGAATTACATCTCGAAGAACCCCAATATCACCTAATTACCCCAGTTGCGATGAATGTTACGCTAAGTTATTAATTTATCCTGGAGATGTACATCCAGATGAGGTGAGTTCTTTACTGTTATTAGAACCAACTAAAAAAAATATTGTAGGCACACAGATTGTAAATAGACTGGGACGAGTAAAGGAAATAAAAGTATCAGGTTGGTTTTTGTCCTCAGAGAATTATGTAAATTCAAAAGATCTTAGAGATCACTTGAACTGGATTTTGGATAGAATCAGGCCATCTTCTGGTGGGCTTAAGCAGTTACAAAATATAGATGGGGTGACAATGGGTATCGACTGTGTCTGGCGTTCTATAGCTGGCCATGGTGGTCCAACCTTGTGGCCAGAGCAGATGCAAGCAATGTCTGAATTAGGCTTAGAGTGCTCTTTTGATATCTATTTTGTGGGTGATTAATGGTTGTGATATTACTCATTATGACTATATAAATCAAAATGTTAAATATAAAACTTTAGCCAAAAATCTGGGATTATCCCTTTAGTCGTTAGTTATCCTTAGCAAGCCGGGTAATAAACTGCCCGGCTTCGCTAACAACGCTTATCGGTAACCTTATGATGCTGAATCCTGAGCGATAAAAACAGGCAGCTTAAATTAACTGAGGTACCAACAATCTTGACAATTACCGCTCCAATACGAGTCAATATCAATAATGCTTCTGGGAGCAAATAATGAGTTTAGACGATAAGACATATGCCGAAATTGGTCAGCTCCTGTTCAACGCAGCGCCGGATGACGCAAAAAAAATCATTATGGACGCACAATTATCCTTAGATGGTAATTGCTGCCAATTTAAATACAATTACATCAATGATAGCAATGATAGCAATGATAAACATTGGTTTTTACCCGAGGATGGACTCACAGATCATAAATTAAGAGAACTATTAGTTTCACTCAGGCAATTTTTTGTAGAAAACATCCATTCGGAGCAACCGCCGCATTGGTCAGGTTGTATAGTGACGGTTGATGTAGAAAAAATGAAGCTCAATGTCGACTTCAAATACGAAGACTAATCTGAACGCTATCCCAGCCACCATGCTGGGATAGCGCATCAACCTGCCACCATTGGCATTATTTGTACTAGCTCAGAATTAACCTTCAATCCCCGTGCGATATCCATTTTTCTGGCCACCAAAACAGCGGCTTCTAATTCACTGCACTGATGTTCCCGCATCAATGCCCGTCGTTCGGCCTTTTCTTCTTTTTCCGTCATACCCAGTGCCAGATAGAGGCTCGGGGGCACGACCCGAAACAAGGCTTCGATTTTCTTTGCCAGTACCACGCCTTCGGTATAACAACGGGGTAATTTACTGGCAGAGAGCAGCACCGCTTTCTGCTCTTCAGTCAGCTTTTTAAAGCGGGCGATTTGCTCCACTTCATCGGGTGGCATGGTGAGACACAGCCACCATTCGGCCATATTCAGCATCTTTTCGGCGGTGTCGGGATAATCCGCCAGGTTTTGGGTGGCGAGCCACAGCCAGGCACCGAGTTTACGCCACATTTTCACCACCTTGGTCATATACGGTGATAACAACGGGTTGGTCGTGGTGATATGTCCTTCATCAATCACCAGTTGCAGTTCGCGATCCTGATATTGATCCCGTTCAGCCAGATTATTGACTTTGTTAATCAGCGACACCATCGCCAGTGCCATCTGGGCCGAGTAGTTCTCCCGTGCCAGTGTGCCCAAATCAATCAGGGTGACATCCACTTCCGGCCACGGCGTACCGGGACGGTTAAACAGTTCACCCTCAAAGCCTTGTGTAAACATTGACATGGCGCTGGCCATTTCATCCGCCCGTGTCCGTCGGTGTGCGGTGATTAACGGTTGCCCGTGCTCATCCTGCTGGTGATTACGGGCGATGGCATAAAGGGCATTTTGTAAGTCTGAAGCCACCATTTGGCGTGCTTCGTTAAAGCTGGTCTGTGCTGCCATCATAATCGCTTCGCGGATAAGACCACGATCAGAGCGGGTCAGGCGCTCTTCTTCCCTTTTCTCACCGCCGGTGATCATCAGTCGGGCGGCAATTTCCATTTCGCCCAGAATATCGCGCTGTTCATCAGCCTCCTCTTCCGCTTGTTCATCGGTATCAGGAATATCGGCTTCGTTAATGCGCAATTGCTTGGGACTCAGTTGCAGCAGCTGATGCGCATCGGCAAACAGCGCCAGACTGACGCCACAGCCCGGTCTGATGCCGATTTTATTCACCGTCAGCCCCAGGCTTTCGTAGTAATCGGCCAGCAAACCAAAACTGTTGCCGGCTTCGACAATAAACAGGCGCGGCCGGTGTATCGCCATCAACTGGATGAGCGAGACGCACAATGTGGCTGATTTCCCCGCCCCTGTCGGGCCAAACAGCAGTAAATGGGCATTCTGGGTGCGATCCTGTTTGTTCATCGGATCAAAGGTCAGCGGCGCCCCGCCCCGGTTAAAGAAACTGAACCCCGGATGCCCGGTGCCGGTCGAACGGCCTGTCACCGGCAATAACCCGGCCAGATGCTGTACCCAGGTCAGACGGCTGTACCAGTGTTTTTTGTCTTTCTGCGGGTTAAAGCACATCGGCAGTGCCCGTAACCAGGCATTCAGCGGTGACACACTGAATTCCGGCCGGACAGGCTGCAATCCCGCGGTCAGCAGGGTGGAGGATAACTGATGCACCCGACGGTTGATATCATCCAGATCCTTGCCCCGCACCAGAAAGGTCAGCGCACTGCGGTACAGTTTATGCCGTCGCCCCAGCAGTGCTTTGACTTCCTGCACATCCTGCCGGACGCGCAGCGATTCGGTATTTTCTCCCACGGCATTTTTCGCCAGCCGGGTAAAATCCTCTTCCAGTCTGTCCTGCGCCTGCGCCACAATGGTCAGCGAAACTACCGTCCCTGCCGGCATCATATCCATCAGGGTATTGATATTATCACCCCGTTTCACTTCGCCTGTCAGTGTTCCCGGTTCCGGCGGACGGCGCAGGCGCTCGACCGGAATGGCTTTATGCGGCACCCCGTCAAACCACCAGACGCCCGCTTCAGGATCAGACACCGGCGGGGTAAACCACAGGCTTTCGGCAAAATCATTATTGACCGGGAGATCGGACGGTGTGGGGGTTTCGTAACCCACGGTACGGTAAAAATCGGCTTTTGCCATCCCCCAGTCCGGCACCGGATTAAAATAACGCAACAACCAGCTATGGATCTGCTCCCCGTTTTGCCGATGGGTAACGACACCGGCAGCCGCCAGCGATGAGACCAACCGTTCGCAGACCCGATTAAGGGCGGCAACAGCCGGTAAGGTTTGTCTGTCATGGCGGGATTTTCGCGTGGCCGGAAGCCACCGGTAAACCACCATACGGGTCTGGCGCTGCTGGCCTCGCCACGGCTGCCCGGTGATTAAGCTGTCCTGAAATATCCCGTCAGTCCGGGCAATGCTGTTCAGGTGATGCTCAGATTCCGCCAGAAAGGCGTCAGTAAACGGTGTTCCCTGTGCCCAGGGTTTCACATAGCCCCGCAAGGTGTTGAGATAGTCAGCAGGATCATCTTCATCCTGACAAAAAAACTGCACCACCCATGGCGAAATATCGTCTTCTTCCAGACTGTCCTGGATCGCATCTTCCAGTTGATCCCGGATTTCAATCAGACGCTCAGCGGGACGCCCTTCCGTGGCGATGGGTTCAATCCGGTAGACCGCACCGACCGAGATACCGTCATCCAACAACAGGCATTGTCCGTCTGCCAGATATTCCACCCAGGGCAGGTAATCGATGATGGAGGGGTTTGCATGGTAAATCGCGGTTTCATCCGCCTCACGCAGTTTACCGGGACGGTTCAGTGCTTGGGGTATATCCATTACAATGCCTCCGTGCGTTCACCCGGCAGGGCATACTGTACCTGCTGATAAAACGAAAATACCGTGCTGTAGCCCGGTATCGGCGTGTTGCCAGCAACCAGATGGGGGAAGACATACATCACCATATCGGGATTGGGTAAGCGGGGAAACTGCCGGCTGATTTCCTGCGCGGCTGAACGGCTGTAATGATAAGGTTCTTCCAGTGCCCTGAGCCGTTCGGATGGGGTTAAAGCCCGGCGTAGGATCTGCCTTGCCGATACAGTCGCGTGACCGGCCTTGTTCCCCTGCCACATCGCCAGCACCGTTTGCTCTCCGGCAGGTAATAAGGTCTCTTTCGAGGTGGCACAGCCGGCCAGTAACCCCGCCAGACACACGACCCAGCCATAGTTTATTTTTCGCATACGTCGCGCTCCGTCATACTAAGGAAGTCAAAGGTGGCAAATTCTGGGTGTACCGCCAGCTCTGATAAGGTAAAAGGCAAAGGCTTCCAGTGTTCAGGCTCAATGCAGGCTTTGCCTTCCACCACCGCCTGCCACTGGGTTTCCGTCAGACGGAAGACGGTAAAATCACCGTCACTCAATGGCTGACATTCCCTGTCGACTGAGAGATACAACCGGCACTCTTTTTTGCGCACCGCACGCCAGTAAAGCTGTACCTGTGCGGGTTCAGCCCGTGACGTCACCGGCACTTGCAGGCAATACGGGGAACCCGCACTGAATAGCCACTGAGAAGGGGGCTTTTCCATTAATCTAATGCTTCCTGATTGTCACGTTGGGCGGCCTCACTCACGCCGTAGCGCACCTTACGTCCTTTCGTTTCGTAATCAATCGCCAGACCTTGGGTGATATGCACCACAACACAGGCACCGGGCGGGACATAAACCGCATCAAACGTCTGGCTGTAGCGCTGTCTGAGCCATTCGCTCAGGTCATTCATGCCACCTGACATCGCTTTGCCTAGGCATTACCCGTTAACGCCGTGGTGATACCGCCTGTGCCGCTGGTCTGGGCGGTACGCTGACTTTCACTCAGGGCATCGCCGGCCGAATGCATGGCCGAGAGGGCAAACAGGGTCGGCAGATAGGTGGCCGCGTTGGATTTGCGCTCACCGCTGATACAGGGAATGCCGTTTTCATCGGACAGCCAGCCGATACCGTGGGTGTTTTGCCCTGCGCCCGGCAGGGTGCGTACCGTGCCATCCTGAAAAACAACCGTGATGGAATTAACCTGACCGCGCACGCAGGAGAGTGTCCAGTCGCCCTGGCCGAGCCGGACACCACCGCCCCTTCCACCTCCGGCAGTGCGATGCCGTTGGCCGTCAGGTTGTCTTTGCCGATAAGGATTTTAAAAGGATAAGGGTCAGTCACCGTACCATTCACGGGGACACGGCCTAATAACGCGGTCATGGCCTGACTGCCCACTAACGTGGCATTTTCAGGCAGGGTATAGACCGGCTTTTCATTTTCTTCCTTTGATGGGTTTTGAAGCGATGGGCTTTGGGGCTTATTTTGCCCGGCTGTCGGCTGTTCACTTAAAAAAGAAGTCGGAAATGGCACCGTGGCTTTTCCACTGCCGGGGGTTTGTATGTCTGCGGGCTTTTCATCGGCGGGTGCTATCCAGATAAGTTCATTCTGCCCTGTGCCTGCATTGGCAGAATACGGATACTTCCCGCCCCAAGCGGTATCTGGCTGTCCTGTACAGGCAGAGGCGCTGAATTTAAGCGTTCTGTCAGTAAATCAATCTGTGCCAGCAATCCCTGCTGTTCATCCTGTAATTCACGCCGGCGCTGTTCATCACCCTGCCGGATGGCTGCCACCGCCGCGTCTATCTGACCGGCAACATCCTGACGCTGATTTTTTAACTGGTCATTTTCTTTCAGGATATCGGCATTCTGCTGACCTAAGCGTTGCTGCTCTGCCCGCACGTTATTGAGTGTGCCGACCAGCGTTCGCAGGGTATCTTCCGGCGTATCACCGCCGACACCCAGCGCCTGTAGCTCCTCCGG
Source organism: Xenorhabdus lircayensis (assembly GCF_016306625.1). Taxonomy (GTDB): domain Bacteria; phylum Pseudomonadota; class Gammaproteobacteria; order Enterobacterales; family Enterobacteriaceae; genus Xenorhabdus; species Xenorhabdus lircayensis. Next base: position 11,177 of record NZ_JACOII010000047.1, on the reverse strand, counting down.
TGACAACGTGGCCAGGACATTATTCTGGGGGGTGTTGGGTGCGGTACTGTCTGTTGAACTGCAACTTTTGATGCCGATAAACCCGCCGACCATCAGCACCGCCGGCACCAGAATTTTCACCAGACTGTTGGATTTAACCTGCATGACGGTCTCCCGGTTTCACCGCTACCGGCTCAGGGATAAAGGCATTATCCGGCAGTCCCTTGACCACAAGATACAGTACCGTCGTGTCTTCCGGTGTCCCTGCTTCACCCAGCCAGCGATGCTGAAATGTTGCTGCGACAAATTGCCCCTGCAAGGCCCGTGGGTCGAGCGTAATGTTGCGTTTGGCCGTATTACGCAGTTTCAGGGCTACCACCGTGTAATTTTGCACGCCCCAGCCTGTCAGCGGGGAAACCGCAATCGGTTCTGAAGGGTAGAGTGTGGTGATGAATTCGGGTAAATGCAGACTGACCGGGTGGATCCCCGTAACCGGTTCGACGGTACGCAGCGGGGCATAAAGCTGCTGAGCGGCATAGCGGGTTAATACCACAGGCACGGGAGCCGAAAGTGCTGATTTTCTCTGATGCCGGGGTTCCTCTTTTGAGGCAGAACCTTTTTCATCCGGATAAAGAATGCGTACCGGCTCTGTTGACCCCGCTTTGGTGGCCGTGATATCCAGTAAGATAATTTCGCCGTTTTCACTGTCCTGCAATTGCAGGCGGGTTGGCGAAAAGGCATGACTGGCTTTCAGGTAAACCGCGCCGCCTGCGCTCTGTACCCGCAATTTATCGCTGAGGGACGGGGACAAACCGACACGGACATTTCTGTCCGCAAAAATAATCCGCTCCTGACCTACCTTGAGGGCAATGGATAACGGAATGCGTTCCCATTTCATCAGTTCATCAGCCTTTGCACCGAGGCTGAACAGCACGAGGCTGACCAGTCCCAGCCAGAAACAGGCAGAAGAGCAAGATGGATATCTTTTCATTGGAACACCCCCTTTTTCTCTTCCACAGGTTGTGGCATCGCTTCCAGTCGCTGTGGCATCCCGTCGTAACAATCCAGCGCCAGCCCGAAGGGGTTACGCTCCGCATCCCCCTCCCAGCGCACCACTTTCAGGGGATAGCGCACCAGTACCCGTTTCACTGGCTCGGCGTGATAATATTCATCGGCCACCAAATCCAGCCGCACCACCCAGTTATCCCGGTTACGCACCGTCACACTTTTCGTCCCGTAACCCCGGCCGGGAATTTCATACACCACCCGCACCCGGTCGAGCAGTTCGCCGCTGTCTGCCCTAGTTTTGGCATCTTCCCGCAAAAAATCCTGACAGGCGGGGGTCAGATAAGGCGACAAAGCCGCAATTTTGGCCGGGTAATCCTGTGCCCCGTTTTTCGGCCAGGCATTCAGTTGCTGGAAAAGATAAAAGGCAAAACTGTAAACACTCGGCACAGGCACTTCCCACCACGGGCGGGTGCTGCCGCTGCGTAAGTCCGGCGGATTATGGATAGTGAGATTGCGCGGTGACATCATCCAGCCCGTGAGCGTGATCAGCAAAACCAGTATCAACACCCCGCAAGCGAGCCGCAGGGTCAGGATATGCTGGTCACGGTTTTTCAGCGCATGACGAAACCGGCTCATCGCATGCTCCCGTTACGATGAGTCAGCCTGCTTCGGCGCAACGACCAGCCCTGAGCCGCAATAATCAAGGCCGGATCACCAATACCCAGCCGGCGTTTTTTTCTTCCAGCTTCAGCCAGAGATAATTTTCCGGCTTGCCGCGCTTAAGCTGCGCGAGCCAGTGACCACCAAAACTAATCAATAACAAGGGCATAAACAGCATCCCCGTCGGTATCATGACCCAGCCGGCTAACGGGATAAAAGGAAGGCTTACCATCAGCCCGAATGCCAGCCCCAGCAAAGCGGCCAGCCCCATTTCCGGTGTGGTGAATCCCCGGAATACGATCGGTTCGGCATTTAAGCGATCAGGCAGGAAAGGGATCGTCTGCATAAATTACACCTTAAAAGATAATACCGGCCGATTTCGCCAGCAGCCAAATCACCGCAACCAGCAGCACCACACCCACCACGATGATCGAGCCAAACTGTGTCCAGGTGGCTTTGCCGTCCCGCACTTCGGAGAAAGTTTCAACCGCCGCTGAGGCGACCTTAAAGAACGCCACTGCCGAAAGGATCAGCCCGCCAATCACAATGCCATCCTGCGCATAGCCTTTCACCTGTCCCAGTAATCCGCCTCCGCCGCCACTTTTTGGCGGTTCGATAGCCGGTAAATCGGCCCGGGCTGATTCACAGAAAAGACCGGACAGCAAAAGAACGGTACTTATTCTGGTTATCAGGTTCGCACTGATACGACGGCAAACAGTAAAAATTGGCTTCATGTTCAATCCATTCCTTTTTTATTATGTTCGTTGAATCAGCTGGCAAACATCCAGACCGCGACCACCGGTAAGATGGCGGTTCGCATAGCAAACTGGCTGATTGTCTGGTTACGTATTTTTTCATTCGCCCAGCCGTTCCAGACATCCACTGCGGCCCAGGCCGCCCAGAGAAACAGGGTGGCTAAGAAAAATCCGACGCAGACCAGATACAGAAAAGTGATATCAAAATGCCCCGAGGCCCCGGTAAAGGCAGTGTGTTGTGCCTCCGTCATTATGAGCGTTCCTGACGGTAATGACCGGATAGCGTGCCTGACGCCTGCTGCTGGGCACGGGAAGGGGTCAGGTAGCGATCAATACCGGCTTTGATGGTGCTGAGATCCGCTTTGATACGAAGGTAATCAAAGTAATAGCGAGGGCGGGTTGGGGTGTCAGCCTGCTTTTCAGCGAGGTTTGCACGTTCCAGTGCCATCTGCACCTGATCAATCAGATTTTTTGCACTCGCCAGTTCATCTTTCTCGGCTGCCTGCGCAAGCGGCATACACACCAGGGTCAGTCCCAGCAGACAGGCAGAACGGGACAAAGAAAAGTCACCACGCATCAACACACACCTCATCATAGATTTCAGGAGGCCGAGGATGCGGGGTTTTTCAGGTCAGATCAGCAATAAACTCTTTATGCTTTGATGAAAATTAGCTAAATAGTCCGGCTAATTTATTTAATTAATTAACGATTTAACCATGAAGGAACAAACATGCTGCGGATTGATTTAAACGTCCCTGATGAGGAATACGAACAGGCACGGAAGCTGGGCGCACACTGGGATGCCGTCGAACAAATCTGGTATATCGACAACAGCATTGACCCGACGCCGTTTATCAACTGGCTGCCGTTCTACAATGTCCATGCAGAATACTGGTATCTCGCCCAGACTCAGACAGCCTGCCCGCACTGTCAGGAAAACACCACCGTCACGGCCTGTATGCTGCCTGCCGGACATAAGCTGCTGGAAGCGGACAGCGACGATGAACCCGACACAGAAATTGACTATACCGAGCAGGACAGACCGGCGTTCTTGTTTTATCTCGCCGATCTTCCCACCCTCGTGCGTAACGTGCTGCCCGGCTTTCACCACCGCCTTCGCAAAGTCGTCAGCCAGCCGCTGCAACGGCAGCACTGGATAAACCACTGCGAACACTGTGATGCGCCGCTGGATGATACCGAACTGTTTACCGAAATTGGCTGCGCGTTTTTTCCAGCATCTAAGGAGCAGGCCGCAACTATTCAGTTGCACCATATCGATCAGCCGTTTGTGGGGTAAATTTCGGTTTTAACTGGAATACATAGCGCTCTTCGCGTCGGCCATGGGCTTCTTGCCTGATTTCCGTTATCACTTGCTCTTTACCCGCATCAAACACGGCCTGAAATTGAGATTGAACCACGTCCCACAAGTTGGGTTGATTTTTCTTCACCTGAACAACCACATGCGCTTTCTTTTCACTGATTTTTTCCAACGTTTCACGCTGGCAATGTAGGGCATCAAGGGTTACGATACTGCCTTTTAGATTAAGGATATTCAGCATCTGGCGGACGGTACTGATTTCCCCATTTTTGGTCGCCGTCGCTTTCTGGCTTAACACCAATCCTGCCTCAGTATCATAGGCAGTGACCAGTTGGACGGCATTTTTCTTATCGTTACGATAGGCCCGTCGCAGGACTTTCCCATCAAAAGCGATAATCGGTTTGTTTCCCAACTCACGCTGCTCATTAACCCAGTTGAGTAAGGCTTCCAGCAGGGAATTCAGCTCGATAGCACGCAATATTCTCGCAATGGTATGCCGACGGGGTGTATGCCATTGAGGAACGGGCGATACGTTTTCAGCCACTTAATTTTTGCCCGGCCATAAGTTTTAATATCTTGCCAACCTTCGGCCCCCGCCATAATGGCACTGACGACAAGGAAAATGACATCAATCAGATCGTACTGACAATTAATATCAGAGCGTGTTTCTTTAACAACGGATAAATGTTCAATCAGAGTCATATGCAAGCGATTAGAAGAGAAATAAGGCTAATTAGATCATGTCATTACTTTTCATTCAATAGGTGTTAAAAAAGTATGCTCGCGCCCTGCTTTGCCGGCACAGTTCGAGCACACAGGGGAATAGAAAACCGGGTACATTGGGTGCTGGATGTCTCAATGAAAGAAGGTGCTTGTCAGATCCACCGGGGAGAATCAGCGGAGATATTAGCGTGTATGCGTCATCTGAGCCTGAATTTGCTTCGGGCAGAAACAACCAAAAAAGCCAGTATTCATCGAAAACGGAGAATTGACAGCATGGATATTGACTATTTGGACAAGGTATTAGCCACAGGGTTTAATACGTTGGGCAAGAAATGAACATTCACGTCTTGCCTCGCCATTTTTTCTAATGAGTATTCTGAATTATCATTCTACTATGACGATATTAGATTTTGTGATCTACACACCAGTTGTTTTTAAAAAAATCTATAAATGAGATGAAATTTCATGTAACTTATTAAAAAAATAACATTTCATTATAAGATTTATGAATAATTTGCGAAATATTGACCTTAATCTCTTAGTAACTTTGCAAGCCTTATTACTCGAAAAGCATATTACCCGTACAGCAAATAGGTTACATAAAAGTCAACCAGCAATAAGTCATGCACTTGCAAGTTTGCGTAATTTGTTTGACGACCCTTTACTTGTTCGTCGCTCTGGAAGACTTGAACTCACTGTCCGAGCTCAGGAATTACTCATACCTCTTCGTGAGGTTTTGGGACAAATTAATACACTCATAGAACCCCAAGTATTTGATCCCACTCAAACCAAAAGAACATTCCGCTTATCCATGTCAGACTATGGTGCTCGTGTTCTATTACCTACTTTAATTCGAACATTTCGTACGATTGCCCCAAATGCTAAATTATCTATAAGCCAAGCTAGCCGAGAGTCAATGCTAATTGATGTCATTGATAGTGAGATCGATCTGGCACTTGGTGTATTTCCCCAAAAGATACCTGAAGATTTACGCGCGCATTCTTTATTCGTCGAAAAATTCTCTTGTCTGGCCGATGCTTCAACTATTCCAGAAAATGGACACTTAGATAAAAACTCTTGGTTAGCGCGCTCTCATGTTTCTGTTGCTATGCGAGCAGGAGTAGAAGATGATATTGATCGTGCTTTATTGAAAGAAGGCTTACATAGAAAAATTAGTGTACAACTTCCTCACTGGGGAATAGCTAGCGATATCATTTCTGGCACTGATTTAATCCTTACAGTCGCTCGACGTAGTTTAATTAATATAGAAAACAATCATAATCTACGGATATTCTCTCCGCCATTTAATATCCCTCCTTTCGATTTTAAAATGGTTTGGCATAAACGGCAGGAAATCGATGCTGCTCATTGCTGGTTAAGACAACTTATCATGCGTTTTTTGAATAATAGCTAGCATGATTTTTGATGCTATACTTTTTCGCCATTTCAGTCCTGAGATGGCAATACGCTCCTAAAAATATATATCCATTTGATTTATAATAAAAAATACAAGAACGCAAGGGATGACGATTCACTTACGTGATGAAAAACATTGTATCATATTGATTTAAATTGATTATTTACCAAAAAAACAGTGCTTGAAATCAAATTCATATAATAATTTATTATATAAATAACAATTTTTATTATGAAGAGCGCTCTCATAAATATTAATTATATTTTTCAACTATCAATATTTAATTAAATGATTTGAAATTTATCTTATTTAAACTATCATTCCCTCCTAAAAATAATCATCTTATTTTTATATTGACATTAATGAAAAAAGTAAATTTATGCCTATTTATTCTATATAACAATTTCAAGATATGACTAAAAATAAATAAACCAAACTATATCTATTTAAAAAATACTCCACCCAAAACCACTTAATTTACTATCAGGAATACACAATGAAAAAGAAAATTATCTATGATTCTATTGGAGAATCTTTCGAAGAATTTACAGATACCGTCGCTCAACGTAAAATAGAAGTCAGAACGATATTCGATATGATCGGTGATGTCAGTGGAAAATCTGTTTTAGATTTAGCTTGTGGATATGGCTATTTCGGTCGAGAGCTACGGCATCGCGGTGCATCCAAAGTTATTGGTGTAGATATTTCAGAAAAAATGGTAGAACTAGCTAGGGAAAAATCAAACCAATATGGTGACGATCTTGAGTTTCATGTCCGCAACGTTTGCACTATGGAATCATTCGGGAAGTTTGATATTGTTGTTGCCGCTTGGTTATTCAACAATGCAGAATCGTTAGATGACCTTGAAGCTATGTTCCGTGTTATTGCAGATAATATAAAACCATCCGGAAAACTAATTGCTTATACTGTTGATCCTAATTTCCAATTAAAAATGGGAAATTTTGATATCTATGGAGTCAATGTTCTTAGTGAAGAATTTTGGAATGGTGGTTTTCGCCATTCTGCCGAGTTTGTTACTAATCCGCCTAGTTCTTTCATATTTTATCGTTGGAGCCGTGAAGATTACCAACATGCATTGGAAAAAGCTAGATTCAAGAACGCTGTGTGGAGAAAACCATTACTTTTAGATAGTGATATAAAATCTTATCCAGAAGGATTCTGGAATACTTTCCAAAATAATTGTCTACAAACAGGCCTTATTTGTGAATACTGAATTCAATGTTTTCTCTATTATAGAAAATAACAACTACAAATTTGAAGTGAATTAATAAAAATGAAGCATTTTCATTCACCATCCTATTTAAAAAAGGCATCTCCATATTTAAGTAATAGAGAATTACTGGGATTGCAAGAAAATTATCTTCCAACTAGGAATTTAAAATTAACTTTAGATGAATTCAAAAAATTATCAAGAGAAAGTATAAATTACTGGTTAAAAATTATTGAAAGTACAGATTTTCCATTAGAATATCGTTACACATCAGGGCAATTACTTTCATATGCAGGGGATCCAAGGCTAGATCCCCTTGCACCAGAAATGATAGATATTCCGGGTGGCGATATTAATATTGGATTATCTCCTGAAGAATTAGATTCTACTATGGATGCTTTGGCCGATTTAAATTTAGATCGTGAATGGATAATAAAAGAAATCCCTCGCCATCACATTCATTTAGATCCTTATAGAATTGGTAAATATCCTGTTACTCATTTTGAATATATGACTTTTTTACAGGATAGTGGTGAGAACCGTTTACCAGATACTTGGTTTTTAGGACGCTATCCTTTTGAACTTGCTAATCATCCGATTAATGGTATTACGGCTGAAGATGCTGATTGCTATTGTTTATGGCTAACAGAAAAAACAGGTAGAACTTTCCGGTTACCTCATGAAGCCGAGTGGGAATATGCAGCAGCAGGTTCTAATAATCTACAATTTCCTTGGGGAAATCAGTTTATTCCAGACCATGCCAATACAGCAGAAAGTGGAATATTTACCACAACGCCAGTTGGTATGTTCTCCTGTGGTGCTTCACCTTTCGGTTGTTTAGATATGGCAGGTAATGTTGAAGAATATGTTGCTGAAAAATATGAAGTTTACCCAGAAGGAACTACCGTGCAAGATGATTTAGTTAATGCTCAAGGTAACCATAGGGTAGCTCGAGGTGGAAGCTATTCTCGTTTTCGAGATCTTGCCAGGAATACTCGCCGTCATGGGAAATTCCCAAAAAATATTTATGTTATGGGCTTTCGTTTGGCTGAAAGCCTTTGCGAATAAAAATAATTAAATTAAACAACAAAGAAATATAAATTATGATTACGTGCCGTGTAAAAAACTCTGTTGATATTCCTATTCTTTCAGAAGGGCATATTGGTTCTTTTATATCATTTGATGGCTTTACATCACCAAATGAACATATTGCCATAGTAATGGGAGAGTACAAAAATAAATCTCCACTTGTTCGCATTCACTCAGAATGTCTAACCGGAGATATTTTTGGCTCACATCGCTGTGACTGCGGGGCTCAATTACAAGAAGCGTTACAGCAAATGTGTGACGAAGGTGGCATATTGTTGTACTTACGCCAAGAAGGACGCGGTATTGGATTGTACTCTAAATTAGATGCTTATCGCTTGCAAGATAAAGGACTAGACACTTTCGAAGCCAACAAACAACTTAATTTCCCTGAAGATGGACGAGATTTCTCTATTGCAGCAAGTATGCTATATGCACTTGATATAATGCATTGTCGATTAATGACGAATAACCCAGAAAAAGTTTCCTCATTACAGAAAGCTGGAATACAAGTAGATGAAGTCATATCTACTGGCGTCTACATGACCAAACATAATCAACACTACCTTATGGCTAAAGCCAGCAAAAAAAATCACTCTATCAAACTAAAGCTATCTGTCTAAATAAGGTTATAACAATAATGAAACACTTTGCTCCAATAAGCGGTATTGCTTCTTTTCAAGAACGTTACTTAGCTACTGCCGGTTACGATAATCAAGTTATCCTTTGGGATGCTCAAAATAAACAAGCATTACATCGTGTTTATCATGACCATTTAGCTAACCAGTGTTCATTCAGCTCTGATGGTCGTTGGTTAGTGAGTGCAAGTAGCGATTATAGTGCTCGAATTTGGGAAATCCCAACCATGCGGTTAAAGGCAGCATTAGTAGGTCATGAAGATGATGTGGAGATGGCCGTTTTTAATCCAACCAGTGATCTTGTTGCTACCTGCTCACGGGATAAAAGCATTCGATTATTCAGGGTAGATAATGGTCAATGCCAGCATGTTTTACAAGGACACAACACTGATGTTATTTCTGTTAGCTGGAGCGCAGATGGTACTACTTTAGTATCAAGTAGTGATGATGGCACAATTCGTCGTTGGGATACTATCAAAGGTGTTGAGATTGAATGTATAGATCTTAATGGTGTGGAAACCGATACTATTGCTTTAACTCATAGTGGAATAATCTTTGCGGGCGATGATGAAGGTAAACTGATTGTTATTGATAATACCAACAAACGTAGTATGCAAGCTCACTTAGCAGGCATTAAGAGAGTTGTATGGAATGAACAAACACAACATTTAATTAGCCTCAGCTATGATCGCTCCGTTGTTCTATGGAAATTTTTTGATGGGGAGCTTAAAAAGATCGCTGAAAGTTCTTTACCTAGTCTGATATGGCCTAGAAGCTGTGCTTTTCTTGGCGAAGAACGCGTTGCTTTTGTCACTTTTGGCTCAACTTATGCAGTTTGGAATCATCATTTAAATACTTGGGATCTTGATGGTATTGAGCAAGCTATTAGTCTTAATTCAGTGACCATATACGACAACAATACTTATTCAATCGGTGATGCTGGCACTTTATTTATTAATGGTAAACCCAGGATTGCCATTGGTAACCTCTGTAATTTTCTTCTGCCATGTGAACAAAGAATACTTACAGGTGGTCAAATGGGGCAACTCTTTGATGCTATTAGCGGTGAGTTGATTTATCAACATCGTTCTCCTCTCAATTGTGGTACTACTTTTACCCGTAATGGGTATCAGCATGCTGCTATAGGCACTTACACAGGTGAAGCTTTAATCTTTAACATTGATGAACATGGTTCAGTACATTTTTTGGAAGAAATACGCTTGCATGACAATGCAATCAAAGGATTGTCTGCTAACGATGCATACCTATTTAGTGTATGTGCAACAGCTGCTGTAGCATTCCATCGAATTGATAATTTTGAATTACATTCTTACATTGAAAAAGCCCATGACCGCATTTCTAATGACTGTTCATCTATTGATGGTGGGTTTGCTAGTGTAGGCCGAGATCTAAAACTTAGGATATGGCAATCTGATAAAACCGAAGTGTACGAAACACCCCATCATCATTCAGTGAAATGCATATCAACTTCTGACGATCAACAAATTATAGCAACTGGAAGTTATGGTGGAACTATAGCTTTATTTGATTTACAGAAACGTAAATGGATTTCAGAAAATAAACTAACAACAAGTGGTATTTCTTGTATTACCTATTCATCAAAAGAAAGAAAGTTTGTTGCTAGCTCTTATGATGGAAATCTATATTCAATTAAAATCAGTGCCTAATCAGTAGAAATATTTATTCATAGAAGGGGAATTGATCTCACTCTAGAGGGGCGTACTAAAATCACTAAAAACAATCATGTTCCATTTCTGTCGCTCTAAAACCTAAAGATCGATAAGGTAGAGCCAAAATCTGTTACTGACCACCTCCATAAGGGGTGGTTTTCAGTTCAGAATACAAAATTTCTGCATGGTTTACACACCACGCAGAGCTTAATTATGACAAGAGAACGAAATATGTCTAATACTATTTCTGATGAATTATATATGCGCCACGCATTGGAACTGGCAGAAAAAGGTCGTTACACCGCTCGCCCTAATCCTAAAGTTGGCTGTGTTTTAGTTCGAGAAAATACCATTGTTGGTGAAGGCTGGCATTCTCGTGCGGGAACACCACATGCCGAAATTAATGCACTTTATCAAGCAGGTTCACTAGCTCATGGTTCAACTGCTTATGTCACTCTGGAACCATGTGCGCATCATGGTAAAACTCCTCCTTGCTGTTATGCCCATTATTAATGCGGGTGTTAATCGTGTTGTTATCGCCAGCGAAGATCCCTACCCGCAAGTCAATGGGAAAGGAATTGAATGCTTACGCAAAGCGGATATCAATGTTGAAGTTGGTCTTCTGCGAAAAGAGGCTGAAGAACTTAACTAACCTGAGATCGGTTTAAGCC
>NZ_JACOII010000046.1 GCF_016306625.1 Xenorhabdus lircayensis | reverse complement strand
AGCGGAATAACCGGATCGGGTTTTGGTGATGACGGTCTGGTATCGGTAGTCGGTTTAGAAAATTTAACGGGATTCAGCAGCGGTGACTGCACCTGCTCAGCGGCAGACTGAAGCAGTGAGTCCGTCAACGGGACAGAAGACGGATGTCCGCCAAGATGCAACATCAGGCACTGCCACGCACCGGGCACTAAAGACAGCCAGGTCACCGCTTCCTCCGGTAACAAACGGGCAGCCAGCAGCGTTTTATAAAGGACAGGCAGCTCAGGCCCCGGTGCCTGAAACCGGAAGCGGAAACGACGCTCAGGTATCCACAATCCCGGCTGCCAGTGATGCCCGTCTTCCAGTTCACCTTTCAGTTGCCGCAACAGCGGCAGGTGGTAAAACAGCGCCGCCCAGAACACCACCGCCTGCCACAGCAGACTTTGTGCGGCCTGTGTTTCCGGCGCCACCCCCGGAGGCAACAGATGCCCTTTTGCCAGCCGTACGGCACAGGCAGTAAATTGCAGGGTCAGATCGATAAATCCGCCGCGATAAGACCAGACGCCCTCTTGTGTCGCGGGAACATGCTGCACACGGGCGCATAATTGCCGGAGCGGATCCAGATAGAATTGCTGATACAACCCGGCGGGCAGCACACTGTTTTCCCACAGCTGCCGGAGATACTGGCCACGCTCTGAAGTTGCCAGCAGCACCTCTGCTGACTGTGGACGGAAATAACCTCCGGCATCGTGTACACTTTCAGGTGCTTGCCCGGGCGCTTTTTGTGACGGGGAAGGGTCACGGGTAAAACGGGATTTAAAACGCTGAAACATGGTTTTTCCTCTTTTGGTTCAGATTTGGCTCAGTGTCGGTGAATCCCGGCCGGAAACAAGGAACAACTCTTTTTGCGGAAATGAAAATTAAACTGACCCGGTTCATCCCCTGACTGACTTACAAAATCGGCTTAATTTTCACCCTAACCATTTGTATTAACTCAACTTAAAAATAAAAAAAAGCGCCCCGAAAGGCGCAATAGTCATCATTGAAGAAATGCGTTCAGGCGGCGATAAGCTCCGCCTCCCGCAAACGCTGAGACCAGTTGCCCAGATAATGCGCGGGCGTGTAACGGGTTCGCTTGTCACCGCCATCATGCAGGGCATTGCCGATGGTGACGGCGGCCGGAATACCGGTCAGCGAGAACTGGATATAGGCCATCACGGCCGCCAGCGGATCAATATCAATCGCGTAAACCCACAGGCTGCACAACGGATCATGCCCCTGTTCTCTCAGCACGTCGGCAGCGGCCAAAGTTATACAGCCCGCGCCACAGCACGGCTCGCACAGCGTGACAAACGGTTGCGTCTGCAACAGCCCGGCGGCATCATGCAACTGCATCTGTGCCATCATTCTGGCCACACTCCAGGGGGTAAAGAACTGCTGAAGATCCTTATCACCCAATTCCAGCCGCATAAACACACTGCCCAGAAAATCATTGGGTTCCTGTGCCAGTCCGAGTACCACATGGGAGAACAGCTGAACAATCCGGTCAACGTCTGCCCGTTTGTACTTGTTGATGGTTTTCAGGTAATACTGCTCCAGCTCTTCGCTGAAACAGTGTTTATTGTGGATCGCTGCCATAGCACAATTGCAAAAATCCCGGAAGACCTGATAACGGGTCTGATAACGGGCCGTTTGCTTAAACAGCGAAATGAATTCTTTCTGATGATCGGTTCGGAATGCCATTGCATGTTTTCCTTGCTGAACAAAAAGTGAAAAAAGGAAAACACGCCCCGAAAAGGGAACAGGTTCCCCTTTCGGTTGATGTGGTCAATTTGTATAAAATTAGTAACCGCTTATTGCCCGACGGCAATGGCCGGCAAGGCCAGCGCCGTTTCCGCCTGCTCACCGGTGACCAGATAGAGTGCCGGCCGGTTTTCCCGGCCTGACTGCCCGTGACCACTGTCCACGTGCTCGCCCTGGTCATAACAATCGTAACCTTTGAGGCTTCCTGATGCTTCGCTGTACCAGTGGCGGATTTCACAGTCAAACATCGCGGACAGCTCGCCCATCAGCTCGGCCGAAGGCGGTGCCCAGGGAGAATCAAACCGCACGGTTAAACTGCTGACATTCCGGCGTTCCCAGCGGACATGGTGGCCGAATGGCCATTCCATCCCGTATTGTTCCCCGTAAAACTGTGCCGTGGTGGCAATGCCTTTCAGCAACGTGCTGTTGCCGTTGATTTCAGTGGCCAGATTAGTTGACATCATCATCAGCATATCGCAGGGTTGTGCCGCCTGCGGGTACGCATTCAGTTTATCCCAGCACACCCCGATATCGGGCGTGTCTGACCAGCCCACCATGCCGAACCAGTCGGTATACTGGCGGGTCAGCAGACGGGCGATAATGTCACGCGCTGCTTCCGGCACCTTGTCCCAGTGCATCAGGCTGAGACCGGACTGGCGGTACAGGTTATCGATGCGTTTGATATTGTCATTATTCAGCGGCACATTATTCTGCAACAGCAGCAGCCACTGCTCAAACGCCAGATGCTGCGCCGTCGGAACGGCCGTGCCGCGCACCAGCGCCGGGTACGGGGTGTAGGTTTGCGGTTTGGTTGGTTTCAGAATCCCCGCACAGCCGGCCAGAAACAGGCGAAGACTTTGTAACACCGCCTGACGGTAACGGGGGACTTCTTCCCCGCAGACCCACTGCTGCATCACATCAATACAGACGGATTTGCCGGTAATTTCCAGTTGATTAGTGCACCATTCTGCCATGTTGATTTCCTCATTTTTAAAACTGTTCAGATAAAAAGGAGGAACCGTCCCATCAGGGAGATCAGTTCCCCCGATGGGTAGATTGAAAAAAAGTGTTACGGTTTGGCTTGCCTGAACAGCATTTCAGCCAGACCGCTGTCAAAAATGACCGTCAGCTCATCGTGGATATCCAGATAAGGCGTACTGCGCGGGATAACCTGCGTGTTCAGCCGGATTAAGTCGTATTTATCCACCAGTTCGTTAATGGCTTCTGAAGGCCGGACACCGCGGGCTATCAGTGCTGCCACCGTATCGGTTTCACACAGGGCCGTATCGGTCAGGCTCAGGCCAAAATGCCGTTTCAGCAAGGCAGCCGCAATCACCTGCCAGACGGTTAAACGTAACGTGGTCATAACGTCCCCTCAGAAAAGACACAGACGGAGACGCCATACCGGAGAATATCCCGCACTTCATGGCACTGCTGATAACAGGAGGAAACCCCATGCAGTGACAATAAATGCACCTTGTGCCACAACGCACGCGCCGCCGGAGTATTCTGCCAGCTCTGCTCAAGCATCGCTGCCTGACATAACCGCTGCTGTTGCTGTTCCAGTGACAGGCGTTCTGACGTCAGTGTGACCGGCTGCGCCCAGATAATCTCTTCATCAAACCGGCCACCGAGCACTTTTCTGTCCTGTGCATCAAAAATCATGACGGTCAGCGGAAAAAAAGTCCCCGAAACCTGAGCAGATAACCTCGCCGGCACCGGCCAGTCCCCCAGAAGATGGATCACCTTCAGCCGCTGCACCACTTCCGTGACGGTGGCGGCTTCGCACATCATCAGGGTTTCCGGCTGCAATGACTGTAGTGCTTTCGGGTGTTGCCTCAGGCCGGTGACCTGAGCGGTAAACAGCTCTTCACGTAATGCGGTACCGGTATCATCCGGTGCCGGTAAAAAAATGGGGTTCATGGTGTTGTTCCTTGATTTTATGTCAATGAAAGAAAACACCCGCCCGATACCGGGAAGGTGTTTTGGTTTCCCCGGTCAGGCGCTTAAGAAAAGCGTTAACAGCCTCATGGGCTGATAACGTTAATGATGATTATTTTTGTTAGGGATAAGTGACGGACTGATAACGTCCTCTCCGGGTTTCAGTGTCATGATCGATGTTATCAGGCCGCTTTCCGGGTGCTGTTGTACATACGCCTGCAATGCGCAGAACCGGTACGCCTCCTCATTCTGCGTATCCGGCACCGCGATACGGGCTGATACGATGGCCGTGACCGCCAGCCCGAAAGCATCGGCTGAAAGCGTGACCGTCAGCTGCGTAACCGGCAGGTAAACGGAATACGTTTCCGCCCGTGTCGGCACCATATAAGTCAGCGATTCAGACACCTGTCGGCTTGTCCACTGTTCAGGCTGATAATCGCTACATAACGTCGATGCGGTATTCGCCAGCAGGAATCCCAGAAACAACCGTTCCAGCGGGGTTTTGTCGGGAAACACGACCGACAGCGCAAGACTGTCCAGCATAATCAGTTCATTATTTGGCATCACGTTCTCCTGTTATGCACCCTTTAAGCCCAAAGCCGCCCGGATACACGAAGCCTGAGGATGTTGCAGCGCATATTCACGCAGGTCGCAAAACCGTTCAGCGTACCCGTCCAGCTTCATCAGGGCCGCCAGATACCCCAATACGCTCAGGGTTACCATCAGTCCGAAGGCATCGGCAAAAACCTCACCTTTAAAGTCGGTTGTTTCAACCCTGACCCCTGAGGGATCCGGCCGTACCGGTACAATATAGGCGATAGTGTCTGACACTTTCCGGTACTGCCACTGATCACACCAGTCATCATCACACAGCACGGCGGCGGCTTTAATGAACGTGTGCTCCAGCAGCGTCAGCTCCAACGAACCGGTGTGCGGAAAAATTTCAGTAAAAGGGGATAATTCAGACGCGGGCACAGTGTGTGCCGTTGCCGGGGTTGTATTTTGTGGCATGGTATTCTCCTGATAAAACAACGGGGAACACCTGACCCAATGGGAAACGTGTTCCCCGTTGGGTGACTGGCCTGTTGGCCATGATGGATGAGATTAAGAAACCTTCATCGTCATGAGACTGACGATATTTGCTTCCAAAGGTGCGCAGATGTACCACACGGTAGTGTACTCCCTTGCAGGCTACAGGAGTGTTATTGTCGCTGCCCGAAGGTGATCCTCACAAGCGACCGGATCATCGATAAGTCTGACTACGCTAATAAACGGAAATCATAAGGTCAATGGGTAATTCATTTCCCGGGATAAAAAATAATGTCAGGAACACGATGGCCTTTTGGGTTAATCGGGGGGCAGGCTGTCAATGCTCATTTCACGCGGTGACCCGTTCTGGCCGCTTGGTCTAACTCATTTTTGCCCGTGCGACCTGAAGTCGTATGAAGCGTTGTTCACCACGAGAAGAGTGAACCACCTGTATCACCAGGTGACCCTAGGATTCTGAATAAAGCAGCGGATCCGACAATGTAACGAAATTCGGCCACAAGGCTGAATGGGAATCAAGGAAAGTTGTCACTCTTAGCACGATCCTGCTCTGACTGCAATTTAGTACTACAGCCGTGAACACTATTTCTCGATAGGAAATCCGCCATAAAAAGATTGAAATTACATAGTTTCTTAATTTAGCGATGATCAGATAACACGTTGATTTGCGAAAATCTACGGCTGTAGTACTAAGCCTGGTCTTTCACATTGAACCTAGTGATTACAATGAGCGTACACGCATCAAGAATATGTTTGGTAGTCGAACTACCGATAAGCTACGAGTGTTTGCTAAAGGTAAGTCTGAATCGCACCTTGAAATTATGGTATTCCCTGGCGAAAATGGTATTGCGCTAATTCAGTACCACGCAAAAATCGACCCAAGTCTGGGTTTTGGCGGCTTAACCATCCCTATTGGCTACTACACGACAGAGCCTAACCAAGTTGCATTCTTATGGGAGCAAGTGCGTCAGCGTATTCAATCCGGTATACATTCATTGGGCAAAGAGGATAAGCCTCCTGCATTCCTTGACAAGCAACTACAGTGCAAACCAAGCGATCTTAACAAGCTCATTGAAGATGAATCTGAACAAAAACTCAAAGCATTAATGAATAAATTTAATAAGTAACAAATGGTGACCGTGATTGACTATGTCAACACGGCCTTAAATATCAAATCTGCCCCATTATCATTTAAGCCAACCACTACCGTAGGCTTTACATGATGAAAAATTCTATTTCCTATTTGAATACTTATGTGTTTACTCATTTCCTCAATTTTTAGCTAAACTTTTAAGGCCAATTAATAGTTTCACTAGGAGAATGCCATGTGGGCTAAAAAAGGTCATCCAACCGGTCAGAAAAAGCCATTTAGGCTCGAAGATATCTGGCGGATCAGAACAAGGCTAGAAATTGAGGAGAATATTCAAGAGATTGCTTTGCCCAACTTAGCTATTGATAGCAAGTTGAGATCATGCGATCTACTCAGGATCAAGGTTCGTGATATTAGTAGTAATGGTGTTAATCCATTACACTGTGGGTATCACTTCGAAGGTTAACTACTTCTGATTATCTTTTTCCCAGTCCCCGTAAAATCGGTAAGCCTATGAGTTATAGTTATTACGCCAGCATAATTCGACGATAGGCAAGAGAACTTGGGTATGATGAATATCTATATGGATAGAGCTCATTCGATGAGAAGAACCAAAGCAACTTTGATTTATGCCAGAACTAAAAATATTCGGGCAGTTCAGCGCTTACTCGGGCATGTCAAACTCGATAACACAATTCGGTATTTGGGTGTTGAAATTGAAGATGCTCTGAAACTATCCGAAAACATTGATTTATAAACAAGGTCATTATATTTTATAGTTTGGGCTGATATTTATACAAATTAACAATATTAAATATAAATCAATACCTTAAAAATATTTATTTAGTTTTAATGCCGTATTTATTCTTTAGGTTATGTCGTATTTCTTCCAGTTTCATTTCCTCTGATGTATACTTCCTATACATAAAGAAGGAGGTCCTATGACAGCAGTAGATCGAATCAATCAAAAGTTGAAACGTTCGAGACGTTACGTCTTTGAGCGCAAAGATTTTGAAGACATTGCCAGTTATGACCAGATCGGTCGTGCGCTTAATCAATTGATCAAGCAAGGTGAACTGATGAAAATCGGATATGGCCTGTATACTAAAGCACGTAAGAACAGCCTCACAGGTCGCCTAATGCCAACGAATCCTGGTGGCACCGATGCGATTTTACGTGAAATTCTTAAGATGAAAGGTGTAGACTTCGAAGTAGATAGTCTATCGTTGCAAAGTCTTTCCGGTAATAGCACGCAAGTCCCTTCATCAGTGCAGTATTCGTGGAATCCTAAGCAGTTTAATCGCAAGCTGGTTGTTGGTAATCGCGTATTTAACTCACCAAGTTAAAAATGAAAAAATTAAAAGATCAATTCTTAGAGGTTTCCGATGCCTTAGAGCTCGGAAACCCAGCCATTATTGAAAAAGATTACTGGGTAGTGGCTTTGCTTGCTGAGTTAGCAAAGCTTGCTTTTGATACACATCAAATGGTCTTTTCTGGCGGGACGGCACTGGCTAAATCCAATGTAAAAATCCTCAGGATGTCGGAAGATGTCGACATCAAACTCATTCCAACGGATACATTTAACTCATTCGGTCGTGACAAACGCAAGGCGAAACGTAAAGCTCTGGTGCAACAAATCGAAGAATCTCTTACTCATCAATCAAGCTATTTTTCTATTGAAGAAAAAATAGTTCGTGATGAATACCGCTACGTCGAATATGAATTGAAATACCCACAGCAATTTAGCCAAGTTCCTTGCTTGCGCCCAATCATAAAACTGGAGCTGATGGAGACCATACCTCTGCTTCAAGTAGAACAGCGTAGCATTCAATCACTGGTTGCAGAGTTGTATCATCAACCTCAAGAAATCAACGAATTTGCTTGTATCTCCGTCCAATCCACGTTGGTTGAAAAAGTCATTTCTATGCTGCGCCGTACCATGCTAGTTAGACGAGATTCTGAACGCAAAGATGATGCTACGTTGGTACGCCATATCTACGATATACATTGTATTGACGCGGACCAGCAGCTTGATTTTGAAGCTCTCATGCCCCCTTTTTCAAACCGTGTTACAAGAAGACGTGAAACGCTTTGGTAATCAGCATCCGGAGTTTGTTGCTAACCTTGTTCAAGAATTACAGCTAGGCTTGCAAAAGTTAGAGTATAACACTATGTTTAGTAAAATGTTTTACGAATTTGTTACCCCAATGGGGTTTAATACAGAAACACCCGATTTCGATACCTGCTTTGCCTCATTTAAGCGCATTGCTCAGTCATTGATGAATAATAATTAGAGTAGAACATGAATAAACAACAACTGGCCGCCAAGATTTGGGAATCGGCTAACCAAATGCGTTCTAAAATCGAAGCAAACGACTACAAAGATTATATCTTAGGCTTCATTTTTTATAAGTTTTTGTCTGATAAGCAAATTCAGTTCTTAATCCAAAACGAATTTGATGAGCAATCGATCAAAGAATTGAATGAGGGCGATACCGACACCCTCAAATACATTCAAGACGAATTAGGTTACTTCATCGCTTATGACAACCTGTTCTCAACTTGGATCAGTGATGGTAAAGATTTCGACATTGCTTATGTGCGTGATGCATTATCGGCGTTCAGCCGCTTAATTAATCCAGCTCATAAAGACTTGTTTGACGGTATTTTTACTACCTTGGAAACCGGGCTAAGCAAATTGGGCGAAAGTGCCGCTGCACAAACCAAAGCGGCGATGAATCTGATTCACCTGATTGATGATATTCCGATGAAAAGCAAGCATGATTATGATGTGCTTGGTTTTATCTACGAATACCTAATCAGTTCGTTTGCTGCGAATGCGGGGAAAAAAGCCGGAGAATTCTACACTCCCCATGAAGTCTCAGTATTAATGTCAGAAATCATGGCTGAACACCTAACAGACCATAAACATATCAAAATTTACGATCCAACCAGTGGTTCCGGCTCTCTGTTGATCAACATCGGTCAATCGGTAGAAAAACGTCTTGATGGTGAACATAACATTCGTTATTACGCGCAAGAGCTCAAGCAAAACACCTATAACTTAACTCGTATGAACTTGTTTATGCGTGGTATTTTGCCAAATAACATCATCACCCGTAACGCCGATACACTCGAAGACGATTGGCCTCTGGATGAAGATAAAACCCATGAACCGATGCGTGTGGATGCTGTTGTCTCTAACCCTCCTTATTCACAAAAGTGGGACCCAGAGTTTAAAGACAAAGACCCTCGCTATTCGCCTTTTGGTTTAGCGCCAAAAACGAAGGCAGATTATGCATTCTTACTACACGATCTGTACCACTTGAAACCCGATGGCATTATGACCATCGTTTTACCACACGGGGTTTTATTCCGTGGTGGTGATGAAGGAAAGATTCGTGAGAACCTCATTGAAAAGAACCATATTGATGCCATTATCGGCTTACCGGCAAATATCTTCTTCGGTACGGGCATTCCAACCATCATTTTGGTGCTTAAGCAAACACGTAAAAATGACGATATATTGATCATCGACGCCTCAAAAGGGTTCGTGAAAGAAGGCAAGAACAACAAACTTCGCGCTTGCGACATAAAACGTATTGTGGATGCAGTGGTCACTCGTAAACCACAAGAAAAATTTGCAGCCTTAGTTAGCCGTGACACCATTCGCGATAATGGTTATAACCTCAATATTCCGCGTTATGTAGATTCTTCAGATGCAGCGGAAAGTTGGGATATTTACGCCTCTATGTGTGGTGGTATTCACAATAACGAACTGGATGCGCTAAATCACTATTGGCACACCATACCTAACCTCAAAGCGAGCTTGTTTAACGCAACATCCAATGATTACTCAGAGTTAAGCGTTGCCGATGTGAAATCAGCGATTGAAGCGAATGGTGATGTACAGAAATTTATGGCAACGTATCAACATGCTTTCGGTGATTTTGAAGCTTATTTGACACAAAGCTTGATTAAAGATTTATTACAAGTTAAAAGCTCGCGCCAACAAGATATCATCAGTGAAGAGATTTTCCGCCGTTTAGAAGGAATCACACTGATTGATAAATACGATGCTTACCAATTGCTTGATGATCAATGGCAGCAACTCAGTGCGGATTTGGAAATGATCCAAACCGAAGGTATGGATACCTGTAAAGTAGTTGAGCCGAATATGGTGACCAAAAAGCAAAAAGGTAAAGACGTTCAAGTTCAAGACGGTTGGTTTGGTCGCATCTTCCCCTTTGCATTGGTTGAAAAAACCTACTTTTCAAAAGACCTAGCAAAAATCCAAATAATAGCAGAGCGTTTGCAAAGCATCGAATCCGAGGTTCAAGAGATCTTCGATTCGCTTAGCGAAGACGATAAAGAAGCGGAATATGTTAATGACGACAAAACCGCATTTGTTACCGCCGCGCTGAACAAAGAAGTGAAACAAATCAAAGCCGACAAAAAGAAAGGCGAAACATTTGATGATGACAGCTTTGAAAGCAAATTGCTTGCCGTAGACAAATTACAAACAGAAGAAAAATCACTGAAGACAAACCTCAAAGCCGCCAATGAAACTTTGCTGGAAGCAACACGTAAAAAAATCGAAAACTTAACTCAAGATGAAATTGATCATCTACTGCTGCTTAAATGGATAAAACCCATTGTTAGCTCCCTAGATAAACTGCCAAATCAAGTCTTGCAGCAACTGACCTGTAAGCTGGAAGCTTTGGCTGAAAAGTATGCACAAACGTATGCCGATATTGCTCAAGAAACGCAACAAGTGGAGCAAAGCTTGGCGTCAATGATGGGCGAACTACAAGGCAATGAATTTGATATGCAGGGCTTAAAAGAGCTGCAACAGTTCCTTTCTGGTGAAAAGTTGCAAGGTGGCGCCGATGAGTAATGAAAAAACGTTTCAACCTGCTCTGCGTTTTAATGGTTTTGAGGGAGATTGGGATAGTTATAAGTTAATTGAGATTGGGGATTTTAAAAATGGAATGAACTTTGGAAAAGATGCGCTTGGGCATGGATACCCCTTTGTCAATTTACAAGATGTTTTTGGTAAAAATGTTGTAGATGGCAAGTATCTTGGCTTAGCTAAAAGTTCGGTAAATCAACGAAAGGAATATAGCTTAAAAAAAGGTGATATTTTATTCATACGGTCGTCTGTTAAGCCGGAAGGTGTTGGTGAGGCAGCGTTAGTAAGTAACGACTTAGAAAATACCACTTATTCAGGTTTTATGATTCGTTTCAGACCTCAAGTAAAAATGAGTGGAAATTTTAATCGATTCGTTTTTTCTACTCGTCGTATCCGTGAGCAAATACTTATGGGAGCGACAAGTTCTGCCAACACCAATATTAACCAAAATGCTCTAGGAAATATTCAAGGATACTTTCCGAAATTTGTAGAACAAACCCAAATTGGCAACTTCTTCCAAAACATCGACCAACAACTAAAACTCCATCAATCCAAATACACCAAATTGCAGCAGTTAAAAAAGGCAATGCTGGGTAAGATGTTCCCGAAAGCGGGAGCAAAAGTGCCAGAGGTGCGTTTTGCTGGGTTTAGTGGGGATTGGGAAAAAAAAGTATTAGGAATTGATATCGCTGATATTATTGGTGGAGGTACACCTAATACCATGGATGATAGATACTGGGATGGCGATATCGATTGGTATTCTCCAACAGAAATTGGCGATTCTCCATTTGCATTTGATAGTGTAAAAAAAATTACGCAGTTAGGATTAAGTAATAGCTCCGCAAAGAAACTACCAGCTGAAAGAACTATTTTATTTACTAGCCGTGCTGGTATTGGTGATATGGCAATTTTAAAAAAAGAGGCAACTACAAACCAAGGTTTTCAGTCGTTGGTTTTAAAAGAAGGTTTTGATACTTATTTTATTTATTCTATGGGCCATCTAATAAAAGAATATGCAATGAGAAATGCCTCAGGTTCAACTTTCTTAGAAATATCAGGAAAATTACTGCGGAATATGAAGGTTAAAGTTCCTACGAAGCATGAACAAACTAAAATCGGCAATTACTTCCATAACCTCGATCGCTTAATTGCTCTTCAACAGCAACACATTAATAAGCTGAAAAATATTAAGCAAGCGTGCTTAGAAAAAATGTTTGTTTAAGCACTAAATCAATACCCAATAGGATGCGCTCACCACGTTAGTTTAGGGGCGCACTCTGATATCAATTTTATCTGTTACCACTCATAAACCAAAGGTAACTGAGCTTTTTAGACTGTACGCTAAGGATAAGCTGTGACCTACACTAGTGAAGCCCAATTTGAACAAGATGTTATCTCCGAGCTATGTAAGAAAGGCTGGGAAGATAAGGTTTTAACCAATTTCACTGAAGCCGATTTGCTGCAAAATTGGGCGGATATTCTTTATCAAAATAACAACAGCATTGATCGCCTAAACAATGTGCCACTCAGCCATAGTGAGATGCAGCAAATTATAGAGCAAATCATTGCGCTTAAAACACCACTCAAGCTAAATGGTTTTATTAACGGTAAAACTGTCTCTCTTAAACGTGACAATGCCGCAGACACTCTGCACTATGGCAAAGAGATCAGTCTCAATATTTACGACCGCCAAGAAATAGCCGCGGGGAAAAGCCGGTATCAAATTGTTCAGCAACCTCGATTTGTTCGTAAAAGTGCCGTCCAGCACGACAGGCGCGGTGATCTTTTGTTGCTGATTAATGGCATGCCCGTTATCCACCTTGAACTCAAACGTTCAGGCGTCCCAGTGATTGAGGCGTGTAACCAGATAGAAAAATACACCCATGAAGGGCATTTTACCGGCGGCATCATGGCGTTAGCGCAGGTGTTTGTTGCAATGAATCCAGATAACACCTTGTATTTTGCTAACCCTGGGAAGGACGGAATCTTTAATCATGATTACTACTTCCAGTGGGCCGATTTTTCTAATGAACCCATCAACCACTGGCAGAAAGTGATCGAGGGATTACTATCCATCCCGATGGCTCACCAGCTAATTGGTTTTTATACCGTTGCCGACAATGCCGATGGCATTCTTAAAGTGATGCGCAGCTATCAGTATTACGCTGCTAATGCCATTTCAAGTAAAGTCGCCAGCTTGGACTGGTCTATTAAAAATAAAGGTGGCTACATTTGGCATACCACTGGTTCGGGTAAAACCATGACCAGCTTTAAGTCAGCGCAACTGATTGCTAACTCTGGCGATGCCGATAAAGTGGTGTTTTTGATGGACCGCATCGAGTTAGGAACACAATCCTTAGAAGAATATCGCAGCTTTGCCGATGCCAGTGATGATGTGCAAGGAACAGAAAATACCCATATTCTGATCGCCAAACTGAAAAGCATAAAGCCAAGCGATGGCTTGATTGTGACTTCAATTCAAAAGATGAGCAACATCCACGATGAAGGACAATTAAAAACTGCGGATATCGACTGTATTAATCAAAAGCGCATTGTGTTCATTGTCGACGAAGCCCACCGTTCAACCTTTGGCGATATGCTTTCTATCATCAAAGCCACTTTCCCTAATGCGGTGTTCTTTGGCTTTACGGGAACGCCAATCCAAGAAGAAAACCAGAAGAAGGACAGCACAACCAGTACGATTTTTGGTGATGAGTTACATCGTTATAGCATTGCGGATGGTATTCGAGATGGTAACGTGCTGGGGTTCGACCCTTGCAAAGTGATGACGTATCGTGATGATGACCTACGCGAGGCGGTTGCGCTTGAAAAAGCCAAAGCAACGAGTGTTGCTGAAGTGTTTGCCGATCCTGCAAAAACTAAAATTTATGAAAAGTACATGGACAGTGCCCGAGTGCCAATGGCGACCCAAGAAATCAATGGTAAAAAAGTGCGTGGCATTGAAGAATTACTGCCTGCAACGCAATATGATCGCATAGAGCATAAACAGCAAGTCATTAATGATATTCTGGCTAACTGGGTACGTTTTAGCCGTGGTAATCAGTTTCATGGCATTTTTGCCACACACAGTATTCCTGATGCCTTACAGTATTATCGATTATTCAAACAGCAAGCTCCTCAATTGAAGATAACAGCGTTGTTTGATCCTAACCTTGATAACAAAGGTAACGCCGTGACTAAAGAGGCTGGGTTAATTGAGATTATTGAGGACTATAACAAAACCTACAATACGACCTACACTTTGCCCACTCATGCGCAATTTAAAAAGGATATTGCGGCACGTCTTGCGCACAAAAAACCTTATCAATATGTCGAGCAACAACCGGACCAGCAATTACATTTACTGATTGTTGTTGATCAGATGCTCACCGGTTATGACTCCAAATGGGTGAATACCCTGTATTTGGATAAAGAACTTGAGTACGCAAATATCATTCAAGCGTTTTCTCGCACTAACCGATTATTTGGTATCGATAAACCTTTTGGCAATATTCGTTATTACCGTAAACCGCACACCATGGAACTCAACATCAATAAAGCGCTCAAGCTCTATTCTGGAGATCGTCCTTATGGTGTATTTGTGGAGAAATTGGAAGATAACTTGCATTCTCTCAATGAAAAATTTGCCGAGATAGAAATCATTTTTAAAAACGCGAAGATCAGCGATTTTAGTCAGTTACCAAAAGATGAAGAGACTCGTGCTAAATTTGCCACTCTGTTTAATGAGTTCAGCAAAATCTTGGAGGCGGTGAAAGTTCAAGGATTTAACTGGCAGGAAAACAGCTATTCATTTGAAGAAACGGGTAATACCGTGGATATTGATTTTGATGAGAATCAGTATCAAGCGATGTTGCAACGTTATAAAGAGCTCTCATCCTCACCAGGTAATGGTGGCAGTGAACCTGCTGTGCCTTACGCCATTTTGGGTTATTTAACCAAGCAAAATACGGGGCGAATTGATCATAACTATATGAATGCTCAGTTCACCAAATTCCTTAAGCAACGTGATCAACCCAATGTCACGCCAGAAGAAATGAAGCAAACGCTTGATGCTCTCCATAAATCCTTTGCCACCTTAAGCCAAGTTGAACAAAAACAGGCAAACAAGCTATTGATTGATATACAGGCAGGTAATTTAATCATCGAAGCAGGCAAAACCTTACAGGATTACATTACCCGTGCTCAAGCAGAGGAAGAAGATAAAGCCTTGCAGGTAATGGTCGATGCTTTGGGACTTGATGGTAATCAGCTTAAAACACTAACGAAAGAAAATCTTACCGAAGCTAACCTAAACGATTATGGTCGTTTTGATGCGCTTAAGGCAACGGTGGATAAAGCCAAAGCTAAGGCCTATCTAGAAGATAAATTAGACACAAAGCTAACGCCACCTAAAGTCAATATTGAACTGAACAAGCTCCTGCGGGAGTTTATTTTGCAGGGTGCCACAGATTAGATACACTACATTCGATAGAGTTAAATGTATTTTGCATAATTAGTCACTTTATGAGCTAACCATTTACGTTTGTCTTTATCCACTAAGACCAGAACCCGAATAATTGGATTTATTCGGGTTTTACTCTAAATGATTTATGTCCAGAAGCAAGTTAGAGATAACATGTGAGTAATCAGCTAAGTGCCAAGGTTAGTTTGCTCGTATTCAATGATCAAAGCAGTAAACCGTGTATGACCCAATACAGCTTATTCGCCCTCAATATTCTGGTAATACACCTGCCGGATATAGCGCCCCCGCCTATCACCATGCCCTAAATCCATCGACACCAGTGCCAGCGCTTCCCGCTCACTGAAACCCTGTGCTTTGTAATGTGCTCCGGATTGCTGCGCAAAATGGTAGCGCATACTGTGTGGCGCTTGCTGACCCACCAGTCCGGCACTTCTGACCACGTAACGGTAACGATCTATCGCCTGATGGATTGTGGGTTTATCAATCAATCTGCCACTGCGCTCAGCCTGCTCTCGCTCCGCATAGGCAATAGCATGTCGTAGAGCATTTCTATCCAGTATGACCGTCTGCCTGGGTCGTCCCCCTTTGGTGCCAAACACCACCCGCACGGAAGTATGACCGTTCTCCAGTCCTTTTTTCCAGGTCGCTAACGATTTATAGGCTTCCACCGCTTCTTTTGTACGCAGTCCCAGCACATACGCCAGTTGCATCACCGCCGCCACGCTCCGATCTTTTTGCTCTACCTGCTGAAAGATTTCTCTGAACGCGGCCGGTGTCAGCGCCGTTTTCGTTCCCTTGCGGCTCATATCAGCGATACCCAAAGCCTGATTGCTCAGACGGGCATTAGCGGGATTAGCCAGCTTATGCTTTCCGGCCTGCGCTAAAATGGCTCTCAGCACGGACATCTCATTTTGCAGGGTTCTATAATTAATATGGTTAGCTTTTCGTTCAGCGATGTAGCGCTCAATATATTTTACCTTCAGGCTATCCATTTGCCGGAGTTTGATACCATTGTTTTTCAAATAATCAAGGAAGTGCCGGGCAATCCGCTCACGATCCGCCACCGTGACAAAACTCCCGCCCGCCTGTCGGGCATGAGTAATAAATTCTTTTCTGAACTGCTCAACCTTTGAACGTGTCGAGTTCTGCGCAATCCACACCTTTCCTGTCACTTTTCATTTTTTAGGCTTAAAAATTCTCTGCGTGTCGGTACAGGTTCACCGTTCCGTGGTGCGTCAGACAATGTGTAGCAGAGCGAGGTTGTGTTGAGTTATTGCAGGAGCTCGCGACGTGCTCAGCACGGCGATGGCATGCTCCCCGTTCAGTGCCTGATCCAATCAGGGTGAACGCCTCATTATCTTGACGTGTCGTATCTCCTTTCTTACTGCATCAGCCTGTTGCAAGGCAGTGGGTTGAAAACCAGACCTGACGATGGTTCGTCAATCAAACAGAATGTCAGACAATGGCCTATTTTGGGCGGTTTCACTGAGTAATTCGTGGTTCAAATCAGTCGTAAAGCCTGACCAGACGTGCTCTGGACGTTGGCCGCCCGGCGGCGTCACTTGGTAATCGCGCTGCTTTTACGCAAGTGACGCCGCACAACATTCAGGACGTTTATCGTCGGTATTCGGGACAACGCAAAGCCTGCGCTGTTCGTATTGCGTGATAAGCCGGTCGTGAATCACACCGGATAACTTTCATCGCCGGACGGTGGGTTATTGTCTGACGATATCTGCTTCCAAAAGTGCGCAGATGTACCACAGGGTAATGCGCT
Source organism: Xenorhabdus lircayensis (assembly GCF_016306625.1). Classification (GTDB taxonomy): domain Bacteria; phylum Pseudomonadota; class Gammaproteobacteria; order Enterobacterales; family Enterobacteriaceae; genus Xenorhabdus; species Xenorhabdus lircayensis. Next base: position 33,154 of record NZ_JACOII010000046.1, on the reverse strand, counting down.
CCCTTGCAGGCTACGGGAGCTTTGTTTCGCCATCGCATGGGTGATCCTCACAGGCGAACAGATCACTGATAATTACATTTCGATGGTAGCGTGTGTATCAAACCGGGTCAATGTCAGTGCGATGATCTCTGCCTCACGTTTCACACGCTCAGGGAGCTCATACTCAAGTGCAATAGCGTTCCTTTATTCTTTAATGTCTAAAGGCTTTTTATAGTTAATACCGGTTAATTCTGACAAATCCACATCCTTCCCTTCAGTAAGAAAGCAGTTTCTGCGTCTCAAGTTGTACAGGTGACGACAATGCTCACACATGTCATTCATATTCGCCGGGTTTCTGATGGCCCTGAGTGACCGGACGGCATATTTACCACACCGGCACCGCACGACATAAATGGATGTGCTTTTCGGGTTACCCCGTTGTGATAAAGGGCGGACACCTAACACCGTAAAAAAGCCGTATTCATACCCCTGAACTTGCATCAGTATGTTGATTAAATTAGGTTCCCTTTTCGTTAACCGCAAATCATACGTCGTTTTGTAAGGAATAAAATGATCGGATTGTTTTTTAACTTTTTTATTTTTGTGATTTTTATCAATATCACGCATGACTTTCCCTGAACCTTTTCAGACGATATTCAAGACGTTCCAATTTAATCCTTTTTATAATGAATTCAATAGCGAAAAAATTAAACCAAATCGGTAAGTTGAATCTTCCCGCATTTATTTAATGGCAATAAACGGCGAAGCCTCAATGGCTTCAACCACTGAGGCTTCTATAAATCGTCTATTATCATTAAAACGGCATTATTGATATAGAACATGTTAAATATTACAGCGTTTACAGTGTATGTCATATGAAATAAAATGGCATGAGTTTATTATTTTTTTTGTGAGTCAGCTCATGAATATTGCGTATTAAAATCCCGACGTAAAATATAACGACACAAAAACCAATATAAAATCCCCCTGCATTCTAAAATAGAATAAATTAAATCAATAACGCATTGGCGTTAAATGATTCATTTATCCATCTTGTTAAACATCTTTATTTTATCTTTCATTAACGAGGCAATAATAAATAAATCAAACAGACAAAAAAATAGAAAATTGACCTAAAACCCAAACGACAATTCAGGGATAACCGCGTATCCTTGACGTTGTAAACACGGGTTTGTCTACTTTCCTTTTGACATCATCTTCTGCATCACCATCTGCCCAAACATGCCAGCGGATTGCCTGACTTGCCCCACGCCCTGACTCATCAGGCCACCGACGTCACCCATCCGCACCCCGGCCCAAGCCAGCGCACCCAGCCAGACCATCGGCAGGACAATAAACAACGTGCCCATCACCAGCCCCATGATTAAATCATCCGACGTGTTCTGCATGCCCGCCAGATTAAACAGGCTGTGGGTGTCTGAGCCGTACAGGGCGTCCAGCAAATGGCTGTCCAGCCAGCGCGCCAGCTCCCACCAGAACGTCAGGAAATTCAACGCAAAAATCACACAAGTCAGGGTAAACACGGTCTTAAACTCATACGCAGCCACCAACAGCAGCAACGGGATTAAGATATACAACGCCATCAAAATCACCGCCTGAATCATCGGCAGAGCCTGCCGTACCGCATCAAACATCGGATAAGCCAGTAAGCCCCCCAACAATGCACCGGCAGAGGCCCCTATCCGGGTCGAGCCATCCCACAGCGTGGGATCGGCATTTCCCCCATAGCCGGCATACACCTGACCGGCTTGAGACACCGTCAGGTTCACCGGACTGACCAGACGGCGGATCACCGCTTCCTGATAAGCGGGCGTGTTTTTACCTAACATTTTCAGTGTCGCGGACAGACGCAACCATAACCCCGGATCGGCCTGCGCCAGTACCCGATCTTTCAGGCCGATGTTGGCCGCTGACCACCAGACCTGACAGCTCGGATAGCCGCCCAGCCCGGTATAAGGTCGCCCGTTGTCTCGACTCTCCTGCCATGGGAAATCAGCCCGGGGCGTGCGCGATTGCAGCGTCCGGTAATCGCCGGCTAAAAATGTACGGCTGCCCAGCCAGCCGATATCATTCAGGATAATTGGATCGCTGGTGTGTTCCGGATCGCGTTGTTGCCACTGGTACAACGCCAATGCATAACAATCGTGGGTAAAATCCTGCAACTCGGCCGCCAATGCCGGGCTCTTGATACGGGTATGCTGCACGTCAAAACGCAGTTGCCGTAAATCCGGCCGACAGGGAATGGCGGCCACCGCAGCCTGCGTCACCCCTTTGGATAACCGGTGCAACACGGCCCACCAAATCGGCACTGCCGCCGTTTGATTGTTCAGGCTGGATATCACCGGCGCATAACCGCTGTTCTCCGGCGCACCGGGTGTCCAGGTGCCACAGCTTTTGGTTCGGGCGGTATCATACTGGAGGGTACTGAAGCTGACATTCACCAGCGGCACGCAGCAGAACACCATGACGAAAAACGCACTGTAAAGCGTATTTTCAAGCCGGGCCAGTGACTGCAATCCATTGGGACCTTCTTCCTCCCCGCATTCACGCACTTTCAGCCAAATGGCAATCACTTTGACCACTAACGGCAGAGTAAACAACCCCGTGGCTATCAGAATGTGCCACAGGCCATTATTCACCACCCAGCCGAGCAGGGTCAGGAAATATTCCAGATAACTGTTCGTGGTCATGACACATTTCCCTGGCTGGCTGACAGGGCGTATTCACCCAGCAGGATAAACAACAGGCTGACCACCATCATCCGCCTCAGCGTTGTGCGATATTCCGCCTGATGTTTCACTCTTTGCCAGATTTTCCGGCCGCCCCAGATCAGCCCGCCGTAAAGGCTTAATCGCCACAACAGCCAAAGCGATTGATACCTTTCCAGCCAGCGATTCAAGGCAGACAGGGTTTCGGGATAATTCATCCCTGCCCAGCCGGCAGTTAACGTCACCACCATCGCCAAAGCGATAATCAGTGATAATCCGATGCCTCGTTTTAATCTTGCACGTTTTTTTGCCATCATCGAACTTACCTGCCCTCACGGTTGGGGGCTTCCAGCTGATAAAAACGGGCATCCTGACTGTCCGCGACCTGTTTTTGCGAGTGAGCGTGAATACGCTGGGTATCCCGCTCAATAATGGTCAGAATGGAATTACGGGAAAGCGCCTGCTTCAACTCCATTTCATTTTTCAGGGCATTAATTTCCCTGTCCAGCGCGGCAATCCGGCGGTCGCCTTCTGCCAGTGCTTCCGATTGTGCTGCCGCATTGGGTTCGGACATGCCGGTGATCAGCATCCGGCGCATCAGTAACGCGGTTTCAATGGTCTCACTCATGGCCAGCTCCCCCGCCAGACGCGCTGTCAGGGCGGCCTTATCGGGATCACGCTGCAACGCCTGAATGACACCTTGCGTCACGGCCAGACTGCCGGTTTTCAGTTTGGTGAGATTCGCCCGCGTGGGTTTCTCCGTGCCGCTGACCAGTTTCACCAGTTGTTCAGTGTTCGTTTTGGTATGGGCTTCCAGCATCGGGGCAAATCCCGTTCCCGCGACCGTCGTCCCCGGCTGGTGTTGCGGGGGGGGGGGGGGGGGGGGNNCCCCCCCCCCCCCCCCCCCGCTGCTACACTCAGTGGCTTGCGCGCAGGTCCGGATGGCCCGGTCGCCCAGCACGCTGACCACTGCCTCGGCTGCTTCCCGCGCCGTGCTGAATTTACGGCAGGCACTGCCCTCGCAATTGAAGGGGCTGACCGATGACTGGCTCAGTACTGGCAGCTGATTCATCATATTAAAGCCGGCGCTGGCTAAATCACGGGTCGGACGAATGGCATTCTGTCCCTTCCCGCCTTGTCGTTGCCCGCCAATCCACGAGTGCCCGCTGGCTCCGGTCGCTTTGGTTCCGGCATTATTGACACGCACAGCATCACCATCCCCGCCGTTAACCTGATTTTTGTACTCCTGCAACGCCGCTGATTGGCTCCATTTGTTGTTCTGCGCAAAATCCATCATTCTCTTCGCCATGTTCTGACAATTGAACTGGGCTTTATCAAACGCCACATTGGCCTGCAATACCCCGTTGGTCAGCATGTCATACAACCCCGGATTGGCTCGCTGGATTATCATGGCAGGGAGACTGGCAACCGCTCCGGTGGCCCCCTGAACCACATCACTCATCAGGTTCTTGAATCCCGCCGTAATGCCATTAAGCTGATTGCTGATCGTGGTTTTCAGGTCGAAATTGCCGCACATCAAATCCGAACTCCAACCCAACTCCAGACCGGCCAGCATAGTTGAACCGCCGCGACTGGCCGGCTCAGAAATCACCGAGCCGCCACCCAGCGTATAAAACAGCGTATCGGAGATCGCCCCGCTGGCCTCTGCGCCATAGCCCAGAGCACTTCGGTTCACCTGCGGTAAGGTGAGGGACAGCCCGGTGGCATGGGACTGTATCGGAGCAAGCATCATTGCGCCTACAGCCAGCCATAAGGCGTTTCTTGTCGTCATCCGACCTCCTGATTCAAATATCCGTACTGCTGAGAAAACGCTGCCCGCGCCGTTTGCAACAGCTGTAGGGTTGCCACAAGGCATACGCCTGATTGCCATTCATGGCAGCGGAATGTGTTCCGTCAGGAAACACGGCACAAGACTGACTTAACTGTGGCGATAACCGCTGCCACTGATGATTTTTCGTGCCGGTATTTTCCGTCACCGGCGGCGGTGGCCAGTAGCCGTCACGGCGTTGCCCGGTCAGCGGCTGATAGACATGGGGTTGCCCGGTACGGGTAATGATGTCTGCCACCCGCTGCGCCACCACCGCCGAGGCTTTATCTTCATCCGCCTGCGTAACAAAACCGGCACGCGGGTAGAGATTTCCCCACATATTGCCACGCATCTGGCTACCCAGTTCCCGCTGACCAGGGATAAGGGCTTCTGGATAAAATGACTCCGGCAACCCGCTGCGCCACGCCACCGTATCCAGCGTGCTGAGGAAATAAGGCATCAGTGGCGTCGCTGCACTTTTACAGGAGTAACCCGGAATTTGCCCGCCTATCAGCGTGGTGGCGGGATGCCCGATAGCATCAGCGTATTTGAAACGCAGATGGGTACTGCGCTTTCCGGCAACCTGAGTATTATGATTGCCCCCGCCGGTAGTGAAGTTAGATAAAGCGCTGGTCACCGTATTTTCCAGCCCGCCGGATATGGAGCTGATTTGCGCCATTTCAGACCACGGGTTGCCGCCGGGGCCATGATAGGTGGAGACCACCGTCTGTGGCAGGAAATGAGTCACTTTGACCGAGGTTTTTACCGTGCAGCCATGCCACGAACAGAACAGCCAATAACAAATACCACTGACCTGCCACTGAATGCAGGTGGGTGAGAGGCTGCTTGCCACGATTTGGGCAGTATTGATGGCGGCTTGTGTGACAGGCGTAAACGCCGCAACCAGTGTGATAGACACAGGAAAAGCAATACGTGACGAATTCATGGCTGGTGTTGCTCCCTGAGCGCCGCCGCTTTAGCCACATCTGCGGTGCCATACACCACATCACGATCATCAAAGACCACCGCCGGGTACTGACGCACACCCCGTTGCCAGGCTTCAACAACATCACGATAAGCGTTGATAAGCTGCTGTTCCTGCTGACGCCATTGGGGCGATTGCAGCACAGCCTGTGCCTGAAGGGTTGCCTGCTGGGGATCAGCGGAAAGTTGAGGGAAAGTTTTTTTCTGATGCTGTTCAGCCGCATCCAGCCAGACCACATGGCTGTCCGGTGTCAGATTCACCGGCGGGTGCTGGCGGTCAGTGTACACCACCGTTTTGGCCCCCGAGGACAGAGACACCATCCATCCCATCAGGAACAGTACACCCGTTTTTTTCATTATCACTCTCCCGAAAGCAAAACATCAGACCAGCGTGAAGAAAGCCACGGAAAAAATCAGCGTTTAATTGATTTTCTGAAAATGAAGAATAAATACACCAGCTTGCTAAGATTTTTCTCAAATGTTGATAAGAAGGGCATTACATTCATTAAATTCATGCTTATGCCGATAAAATAACAAGCAGGATGGGTCGCCTGACAGCATCTGTAATAGATGGAATGAAAAACATGTCGATCAAAGTAGCCTCATCCCAGCATAATAAGAAAAAAAGGATGTGCCTGAATAGCCTGATTTTTCAGCTGGAATACCAACCCGGATGCCAGGTTAAGTGAATCAAAGAGATCCCGGTGGAACACGGTATAGAGGACAACAAGTACAAATAAGGAAAACGAAACAATGTCGATAAAAAAACACCTGACGAAGTTGCAGCAGGGGCACTCCCTTCTGGAAAAAGGCAAGCAAGCTGCCGGCTTGGCGAAACAAACAGCAGGCGTTCTGGGTGGAACCGGTGCTGCTGGCATGATGGATAAAGGCAGCCTGATGAAACCCGGCGGTTTTGCCGGCCCACTCGGCGGTCAGGGCCTCGCTCAGCAAGCGGCGGCCGGACACAGCGGGGCCGCCAAGGCACTGCAAAAAGCTGGTCAGCAGCTGATGGGGGGATCTACCCCGAGTGGCCTGCAATTTACCCTGACGGCGGGGGGACTGGCTCCAGAAACCTTTGTCGTTACTGACTTCACCCTGACGGAAGGTTTTTCCCAACCCTTCAGCCTGAGTGTCGGACTGGCAAGTGCTGATCCTGCCATCGACTTTCCGGCCGTGCTGGATCGCTCCGCCACCCTGACCATTTTGCAGGACGGCGTTGAACAACGCAGCATCACCGGCATGGTGGCACGCTTCGAACAGGGTAACACCGGGTTGCACCAAACCACCTACCAGATGAGTATCCTCCCCGACCTGTGGCGCACCACCCTGCGTCAGAACTCCCGTATCTTTCAGCAGCAGGACATTTCCACCATTGTCACGTCTATCCTGAAAGAACACGGTATCCGCGATGTGGTCTTCAGCCTGCGTCATCCGCACCCGGAACGGGAATTCTGCGTTCAATATCAGGAAAGTGACTTTGCCTTTCTGCAACGGCTGACGGCGGAAGAAGGCATCTTCTATTTCTTCGAATGCGGCAACGGGCGCAACACACTGGTATTCGCCGACGATGCCGGTTCCGTGCCGCCGGGTATCATGCTGCCCTACCAGCCGGGGGAAGCCAGTACCACTGGAGAGCCATCGGTGACCAGTTTCACCAGCAGTGCACAGGTGCGCCCGGCACAGGTTGAGCTAAAAGACTACACCTTCAAAAATCCGGCGTGGCCAGCGGAATTTCGGGAGCAGATGAAGGACGAACAGCTACAGGAACAGTATTACGAACATTACGATTACCCGGGCCGATTTAAAGACGAAGCCCACGGCAAGGCCTTTACCCGCTATCGGCTGGAAGCCTTGCGTAACGATGCGATCACCGGACAGGGGCTCGGTCACGCGATTGCCATTCAACCGGGGAAACTGTTCATTCTGACCAACCACCCGCGGGTGGATCTCAACCAGCCCTGGCAAGTCGTGAGCGCAAGCCACTCCGGCAACCAACCGGGTGCCCTGGAAACGGCTACCGGCGGCAGCGGCACCACGTTGCACAGCCAGTTCAGCTTTATCCGCCATAACCAGCACTGGCGGCCGACTCCGCTACCGAAACCAAGCATTGACGGCCCGCAGATTGCCAAAGTGGTGGGGCCTGCTGGGGAGGAGATTTTCTGTGACCAGTATGGTCGCGTACACCTGCAATTCCCGTGGGATCGCTACGGCAAAAGCGACGACCAAAGCTCCTGCTGGATACGCGTCAGCCAACCGTGGGCCGGTCAGGGCTGGGGTATGCTCGCCATCCCGCGCATCGGTCAGGAAGTTGTCGTGGATTTCCTGCACGGCGACCCGGATCAGCCCATTGTCACCGGCCGTACTTACCACGCCAGCAACATCCCCCCAGGGGCTTTGCCGGGCAGTAAAACCCAGATGGCGTTCCGATCCAAAACCCATAAAGGGGAAGGGTATAACGAGCTGCTGTTTGAAGACTCGAAAGGCAGTGAAAAACTGTCAATGCACGCGCAGAAGGATATGGATACCACGGTGCTCAACGACCGCAGTACCCGCGTGATGCACGACCATACCGAAAGTGTCGGGCACAATCAGGCCATCAGCGTGCGGGCTGACCGCCATAAAGAAGTTATCGGCATGGAAGTGAGCAGTATCGGAACACGACAGGTCACCGTGGAAAAAACCAGCGTCCTCAGTGTCAAAGGGCAAATCACCATTCAGTCCACTGAAAGCGGCATCACCCTCGGCAACACCAAAGGGAGCATCTCAATTGATGCAGACGGCAATATTCATATTACCGGTAAGACTGTCATTATTAACGGAAAAGACGTCATTACCCTGAATTGATGCCAGACAAAACAATAACAACATTGAAGCCGATTAAAACGGATTTTTCGGTCATAGACTGAACATCGGCGATAACTAAAGAGCGAAAAGGAAACATGATGAGTGCACAACCTTACCAGTTGAACGAAGGTACCTTAAACATTCCCGCCGGTTGGCGCGATGAATCAATGCACGTCTTTGTGCTGCCGGATGACAGCGGCGTCAATCTGGTGATTAACCGCACGCCGGTGCCGGCAGGCACTGACAGAGAGACCTATTATGAACAGACACTGACTCAATTTGTGACCCACCTGCCGGGCTATCAGGAGCATCAGCGGCTGCAAATGGAACTCAGCGGTGACATGGCGTGGCGACTGGATTACCAATGGCAAAGCCCGGAAGGGGAAATGCACCAGACGGTGGTACTGCAAATCCGGGGCCACCAATTACTGGCGTTTAACCTGACGTCCCCCCAGCCCATGAACAGCGGTCAACGGGACGCCTTACTCGCCGTGGTGAGCAGTTTTCAGGCGGCATAAGGAGAAGCCGATATGGGATTAGGTGATGAAATAATTACCCGGATTGCCCGGGTCGGGGCCACCCATGCCCGGCCGCCCTTGCCGCCCGGAGGTGGTGCCCGAGGACCGGCAGCGGCACGCCAAGGTGACCCCATCCAACATAAGAGTTTCTTTGGTGCCCTGATGGGAGCGGTGGCCGGTGCCCTGATTGGTGCTGCAATTTTCGGGGCGGTGGGGTTGCTGGTAGCCGGCACCGGCGGATTGGGCGCAACCCTCCTGGTGGCAGCCGCCGGCAGTGGATTAACCTATCTGGCCAGCGATGCCATTGCGGCAGCCAGTTCGGCCGTCTCGGACTTTGTTGACAGCTTCGGCTCACCGGACGGGGTGTTGAGTAGTGGTTCCGGTAACGTCATCATTGAAGGTATGCCCGCCGCACGCGCTACCGTTGATATGGCGGCATGCAGCAAACACCCGGCTCCCCCCCTGATAGCGCAAGGCAGTGAGTCGGTGTTTATCAACGACCAGCCGGCGGCGCGGGTTGGCGATAAACTGGTGTGTGGTGCCGCCATCAAAGGCGGTGCAAGCACCGTCTTCATCGGCTCCGGTCAGGGAACTTATCTAAAGATTGAAGAAGAGTTCTCCGGCTGGCAACGAGCGTTATTGGTGGCGGTAGAATTTCTGGTCCCCCCGACACGCGGGTTGGTAAAAGGCATCGGTAAGTTGATGACCAAAACCGGCCGACAGGCGGTGCTGGCCGGGGTAAAGCTGGGTGCCAAAAAAGCCGGCAACGTACTGAAAGGCAAAACCCTGAGCTGTGCTAAAGCCGCTTTTAAAGCCAATAAAGGCGTGAAACGTTTTACCCAGTCCACCAAAAAATTCTTCTCAGGCGATCCGATAGACGTGACCACCGGCAGCCTGTTTGACCAGCGTACCGAATTTGAACTGGGGCAAACCATACCCCTGACCTTCACCCGCAGCTGGTCACCGGGATTGCGGGGTCTGCTGGGTGAAAACTGGCTGGACAACTTCTCCGAAGCGGTCATCGTGACCGGTGACCGGATAGAAGTCCTGACGCTGGAAGGCGCTTCCCTGCACTTCGCTCTGCCCCGGAGCGTTGACCACAGTATCAACCCGGAGCACCCGGAATTTACGCTGAGCCGCCATCAACAGGGCTTTATGCTGACTGAGCGCAATCAGCCGGTCAGAAAATACTTTACCCAGCCGGATATTTCAGCGACCGCCGACACCCAGCGCTGGCCATTGTCGGCCCTGCGTGACCGCAACGATAACAGCATTGATTTTCATTACAACGGGCAAGGCCAGCTAAACCGGGTCACCCACAGCGACGGCCCGGAGCTGGTATTACTGTATCGTGAGGACGGATTACTGACCGACATTCGCCGCAGCGACAATGGTCTCAATGACGTGATGGTGCGCTATGGCTATCACGACAATGGCTGGCTGGCGGAAGCCGACAGTGCCCAACAATTCCACCTGTTCTATGAATACAATGCACAGGGATGGATTAAACGCTGGTCAGACGGTGACCAGACCTCGGTGGACTATGTGTATGATGCGCAAGGGCGCTGCGTTGAAAGCGTCGGCAGCGGCGGCTATTACCCCGTCCGGCTGACCTATGAACCCGGTATCACCCGCTCCACCACGCCACAAGGCCATACCACCACCTGGCATTATAACGCCGAGCAGCAGGTCACTCAGGTTGAAACCCCGTGCGGTCACGTCACCCGGTATGAATACGATGACTGGGGCAACCTGCAACGGCAAATCCTGCCGGAAGGGCAAATCTTGCAGCTGGATTATCTGGCGGATACCGGACTGGTCACAACATTTACCGATGCCGGCGGCGCCGTGTGGCAGTATCACTATGACGACGACGATCGGCTGGCCAGCATGACCGATCCGCTGGGACAGGTCTGGTGGCAGCAATACGATGATAAAGGCCATGCCGAATGCTTTATTGCGCCTGACGGCAGCAAAACTACCCTGACCCGCAATGCGTTCGGGTTGGTGACGAAGGCTGAGGATGACGAAGGCAACCAGCGGACCTGGGAATACGATGACCATCAGCGGCTGACCCGGCTGTTTGATGAAGAAAACCGCAGCCTGCGGCTCGGTTACGACAGCCATGACCGGTTACAACGGTTGTCATCGGGCGGCGGGGCTTTATGGTTATGGGAATACGACCGCCATCACCGCATCGCCTTAAGCGACCGCCCCAACAACAGTTTGGAGCGCTTCCGTCATGACCGCCACGGCAACCTCACCCGATGGACAGACGCGCGGGGTGTGGAATGGCAAATTGAATACGGGCCGTTTGACCTGCCGATCGGCCGGATTGACGGTGAAGGTCACCGCTGGCAGTACCGTTATGATCTCGATAGCCTGCAACTCCTCGAAGTCATTAATCCGCAAGGGGAAAGCTACCGTTATCAACTGGATGCCGACGGTCGAGTGATAACCGAGACCGATTACGCCGGCACGCAGTGGCATTATACCTATGACGGCAATGGCAACTGCACGGAAAAACGGGATGCGCTGAATAACGTCACCCGCTATGACTACGATGCCGCCGGGCAGATGACCGCCATGCACACGCCGGAAGGCACCACCACTTATGCCTACGATATTCTGGGGCGTCTGCTTGTGGTGACAGCACCGGAGGCGGAGCCGCTGACTTTTGAATACGATGACAAAGGCCGCCTTGTCAAAGAAATTCAGCCGTATGGCGAAATCCGGCGTGAGTATCCCGACAACGCCACGGCAGAACGCACCCTTCACACGCCCGATGGCCGAAGCTGGCAAACGGGCACACAGGCCAATAAGGTGGGTGAACTGAGCCTGCTCAGTATCAGTGGTGAGCATCAACTTACGCTTGAGCGGGATGAGGACGGGCACGAATGGCACCGTCAGTCAGACAAGGGCTTTATCCTGCGTCAGGAACATGCCCTGATGGGGCAACTGACGGCGCAGCGAGCCGGCCGCAACACCGAGTTTTTTGCTGCCCATGAAGTGGCTGATATTCCCCAACCGACACTGGCGGGGCTGGATCGGGAATATCGCTACGATGCAGCACTGAATCTGGTGGCGGCCAATGATGAACGACAATGGTTGCGCTATGTCGTCAACGGTAACAGTCAGGTCACCTCGGTCAGTGACGGCGACCAGCTGCGGGAGCATTATCAGTACGATGCCTGCGGCTACCCCGCCCGCCGTTTCGACGGTCGCCACGATATTGACAACGAACGGCTCTACCAGAAAGGCCACCGGCTGCGGCAGGCGGGTCAGCATCTGTTTGAATACGATGATGCAGGGCGAATGACCGCCATGCAGCTGTGGCAGGAAGGTCATCGTCCCCAGCTGACCAAGTTCCGCTGGAACAGCCAGAACCAGCTTATCCGCGTGCAGACACCGGGTGGCCAGCAATGGGATTATCGCTATGATGCTTTCGGGCGTCGCACAGAGAAAGTCTGCGAACAATCCGGCAGTCGGACGACCTACCTGTGGGACGGCGACCAACCAGCAGAAATCCGTGAATACCGTCATAACCGGCTGTACAGTATCCGCCATCTGGTCTTTGATGGCTGGCAGTTGCTGGCACAGCAAATCCAGTTCTTCACACCCAATCCGGAAAACCGCACTGAACTGATGGCCGGCGAGGTGCAAACACAGTATGCCGTCTGTGCCCCGACAGGCGAACCGCTGGCGCTTTTGACCCGCAAGGTCATCGCGTCTGGCGTCAACCACCGCAGAGCCTGTATGGCATGCGCCTGAAAGCAGCGGGTGAAAATGCGGAACTGAACCCGGAAATGCAATTCGCCGGTCAATGGCTCGATGGAGAGAGTGGTTTAGTCTATAATCGGTACAGATATTTTTCACCTGTTGCGGGTGTATATCTAACACCCGATCCAATTAAGCTCTTAGGCGGAGAAAATCTATACTCCTATGTACAAAATCCAACAGGCTGGATCGACCCCTTAGGTTTATCTAGTTGTATTTTGGGGCGAAATATGGGTGCAAAAGCCCGTGATGGTATGGCCAATCATCATCTTATTCCTGAGGAGTTAATCAAAAATAAAGAGTATGGGAAAATATTTGACAACATTAAAAAGATAGGCTGGAACGGAGATGGTGCATCTAACGGAATATTTTTACCTGGCACAAAAGAACTAGCCGGAAAAATTGGATTACCTGGGCACTGGTCTAACCACAATAAATATACTGCACAAATAGAGGCAAAACTTATTAAACTTGCTGAGAACGCTGATAAATTAAGTGATATTCAGCTGGCACTAGGTGTGAAAAAGATTCAAGATTGGGCTAGAAAAGGCTTAGAAAATGGCTTATTCAAAGTTGATCCAAATACTGGGAGACTAATATGATTAATACTGAAAATAATTTTTTCATTGTTAAATATGCCCCTGATGGGGTAGGATTACCTGATTTTATGGATAAAGAGTGGAGTCCAGAATTACCATATTATGATATTTATAAGAATCCTCCATCTTTAGAAACATTAGCTGATAAATATAATATTAAAATTAAATCCTACCAACTTGATGGTGATTTTTTTGTTAAAGACCGCCTAATTTCGCTAGAAATGTTAAAATTATGCAACGAGCTAAAAATAAACTGCATAACAGTTCCCGTTGAAATTCAGCTATACAGAAAAAAAATCCCACAAAAGCAATATTTCATTTTTTTCCTATCAGATTATTTATCTATACTAGATTTGAATAAATCCGTTTTCTCTATATCAAAAGATATATATACTGGTAAATTAGAAACACCAGAAGACAGTGGATTAGATAGAATTTATTATGAAACAATTGATAAATTCTGCATTAAAGAAGGAATATCACAACATCTGTTTTTTTGCCAGGAACTGGCAAAGCCTGTATGTTCGCATGTATTCAAAGAAAAATTTGAGTCACTTAATTTAAAGGGAGCAGAATTTGAAATCATAGATAATAATTATAAATACGACGCTTGGGATGGGTTTTAAACATGAAATAGCTTACATTTTTAATTAAAAAGCAAATCACATATATTTCTAAAACGTCCGGTGACATTATATTACCGGACAACTTCATATTTACAAAATAAAAAAACAATCGCATTATATGCATTCGAACCACAACTTGTAAAAGAAAACAAACATATGATAGACCCAATGCAAAATGCAATAACCTTTCCGAAAGGTTGGTTTCTTATGCTCAATGGAAACACGCCCTTTTATTGCGATCAAGGATGTACTGTTCCGGATTTTGCTGATGCCGGTAATCTTGTTGGCTATAACAAAAAAATGGAATTTACTTCAAATTCGCCTATGAATCCACCGAAATTAAAGGGGGCGAACCTCAGCCCGGAATCTATATTCTGACTATCAGAAAATATAATTATGATTACAACTCACGCCATTATGGTTGCTGTGTGCATGCAGAAGTCAAACAGACCCAATGCCCGAAAGAATTTAAAAAGATCATGGCGGATATGCTAAAAATGTCGGAGGAACAGTCCACTTATAAAGAAATAAAACGGCCTAAGCCTCAAGGAAAATGCACACCTCAATTGCATCAGTGCATTCATGATTTTTTCACCCGTATTAAAAAAGAAATCACGGATGAAATTATGCCCTTAGTCACCGCCTCCGTATATGAAGACGGAGAGGAGAATATCCTTTATCTTCGTAACTTGTACTATGGTGATGCTAAAAGTCCCTATCGGAGAGAGGATTTGGTTAAATGTGAAATACATAAAACAGTGGTCACGGAAATTCACAAGAAATTTGAATTACTCGATAAAACAAGAAAACTTGAGAATGGACGCGACCTTTATTCTTTTCTTTTTCGATCGCAAAAATACAATGTCAGCGCCTTTGTGCCTAAAAATGTGAGCTTATGTGACGTGTTTATGAGCATGAGCCATCTTCACGATGAAAAAATGATGTGAGGAACGTCAGAAAACAATTTCAAGGCGGGTATGTGAGCTTTTTTTTACTCTCAAGTTGCCGTAAAATCGCTTTTAATTGATTCATATGACAGGAGTTTTTATGCAAAATCATATTACTAAATTCCATTTAAGTGAGACAACAGAAGATGGAAAACCTTTGTTTTTAATAATATATAAAGATATTATTTTTAATAAAATAACAGAGAGTGAAATCAATAAATACATTGATGAAATTGATAAAAAAACTATAACTGAAGGCTATCTTGAATCCATGGATAGCTTCTCAATTATATTTCCTTCGGAAGTTGGTGAAGTGTCTTCTGAAGCACCAAGTAAAAGCGTATCAATTGAGCTCCCTTGTTATCCGGGAGTGTCCATTCCTGAATTTAAATCTTTAGATGAAAAAAATAAATTCATAAAATTCTATTTTCCAATTTTAGAAAAACAGGGCTTTCATAAAAAGCAAGGTAAAGCTCCTCGCATAAAGGGGACTATTATTACATTCATCCTGTCATTAATACTTTTCATGATATTTTCATTGTTAGGAAAATATATTTTTAGTGCTGTATATTACGCAAATATAATTCCAGCAGCATTGTTTTTATGGGGATTAAAACGATTTATCCTACCAAATGATTGTATTTATCTTCAAAAGTAATATTAATTTACTAATCAGGTGAATTTATGGAGCTGACCTAGATGACCAATATAGTCTACAGCTCCTTCATATAAAGGTTCTTAAGAATTAAATCTTTCATAACACGCATCCAATGTATTGTTTTTAGATGATTTTCTTTGCGGTGATTTGAATGCGTTCTGGTATAAAAAGGCTTTTGCTTTTTCCAGCCAAAAACACGTTTCTCGCGAATTCAACTACGTGCTATATTTGCTTCGCAACACAATTACCTCACTTATCACAAGCCTCGTACCATATCCATTTTTCTGGCCACCAACTTTGCAGATTCCAGTTCACTACACTGATGCTCCCGCATCAACGCCCGTCGTTCCGCTTTTTCTTCTTTTTCCGTCATCCCCAGTGCCAGATAGAGGCTCGGCGGCACCACCCGAAACAAGGCCTCGATTTTCTTCGCCAGCACCACCCCTTCGGTATAACAACGGGGTAGCTTACTGGCTGAAAGCAGTACCGCTTTCTGCTCTTCGGTCAGTTTCTTAAACCGGGCGATTTGCTCCACTTCATCCGGTGGCATGGTGAGACACAACCACCATTCAGCCATATTTAGCATCTTTTCAGCGGTATCGGGGTAATCCGCCAGGTTTTGAGTCGCTAGCCACAGCCAGGCACCCAGTTTACGCCACATTTTCACCACTTTGGTCATATACGGTGATAACAACGGATTTGTGGTGGTGATATGCCCTTCGTCAATAACCAGTTGCAGTTCGCGATCCTGATATTGATCCCGTTCCGCAAGGTTATTGACTTTGTTTATCAACGAGACCATTGCCAGTGCCATTTGAGCCGAGTAGTTCTCCCGTGCCAGTGTGCCCAAATCAATCAGGGTGACATCCACTTCCGGCCATGGCATGCCGGATCGGTTAAAAAGTTCTCCCTCAAATCCCTGGGTAAACATCGACATGGCGCTGGCCATTTCATCCGCCCGTGCCCGTCGGTGGGCTGTGATTAACGGCTGGCCGTGTTCATCCTGTTGATGATTGCGAGCAATGGCATACAGTGCGTTCTGTAAGTCTGACGCCACCATCTGGCGAGACTCCTCAAAGCTGGTCTGAGCCGCCTGCATAATGGCTTCACGGATAAGCCCCCGATCAGAGCGGGTCAGCCGTTCTTCTTCTCTTTTTTCACCGCCGGTGATCATCAGCCGGGCAGCAATTTCCATCTCGCCCAGAATATCACGCTGCTCATTCCCTTCCTCTTCCGGTTGCTCGTCCGTATCAGGAATGTCGGTTTCATGAATGCGCAATTGCTGAGGACTGAGTTGCAACAACTGATGTGCATCGGCAAACAGCGCCAGGCTGACGCCGCAGCCCGGTTTGATGCCGATTTTATTGACCGTCAGCCCCAGACTTTCGTAGTAATCGGCCAGCAGACCAAAACTGTTGCCCGCCTCCACGATAAACAAACGCGGCCGGTGTATGGCCATCAGCTGGATGAGTGAGGCGCATAGCGTAGCGGATTTACCGGCACCGGTCGGGCCAAATAACAGCAAATGGGCATTCTGGGTACGATCCTGTTTGTTCATCGGATCGAAGGTCAGCGGTGCTCCGCCCCGGTTAAAGAAACTGAACCCCGGATGCCTGGTGCCGGTCGAGCGCCCCGTGACCGGCAGTAATCCGGCCAGATGCTGTACCCAGGTCAAACGGCTGTACCAGTGTTTTTTGTCCTTCTGCGGATTAAAGCACATCGGCAGTGCCCGTAAATAGGCATTCAGCGGGGAAACACTGAATTCCGGTCGGACAGGCTGTAATCCTGCCGTCAACAGGGTGGAAGAGAGTTGGTGCACCCGATGATTCAGATCAGAAACATCCTTGCCGCGCACCAGAAAAGTGAGCGCACTGCGGTACAATTTATGCCGTCGCCCCAGCAGTGCTTTGACTTCCTGCACATCCTGCCGGACACGCAGTGATTCGGTGTTTTCCCCCACGGCATTTTTCGCCAGCCGGGTAAAGTCTTCTTCCAACCTGTCCTGTGCCTGCGCCACAATCGTCAGCGAAACCACGGTGCCTTCCGGCATCATATCCATCAGGGTATTGATATTGTCACCCCGTTTCACTTCGCCGGTCAGCGTACCCGGCTCCGGCGAACGGCGCAGACGCTCGACCGGCACCGCTTTGTGCGGCAGGCCGTCAAACCACCAGACGCCCGCCTCAGGATCAGACACCGGCGGGGTAAACCACAGACTTTCGGCAAAATCGGTGTTGAGGGGGAGCTCCGATTGGGTGGGCGTTTCATAACTGACAGCCCGGTAAAAATCGGCTTTTGTCATCTCCCAATCCGGGGCTGGATTAAAATGACGTAATAACCAGTTGTGGATCTGCCCGCCATTCTGGCGGCGAGCCATCACACCGGCGGCGGCCAGTGACGAGACCAGCCGTTCACACACCTGATTCAGAGTCGCCACGGAAGATAAGGCAAGAGTATATCTCTGCGATTTGTGCGCAGGTAACCAGCGGTACACCACCATTCGGGTCTGACGCTGTTGCCCCCGCCAAGGCTGCCCGGTGATCAGACTGTCCTGAAATATGCCGTCAGGCCGGGCAATACTGTGCAGGTGACGTGCCGATTCTGCCAGAAAAGCGTCAGTAAAGGTGGTATCCTGCGCCCACGGTTTCACATAGCCCTGCAAGGTGTTGAGATAGTCAGCAGGATCATCGTCATCCTGACAAAAGAACTGCACCACCCACGGCGAAATATCATCTTCTTCCAGACTGTCCTGAATCGCATCTTCCAGTTGATCCCGGATTTCAATCAGACGCTCAGCCGGGCGGCCTTCGGTGGCGATGGGCTCAATGTGGTAGACTGCACCGACGGAAATCCCGTCATCCAGCAACAGACACCGCTCTTTTTCCAGATATTCCACCCAGGGCAAATAATCAATAATCGAAGGATTGGCCTGATAAACGGTGTTTTCATCGGCTTCACGCAGCTTGCCGGGGCGGTTCAGCGCTTTGAAAGTTCCCATTACAATGCCTCCGTACGTTCACCCGGCAGGGCATACTGCACTTGGCTGTAAAACGGAAATACGGTGCTGTAGCCCGGTATCGGTGTATTGCCGGCGACCAGATGCGGATAAACGTACATCACCATATCGGGGTTAGGTAAGCGGGGAAATTGCTGGCTGATTTCCTGCGCGGCTGAGCGGCTGTAGTGATAAGGTTCTTCTAATACCCTGCTTCGTTCGGCGGAGGTTAACGCCCTACGCAGTGTTTGCCTTGCCGATGCTGTCCCCTGAGCTGCTTTGTTCTCCTGCCACATTGCCAGTACGGTTTGTTCTCCGGCAGGCAGCAAATCGTCTTTCGACGTCGAACAACCGGCCAGCAATCCTGCCAGACACACGACCCAGACACCGTTTATTTTTCGCATGCACCCGTCTCCGTCATACCAAGGAAGTCAAAGGTGGCAAACTCCGGATGGACTGCCAGCTCTGATAAGGTAAAAGGCAAAGGCTCCCACTGCTCAGGCTCTCTCTCAGCCTGACCGTCAATCGCTGACTGCCACTGAGTTTCTGTCAGGCGGAAAACCGCAAAATCGCCATCGCCCAGTTCCCGGCTTTCCTGACCGGCACCGAGATATAACCGGCTCGCTTTTTTACGCACAGACCGCCAATAAAGCTGAACGGGCGCGGGTTCAGAACCCGGTGTCATGGTGATTTGCAGGCAATAAGGCTGGCTGGCACAAAACAGCCATTGAGAAGAAGTGGTTTCCATTAATCTAAGGCTTCCTGATGATATTGGGCAGGTTCACTCACGCCATAGCGTACTTTACGGCCTGTCGTTTCGTAATCAATGGCCAGGTTTTGGGTGATATGCACCACAACACGGGCACCCGGCGGCACATAAACCGCATCAAACGTCTGACTGTAACGTTGTTTCAGCCACTCGCTCATGTCCTTCATGCCCCCAGACATCGCCTTGCCCAGCGCCGCCTGGCCGGCATTGCCGGTTAACGCGGTAGTAAGTCCACCGCTGCCATTGGTTTGAGCAGTCTGCTGGCTTTCATTGACGGCCTCCCCCGCCGAATTCATGGCTGAAAGGGCAAACAGCGTTGGCAGATAGGTGCCGGCGTTAGATTTACGCTCACCGCTGATACAAGGAATGCCGTTTTCATCCGACAGCCAGCCGATATTGTTAGTTTTTTGCCCGCTGCCCGGCAGGGTACGCACGGAGCCATCCTGAAACACAAAGGTGATGGAATTGACCTGACCACGCACGCAGGAAAGCGTCCAGTCCCCACTGGCCGAACCGGACACCACCGCCCCTTCCACCTCCGGCAGCTCAATACCGTTAGCCGTCAGGTTGTCTTTGCCGATCAAAATTTTGAACGGATAAGGGTCGGTTACCGTGCCATTGACGGGGACACGACCTAACAACGCAGTCATGGCCTGACTGCCCACTAACGTGGCATTTTCCGGCAGGGTATAGACCGGTTTTTCGTTTTCTTCCTTTGAGGGGTTCTGAAGCGAAACAGGCTGAGATTGATTTTGCCCGGCTACAGGCTGTTCACTTAAAAATGAGGTCGGGAAGCGTGCCGTTGCGTTGCCATTGCCGATACTTTGCATATCTGTCGGTTTTTCATCGGCGGGTGTTATCCAGATAAAATCACCCTGCCCGGTGGCTGTATTCGCTGAATAGGGATCGATTCCCGCGCCCAGCGGTACCGGACTGTCGGGCGCAGACAGCGGGGTTGAATTCAGTCGCTCAGTCAGCAAATCAATCTGTGCCAGTAACCCCTGCTGCTCATCCTGTAATTCGCGCTGACGCTGTTCATCAGCCTGCCGAAGGGTGGCAACGGCGGCATCTATCTGACCGGCCACATCGTGATGCTGGTTTTTTAACTGGTCATTTTCTTTCAGGATATCGGCATTCTGCCGGCTTAACCGTTGTTGCTCTGCCCGCACTTTATTGAGTGTGCCGACCAGCGTTCGCAGGGTATCTTCCGGTGTATCGCCGCCGATACCCAGTGCCTGTAGCTCCTCCGGGGACAGCGAGGCCAGGGCATTATTGGGCGGTGTCGCGGGCGCAACCGTGTCTGTTGAACTGCAACTTTTGATGCCGATAAACCCGCCGACCATCAGCACCGCCGGCACCAGTACCTTGACCAAGCTGTTAGATTTAATCTGCATGAAGGGCTCCCGATTTCACGACTGTCGGCTCAGGAATAAAGGCGTTATCCGGCTGACCCTGAGTGACAAGATACAGCACCGTCGTATCTTCCGGTGTGCCGGCTGCCCCCAGCCAGCGATGCTGAAACGTCGCAGCCACAAACTGCCCCTGCAAGGTGCGCGGATCGAGTGTGAGAGTGCGTTTGGCGGTATTGCGCAATTTCAGCGCCACAACGGAATAACGGTTCACCGCCCAACCTGCCAATGGGGTTATGTCAATCGGCGCTGAGGGGTAGAGTGTCGTGATTATCGAAGGTAAGTGCAGGTTGACCGGATGAATGCCAGCAACCGGCTCAAGGGTGCGCAGCGGCGCATACAGCTGCTGCGCGGCATAGCGAGTCAACACCACCGGCACGGGCGCAGATAATCTGGTTTTGCTCTGCGAAGGGGATTTTTCGGCTGACACGGAGGATTTTTCATCCGGATAAATAATGCGTATCGGCTCGGTTGGAGCCGTTTTGGCGGTACGGATATCCAGCAAGATAATTTCGCCGTTTTCACTGTCCTGTAATTGCAGACGGGTCGACGAAAATGATTGGCTGGCTTTCAGATAAACCGCCCCGCCGGCGCTTTGCACCCGCAGTTTATTACTGAGTGACGGGAGCATGCCGACACGCATATTCCGGTCAGCAAAAATAATCCGTTCCTGACCCACTTTCAGCGTCACTGATAACGGAATGCGTTCCCATTTCAGCAATTCATCTGCATTCGCCCCAAAACTGAACAACAGCATCAGCCCCAAACAAGCACAGAGAGAAGGCAATCTTTTCATTGAAACATCCCCTTTTTCTCTTCCACAGGTGGCGGCATGGCTTCCAGTCGTTGTGGCATTCCATCGTAGCAATCCAGCGCCAGTCCAAACGGATTACGCTCGGCATCCCCCTCCCAGCGCACCACTTTCAGGGGATAGCGCACCAGCGCCCGTTTGACGGATTCAGCGTGGTAATACTCATCGGCCACCAAATCCAGCCGCACCCTCCAGTTATCCTGATTGTGTACCGTCACACTGTTCGTCTCATAGCCCCGACCGGGTATTTCGTATACCACCCGCACCCGATCGAGCAGTTCACCACTGTCAGCCCGGGTTTTGGCATCCTCCCGCAGAAAATCCTGACAGGTAGGCGTCAGATAGGGCGATAAGGCCACAATTTTGGCCGGATAATCCTGTGCCCCGTTTTTCGGCCAGGCATTCAGTTGCTGGAAAATATAAAACGCAAAACTGTAGACACTTGGCGCGGGGACCTCCCACCAAGCCCGGGTGCTGCCACTGCGTAAATCCGGCGGATTATGAATGGTGAGATTGCGCGGTGCCGTCATCCAGCCAGTCAGCGTGATCAACAAGACCAGAACCAGCACCCCGCAGGCGAGCCGCAAAGTCAGAATATGCTGGTCACGGTTTTTCAGTGCATGGCGAAACCGACTCATCGCTTGCTCCTGCTGCGCCGTAGCGACCAGCCCTGAGCCGCAATAATCAGTGCCGGATCACCAATACCCAGCCGACGTTTTTTTTCTTCCAGTTTCTGCCAAAGATAATTTTCCGGTTTGCCGCGCTTAAGCTGCGCGAGCCAGCGCCCGCCAAAGCTCACCAGCAGCAAAGGCGTGACCAGCATGCCCGTGGGTATCATGACCCAACCCACTAACGGGATGAGGGGCAGGCTTACCATCAGCCCACCGCCTACTCCGGCTAATGCCGCCAGTCCCATCTCCGGGGTGGTGAAGCCGCGAAATACCACCGGCTCAGCGTTTAAGCGATCAGGTAAGAACGGGATCGTCTGCATAAGCGGCACCTTAAAAAATAATGCCGGCCGACTTTGCCAGCAGCCAGATCACTGCAACCAGCAGCACCACGCCGACCACGATAATGGAGCCAAACTGTGTCCAGGTCGCTTTGCCGTCACGCACTTCGGAGAAGGTTTCCACGGCGGCAGAGGCGACTTTAAAAAACGCCACAGCCGAGAGGATTAAGCCCCCAATCACAATGCCATCCTGTGCATAACCCTTCACTTGTCCCAATAACCCGCCCCCACCGCCACTTTTCGGCGGTTCGATCGCAGGTAAATCAGCCCAGGAGGATTCGCAGGCAAGGCCGAACAACAAAAACACAGTGCTGATTCGAGTCATCAGGTTCGCACTGAGACGACGGCAGGCAGTTAATATTGGATTCATATTTACGCGGTTCCTTTTTTACTGTGTTCATTGTGTTAACTGGCAAACATCCAGACCGATATCACCAGTAAGAGGGCCGTTCGCAGGGCAAACTGGCTGATGGTCTGATTACGCACTTTTTCATTTGCCCAACCGTTCCAGACATCCACCGCCGCCCAGGCCGCCCAAAGAAACAAGGTCGCGAAGAAAAAACCGACGCACACCAGATACAGAAAATGAATATCAAAGTGTCCTGAAGCCGCTTCAAAGGCATTGCGCTGGGTGGGGGTCATTGTGGGCGTTCCTGACGGTATTGATCGGATAACGGTGCAGGCTCGCCTGGCTGGCCACGGGAGGGCGTCAGGTAGTGATCGATGCCGGTTTTGATGGTGTTGAGATCGGCACTGATACGGGCGTAATCAAAGTAGTAGCGAGGGAGGGTTGGGGCATCAACCTGCTTTTCGGCAATGTTTGCGCGTTCCAGTGCTATTTGTACCTGCTCAATCAGATTTTTGGCACTGGCCAATTCATCTTTCTCGGCTGCCTGCGCAAGCGGCACACACAATAGGGTCAGCCCCAGCAGACAGGCAGAACGGAACAGGGAAAAACTACCACGCATCAACACGCACCTCGTCATGAAATTCAGAATGTCGAGGATGCGAGGTTTTTAAGGTCAGATCAGCAATAAACTCTTTATGCTTTGATGAGAATTAGCTAAATCGTCTGACTAAATTATTGAGTTAATAATTTAACAATGAAGAAAATCATAAGTTGAGGAATGATTTAAATGTGCCTAATGATGAATACGAAAAGACACGGAAACTGGGTGCGCGTTGGGATGCGCCCCCAAAATCTGGTATATCGATAACAGTGTTGACCCGACGGCATTTATGCTGCTAGGCGAGCATAAAATTCTGGAAAATAATGATGATGGCTACACAGAGCAGGGCAGCCCAGCGTTTTTATTTTATATCGCCGATATTTCCACTCTCGTGCGTAACGTACTTCCCGGCTTTAACCACACTCTGCGTAAAGCTGTCAACCAACGGCTGCGAAAGCAGCACCGGATAAACTATTGCGATCACTGTGGCGCGCAACAGGATGATATCGAAATGTTTGCAGAGATCGGCTGCGTGTTTTTTCCTGCGTCTAAGGAGCAAGCGGCTACTATTCGGCTACATCGTATCGATCAGCCGTTTGTAGGGTATTATGAAGATATTTCACATCATCACTACTATTTCGATCCGAAGGGAGAAAGCTGGATCTGCCAGACCTGTGACTGGTTTGAATGGATGACGCTCATTGAAGTTCACACCAACCACATATTGCGTTTATTGCATTAATCTAATTATCCCATTATCTTAATGATAAATAACTAAAAGGAAAATATTTATGTCTATATATTCATTTTGGAATAACAAAGGTGGCACAGGAAAAACAAGCTTAGCATTTCAGGCTATCTGTAGTTTTGCAAAAAAACACCCAGATAAAAAAATACTGGCCGTTGACTTATGTCCACAAGCAAATATCTCTGAATTATTTCTTGGTGGTCAAGAAAACAATGGAAATAATCAACTACTGGTAGCTCATGCAAATACACCAAGGAAAAGTATTGGTGGATACTTCGATAATCGACTTTCATCTCCATATTCTCCATCCAATTTCGAACCAAGCGATTACACTCTAAAACCATCATCAGTAAATAGTAACATTCCTGACAATGTTGATTTAATTTGCGGTGACCCATTAGTTGAATTGCAGACAATAGCAATGAATACATTAGCTAATACTAAATTGCCGGGAATAAATTCATGGTTAGCAGTCATTGATTGGTTGAAAGATTTACTAAACAAAAATAATAATTATTATGACGATGTATTTATTGATACCAACCCAAGCTTTGCTATGTATACACAAATAGCATTAGCCACATCAGAATATATTATTGTTCCAGTAATGGCTGATGACTCATCACGTAGAGCTTTACAGAATGCCCTATCACTCATCTACGGCATAAACCTTCCATCCCCTATTTATTCAGAATTTACATTTTCTTACCTCATGAATGAAGCTGGTAGATCTTTACCTAAAATTCATTTGGTTGTAAGAAACAGAATTACTCAATATATGGGTGATGCATCTGCATACCAAGCAGTACTAACAGGGATAAATGATGATTTAAATACAGCCATTCAAAATCATCAAAGATATTTTTCCTTTAACAAACCCCATGAAGGAATTATTAGTGTTAGAGATTTCCAAACAACAGGAGTTGTTGCATTTGCTAGGGGTTGCCCTTTTTCAGAAATGAAACCAGGAAAACTTTCAGTTAATGGGAAATCAATTCAGGTAAATAAAGTAAATCTTGATAAAGTTCGAATCGCCATTAGTGAGTTAGTTGAAAAAATCTAGTCTAAGTGCATTTTTTACTAAACATAATGGCTTACATATAAATCAATATACAGTGAGCTAATTATATTTTTACTGCCACTACCTTTACTTATTTTTATAATATTAATTGATATTAATTGATATTAATTGATATTAATAAGAGTCATTTCTGACGCGCCGCTATGCGGCTTGTCTGCTGACACTGAAGTACAAAACAAAAAGCGTTTTGCACTTCAGTGTCAGCGTCGTCGAGTAGCGAGCACGTATTACTACGCACCCGCCCTCTAAGAACCGTACGTGCGACTTTCACCGCATACGGCTCAAGCCTTTATAAACCTGCTTAGCAGGCCAGCTTGTTGACCGAAAGTTCGCGCTCATGAACCTCATGATGGCAGGAAGGATGAAGTAATACTCTATTTCCGGCTACATCTCTGCCGCCCCGATGGCGGGGAACCCGATTATGTTCCTGCCAGCCTGTTTCTTGAGTGATTGGCATTTTACACAACGCACAACGTCCCTGCTGTTCGCGATAAAGAATGAATATTTGCCGACGATACCGGAGCTTATTCATCATCCGTTTCGTCCGCAACATTTCACCCTCTTGTTCCCATGCCGGATCAAATGGATTGTACTGCCCCTTCACCTTTAAATGGCGCCGTATCGGGATACTTGAGATATCATACAGTACCCCTTCCCTTGTTCCACCCTCTGCGTCAGAGGCGAAGACCCAGTCCCGGTTGCCCACGGTGTGAAAATAGCGAGCTTTCACCCATTGGACTCCTTTCTTCTGATGTCGCCGTCTGGCCCATTGCCAGAGCATAAACCAGATCTGTGCATTCACTTTATGAAGCGTCGATTTGGCCACCACGGGTTGATGGTACTGCGCCCAGCCTTTCAGGAGGCGATTGAGCATGCGGATGAGGTTCGCCTGCTTCGCCGCTCGATTGGCCGTGATTGTCTCTTTCACTTTTCGACAGAATGCTTGCACATTCTTTTTGGCGGGTTTGATAAGAAGCTTTCCGCCGTATTTGCGAAAATTCCACCCCAGAAAATCAAAACCCGTATCTATATGTGTGATATGTGTTTTTTCCTCAGACAACATCAATCCCCGCTCGGACAAAAAGCCTTCAATCCAGGGTTTAACCCGTTCTTCCAGCGTCTCTTTCGAACTGCAAGTGATCACAAAGTCGTCTGCATACCGCACAACATTGATCTTGTTTATCCGGGCGCGTTCCTTGCCGATATGCTTTTTAAGCAAGATTTCTAATCCATCAAGAGTCATATTAGCCAGTGTTGGGGAAATAATCCCACCCTGCGGGGTTCCTTCCTCTGTTGCTGCCAGGCTCCCCTGATGCACAACACCTGATTTCAACCAGTTGCGCAGCACATCCTTATCCATAGGGATATGACTGAGCAGCCACTCATGATTGATGTGATCAAAACACCCTTTAATATCCGCTTCCAATACCCATTGGGGAGAACGCTTTTTCGACAGGCAGCAAAATAATTGTGCCATTGCGTCTGCCGTTGAGCGTTCTGCCCTGAAGCCATAGCTGTTTGGATCACCTGTTGTTTCTGCAACAGGTGACAATGCCAGCAGATACAGCGCCTGCATGGCGCGATCTTTCAGGGTGGGGATGCCCAGAGGACGATGTTTACCATTTGATTTTGGGATGAAAACCCGACGAAGAGGACAGGCTTGATAGCCCCGGCGTTTTAACGTCTGGGCTGCTTTCCACTTCGCTTCCGGTGTTGACCATAATTTTCCGTCAACGCCGGGGGTTCGTTTGCCGCGATTTTCTGTCACCCGCCGAACCGCCAGTAACTTGGCGGTTCGGGAGCGAACCAACATCCGTTGCAACGCTTTCACCTTGCGCCAGTTATTGGCCTTACACGCTTTCGCAATCCGGATCTGTAGTGCTCTCACCGTTTGTTCAACATGGCACCAATCAATATCGTGCCAGTCTAGTAAACCGTGGGAAAGCGCAGACACTGATGTTGCCGAGTGCGCTACCATGCTGCTTTCCTCCGTTATCGTCAGAGTGTTACAAATTTCATGCGATTAAAGACCCGATGGAAGTGGGCTCACTTTCGTGTCAGGTGATGTTTCAACCCGTATTCTGGCGATTACGGCCAGACCTTCGCTTTCTCCATCCTCCTTTACCCGCACCGTCAATAGCATTCCTTACGGTCCGCCTGCCCCCGGGGGCAACGATACGGGCTTACCGTGTTCCTCACCAGTTACACGACTGGGTTAGGATCTGCCTGTCCACCGGTGGCTTTGACGACGACGTGCTCCCACTATAAACAAGAGCAGCCAGCCACATACCGTTTTGGTCAGTGCCTGACAGCAGCTTTGGCACATCAAAATTAACGATGTTTATCAGCAGTTCACTTACATTATCCCTACCAGTCAGCCTTGCGCCTCACCCCGATGCTGCTTCGAGGATCGCAATCACCTCCTCACAGAGGTGATCACACCTGACGGTGGCTACTTTCCGAAGGAGCTTCAGACAAAACCGTTACCCGCAATGCCTGTCCTCTTGGGCTACTGTTGGTCGTACAACAGGTCAATCTTCATTCTGACATCAAATGTTTGACAATAACTGGTGAAGCTTATAACTTATTTCAAATAAACATAACTCATTGTTTAATAATTGAAATAAATCCTCACGTCGCACTTATAAATATTTCTTAAACATGGAGGTTGTTATCACAATCGCCATGCCCAGCACTATCGCCGCAGGCAACAATATCACCGTGGGATACACCACATCCGGCCACGATAAATACAACACACAGGGAATGGTGCAGGCCGGTTTAATTCCTCGTTTGGCATGGTGATAAACAAAACTGGATTCATATCCTGCCCCATAACGCCGTAAATCGCGCCGCCCCAACCCGTCTATCACTGCAACTAACACCACCATCACAAACAAGGGGACAGATAACAACAAAATTGCCAGCCGGATCAGAGTCACCATCGTGATAAACATCGTTGCCAGCCAATACTCACGCAAATGACCCGATATACCCTGTAATACCACATTAAATTCACGCATAAAATCATTGCGACTATGGAGCTGATAGTGCGATTGTCCCTGAATCCAGTTGATAAAACCACTGTCCACAAACAGCCATTGATAGGCTTGCGCCAACCCTGCCGAAACGGTTTGTGAGGGTTCTGACAGCAACAGGCTTCGGGTAAATTCAGTGGATAAAAATTGCAGCTCCGTTTTCATCATATTCTGACTGTGAGTGGCACCCTGTTCCGGCCAGAAAAAAGCCATACCGAGATATTCCAGTAACAGGCTGAATAGCCAGGACATCACCATAAACCCAATGAGTTGCCACGGCCATTCCCATAACAGACGATACAACAGTCCATGCTTACGGGGCGGTTGGGAAGATGGGCGGGATTGATTTTCTGACTGTGCCATGACCGGAAACTATCCCTTCTCTTCCCACCAGTTTTCACTGGTGCGGTAGTGCCTGCGCATCTGTTCGGCGATTTTCTGCAAACTGGCCGGCATCAGGGCATCATCCTCATCCCCCGTGGGCAAAGGCATGCGGATTTTCCACAGTTGCCCGCCTTCCAGCAGCGCGAACGCCTGCCCTTTCGGCAGGTTAATCATTTCAGCGGGAGTGACAAGCGGCGTTTTGACGGTGCCTACCCTGTCCTGTGTGGAAGAAGTGAAATCCTGTCCTTGTTCAACATCGGCAATATCTGAATGCCCCGATACCAGGGTCTTGCTGTAGATTTCCACTTCAGGTAACTGACTGGTGAGCAACTCCGCCGTCCGGTTATCGCGCACACGCAACATAATCAAAGTGTTGAAGTTACCTATCACCTGCGCCGTTTTGGCCGGGCTGCCGATACGGGCCTCGATATCAGAGGAGGTCTGGGTATATGCCGTCACCTGCATGCCCGCGCCGCCACCTTTGTTGATCAGCGGAATAAATTCATCGCCCATCAGTTCATTGAATTCGTCACAATGCAGGTTAATCGCCAGTTTGCCATCATAACGTACCGGTAATCCAGCGTTCATGCCATATTTGTAAATCTGCCCGGCGACACTGACCAAATCTGCAAACATGCTGTTGCCCACGGCTGAGGCCACATCACTGTCAGACAGCGCATCCAGCCCGATATAGACAATCCCGTTCTTACGGATCACTTGTTCCCAATCGAAGATGGGCCGCAGGTCAGTCATATTGAGATAATCCGGCGATAACAATTCCGCAATTTTGCCGGTGGTCAGTTTTTCCAGCAACGGCAACAGGGAGGCGACAATTTTATCAAAATAGGTGCGGTCATAACGCACGGCAGAACGCAGACCATCCAGAATCGGGTCATAGAGTTGTTTGCCTGCGTCAGAACTCAGCGTCATTTCCATCGCCCAGAGCCGGAGGGCATCGGGTTGCCCCTGCATATTGCGCGGAATGTCTTTTTCTTTCAGTTTGCTGAGGGAATGATTGATTTGCGCCAGCAGATCCGGCTGTCTTTCCTCCATCATTCGGGTGGCATAGCGTTGATACAGTTCGCTGATATTATTGACGTAACGGGTGATAAGCTGGTAATCCGGCCGGTGCCCCAGCGCCACCAAAGCACGGGCAACAATATTGACAAACCGCCAGGCAAATTCACGGAACGCGGCGCTGTTGCCTTCGCCGCTGAGCTGACCGGCCAGACGGGAAGCCACTTCGGACACCCGGCCAAACCGCCCGACGGCGTTATAGCGGGCAGATATTTCCGGCCAGCCCAGATGAAAGAGGGAGAGTTCATTGCCGCGACCCGCGCGGTGCGCTTCTGCCCAGATGCGCCTTAACAAATCGGCGTCGCCTTTGGGATCAAAGACGATCACCACTTCACCGCGCCGGATATCCTGCGTTATCAGCAGTTCAGCCAGCCGGGTTTTCCCCACCCGTGTGGTACCCATCACCAGCGTATGCCCGACCCGCTCGCGCAGATCCATAAAAACATCGGCCTCCTGTGGCTCAATACCGTGGATAGCAGGATTGCCACCCACAGGCGGCAGCGGGCGTACCGGATTAAATGGCGAGTCTTTGCGTAATAGCGCAGATAATGTCGGCCAACGGTATTCAGTTCGGCGCTCCAGTGCGCGGGCAAACTGATAGAGCCGGGCAGGTTGCACAAATCGTTCGACCTCCGGTCGGCGCGTATCCTGTAAACGCTGGGTATGCTTCTGCTGCCAGCGAAATCCACGGCCCAGAAACAACTGCCGGTGACTGACAGGAATGTGCCTGGTACTCATCTGGTAACGCGGCAGGCGGCGCAGATTTCTGCGATAACGGATGACCTGAATACCCTGCCATGTGCGTATCATCGCTAATACAGTAAAACCACCGGCCATCACATAGCTGACGGAAGGTGCCAGTGCGATGGCCCAGGGTGCCCGGATACAGACAAACGCGGCAACGGCGGAGACCAGCGCCGTATTCAGCTCGACGGCCGGGCGCAGCAGGGCTTCAACCACATAACGGCGGCTCATGGTGACAACTGTTGGGAAAGTTGAGTTTCCGTGATCAACACCGGATAATGTTGCAGTTGCAATCGACGAGCCAGCTCGGTGCTGGAAGCAGGCGATAACAATAAATCCGGCGCTGATGCCCGCAGTAACTGCAAACCCGCCATTTCACTGACATTGACCACCAGACCCACAGCATGCAGTTTCGTCAATGTGCCCGCATTCTGGCTTAACCACTGGCGTGAGTCCGGATCATCCCCAATCAGAAACAGGGCGCCAATCCCCGGCAATTGCAGTGGTCTGCTTGCTACTTTTCCCGGCGTCAGTTCCGGTGTTTTGACAGGCAACATTGCGGCTTCCCCTGCCATCTTGGGCGAAAAATGCTGTACCGATGACAAAGACGCATCGCTTTGCTCAGCATTAATGCTTTCATAAAAAGGCGAGGCATCTTTGCCGCCTAAATCGGCAATCACATTCAGTTCAGCATGGCATGCACTTATCCATAACAGGCCGATAACGGGAAATACGCTCAGCCGTTTCATTATCATGACGTGATATGCCATCCCTGCTCTCCCTGTCGCAATAAGACCGGCATGATGCCCTGCCCAAACCGGAACCAGTACCCTGCATCATGATTCAGGGTGACTTGCCGGTTGCGCACCCGTTCAACGGGGATGCGGTGTTTTTTGGCCCACTGCCGTAGTGTGTCGTCATTGCCCTTGCTGTCGACCAGATAGATGTCAACCGGTTGCATCAATGCCAGAACTTCCGCTAAGCGGGCATCACACGGCGGGCAATCGTTGATTTTGACAAACAACGCCAGACGCCCCTTTGCCTCACCGGATTTCTCCATATTGACCGGCAACATATCCGGAAATAATCGCTGCCAGGCTGCATCCACTTCCCGCTGAAAACGCAGTTCTTTTTCAGTGCGGGCAAATTCCGCTTTGACCCACTGCTCAGCATAACGGCGGCGTTCGGCATCATTTTCGGCTTCAATACCCAATGCTGTCAGCGGATCGAGTCCCGGCGACTGGATACCTCTTGGCCCTTCCATAATATGCTGATAACGCTGGTATTCATCCGTATTCAATCCCCATTGCTCAGCCTGTGTTTTCAACGTTTGCTTCTGGCTTTCCACAACATGGGTTTGCTGCGAGGTTAAGGGTGCCAGTGTTTCTGCCCATGCCGGACTGCTGAGCACTATCCACGTTACCAGACCGATTTGATGCAATCTCATGGCTGCTTTCCCTGCTGAGGTTGTGGAAGCTGATAACCCGGCCGCAAATGGTGACAAACCTCACGTTGCACCTCATCCACCTCCAGTTGCCAGGCCGGGCCTGCCATAAACTGCAACGCCGTGCGCAGCCGGACAGAACCTGACTGAGTGTGTACCGACGGCAGCGGCTGGCGATATAAAATGTCATTGGTTTTTTCAGGCGAACACAAGGTATAGCCTGAATGACGCAACACATAACGCATGGCATCGCCAACCGTAGGTTTCTGGGAAACAGAGATACGAACATCAACCAATTGGGAAAGAAGGTCACGCTGTGCCTCTGTCGGATCGGTGCTGACCAGCAGATAACGACCGTGACGGACAACTTCCGATGTTTGTTGATAAATATCGGGTGAGACGGGCTGAATATTGCGCGTGAGCTGCGTTGCTGAAATGGTCTCGGGAGTACATTGAGGCGGTTGCTTGGACGGGGCATGACAACCCGTCAGGATAGTGACCAATACACCCATTAATACGGTTATTCTCATTCCTGTTATTCCTGCCCGACAATAAAATGCCCTTGACTGTGCAGGAAATAACAGGATTTATTCAATCAACAACTGAAACTGCCTTTTAGGAAATAAAAACGTTATCGCTTATTGCTCTGAAGATTCTGCTGAAACCGCTTTGCGCACGGTACGTTCAATCAACTGACCATATTGGTCAAAATAACGGCTCGGCCAGATTTCAGAGGGATGAACGTCGAGGTAATTCGCAATGATCCATTCCCCTTTTGGCCAGGCGCGGGACAGGGTGTTGGCGAGAGTTGAAGAGCTTAGTCCGGCTTCGCGGGAGACGGCGGCGAGTGTTGTACCACGTTTGCGTAATGCACAAATAATTTCGGCTGGGTGCCAGTCTTTCTGAGTGTGAGTCATAGTCATACCTGCTTCCCCTTCTTTTGATTATTGAATGGTGGCGATTCAAGACAGGGATTCTCAGGTACCGGGAACTATCCACCGGCGAGGCCGAAGCCTCCCCTGCCTGAACCGCCATAGAAGAGGCAAGTGCAGACACACTGGTAGAAACATCCTACCAGTGGATAGTTCATTGAGGCCTGAGATTCGGTCATGTATTAAATGGTTAGTTACTGTGATATGCTTCCGGCTTTTTAAGGATGAAGCATGGTCAAAGTTGACGTCTATTGCCGTTATTGCCACAAATCAG
>NZ_JACOII010000045.1 GCF_016306625.1 Xenorhabdus lircayensis | reverse complement strand
GGCTTAAACCGATCTCAGGTTAAATAGATATAAAACCACCCATAAGAGATTAATTTAGGATGCAGAAATCAAACTCCTTATATTGATATAAACATAAGAACATCCCCTGATATAATATATATTAACAAAGAGCATTCATATGATGCTTACTCTTTGTTTTTTATTTGATATTTTATTTTTTTGTTAAAAAACTTTATTTTTCTTGTTAATTCTGTTTTTATTTATTACATTCAATATTGAATGTGCCTTTTTCGTTCGATACATTCAAATACATAAAAACATAATCAGGAGAAATGAAATATGAAAAATGCAAAAAAATAGTCGTTAAAGTCAAAGATAAAGATAAAGAAATTACATGCGGCAACTATAATAAATAAAATTTATATTAACTCCTCTCTGTTTCATAGCAGAGAGGAGATTAAGGAGATAAGGAAATGATAAATTTAGCCTGTAGTTTCAATCCTGCATTTGAAAGTAATTTTCTGAAAATTAATGAAAAAATAAACCTAATGGAACTAGGATTTCTTGCCTACAATAAAATTTTTCAAGGAAAATCAACCCCCTTTCCTTTTAGAAAGGACTTATCTCTTTCCTTGCATATATCCAGATCACCAATAACAGAATGTAATTCTCATCAAGATATGTTTATTCAAGAAAAATTAGTGCCAATAAAAAAAGATTGCAGGATTAAAAGTTTTGGTTTTCATTTATGTGGTGATAGATGTGAAAATATAGGTGTTTTGGGTTTTTCATCTCACTATACATCATCTCAAGAAAAAGAAAAAATGCAATTAAATTCATAAAGAAAACCCAAGAAAAAATAGAAAAATCCATATGGATAGAAAATGCTAATTTTTATTCATCATCTCCAAAAGAGATTTATAATAATTGGCAAAGTTTCAACCACATATTAGATTCATCTGAAGCTAAAGCAATCATCGATTTGTCTCATTTAATTATTGATTGTAAAAATAACAACATAGAACCTTCTCTGTTAATCGGTTTCATTTCTTGGGAAAAAGTCATTGAACTACACCTTTCAGGTATTCATTGTAGTAAAGATGGAACGCTGCATGATGGGCATAATGTCGCAATATCTCCAATGGTATGGGATCTGTTAAAACAAATTCATAGTTTGAATTTACTCCATAAAAATATTTATATCAATATTGAACACAGCGATAAAGAATGGCAGAATAATCAAAATATTTATGATAAAGATTTCATGCTCTTAGAAGAGGTATTTTACAAATCAAAACCAAATCAATATATAAAACTTGACCCAGTAAAGTATGCAAGAAATTATTTAAAGAAAATAATAAAAGATGATATTGAAAACTTTAGTGAAATATTAGAGTTTTTAAAACTTAGTGAAGCAGAATTATTCAATGCTTGGTTTCATTATATAGAAAAGACAGGATATCGCATTTCACTTTCCGAAGATGATATGGATACAATTATCGCCACTAAATCTCAGTATATTATTAACTCATTTTCTCATTTTATAGAAGAGATTAAAATATGAAGATAGGTATTAATTGGTCTGGCCAAAGAGAATTATCTACTTTAATTGAATTTTTAAAAATCAACAATATAGATTTCATTGAGATATGAATTGATAACTTTCTTAATACAAACCCCGATTCGATATTGAAAATATTAGAGGGTAGACAGTATGCATTTCACATTATGAACTCACAGTTCTTACACCGTTCAGAAGATAATTTACGCGAAATAGCATGGTTGATTAACAGATTAGATAAGGCCTTGAAGCCAATATATATATCTGATCATATTGGTTTATTTTTCATAGAAAATCTATCTACACCACAAATGCTAGAGATCAACTATGAAGAGGATTTTGATATGGTGAATCAAAAAATAGAAATTTGGCAATCAATATTAAATACGTCCATATTTTTAGAGAATTATCCATCCGTTATCCCCCAAGTTAATACACAATCGGAATTTTATTATCACTTAATAAAGAAAACAAGCTGTAATTTGTTGTTTGATATATCGAATGCTGTAGTTGCTGATAAAAACAAAGGGGAGTCAAAAGAAAATTGGTTAAAATCACTACCCTATACACAACATTATCATATTGCGGGATTTGAGCCTTGCACAAAAGGCGATTTTTTTATAGGTACACATAACACATGTATTGATTTAGAAACCACAAAATTCCTAGAAAAAATAACCAACTATTATAATATAGAAACTATCTCAATAGAACGTGACGATAACTTAAGCGTCTCTGACTGGTCCAAAGATATACGAACTGTGCATAGGTATTCTAATGCGTAACATATTTTATAAATCCATAATCAATCCTGCTGTTGATTACCCTTTAACTACATTGGAAAAACAATTCAAAGATTTAATTATTGATGCATCAAGAAATTTGATAAAAATGGGATCTCCTGAAATTAGCTCTCACTTTAACATCAATGATAATTATGTTTATAATAAATTTATTTCATGGTGTCATGATAACAATGAATATACAGATTGGAGATTAGGAGTTTCTTTAGTAAAGTATTTTCATAGCATGATGTTAACCACGAAGATTAAAATAATAGAAGAATTAATATTATTATCTTGTTCACAATGGACTTACATGAATAAATCAAAAAAAACAACTATTGTTATTATTTACGGCGGAATAAATGAAAAATTATTTTGTGCAGAAAAATCGACTCAGGCCGATAAATTTCGTGACATTTTTTATATCAAAATAGATAAAGATAACTACCCTGTTGAAAAAAATGATTTTTTCTTTTGGGAATTAGAAGATGATGATGACATTCCAAAATTACCAGGAGTAAGAATATGATAACTAAATTTATTTCAAGAGCGATCATCATCTCATCAACCCGTTTTGTCGCACTATCATTACCGCTATGTGACATGATTATGTTAGGACATCAAGGGAATGAATACGTAAAAAATTTTTCGGTTGCAGTACAATTGAGTCAAATTTTTGTCATTTTAGCAGTCATGCTTAGTATTGGTATAAATATTGTGATTGGAAAATCAGATAGAGATCGAGATAAATATATACAAGGGATTTTTAGATATTCAATTTATCTTTCATTTTGTCTTTTTATCACCAGTTTAATCATGTCAATTTTTATTTATAATAACAATGTAGCTTTTTTATCTTATCTTATTCTAAGTATTAGTATTTTTCCATTATGTATTTATATCAGCTTTGCTAACATATTAGAATCTATTGATTTAGAAAAAAATTTTTAATTATCACCATATATATCTCTATTGCAAATTTGCTATTAAATTATATATTCATACAATGCTTCACTAATAGTGCTGTGGCAGTATCTATATCAACCTGTTTTGTAAGAATATTAATATTACTACCTATTGTTAGCTTACTTTTAAAAAAAGATAAAATTGACACCTAAAAAAATAAATAACTTGAACATGGAATTGTTAAAATTAGGAGGAAGTAATGCTGTGACTAGCCTTTTTTTTACAGGAGGATTATCTCTTCTTGTAATATATATAGCAAAAAACATGGAAGCAGAATATTCAGCATTTTTTGGTTTAACTTTGAATTTTATGAATACTATTTCTGTTATTTTTGTTGGAATGGCAATATCTTTAAGTATTTCACTAACAAAGAATAATGACAACATTAAAACCGTTACCATCAGTTATCTTAAACAATCCATGTTATATATTGTGTGTTTTTCATTGATTTTTTATATTACCACTCCGTTGTTATCTTACATTTACTTAGGGCATAAAAATAAACTATTAATTGAGTATTTTATATTATCCATTGGTGTTATTGCATTTGATGGCATCGCCCAAGCCTTCATTTCAGCGCTACGTGTATATGGGATGTCAAAGATCCCGCCACTATTCAGACTATCGTTAATATTCATTGGAATTCCTTTATCATTTGTTTTTTCCATAGACAATAATCCGATTTCAAATATTATCATATTCATGATGATTGGCAATTTACTAGCGAGTTTATTTTGTGTTTTTTACTTTATTAAAAATTTCTCCTGCATAAAAAAATAAACTGATTAACCCCATTTATAACATTAAATTCACATCATGAAGGCTGCTGATACGCACCATAACTGGCATGATCGAATCAGATTAGC
Source organism: Xenorhabdus lircayensis (assembly GCF_016306625.1). Classification (GTDB taxonomy): domain Bacteria; phylum Pseudomonadota; class Gammaproteobacteria; order Enterobacterales; family Enterobacteriaceae; genus Xenorhabdus; species Xenorhabdus lircayensis. Next base: position 56,317 of record NZ_JACOII010000045.1, on the reverse strand, counting down.
CCTGATATAAATCACCGAAAACTTGCTTCGGTATTTCAAGTAAAGTAGCCTTTAGGGCATTGGCTCATCAGCACATTTAAGGCAAACAAAAATCATGTGGAAGCGCTTGATTACGGGTCTAATTTTTATCATTGCTGTCCTTATGCTGACAGCTATTATGCTTGATCGTTGGGTTAGCTGGAAAACCGCTCCTTACATTTTCGATGATCTCAGGCAACTTCCTGAGCGAGAAGTCGGTATGGTACTCGGCACATCCAAATATTATAAGACCGGTAAATATAACCAATATTATTTCTACCGTATTCAAGGAGCTGTTAACGCTTACAACAGTGGGAAAGTCAAATATCTGCTATTGAGCGGAGATAATGCGCAGCACAATTATAATGAGCCAATTACTATGCGAAAGGATCTGATCAAGGCGGGAATTCCAGCTAGCAACATCGTGATGGACTTTGCGGGTTTCAGAACATTGGACTCGATTGTCAGAACCCGCAAGGTATTTGATACCGACGATTTTACTATTATCACCCAACGCTTCCATTGTGAACGAGCCTTGTTTATTGCTATGCATCTGGGTATTGAAGCACAATGTTATGCTGTTCCCTCCCCTAAAAATATGATGACCATTCGTTTTAGGGAAGTATTTGCACGTCTTGGAGCCTTGACCGATCTCTATATTTTAAAGCGTGAACCTCGCTTTTTGGGCCCGTTAACGCCGATCCCTGCTCCACATGCCGTACCAAGCGGGCTTCAAGGTTATCCCGCCGTATCACCAGAAGAGTTACAGGAGTTAGAAAAAAAATCTCGCGGGAAATAAGAACAGGAAACGAATCAGTACAGAAAAAGAGCCTATTGGATATCAGGCTCTTCACTTCTTACTAAAATTTTTGCTTATACTTTGCCTGCCAATTTTGCCGTTAAACCACGCCAGAGCTGTTCCATCGGCCCTTGAGAGTAACGCTTCAACCACCAGCAAGCAAACCAGATATTCAATGTCCAGATAAATGGAATAAATACCATCAACTCTAAACGAGTAAACTGGCCAAATAACTCAAAGCGATAAAAAAGTGTGGTACAAATCAGAGTTTGCAGCAAGTAGCTGGTCAATGCCATTCTTCCAACCTGCCGGAGCCAAAAAGTGACTCGCCAGCACGAAATGACAGGCCAGTATCCATAAATCAGCGCGATATAAGCCAATGCCAACAGCGGTGTTCCCAATTCAGTAATAGTATAGCGGACAGTCCACGACGCAAAATAACTGTAAGGATATAAATACTGTATTGACAAGGCGATACCTTGAATCATCATGCCAACGGGAATTAGACATAATGCCAAGCGACGGTAATGTTTGCGGCTAAATTCACCTTTCAACCAACCATTACGTAATAACATGGCACCACCCAGCATAACTCCAACTATTTGCCAGCCATATTGCACGATCACCACAATCATCACACCACTTATTTGACGGATACGATGCTCTATAGCCAATAAGCCGCCATAAGTTTTCCAGTAGCTTTCATGAGAAATATCTTCCGGAGTTGGCTGCCAGAATGAATTATTTTCCCCCACAGGAAACAGCCCCAGAAGATAAAACATCATCACGCCGAACAAGTAGAAAGTAGCCGCTGTAGTAAACAACTTTTGACGAGTATTGATAAAATGAAATGCCAATAAGCCGACAATGCCATAAGACAACAAGATATCGCCATCCCATAACAAAATACCGTGCAGCAAACCAATAGCAGCCAGAATCAGTAACCTGGGAATGTTCCAATCACGTCCTCGCTGCCGAAGCAATTCGAGTGATGCCCCAAACAACAACGTCAGGATGAACAGAAATTTTCCCTGAGTAAAGATACTCAAGACAGACCATGTCACCACATCAGAGAATGAGACTAAATCTTTATAAAACAGATTCATGTAGGCAGCATATGGCAAGCCAAAACTGGAAATATTCAACAACAATATTCCTAAAATGGCAAAACCACGCACACTATCAAGTCTCTCAATTCTCTGGTGTATTACTCCATGACAACTATGTTCCATGATAATAAAGATTCATCATGATAATTGTAGGTGACGTACGGCACGCAGGAATTCCTGTCGTGTATTCTGGCTGGTTTTAAATAACCCTCCCAGAGAAGTCGTCGTCGTCGTGCTGGTCGCATCGCGAATGCCACGTGCTTTCACACAATAATGGACGGCATCAATGGAAACAGCAACATTGTTCGTGCCAAGCAGCGTTTGCAGAGCGATCAAAATCTGCTGCGTCAAACGCTCCTGCACTTGTGGGCGCTGTGCAAAAAACTGGACGATACGGTTAATCTTCGACAAACCAATCACTTTATCCTTAGGGATATAAGCAACAGTGGCTTTGCCATCAATAGTCACAAAATGGTGTTCACAAGTGCTGGTCATTGTAATATCACGCACTGTTACCATCTCATCCACTTTCATTTTATTTTCTATCAGAGTAATTTTCGGGAAATTGTTATAGTCCAATCCTGAAAATATCTCATCCACATACATTTTCGCGATACGACTTGGCGTATCCGCCAAACTATCATCACTCAAGTCGAGATTTAACAGCTTCATAATTTCTGTCATGTGTTCCTCAATGCGCACTTTACGAACCTCTGGCTCCAGAGTTTGCTCACGCAATGGGGTTTCAAGACCACGGGCGACCAGTGCCGAATGCACCAGCGCGGCTTCTGTACTTAAGGATGACATCAGTTTCTCCAAGAGTAATACTTTCCGTTACTTGACGGATAATCGAGACGCTTATTTTACGCAGATATCAATGAATGTAACACCACACGATGTTTACATTAAATCCGTTCATATCGTATCTGCGCATAACTATACCTGCACGTCATCAATGCGCCAAATTAAGATAGCTCACGATGAATATTGTTGCGATAAAATACCAGTAACCCAGCAATGACCAAACCAATAAATGCGATATACAGGACAGGTTCCAGTTTGCCTGTCAACCATGTCGAAATAGCTGACAACATCGGCCCAACCAATTGCCCCAACGCATAACCTGTGGTCAATAATCCCGCCATGTAGCGGGCATGTTTGGGAGCCAATTCACGACCATACTGCAAAGCCAGTTGCACTACGCACATAAATCCACCGCCTACCAGCAATGCGCCAATCATCAACCCACCAATACCTGGCAACATTTCAGCAATCAAAATGCCCAGAGCCTGAAGCCATAACGTGATCGCCAAGCGGATTTGAGTCGTTGATATATTACGCATCAAAATTCCCAGCATAATGCCAAGTACAGATGCGCCACCAAATATTGGCCAGACAAATTGGGCAAACAGGCTGTCAGGAAAACGCTCTGCCGCCATTTGAGAAAGAAATGTCGCAGGCAAGATATAGCCGAACCCAGCCAGACTGTAACACCATACCAATCGCTTGATTTCCGGTGTCAGGGTGAGTTTTTGGATTACAGTTTGCGGACGGTGTAGTTCGCCATTACGGGGCAAATGACGGCTAACATAAATACTGAGCAACAGCGCCAGAATGCCATATAACATCCACGCACTGGCTGCGCTCATCTGCCACGATTGAATCCCCATCGCCAGCACGCCACTGATAAAGATCCCTATTCCTGGCCCGGAGAAAACCGCAGCACTTAACCCGGGACGATCCAGTTTTCCTAACTCATCATTCGCCCACGCCGCCGCCAGTACCAACGTCCAGCCACTTGCCCAGCCAATAAAAAAACGGGCGATACTGTGCAATACTGGCCCATCTAACAATGCAGAAAGCAACGTGATAATCACGGCTCCCCATAATCCGCTCCACAAGCGATATTCAACAAAACGCTGCGCCCGCATCGCATCATAGGAGCCGGCCAGATAACCAAGGTAATTGAATGCCGCAACAATTCCTGCTCCCGTCAATGTGAGTTGGAATTCGGCAATCATCAACGGAACTTGTGGAGTAAAAGTGAAACGCCCTATTCCCATTGCAACAACCAAAGCGAGGAAACCGCTTAATGCAATCTGAAAAGCCTGATAATGACGTCCACGAGATGTGATAATTTGATTGCTCATAGTGATTAAATTGTAATTAAATCAGTTGGATTGGTTGAAATTATGCAGTTATAACAAATCATGAATATAATATACATCTTTTCTTAACCCTCCCCCTTCCTCTGGGCAATAGCAATTGTAGTGACCATTTGCCATCATTCCCCATCAAAGCAATCTTTGCCATAATGCGTCCAATACAAGAATAAACGCTTTCTCACAATCTGGGATATCCGCAATTTGCGGCATATAGGGAGTTCTCATGGATCACTGTCATACCTCAGGCTTAATCTCACTTGAACAGGCACTAGAAAAATTCCTGGCACAAACCGTTCCCCTGACGACCACAGAAACCATTAACCTGACCGAATCTGCTGGTCGTATCACCTCCACCGATATTATTTCCCCCATCAACGTTCCTCCTTTTGATAATTCAGCAATGGATGGCTACGCCATTCGCCTTGCGGATCTTAATGAAAACCAGACCTTGCCAGTGGCAGGCAAGGCGCTGGCGGGTATGCCGTTGCAGGGAGAATGGTTGGCTGGCAGCTGTATCCGTATCATGACTGGCGCCCCTATCCCTTCTGGTGCTGATGCCGTTGTGATGCAAGAACAAACGGAGGTCACTGAAACGGGAATTTGGTTCCTTCATCCGGTCAAACAGGGGCAAAACATTCGTACCATTGGGGAAGATATCGCCCAAAATGCGATGGTACTGTCAAAAGGAACCAAACTCTCTACAGCACAATTGCCGCTGATTGCTTCGCTAGGCATTGCAAAGGTTAGGGTTATCCGCAAACTAAAAGTCGCCATTTTTTCTACTGGCGACGAATTGCAAGCTATCGGTGAACCATTACAGGCTGGCCAGATTTACGATACCAACCGTTTGGCCGTTCGCCTGATGCTGGAAAAACTGGACTGTGAAGTTATCGATCTGGGCGTGATCCCCGATAATCCTGAGACATTGCGCCAAACCTTTATCGAAGCGGATAAACAAGCAGACTTAGTTATCAGCAGCGGTGGAGTTTCTGTGGGTGAAGCGGATTATACTAAACAGATTTTGGATGAAGTGGGAAAAATCGGTTTTTGGAAACTCGCCATTAAACCGGGTAAGCCTTTCGCATTTGGCAAACTGGAAAATGCGTGGTTCTGTGGCTTGCCGGGCAATCCCGTCTCTGCCGTGTTGACCTTCTATCAACTGGTACAACCGCTGATTGCCCGCCTGTCCGGCTTTACTGCATGGCAAGCGCCAATGCGCCTCACCGCCAAAACTACAACACCACTGAAAAAATCTCCCGGAAGGCTGGATTTCCAACGCGGTATCGCGGACATCAATGAACATGGCGAATTAGAAGTACAAACTACTGGGCATCAAGGTTCCCATATTTTCAGTTCATACAGCTTCGGTAACTGCTTTATCGTCTTGGAACGGGAGCGTGGGCACGCTGCGGCTGGCGAAACAGTACAAATTGAATTCTTCAATCATTTACTAAAAAATCAATAAGATAATAAAATAATGACTCTCGAACTTACCGATGAAGAAACCTTGCGTTATAACCGACAAATTGTCTTACGTGGTTTCGATTTCGACGGGCAGGAGAAATTAAAATCCGCCAAGGTGCTGATAGTGGGCGCAGGAGGCCTCGGTTGCGCGACTTCCCAATATCTTACTGCGGCTGGTGTAGGAACAATCACCCTGCTGGATTTTGATACCGTTTCTCTCTCCAACCTGCAACGGCAAATTCTCCATCGCGACGAACGCATTGGTACGCCGAAAGTGCATTCAGCCGCACTGACACTGCGGGAGATTAACCCGCATGTCACCATTAATCCCATTGAAGGGCTATTGGATGATCCGGCGCTAGATGAATTAATCAGCCAACACGAAGTTGTGCTCGATTGTACAGATAACGTTGCTATTCGCGAACAACTCAACCACCTATGTTACGGGCGTAAAATACCGTTGATTTCTGGTGCTGCCATTCGGATGGAAGGTCAACTTTCCGTCTTTACTTACCAGCCGGGAGAACCTTGCTATCGCTGTTTAAGCCGATTATTTGGTGAAAACAGCCTGACATGCGTTGAAGCGGGGGTGATGGCGCCATTGGTGGGAACCATCGGCTCCTTACAGGCAATGGAGGTAATTAAGCTCCTGACTCAATATGGGAAAACCTGTCATGGCAAGGTATTACTGTTCGATGCGATGACGATGCAATTCCGTGAGATAAGACTGCCTAAAGATCCTCGGTGTGAGGTTTGCAAGGAACAATGATCATATCCCCTTCACCTTTCAAGTTGCAGCAACTTGAAAGGTGAAGGGGATCGCCCCGTAAAATCAACGGGGCTATTACCGTTAGGCAAAATTACTCAACAATGCCCTGACTTCCCAGATACTCATCATAAGTACCTTTAAAATCAATCACCTTATCGGATTTAATTTCCAGAATACGGCTGGCTAATGAGCTAACGAATGATCGGTCATGGGAGACGAAAATCAGCGTTCCTTGGTAGAGTTCCAGCGCAAGGTTCAAAGATTCAATAGATTCCATATCCAAGTGGTTGGTTGGTTCATCCATCACCAAAATATTTGGATTGTGCATCATCAGCTTACCAAACAGCATCCGGCCTTGTTCACCACCGGAAAGCACACCCACTTTCTTTTTGATATCATCCTGACCGAACAGCAAGCGACCGAGAATACTGCGTACTGCCTGCTCATCATCACCTTCGCGCTTCCACTGACTCATCCAATCAAAGACTGTCATATCACAGTTAAAGTCACTGGCGTGATCCTGCGCATAATAGCCAATGGAGCTGTTTTCAGACCATTTAACCGTACCGCTATTGGGTTCCGCTTCGCCAATCAGGGTTTTCAGGAATGTCGTTTTACCGATACCGTTTTCACCAATCACCGCCATCTTCTCGCCAACTTCCATCAGCAAATTCAGGTTTTTGAATAGTGGCTCATTATCGTAACCCTTGGTCAAGCTTTCCAATTCCAATGCATTACGGAATAGTTTCTTATCCTGATCAAAACGGATATAAGGGTTCTGGCGGCTGGAAGCCTTCACTTCTGCTAGCTGGATCTTGTCAATCTGACGGGCGCGGGAAGTCGCCTGTTTGGATTTAGAAGCATTGGCACTAAAGCGGCTAACAAATGCCTGCAAGTCAGCAATCTGTGCTTTCTTCTTCGCATTATCTGCCACCAGACGTTCACGAGCCTGCGTTGCGGCCACCATGTATTCATCATAGTTGCCAGGGAACAGGTGCAGTTCGCCATAATCCAAATCAGCCATATGAGTACATACAGTATTCAGGAAATGACGGTCATGGGAAATGATGATCATAGTGCTATTACGGTCATTGAGCACTTGCTCCAACCAGCGGATAGTATCGATATCCAAGTTGTTGGTTGGCTCATCGAGCAGCAAGACATCAGGATTAGAAAACAGCGCCTGAGCCAGCAATACACGCAATTTCCAGCCAGGAGCCACTGCGCCCATCAATCCATAATGCAGCTCTACAGGAATACCCACACCCAGCAGCAATTCACCAGCACGGGATTCGGCACTGTAACCATCCATTTCACCATAAGCGACTTCCAGATCAGCCACACGGTAGCCATCTTCTTCGCTCATTTCCATCATGGCATAAATGCGGTCACGTTCCTGTTTGACTTTCCACAGTTCCGAGTGCCCCATGATGACGGTATCCAGCACGGTATATTCTTCGAAAGCAAACTGATCCTGACGCAACTTACCCAGACGCTCATTAGGATCAAGGCTGACGTTACCAGAGGTTGGCGTTAAATCTCCGCCCAAGATTTTCATGAAAGTAGATTTACCTGCCCCATTCGCACCAATCAGACCATAACGGTTGCCGTTGCCGAATTTGACAGAAATATTTTCAAACAGTGGCTTACTGCCAAACTGCATAGTGATGTTGTTTGTACTTAACACAACTTTTGCTCTTAAAGTGAATAAAAAGGGATTTAGAAAATCGATAGCCGCGCATTATGCCACAACAAGAAAAAAGTATCGCCAGAATGCATCTCCCCCTTCCTCAAAATCAGAGAGAAAAACCAATCAACCAAATGATTAATAAATGAATCTTCCTTAAAAATAGCCCAATTTATCAAACAGGAAAATATAGAACACAGCACTGTACTATTATAGACTTCATCTGAATTTAACAACTCAACAATTTGATATACCGGAAAAATACAATGCAAAAAGTGAGATGGGGTATTATTGGTTGTGGTGATGTAACTGAAGTAAAAAGTGGCCCAGCTTTTTATAAACTAGAGGACTCTGAATTGATGGCGGTAATGCGTCGCAATGCTGATTTAGCCAAAGATTTTGCCGAACGGCACAAGGTCAGAAAATGGTATTCAGATGCCGAATCTTTGATTAATGATCCTGAAATCGATGCCATATACATTGCTACTCCACCCTCTACCCACAAAGAATATACAATCTTGGCAGCACAAGCAGGAAAAAGTGTTTATGTCGAAAAACCAATGGCACTAACATTCGCAGAGTGCAACGAAATGATTGCCATCTGCCGATTTCAAAAAGTCCCACTGTTTGTCGCTTACTATCGCAGGGCTTTGCCTCGGTTCATCAAAATAAAAGAGTTAATTGATTCTGGAGCAATTGGCACACCGCGGATTGTAAATTGCATGCTATTCAGAGAAATGGCTTCTATCTATCAAGATCCCGATAATTTGCCGTGGTTTGTAAAGCCAGAAATATCCGGTGGTGGCTTATTTGTTGATTTAGCTTGCCACACACTGGATATATTGGATTTTCTGCTAGGTAAAATTATCTCAGTTAAAGGGCATGCCAATTCACAGGCAAAAGCCTATCCTGCCGAAGATTGCGTCTCTATGTCATTCATGTTCGAACAACATATTCAAGGCGTTGGCATCTGGAATTTTGTCGCGAATTCTCGCGAAGATAAAGTCGAAATCATGGGTACGAAAGGCAAAATAACTTTTGCGACATTTGGTGATTCTCCCATTTCATACTATGACGAAAATAACCTACTGCATCAGTATCATTTCGAAAATCCTAAACATATTCAAATGCCATTGATCCAAACGGTTATTGATGAAATACAAGGTAATGGTATCTGTCCATCCAACGGAGAATCTGCCGCCCGCACCAGTTGGATTATCGACGAAGTGTTAAAAGAGTATCGAGCTGTTTTAAACACCAGCGCCAAAAAGTGATCGTATTATGGCTAGCATTTAGCTGGCCAATTCACTCTGATCAAACTTCTCATTCTTGCCAATTGCTATTCCTAAAACAGCCTGCATAGCAAGAGTCAGTGTGCACATCCATAATACAATCGTCCATGATCCCGTAAAATCATGGACATAGCCAGAAACCAACGGGCCACAGAACGCAATTAAATAACCGATTGATTGCATCATGGAGTTTGCTTTTGTCACATTAGCTGTATCATTAAACCTCAGTAAAGGCAGTAAAAATGTAATTCCTGCACAAATACCCGCCCCTGCTCCCATAATCGAAATGGCAATAGGAATTAGGCTGTTACCTCCATAGATGAGAATCAACATTCCGACTATGACAATGATCGGATTGATAAAAAATAGAATTTTCTGTTGTTTAATTTTATAGATATAGAATGATGATAATGTGGCAAAAGGAATAGCAATGAGAGGAAATAACGATGCATAGAATGCAGATTTAGTTTCACTTAATCCATAAGAACTAATCAATTCAGGAAACCAAGCCGTGATGATAAAAAAATTGAATGACAGAATTGCAAAATACATTGCCATAATCCAACACGGGATACTCACCCATGGGTTGATTGCTCGCTCAAGACGATCATAATTCTCATTGCTGACAGACGTTTTGTTATCGACTGATATCGGTTTATTACTGGAAAACAGTACAATTAAAAGAATCGAAAGTACGGGAATAAATACCCAAGCCAATGAAACTTCGTTCCAAGATATATCAAATATATGCTTAATCGGTAAAGTTAAAGCAGTTGCTATTGCAGGCCCCAAATACAGGGAAGCCGTATAGGCTGAAGATAATATAGCTATTCTGCCATTACCTAACTGCTTAAAAAATGAGGGTAACGCGATATTTCCCAATGCAATGGCAAACCCAAACATCACAGTAGAAACCAATAATAAAATAACGGAGCTATTTAACCTAAGAAAATAAGCCAAAATAGCAATGACAAAAGTCATTACCAAGGTCTTATACAATCCTATTTTATTTTCAAAATAAGGAGTTAAAGGTGAAAAAAGAAAAAAACAAAGCGGTGACAATGAAGTTATCAGCCCTAGTGTCGAGTGATTTATTTTTAAATCATCCATAATTTCCAATGACATAGGTGGGATATAAGATATCGGTATTCGTAACCCCAATCCCGCTATAATGATAAACAATGACAACTTCAAAATGTAACTATTATTACTTTTATAGTTTGATAATTTCATTGCTCCACCATTTTGTTTTTCTAGATTAACTTGATTTATTTAACCTCAATTTACTCTGATTTTGGGAGAGAAATGTTTTTTTAGCAAGAATTAGAAAAGGATGAACGGACAAAAAATAACGCATGGAAACTAAAAATAGGAACTAAAAGACGCTAACCATCAGAATATAGCTCTGATGGTTTAATATAAAATTTACTGATCACAAGGCAATCGCCATAGTTCTATTAACTTCTTGATATTCTCCTCTTTCATAAAAACGTATTGCATCAATATTCTGAGACAATACCGTCAATTCCAGGTGTGAATAATGATTTTCCTGCGCCCATTTTTTCATTCCAGCCAGTAATTTCTGACCAATCCCCAGATTTCTGGCATCCTGACTCACTATCAAATCAAAAACATAGCCATAAGTTCTGGGAATCAAGCAATTAAAAGATGGTGTCTTTTGCTCTTGCGCAATGGCAAACCCCTTGATATCACCATTCTCATCTTCTGCAACAATTAAATGAAACTTGTCATTATTCACATTAGCAACAATAAAATTTCTGTCTTGTTCAGTTGCTTTCAGCCTATCTGGCTGCAACACAGCCATTTCACAAAATAAGACATAATAAAGTGATAATATAACCTCAACATCCTGCATAGTAGCAGCTCTTATTAACATTTCATTTCTCCCTACCTTTTGAAATCATTCGGTATAAGTTTTTATCGAAGGAACGGTATAATAATTAAAACGGTCGAGTAATAGGATAGGATCTTGTTCAATAATTGCCATATAGCGATATTTTTCCTGCAAGAATTGCTCATCAGCCATTTTATCAATCATTGAAATTAGCGGGTCATAGAATTGATTGATATTGAGGATGCCACAAGGTTTGCTATTCAAGCCAATCATGCTCCAAGTAAAAACCTCACTGAATTCTTCCAATGTGCCAAAACCACCGGGCAAAGCAACAAAACCCTCTGCCAGCTCGATCATCTTGCTTTTGCGCTGATGCATGGTTTCCACGATATGGAGTTCGGATAGGTTTTTATGGGAAATTTCACGTTCTTCCAGCAGAGCCGGAATTACCCCAATCACTTTGCCGCCCTCCTTTAAAACAGTATCTGCGACGGTTCCCATAATCCCCACGCTGGCACCACCGTAGACTAAAGTAATACCGCGTTTAACCAACTCTTTCGCAAAAGATATCGCACTTTCTTTATAAATTTCAGATACGCCGAGGCTTGAGCCACAATAAACCGCAATACTCTTTACAGGGCTGTTTTTTTCTGAAGATTTTTTCACCGTAATCTCTTTCATTGCTAAACTCCATTATTGTTTTTTAGTTTCTGATTATACGTTAGCCTAACGAGCGTACAACCGATAATACAGTTGAGTTATATCTGTTTCACTGCGAAGATGGCATCTCTAAATAACACGTTGTAACTGAGGTTTTCTGTAAATGTCTCTTCCCAAACATCGGGCGGCTTCTTTTTCACTGCTCCCTGTGATTTTATTATTACTGTCAATGACATCAATTCAAGCTGGAGCCTCACTGGCTAAAACGGTATTCCATGTCATTGGTGCGCCTGGTGTCACCGCTCTGAGACTTGCATTAGGAACGATTATTCTATTTTTGATTTTTAAACCGTGGCGTCTGAAATTTCAGCGAGACTCGTTGATCCCTCTTTTTGCCTATGGCATCTCACTCGGGGCCATGAATTACCTGTTTTATATGGCACTTTCCCGCATTCCCCTCGGTATTGCCGTTGCACTTGAGTTTACAGGGCCTTTGGCGGTAACCATGTTCTCCTCCCGACGCCCATTAGATTTTCTCTGGATTGCCTTGGTAATCGCTGGATTAGGCTTTCTGTTACCGGTTGGAGATAGCGTCAGCACGCTTGATCCCATCGGTATTTTGTATGCGCTAGGCGCCGGTGTTTTTTGGGCACTTTATATTATCTTCGGGCAACGTGCTGGAGCAGGCCACGGTGCAGCAACTGTTTCTATTGGTTCCCTGATTGCCGCCTTTATCTTCTTCCCAGTTGGGTTGATACAGACAGGCCCCGAACTGCTATTTGATGTTTCACTGCTGCCTATTGCACTGGGAATCGCCATTTTATCCACCGCATTTCCCTACACACTGGAGATGATTGCCCTTACCCGTTTGCCTGCCAAAACGTTTGGGACATTAATGAGCCTTGAACCTGCATTAGGGGCGTTATCCGGCATTATTTTCCTTGATGAACACTTGACCATGACCCAGTGGGGTGCCCTTTTCTGCATTATTTGTGCTTCCATCGGCTCAACCTCTGCCATTAAGCGGAAAACTAAAATAGTAAAAGTCGAATGATTAATTTTCCCCAAAATACTGGCATTAATTATCCAAGCCGGAGAAAATCCGGTGATCAGGGCGTTTTACAATCGCTTGCTAGCTGCCAGGAAGGTCAAAAAAGTAGCGCTCGTTGCCTGTATGCGTAAGCTATTAACCATTCTGAACGCCATGGTCAAGAAGAATGAGAAATGGGATGAATCGTATCATCTCATTACCCCATAAAAATATTGTCCAAGACAGTTGCTTCTGACCTGATTTATACCCGCAATAATATTGATGAAGGGATTAAACAGAGATCGATTGCTGCCCTGAATCATATGGTGACCTAATTTATCGATCTATCCATGTTGACTAAACAAGCCCACTGGAACATGCGTGGCCGAAATTTCATTGCTATTCATGAAATGTTAGACGGTTTTCGCAATGCTATCACGGACCATCTTGATACATTCGCAGAACGGGCTGTTCAACTGGGAGGCACGGCACTGGGAACCGTTCAGGAAGTGAATAAGCGCACAATGCTGGAAAGCTATCCAACGGACATTCACGATGTGCAAGATCACCTGAAGGCACTGGCCGAGCGCTATGCTGTCATCGCCAATGATATCCGTCAGGTGATTGTTAATGTGGAAGATGAAGATACCGCGGATATGTTTACTGCTGCGTCTCGTGATCTCGACAAATTTTTATGGTTTATAGAAGCAAATATTGAGCAATAAAATAAAATTATTATTTTTCATAATGTTAAGGTCACATTTGTGGCCTTTTTTACATCAAAACATGTTATTAACGAGAAAAATATTAAAAAATGGAAGTTACAATCTAAAAAATCATACTAACCTTTAAAAAAATCATTTTTCTCTCTATAATCCTTGCTTGATTTAACAATAAATATGAGGACTCCATACAATGGATATCGAAGTCAAAGACTCTAACGGCGCCCTGCTGGATGACGGTGATTCAGTTCAGGTAATCAAGGATCTGAAAGTCAAAGGCACCTCCAAGACACTGAAACGCGGCACGCTGATCAAAAACATCCGTCTGACCCATCGCGAAGATGAGATTGAGTGTAATGCTGATAAAATCAAAGGGTTAGTACTGAAAACCTGCTTCCTGAAAAAAATCGGATAAATAACAGTTACAAACCCATTTTTGATGAAAGGATAAATAACATTAACTTTTATGTTATTTATCCTTTTTCATTACCGCCAATTCCTCTTCCGATGGCACGTTAGGCCGCTCAATGGGAAATACAGGTAAAGAATTCAATAAACGCGGTCCATAACGTTTGGTCAATAATCGATTATCATAAATCACCACATCACCATAACACTCATGGCTGCGGATCAATCTTCCCACTTGTTGGATCAAGTTAAAAGAAGCACTTGGCAGGCTTTGTACTTCAAACGGGTAGCGTTTCAGAGATTTCAGCCATTCGCTTTCCGTAATAATGACCGGATTGGTTACGGGCGGAAACGCGATTTTATGAATATGTACTTGTGACAGATAATCACTTTTTAAATCCAACCCTTCTGCGAATGACTGCAATCCAACCAAAACGCTGGCTTGCCCTTCATCAATACGTCCGCAATGTGTTTCCACCAATCGATAGCGAGGCTGATCGCCTTGCACCAATAACATCAGCCGCAAATCTGTGACGAAAGTGAGAAATCCTTCCATTGCACGCTGGCTGCTAAATAATATCAGCATTCCCCGATGCTTCCCTTTCATCACTTGCGAACGAAAATAGCGAGCCATCTCCTCAAGATGCTGCATTTCATTCTGAATGGTCGGTTCCTGTGTCATTTGGGGAATAATCAAACGCCCTTGCCGTACATGCTCAAAAGGCGATGACAAGGCCACAAAACGATCATCATGGTTTTCATGTAGACCAGTCAATTCCTGAATACGGGAAAAACTATTCAGTGAACGCAACGTGGCCGATGTCACCACTACATGGGGAATATTACGCCATAGCAGATGGGTTAATTGCTCGCTGACCCGAATTCCCGCACAGTGGAAATAAAGGTGCGATTGATTTTTCTCATAGCGGCGCGTTAGCCATTTTGATATCGGCGCGTGGGAAGACTCCTCTTGTGAAGCCAAGCGCCACAGCTTTGCCATATTATCAAAATAGCCCAATATCCGGCTGGTTTGCAGGATAGCGCGATGCAACCGGACAATATCCTGTTTTGCCGTCTGATCGGTTAAATCATTTAAAATCGCTTCAGCTAAACCACGTAATCCATCAGTTAGCTTAAATAATTGCTGGCAGCACAGCAGTAAACTATCAGGTAATTTTCCCAGTTCGAATAAGTATTCTTCCGCTTCACTGCGTTCAGGTAGAAGCGCCTGCGTCATCACCGCCAATTCCTTAAAGTATTCACGGATTGTTTCACAGTGAGATTGTAATCGCGTGATATTCGCCAAAGCGGGCGGTTTCGCCGGCCGGAATTGAATCAGATATTGCTCCACATGGCGGACAAACGTATCCAACTGCCCATTAAGCTGGAATAACGTAATCTCCCCTCCAACTTCCAGTGAATCCCGTGCTATATCGGGAATATGGTGCCCTTCATCCAATACCAGCAGCAGATTTTTTGCCTCCGGTAAAACGGATTCACTTTCCAGTGCCGCCATAACCAAAGAGTGATTGGCAACGACAACATCCGCATCTTCAATTTCCCGACGGGCGAGGAAAAAGGGACAACGATGATAAAACTGACAATTCCGTGCCAGACAGTTCATTTTATCCGTACTGATTTTTGCCCACAGCGAATCCGTTAGCGCCAGTTTATGGTGATCACGTAAACCATCCCATGCAAAAGTCGTGTAATCACTACGTAGCCGACGACACAGCTCCCGCTCTTCACTGTTAGTGATTTCCACCTGGTCTTCGACCAGAAACATCAGATCAATCTGCTCTCCCTCTGCGGCGCAAATAGCCTCCAGATTACGAGGGCAGACATAACGCGCCCGGCCAAAAGCCCCCGTGAATTTCAGATCAGGAATGATCTTGCGTAGCAACGGCAAATCTTTGCTGTAGATTTGATCTTGCAGGGCTACATTGGCCGTACTCACCACCAACGGTTTCTTTTCCGCCCGACTGACAGCAATCCCTGGGATCAGGTACGACAACGTTTTTCCTACCCCTGTAGGCGCTTCTATCACCAAATGCCGCCCTTCTTCATCTGCCAGCGTTTTTGCTACTTCTGCAATCATCTGACGCTGGGGAGCACGTGGAATGAAACCATCAATATGGGTGGATAGTGCCTTATACCACTGGTTAATCTGATTTTTTATTGAACTGGAAAGTGCCATGAGTTTGACTGCTTAAAAATTGGAGGGCTATTCTCCCATAGAGTTGACATGAGATCAGCTTTATATGGTCATTACTGGGAAGCGTTTTCCAGCTTTTTCATGATCTCTGCGAGAAAATCGGTTATCCCTTGTCTGGAATGTAGAAGCCGATATACTTTTGACTTTCTATCTTTTGGCTTTTTATGGCTGCTAACACGCTTTATCAAAAAACTTTTATTAAAACTTTATTGGATACAAAGATGAAAAAAATCCTGCTCATTATCATCATATTATTTTCTATCGGCTCCATTGGCGGTGTCTTTCTGGCGGGATTGAATATGTACACACGTTCAACCACTCCAACAGAAGAACCGCAGCAGGTTCAGCAGGAAAGTGCCCCAACAGGGCAACAATAAATATATCTGGTTTTAGCGCAACACTAGATATTAGAACATCTATCTCTTATGACGTATTGCTTACAATTTATCTATCACCTTGCAATATCGAATATTACGACATCAGGTGAGGAAGCTCATGAAAAATGAATATTTTGTCAGTCCACAATGGTTAAACGAGCATCTCCATGATGAGAATGTCGTGATCGTTGATGCCAGTGCTCCAATGCCTACCCAATCCATCGATTATCACCAACTCTGGTTAGATAAACATATTCCGCGTGCCCAGTTCTTTGACCTTAATAAAGTTGCCAATCTACAGACCAACCTGCCACATATGCTGCCGGAGACGGAAACTTTCCGTCAGGCTGTCAACAAAATAGGCATCAATGAGAATCATCTGGTAGTGATTTACGATCAGGGAAATATGTTCTCTGCTCCACGGGCATGGTGGACATTCAAAATCTTTGGTGCCCGTCATATTCGTATTCTTGAAGGTGGATTACAAGGTTGGCAGCAGGCTGGTTATCCAACCGAATCGGGAGAAGTTACCCGTTCATCCCAATTGTTCAATGTTCAGTTTACCTCTGAAAAAGTCTGTTCTCAGGCACAGATTCTTGATGTCCTTCATCACAATGTACCGGTACAGTTTATTGATGCCAGAGCAGAAGACCGCTTTCAGGCAAAAGCGCCTGAACCCCGCCCAGGCTTGAGAATGGGGCATCTCCCCGGTGCTAAAAATGTTCCGTGGACAGCCTTGATTGATAATGGATGTTATAAGTCAGTAGAAGAAATTGCGGCGATATTCCGCCAACAAGACGTTGATTTAGACCAGCCAATTGTTACCAGTTGTGGTTCTGGAATGACAGCCGCCGTTTTAATCTTGGGGCTTGATATGATTGGTCACAAAAACACGGCATTATACGATGGCTCTTGGGCTGAATGGGGAGCCGATGATTCACTTCCGTTAGAAAAGTAGTAATAGCAAAGGGCATCAAAACAACATGCCCTTTTTTGTTATTAATCATATGAATTCTGAGACTTATAAAACTACTTTGTGAAACTATTTTGTGAAAAAAATTTGAAAAGCTACTGACTAGAAATTTTATGGTATACAAATAGGATAATTATCGCTCCCACAACGGCAATGGCAAAACTTCCCAAATTAAAACCGTCAACTTTTCCCATTCCAAAGAATGTGCTGATATACCCGCCAACAACAGCCCCCACAATACCTAAAATTACCGTCATAATGATACCGCTACTATTGTTTCCTGGCATAATCCACTTAGCAAGAATCCCGGCAATCAGGCCAAAGATAATCCATGATAGGATACCCATATACAACCTCCAGAATTGATTAGATAATTTTCTTACGAGTTCAGTTACGCTTCTACGCACTAATTTAAGACACTAACGAAAAGAATTGCAAATTGTAAAAGAAAAGTTATCCATCAGTAATTAGCGATATTTATATAAATAGTTGACATTAAAAATTAACGTTCATCAATTCAAATTTAGCGTTAACATGACCAAATTAAGAATTATTACAGATTGATAAAGCATTCTAAACGGGCACAAAATTGAAAAGCTATTAAGGACAAACTTTAGTACAATTAAGTTAATGATTACCTAAAAATCGGAATTCCCTTTGATGGGGGTAAAATATCCATTGTTTTCGTTCAAATGGGCGTAGATGCATCTCTTCGGTACCCACACTAATAAACCCTAATCTGCTATATACTTTTTCACGCAAAAAATCATTCGCAACATTAACCGTGAGATTTCCCAATACTCCAAGTTGATAAGATTTATTCACTGCTTTTTCCATCAATAAATATGCACTATTCTGAATACCTAAATGAGTAATGAGGTAGGATACTTCAGGCTCACAAAATCTGTTATCACTGGAATATTTAAGCATAATAACACCAATGGGTTGACTATTGATATAACATACAAAATGAAAATAACTTTTTGAATTAGTCATCCATTCTAAATGGCTTTTCATATATTCTAAATTATTTTTTGTTGATAAACATCTTTCATGCCATGCTTCCATCTGTTTTTTCTCTTTTTTTTCTTGCTCCGTTTCAATAACATTTCTTCTTGGGACATCAAAAAACCATTTATCGTTGCTCAGGGAAAACAATATTTTATTATTTGCTCTCTCCATTTCTTGCTTGCTGACTTCGTTGACTACAGGCATATAACTATTAAATAAAGCGGGATTATTGTAAGAAAATTCTGTGTTCAATAGTTCAATTGAGGAAATAGTTCTGTTGGATCCTACTCGGCTTAACCGATTGAATGATATATCTGAGATTCTGCCATTATAAGAATAAGTTCTTTTTAACATGATATAGTCCTCTTTATCAGGGTAAAGACCGTCTCTTTTATCTATACCCAATAGATTTTCATTTGTAACGTGATCATGAGTGGGCTCAGTTGGCAACGCTACAACTTGAACAATAAAAGACATATGAGGAAAATAGAGAAAGCCCCCCAGTTACACAAATAACAATGTATTATGTCACTACGTTACTGGGGTGAATAGGCAAGCTAACAAATTTGAGGTTCATAATCGATTGAAGATCGCAGTAAACATTTATCTGCTGCGAAAGAAATAACACTCGAGATCTCAGCAGAAGTTTTCAATGCCCTGATTTGCATAAATAATTCATCAGCTTCATCATATTCTTTACGTAAATATCCCAGCCATTGCTTGATACGGGCAACATGATACAAACCCGTATCATCCTGCTTTTCCAGATAAGTATATTTTTTTAGTAGCTTAAGCACACCGCCCCACGGCATCCTCGGTTCATTATATTTAATCACACGACTCAAGTTTGGCATATGCAATGCGCCACGGCCTATCATCACAGCATCACATCCTGTGGTGTTGATACATGCCTGAGCGCTCTGCCAATCCCAGATTTCACCGTTGGCAATCACAGGAATGGAAAGGCGACGACGAATCTCGCCAATCGCCTCCCAATTGATGCGTTCTGCTTTATAACCATCTTCTTTGGTTCGACCATGCACAACCAGTTCAGTTATTCCTGATTGCTGGACGGCATCCGCAATCTCAAACTGACGTTCGCCAGAATCCCACCCTAGACGAACTTTTACCGTCACTGGCAAATTGGCTGGCACGGCTTCGCGCATGGCTTTGGCTCCACGGTAGATAAGTTCGGGATCTTTCAGTAACGAAGCACCGCCACCACTACCATTCACAGCCTTGGAAGGACAGCCACAGTTTAAGTCAACACCCCATGACCCCAATTCAACCGCCCTAACCGCGTTTTCTGCCAGCCATTCTGGATATTGCCCCAGAAGCTGAACCCTGACCGGTGTTCCCGATGGTGTACGGCCCTGATGGTGCAGTTCTGGGCACAACCGGTAAAAAGATTTTACCGGTTGCAAGCTGTCAACCACACGCAGAAATTCTGTGATGCAAAGGTCGTAATCGTTGACTTCACTCAACAATTCCCTCACCAGAGAATCCAGAACTCCTTCCATTGGAGCCAGCAAAACGCGCATGGGTTACTCTCCCGATGTCGCGGCTCGTGGAGCTTTGGTTGCGGTTCGCTGACGACGTTGACGCGATGGAGTTCCTTGACTGCGTGGACGATCACCGTTTGAGTTAGCTTGATCTTGTTTAGCGTGGCCTTGCTTGCCATTGCTACGTTGGCCACGAGGCTGTTCACTACGTGAATGATTATCGCGAGAGCCATTACCCCAAGGACTATTTCCATTAGGGCTGTTTCCATGAGAGCTGTTTCCACGAGGGCTATTTCCACGAGAACTGTTACTGCGTGAATTGTTGCCGTGTGAATTGCTACCACGATCATTGCGTCCATTCTGAATAGGCTCGGCCTTGATGGACGGATCAGGCTCATAACCTGAAGTAGCAATGCGTGGAATCTCTCGCTTCAATAACCGTTCAATATCTTTCAGGAGCTTATGTTCATCAACACACACCAGCGATATTGCTTGCCCAGTTGCATCCGCACGACCAGTACGACCAATTCGGTGAACGTAATCTTCTGCAACGTTTGGCAATTCATAGTTGACCACATGTGGCAATTGGTCGATGTCCAATCCACGGGCAGCGATATCCGTTGCTACCAAAGCACGAATTTGCCCTGACTTGAAATCAGCCAATGCGCGGGTTCTTGCGCCCTGACTCTTGTTACCGTGGATAGCAGCAGCAGTCACACCATCCTTATTCAGTTGCTCCGCCAGTCGATTTGCACCATGTTTGGTACGGGTGAATACCAATACCTGCTGCCAGTTTTGGCTACCTATCATGTAAGAGAGTAATTCTCCCTTACGTTTTTTGTCTACAAAATGGACTGATTGATCAATCTGTTCAGATGCTGAGTTACGGCGTGCCACTTCTACACTTACCGGATCACGCAGCAATTTATTGGCAAGGCTCTTGATTTCATCAGAGAAAGTCGCAGAGAACAGGAGATTTTGGCGTTTTGCCGGTAGTTTGTTCAATACACGACGAATGTCATGAATGAAACCCATATCCAGCATACGGTCAGCTTCATCGAGAATCAGGATTTCAACGTGGGAAAGATCTACCGCGTTTTGATGTTCCAGATCCAGCAAACGCCCCGGTGTTGCTACCAGAATATCGACCCCACTACGCAATTTCATCATCTGTGGGTTAATGCTGACACCACCAAACACCACAAACGAACGTAAACTGAGGTATTTGTTGTAATTACGTACATTTTCGCCCACCTGAGCCGCCAGTTCTCGGGTCGGTGTTAAAATCAACGCTCTGACCGGACGACGGCCTTTTGACTGAATCGGGGATTCACTTAAGAGTTGCAGAATAGGCAAAGTAAATCCTGCTGTTTTTCCCGTTCCTGTCTGGGCACTGGCCAACAGATCTTTACCGGATAACACAACAGGAATGGCCTGCTGCTGAATAGGGGTAGGTTCCGCGTAGCCTTGTTCTTCAACAGCACGCAAAATATCAGCCTTCAAGCCGAGTGACTCAAAATTCATAAATAAGAAATACTCCAGACTTCACCATTCCTGATATCAACTCAGGGCAGTTTTATGGGAAGAAAACAGACGCGATAAAACGCAAAGAAATTACACAAACTGCAATGCACCATAGGCGCGGCATTATAACAGATATATATTTCCAAATAGACCCAGAAAAACCAATAATTGACGCGAAAGTGCTGATTGAAGGCAAGCATCTACGATAATTTACCAAAAACAGGAAGATTATTTTTTATAGTCGTCTATTAAAAAGACAATTTGTGTCAGCTTTACATCGACTTACTTTAGTTTTAGAGTTAATCATACGATTGATATATTTACGACACTCTCGAAAATTATTTGTAACAGGAAATCTTTTAACATGGCAGCGAAGACGGCTCAAACATCACGAGGCGAACAAGCCAAGCGGCAACTTCTTGAAGCAGCAATAGAAATTTTTGGTAAATCAGGTCTGGAAGGTGCGACTACCCGCAACATAGCCCAACACGCGCAACAAAATATCGCCGCCATTGCCTATTATTTTGGCTCCAAAGAAGGATTATACCTCGCTGTCGTGCAACATATCGCCGATAAGCTAAAATTGGAATTTTCCCCATTAATTGAAGCGATTGACCGTTTTTTTGCCGAAACGCCGAAACCCTATCCACCAGAACAGATATTGGAATTTATCCATCAAGGAATGGTTAGCTACAACCGCCTGATTTTCGAGACAAGCAGTATCAATATCAGCCGCATCATGTCACATGAACAGTTGACGCCAACAGAGGCTTACAGTGTCATGCATGAGCAAGGGCTGGCTCCAGTTTATTCTCGGCTGAATAAGTTAATCGCCAATTATATCGGCGCTGATGAACGCCAAATTTCAACTCAAATACACACGCACGCCTTACTGGGCGAGATTCTTTCTTTCCGTCTGGCACGGGAAGCCTTATTGCGCCAAACAGGCTGGGACAATATTGGTGCCAAAGAATACGAATTAATCAATCAGGTTTTATCTCAACACATCAATTTATTGCTTGATGGATTACGAAAGAAGTAACGCAGTGAACAGTATATAGACGCAAAAATGTATATACCCAATAGATTTCAATTAACTGAAAGATAATGGGTATAAATCGAACAAGGCATAAGGAATGGTATGAACAGTAAAAAGTTTGCTCTTGCCCTATTGGCGCTCATTGTTGTTATCAGTGCTGTTGTTGGTATCTATTATTATCAGGAACAAAATGGCAGGGAGCTGACCCTGTATGGCAATGTCGATGTCAGAACTGTCAATCTTGGTTTTCGGGTTGCTGGTAAACTGGCTGGCTTACAAGTCGATGAAGGCGATGCCATTACTTCGGGTCAGACACTCGGTCAGCTTGACGACGCTCCCTTTATCAATGCCCTGAATCAAGCCAAAGCTGCCCGTGATGTCGCCAAGGCAAATCTTGCCAAAGCTGAAGCAGGTTATCGTACCGAAGAAATCGCTCAAGTACGTGCTGAAGTCACCCAGAAAGAGTCAGCATTCCACTTTGCCGATAGTTTCCTGAAACGCCAGCAAGGATTGTGGCAGAGTAGAACAATCTCGGCCAATGATCTGGAAAATGCCAAAACCGGGCGGCATCAAGCACTGGCAGCCTATCAAGCAGCAAAAGATAAATTACGTCAGTTCGAAACGGGTTATCGTATAGAAGAAATTGCGGCGGCCAAAGCTCAACTTACCCAAGCAGAATCAACCGTTGCACAGGCTGAACTCAATCTAAAAGATACCCAACTCACTACACCATCAGCAGGGATTATCCTGACCAGAGCCATTGAACCGGGCACAATGCTGGCGGCTGGAAATACTGTTTTTACCCTTTCACTCACTAACCCCGTCTGGATCAGGGCATACATTGATGAGCCTAATCTGAATCAGGCTATCGCAGGGCGGGAAATTTTAATTTATACCGATGGACGAAAAAATCAGCCCTATCATGGCAAAATCGGTTTTGTGTCCCCAACCGCTGAATTTACGCCTAAGAATGTCGAAACCCCTGATTTAAGAACGGATTTAGTCTATCGCCTGCGGATCATCGTCCTTGATCCCGATGAAAGCCTGAAACAAGGAATGCCAGTCACCCTGCATTTTGCTGACACAAATTTTACTGACGCAAATAAGTAAGGCGATGACATGACCAGTTCAGCTTATACGATAAAACTGAACGGCGTGGAGAAAACTTTTCCAGGATTGGTCGCTCCTGCTGTATCTCACCTACAAGCAGAAATTCAGGGCGGATCAGTCACGGGTCTTGTTGGCCCAGATGGTGCTGGAAAAACCACGTTGATACGAATGCTGGCCGGACTATTGAAGCCTGATAGCGGCAATATTGAAATCATGGGGCTTGACCCCATCAAAGATAGCGTTCAAGTACGTTCTGAACTCGGCTACATGCCGCAGAAATTCGGCCTGTATGAAGATTTAACCGTCATGGAAAATCTTACTCTATATGCCGATTTACGTGGTGTGCTTGGCGAAGAGCGCAAGGCAACGTTTCAAAAATTACTGACTTTCACCGACTTAACCCATTTTACCGAACGGCTGGCGGGGAAATTATCCGGTGGCATGAAACAAAAACTGGGGCTGGCTTGTACGTTGTTGGGTAGCCCAAAAGTTTTGCTGCTTGATGAGCCGGGCGTGGGCGTTGATCCCATCGCTCGTCGTGAACTATGGCAAATGGTACACGAACTCGCTTCCGAGGGTATGCTGATTCTGTGGAGTACCTCTTATTTGGATGAAGCCGAGTTATGTCGTGATGTTTTGCTCATGAACCATGGTGAATTGCTCTATCGCGGTCAGCCGCAAAATTTAACCAAAAATATTGCTGGTCGATCTTTTTTGCTTGATGTCAAACAAGGCGCACGGCGCAAAATGTTGCAACATGCCCTCACCCTGCCCCAAGTTACTGACGGCGTGATTCAAGGGCGATATGTTCGTCTGATCTTAAAAGAAGAGGCGGATAAAAATACATTACTCCAGCAAATAGAGCTCCCTGAAGCCAGTATCTTGAATGCCGAACCGCGTTTCGAAGATGCCTTTATCGATTTATTGGGCGGTGGCCCGTCCCATCGTTCCGCATTAGCTGAGATTATGCCTCAAATCCCGCCAAACCCGACAGAAACTGTGATAGAAGCCTGTAACCTGACTAAAAAATTTGGGGATTTTGCCGCCACTGACAATGTAGATTTTCAGGTGAAACGTGGGGAAATTTTCGGTCTGTTAGGGCCGAATGGTGCCGGAAAATCCACTACTTTCAAAATGATGTGCGGGTTGATGATCCCTACGTCAGGCAATGCACTAGTTCTGGGTATGGATTTAAAAACCAGTTCAGGCAAGGCCCGCCAGCGCCTTGGCTATATGGCCCAGAAATTCTCGCTTTATGGCAACTTGACTGTTGAGCAAAATCTGAAGTTTTTCTCCGGTGTTTACGGATTGAAAGGCCGGCATCAGCAGGAAAAGATGGCAGACATGATCAATGCTTTCAATCTCGGCCCCATCTTGTATCAAAAGACGGATAGTCTTCCGCTTGGCTTTAAGCAACGTTTAGCCCTTTCCTGTGCATTAATGCACGAGCCTGACATTCTGTTTTTGGATGAGCCTACCTCAGGTGTCGATCCGCTGACGCGCCGTGAATTTTGGCTACATATCAACGGAATGGTGGATAAAGGTGTTACCGTGATGGTAACAACTCACTTTATGGATGAGGCTGAATACTGTGACCGTATCGGGTTGGTATTTCGAGGCAAATTGATCGCCGCGGGGACACCCGATGAGCTAAAACAATTGGTCGCTACGGATGAGCACCCTAATCCTTCCATGGAAGATGCGTTTATCGATCTCGTGGTGAACTACGATAAGGAGCCGCCGCAATGAGTCATCCTGAACATTTAGCATCCCAGAAAACGGTCAGTTTCTCATGGCGCCGCTTGAAAGCACTTTGCATCAAGGAAACTAAACAGATTATCCGTGATCCCAGCAGTGCCTTGATTGCGGTGGTGATCCCATTGATGCTGCTATTTATTTTTGGTTATGGCATTAACCTTGATTCCAGCAAACTTCGCCTCGGTATTCTGATGGAGCAGCAAAGCGAAGACGCCCGAGAATTAGTACATGCATTTACGGGGTCGCATTATATTGATGCCACGATCAGCGACAATCGTCAGTTTTTAATCAATAAAATGCAGGAAAATCAAATTAGAGGCATCATCGTAATCCCAGTGAATTTTGATGCCCAACTTGCCCGCGTAGGCAGCCATGCCCCCATTCAAGTTATTACCGATGGCAGTGAGCCCAATACCGCCAATTTTGTTCAGGGCTATACCAAAGGCATCTGGCAAATCTGGCTCCAGCAACGAGGACAAAATCGTGGCGTCTCGACTACGCCATTGATTGATACACAAATCCGCTATTGGTTTAATCCCGCCGCCATTAGCCAACATTTCCTTATTCCCGGTGCTGTCTCAATTATCATGACCGTGGTGGGCGCCATCCTTACCTCACTCGTGGTCGCCCGCGAATGGGAACGCGGAACCATGGAAGCTCTACTCTCAACCCAAGTCACTCGAACCGAATTATTGCTCGCCAAGTTATTGCCCTATCAGGTGCTGGGGTCTTTCGTCATGGTACTTTGCATGATATTTACGGTTTTTGTGCTGGGTGTTCCCTATCGCGGCTCACTCTGGATATTGGCGTTGGTCTCCAGCCTCTATCTCGCTAGCGCTTTAGGTATGGGTTTGTTGATCTCCACCCTGACACGTAATCAGTTCAATGCCGCAATAATTTCCCTAAATGCCGCTTTTTTGCCTGCCATTATGTTGTCTGGTTTTGTTTTCGAAATAGACAGTATGCCAGTGCTTATTCAGGCTTCCACTTATGTCGTACCTGCACGTTATTTTGTCAGTAGCCTACAGACGCTCTTTCTGGCCGGTAATATTGGCATCGTGTTGATCACGAATCTGCTCCTGCTAATTGCCAGCTCCATCGTTTTTATTGGCCTGACTGCGTGGAAAACCCGTCGGCATCTGGATTAAAAAGGAAAGAGCATGTTTTATCGCCTGTATACGCTGATCATGAAAGAGTTGCAGTCTCTTCTAAGAGAGCCGCAGACACGGAGTATTTTGATTTTGCCAGTGATCCTGCAAATGATCCTGTTTCCATGGGCAGCAACACTGGAAGTCAAAAACGCCACCATTGCTATTTATAATGAGGACAAAGGGCAGGCTTCGATTGAATTAACCCAGCGGCTAGCAAAATCGAAAGCATTTCCTGATGTTATTTTGCTCACCAGTTCGCAAGAAATTCGTCCCACGTTGGATAATCGTAAGGCTCTGCTGCTGGTGCGTTTTCCACAGAATTTCAGTGCCAATATCGCCAGCCAAACACCAACTTCAATTCAAGTGTTGCTGGATGGACGTAATTCAAACAGTGCCCAGATTGCTGCCAACTATATTCAGCAAATTGTGATGGATTACCAGAAACAGTTATTGGAAAATGCTCCCAGTTTCAATAACAGCGAGTTAATCATCCGTAACTGGTATAACGCCAATCTGGATTATAAGTGGTTTGTCGTGCCGTCACTGGTTGCCATGATTACCACGATTGGTGTTCTGATCGTGACAGCACTGTCGGTTGCGCGCGAACGGGAACAGGGAACACTGGATCAATTGTTGGTTTCGCCACTGGCGACATGGCAAATTTTCCTCGGCAAAGCGATTCCGGCTTTGGTCGTAGCGACCATGCAGGCAACGATTGTTTTGCTGATTGGAACACTGTTTTATCAAATTCCCTTCGCAGGTTCATTGCTATTATTTTATGGCTGCATGTTGATTTATGGGTTATCTCTGGTTGGCTTCGGTTTGCTGATTTCGGCGGTTTGCTCCACCCAGCAACAGGCTTTTATCGGCGTGTTTGTGTTTATGATGCCCGCAATTCTGCTTTCTGGATATATCTCTCCGGTTGAGAATATGCCCGTTTGGTTACAAAACATAACGTGGATTAATCCCATTCGACATTTTACGGATATTACTAAACAGATTTATTTGAAAGGAGCTGATTTGTCAGTAATTTGGCCGAATTTATGGCCGTTGTTGGCAATTACCGCAACTACTGGCGGCATTGCCTATCGGCTGTTCCGCAGTAAAATTGCTTGATAAAAATTCAAATAGGAAAGAGAGCGGAATATTGCGGCTTATGCTCTCTTTGTCAACTCTTATTTTTTCAGAAAATATCTGTTGTGTGAAAAATGGGTTTATGTTGATAGCTGGGTACTATTACGTTTGCGTTCCATCAATCGATAGCCACAGGCAGCAACCAAAAATACGATAATGCCAGCAATCAATGTGACAACAAACCCTGCCTGAATGCCCATTTCATCTACCACCCATCCAGCAAGCGAAGCTCCTAAGGCAACTCCAATGCCTAGTCCAGTTACCATCCAAGTTAAGCCTTCAGTCAAATTATGCGAAGGCACTATATGCTCTCCCCCGTTTCAAAATCATTATTCTGGTTTTTTCATGTAAAAAATCATGAGCGTTAAGAATAATGCAATTAGAATAAAAAAATAATATTTTTCCCAGCTTTGCCAATAGATTATTATCCTGAATTTTCCTAATAAATAAAAAGCCCTGCATAAGCAGGGCTTTTTATTTTAAAGAATAATTAGATATATCAATAATTACCGACGATCACCAAGAATGCGCAGTAACATCAAGAACAGGTTAATGAAGTCCAGATACAGAGTCAGTGCGCCAGTAATAGAGTATTTGCGCAGGTTCTCTTTATCGTTAACATCCAGTTCTTCACCCATCTCTTTCAGTTTCTGGGTATCGTAAGCAGTCAACCCTGCAAAAACCAAAACACCGATATAAGTGATTGCCCACATCAATGCCGGGCTTTTCAGCCAGATGTTTAACAAAGAAGCCAGAACGATACCGATCAGCCCCATAAACAGGAAGCTACCCAGACCGCTCAGGCTGCGCTTGGTGGTATAACCATAAACGCTCAATGCACCAAACATACCCGCTGAAACCACGAATGTGCTGGCAATAGAACCACTGGTATAAACCACAAAGATACTGGAAAGCGTCAGGCCCGTCAGCATGGAATACAACATGAACAGCCCTGTCGCCAACGTCCCACTCATTTTATGTACCAGACCAGACAGCACAAACACTAATGCAAGCTGTGCGATGATCAAGCCATAGAAAACAATGGAGTTACTGAAGATGGCAGATAAAATTTCAGGGGTATTTGCCACATACCATGCTACAAATGCTGTTAACAGCAGACCACAAGTCATCCAACCATAGACTTGCGCCATATAAGTTTGTACACCAGAACCAGTTTTCTGGACTATCGAACCATTAGAACGTTGATATCGATCCATGACGATTACCTTTTCGTGACAATGTTTAGGGATTGAGACTGTTTAAAAATAAACAATCTATTCAAAAATTATACATTAGCATAGAACATTAATAAAACCATCCGCCAATTAATGGCAATTTTAGTGACATATTATTTATCTGCCCAGTTTTCGAGATAGGCCACAGAATGATCCACCAGACCACAGTATCAGCAGTTTGTTACCAACGGCTTGCCGCTTCCTTATCACTCTGCCTCGTCTCTACCCAACGCTCACCTTCCGCAAGAGATTCTTTTTTCCAGAATGGTGCTTTAGCTTTTAGGTAGTCCATGATGAATTCTGCCGCCGTAAAAGCTATGCGGCGGTGAGAGCTGGTGACACCAACAAACACAATTTCCTCTCCTGGGTACAATTCACCAATGCGATGAATAATGCTGATTCGTTGCAGGGGCCAGCGTTGGCGCGCGTCATCAGCAATATTCTGCAACATCTTTTCTGTCATGCCCGGATAATGTTCCAGCATCAGCGCCTCGACGTTATCTCCCAAGTTATGGTTGCGAACTTTGCCCGTAAAGGTCACGACAGCACCATCTTCATCACACTGCGAGAGCCATTGGTATTCATCACCAACATTAAATATCTCCCGTTGGACACTGATTCGTGTATTTTCCATTCTCATCCTCCCGTAACAGGCGGGAAAAAAGCCACTTCATCACCATCATTCAAAGGATGTTCAGCATGGACAAAAGATTGATTCACGGCAGCCAGCAGTTTGCCTTCCTCCAACGCTAACGCCCATCGTTCGCCTTTTTCAGTCAGGGCATGATGAAGATGCGCCACAGTTGGGTAATCATTTGGCAGTTCAAGGGAGTCTGTTCCCACTAACTCACGGACTTGAGCGAAAAACAGTACCTTTATCATGCTTCCACCTTAAAGTTTCCTGATTTGCCACCGCTTTTTTCCAGCAAGCGCACAGGCCCAATAACCATATCTTTTTGCACCGCTTTGCACATATCGTAAATCGTCAAAGCTGCCACCGATGCTGCCGTCAAGGCTTCCATCTCCACACCTGTTTTCCCCGTCAAGCGGCAGCAAGACTCGATTCTGACACGGTTGTATTCTGTTTGAGCTTCCAGTTGTACTTCTACTTTACTGAGCATCAGTGGATGGCAAAGCGGGATCAATTCCCACGTCCGTTTCGCTGCCTGAATTCCCGCAATGCGGGCAGTGGCAAAGACATCTCCTTTATGGTGATCGCCAGCAACAATCATGGCCAATGTTTCAGCCTGCATTCCAACAAATGCTTCTGCCCGTGCCTCACGCACAGTTTCCGATTTGGCAGAAATATCCACCATATGCGCTTCACCCGCAGTATTGATATGGGTTAATTGGGACATTCTGTACTCCTGAAAAATTGCTCTTGAAAAATGAATAGCGCAGTTAAATTAACCACCAATAAAAGAAAGATTCGGGGTGATACCGCTGTCACCCTGATGTAAAAAGTGAGTCTCACGCTTATGGCGCAAACCACCTTGAATCCGTAATTTCAGTGCATCAAGTGACGCATC
The DNA here is from genome assembly GCF_016306625.1 of Xenorhabdus lircayensis. Taxonomy (GTDB): domain Bacteria; phylum Pseudomonadota; class Gammaproteobacteria; order Enterobacterales; family Enterobacteriaceae; genus Xenorhabdus; species Xenorhabdus lircayensis. The sequence continues at coordinate 25,781 of NZ_JACOII010000045.1, read as the reverse complement.
ATCAGACAATAAATCACGCAATGGAATGCCCTGTTCACCAAATAAACATAAGTGAAGATTGCCAATTGCAGATACCCTTAGACGGTTGCAGCTTTGGCAAAAATCTTTTTCATACGGCATGATAAGGCCAATTTCGCCCTGATAATCGGGATGATGGAAAACTTGAGCTGGCCCATCACTACGTGCGCGTTGCTGTTGCTGCCAGCCTTGTTGCAGTAGCTGGCTGCGGATGACCTCGCCAGAAAGATGATGACGATGGAAAATATCGCGGCCTTCTCCTGTTTCCATCAATTCAATAAAGCGCAGCTGGATCGGACGATGTTTAATCCAGTCAAGGAAAGCAGGCAGGTTGATATCATTCACATTCTTCATCAACACTGCGTTGACTTTCACGGTGTTAAATCCCGCTGCAAAAGCCGCATCAATGCCGCGCATAACCTGAAAAAATTTATCTTGTCCGGTGATAGCGTAAAATTGGCGGGGATCAAGGCTATCAACGCTGACGTTAATCGCTGTCAGTCCTGCCTCTTTCCATTGGGATACGTCCCGCTCCATTCGGTAACCATTAGTTGTGACGGCAATTTTTTTGATCTGCGGGTTGTCATGAACCGCCGCGATAATATCGCAGAAATCACGGCGCATGGTTGGCTCTCCCCCCGTTAGGCGGATTTTTTCGGTGCCAAGTTCAGCAAATGCGCGGCTAACACGACGAATTTCTGGCAGGGAAAGAAACGATTTATGACCATGAGGCCGATACCCATCAGGCAAACAATATGTGCAACGAAAATTACACACATCAGTAATAGATAATCTCAAGTAATAGAATTTGCGCGAGAATGCATCTACAAGTTGTTCCACAATAACACCTTCCAAGTAAGGGAGATGCAGGCATTTCTACCTTACACCTTGGTGACTCAGGAGCCACGGCCAGAGCATCATATCAATGTGGTATTCATTTGATAGAACAGAGACTTAGACACAAAGGCTAGGAGTTAATATCAATTAAACTTTTATGCGAATAATGACGAGAATAACGATGTGCTCGCCGAAGATTCTAACGCTTAAGATGACAAAAAGCTAATGCCGATCTCGATATATATCTTAATATACAACGAGTTAACTGTATGTTATGACATCAGATTCCTACGGTGTTTCTACGCCGCCTTTCAAAAATATCAGGCAAAAAGTCGCACAAAATCACAGCAATTGCTGAAAGCATCATATTTTATGGTAGATTACGTGAGATTTATTAAAGCCCTCTACGTTTAGCCAGTAACAGGAACCCTATGCGAAATCGCACATTAGCTGATTTGGACCGCGTTGTCGCCCTCGGTGGCGGTCATGGACTTGGACGCGTTATGTCTTCCCTTTCTTCTCTCGGAGCCCGCCTGACCGGCATTGTCACCACAACGGACAATGGTGGATCAACCGGAAGAATACGACGCTCAGAAGGGGGGATCGCATGGGGAGATATGCGCAATTGTCTCAATCAGTTAATTACGGAGCCTACCATTGCTTCTGCCATGTTTGAATATCGATTCGGTGGCAGTGGCGAATTAGCTGGCCATAATCTGGGTAATTTAATGTTGAAGGCGCTGGATCATTTAAGTGTCCGTCCGCTTGAGGCGATTAACCTGCTCCGCAATCTGCTGAAAGTCAATGCGCATCTGATCCCCATGTCAGAACAATCGGTTGATTTAATGGCCGTGGATGATCAAGGCAATACCGTGTATGGCGAAGTGAATATTGATCAACTCAATTGTGTGCCACAGGAGTTATTGCTCTATCCCCATGTCAATGCCACTAAAGAAGCGCTGGACGCCATTGAGCAAGCAGATTTGATTTTGATCGGCCCCGGGAGTTTTTTCACCAGCTTAATGCCGTTGTTGTTATTGGAAGATTTAACTCAATCTCTACGCCGTAGTAACGCAAACATGATTTATATCGGTAATCTGGGGAAAGAACTCAGCCATGCGGCTGCCCAGCTATCGTTAAAAGATAAACTTGAAATTATGGAAAATAAAATTGGCCGCAAGATGATGAATGCGCTTATTGTCGGCCCGTGCACCGATATCAGCCTTTTCAGTGATCGGATTGTGACGCAGCAGGTTTTGGAAGCGCAGGATATTCCCTATCGTCATAATCGTGAATTATTACGGCAAGCGATAGAAAACACCCTGCAAAAAATGGGTTAACTCTTTTTCTTAGATAAGAGCGAAATTACTCACTCTCTATCTGACTATCTGACGTTCATTCCATTTTAGGAATTGGCAATAAATTGTACCCGCAATGCCTGTACTTGATCACGAATGTTAGCCGCCTGTTCAAACTCAAGATCCCGTGCATGCTGGTACATTTTATCTTCCAATTCACGGATTTTGCTCTCCAGTTCTTTTGCTGGCAATTTATGGTAATCATCCGTGCCCAAGGCAGCTTTACCTTTTCCTTTGCTTTTTCCTTTGCCATTGGCTGGCTGACCAATTTTCAGCATGTCACCGATTTTTTTGTTCAACCCTTTCGGCACAATACCGTGTTCTTCGTTAAATGCCTGCTGTTTAGCACGACGGCGTTCTGTCTCCCCAATGGCTTTCGCCATAGAATCTGTGATTCTGTCGCCGTATAAAATCGCCTTACCATGCAGGTTACGCGCTGCACGACCGATGGTCTGGATCAGAGAGCGTTCTGAACGGAGGAACCCCTCTTTGTCAGCATCTAAAATCGCCACGAGAGAAACTTCCGGCATATCCAAGCCTTCACGTAGCAAGTTAATCCCAACCAAGACGTCAAATTCACCCAAACGAAGATCACGGATAATTTCCACACGTTCAACGGTATCAATGTCAGAATGGAGATAGCGCACTCGCTCGCCATGTTCTTCCAAATATTCGGTCAAATCTTCCGACATTCGTTTGGTTAGGGTTGTGACCAACACTCGCTCATTTTTCGCGGCACGGATACGGATTTCAGACAACAGATCATCCACTTGAGTTGCCACGGGGCGAACTTCAATTTCAGGGTCAATCAGACCCGTCGGGCGTACAACTTGTTCAACCACTTCATTGACTGATTTCTCCAATTCATAGCGCCCAGGGGTGGCTGAAACATAAATAGTCTGTGGTGCCAGTGCCTCGAATTCCTCGAACCGCAATGGGCGGTTATCTAGCGCGGATGGCAAACGAAAGCCGTATTCCACCAACGTTTCCTTACGAGAACGATCTCCACGGTACATACCGCCAATCTGTGGAATGGTGACGTGGGATTCATCCACCACCAGCAAACCATCAGCCGGAAGGTAGTCGAACAACGTTGGAGGCGGTTCACCTGCGGAACGGCCAGACAAATAACGGGAGTAGTTTTCAATACCGGAGCAATAACCCAGCTCATTCATCATTTCGAGATCGAATTGTGTACGCTGAGTGACGCGTTGTTCTTCCAACAATTTATCTGACGTCAGCAGTATCTTGCGTCGTTGATCTAATTCAACTTTGATCTCTTCCATCGCCTGAAGGATACGTTCACGCGGCGTAACATAGTGGGTCTTGGGATAGATGGTATAACGCGGCACATTGTACTGTACCTGACCTGTCAGAGGATCAAACAGGGAAAGGCGCTCTACTTCATCGTCGAACAATTCAACACGCAGCGCATGTTCATTCGATTCTGCGGGGAAAATATCAATCACCTCACCACGAACCCGGAATGTTCCACGCTGGAACGCCTGATCATTGCGGGTGTATTGCAGTTCTGCCAAGCGGCGCAAAATAGCGCGTTGGTCAATTAACATGCCATCGGTTAAGTGAAGCATCATTTTCAGATAGCTATCGGGATCACCCAGACCATAAATCGCGGAGACGGAAGCAACTACAACTACATCACGACGCTCCAGCAAGGCCTTTGTTGCTGACAGACGCATCTGCTCGATATGCTCATTCACTGAAGCATCTTTTTCGATAAAAGTGTCAGAGCTGGGCACATAGGCTTCTGGTTGGTAGTAATCATAGTAGGAGACGAAATATTCCACCGCATTCTCAGGGAAGAACTCTTTCATTTCGCTATAAAGCTGTGCTGCCAGCGTCTTATTGGGGGCAAGGATCATAGTTGGACGATTCAAGTTTGCGATAACATTGGCTATCGTAAAAGTCTTACCTGAGCCTGTTACACCCAGAAGCGTCTGGTGAGCCAAGCCATCTTCCAGCCCTTCCTGTAATTGGCTGATCGCCGATGGCTGATCGCCTCCCGGTTCGAAATCAGAATATAACTTGAATACTTTACTCGTTTCTTTGCTCATTTTTCCCCCCGCCATCATGTACAAAAAAGTCCACATGCCTATCTGTACGCTGACAAAACCCGTCTATAATACTGGATAAAAAACCAGCTTCAAGTAAGTTAGCAAAATAATGTTGTTTTTATTTCACGGGAAACATGGAGAGGTTCAATAGCGAGAAGCCTTAATTAACCGTAGCGTGATATTAACCTTTAGTTAACATTAGTGGTAACTATTTTTATCCCCAGATATTGAACTTGCTTTTTCTGATTTTTGTATTAGCTACTGAAATGATAAAGCACCTAATGGCAGAGGGACGCAGAAAGGGATTGATTTTATTTAATTAGCTGATTTTTTTGGTAAAAATATCTAAGGAGAGAATAACAGCAAATCTTGCGCAAGCCGCGTATTATCTTGCGTGAGGATACTTGTCTAAAACTAATGCACAGGGTTATCCACAGGAATAGTGGATAACTCAGCAAACCCTATTGAACATGGGAGGTTGCGGAGTCATCCCCCACTTATCAATTTGTTCAATAGCGGAATATTTTTATCCTGTTTTTGGTTTGATTCACACTATTTTTTGATCAAAAATAGTTCAATCATTGTTGAAACGAAACATTTTTTGCGTGAGAAAACTCACTCAACCCTCGTTTCAAGCGTCAATTTTAACTAACTCTAAGTAAACAATTAGTTAACCAATGAATCAATACTTATATATTTCCCTATGTTATTGTTATCACATGATTCGCTCAGATGAGGAATAATGCCCAGTAAAGGTGAGGGGATCATGCGCTCCAATGTCTCCAAATATGCAGCTTGACGTTTACCGGCTGGCTCAATTTCATTAGCAACCCAGCCTACCAGTTTCAATCCAGAATATTGGATAGCTTTTACCGTTAATACTGCGTGGTTAATACACCCTAATTTGACACCTACTGTCAAAATTACCGGTAAATCTTCCCGAACTACCCAATCAGCAAAAGTGGTCTTTTCCGATAGTGGCGTATACCATCCCCCCGCTCCCTCAACCAAAACCCAATCAGCCTTTGACGCCAATACTTCCAATCCCCGTGATAGCACCGAAAAATCAATCGGTTGATTCAGTTCAGCGCTCACAATGTGAGGTGATGTAGGTTCAACAAATACCAGAGGGTTTACCTCCTGATAAGTTAATGGCACTGCACTATTACGCTGTAAGGCCAGTGCATCACCATTACGTATCCCTTCAGGCGTCATTTCACTGCCTGATGCAACCGGTTTGTAACCCGCAGTTTGATATCCTTTTTTATTAGCGGCTTGCAGTAAAGCGCAACTAACCACTGTTTTACCTACTTCCGTATCGGTTCCGGTAAGAAAATATTTATTTGTCACAATGAATGATTCCAAAAGCAATTTGATAGCTTAATGGGTATTTCCCATTATTCCGTGGGTATGCTTCAGCAAGAGTATTTAGACGTTTTCTGGTCATTAATCCCTGCTGGCGGCCATGATGAAGGTGTGTCGCACCAATTCCTTTCAAAGAATTCAGTAAAGGCAAGAGTTGTGGGTAATGCTGGCAATATTGTCGGTTAATAACTTTATGCCGATAGGGTTGGCATGCTTGCGTAATGGTTTGTAACGGCAGAAATTGATTAATGTGCCGATAATCATCTACCCGCTCCCACGCAGTTTCCAGCTCATGCAGTGATCCCTGCGCAAGCGTAGAAAAGACAATAAGACCACCGGGACGAGTCACACGATAAAATTCCTGTAATGCGCATGGCAAATCATTACACCATTGCACCGCCAGATTGCTGAAACAGAGGTCTACACTGCTATCCGCCAGCCCTAAGTGCTCGATATCTCCTTGCAGATAGTAATCGGCAACTTGCTGCCCTTGTGCATGGCTCAACATACCGGCAGCCAGATCCAGTGCGATGATTTGTTTACCCTGTTGCTTCCAGCGAGCGCTGAAAAAACCGGTCCCACATCCCGCATCCAATACCCGCAAACCGGTGTTTTCCGCCTGTGCCAGTTCCATCAAGTATTCGCCTGTTTGCTGTTGCAGTTTAGCCACTGTGTCATACTTCGAAGCCGCGCGCCCAAAAGCCCCTGCAATCGCTTGCTTATCAACGGATTTAACAGCCATATCCATGCAATTCCTCCCGTAATGCCTCTAGTAATACATCAATGTCTTGTTGTGTATGGCTTGATGTCAGCGTAATGCGCAAACGGGCGCTTTCAGGGGGAACGGTTGGAGGGAGGATCGCCTTGACCCACACTTTTTTCTGCCTGAGCATATGAGATAGTGCGATACAATGTTCATTATCACCGACAATTAACGGCTGAATGGCCGTTTCTGAATCCATCAGAGCAAAGGGCAAATGTTGCGCTTCATGACGAAAATAATTGATGTTGCTTTGCAATGTTTGACGCAGTTCCTCTCCTGCCCTGATTTGTTTCACTGCTTCGGAAAGTGCCACTGCCTGCGCAGGTGGCATTGAAGTGCTGTAAATCAGGTGTCGAGCGTACTGGAGTAAGTATTCTGCGGTTTGCTCATCACACAAAACCGCCGCGCCACTCAATCCAAACGCTTTGCCAAAGGTGACGATTAAGATCTCCGGTTTGACATTTTTAGCCCAACAAGTGCCACGTCCTTCATCACCGTGAATTCCGATGCCGTGGGCATCATCCACCATCAGCCAGCTTTCTGTGGATTTCGCTTGCTGCGCAATGGCTTCAAGCGGAGCACAATCCCCATCCATGCTAAAAATGCCTTCCGTTACCACCAGCGTTTTACCTATGCACTCTTTTGCCAGATGTTGCTGCAAGGAATTCATATCGTTATGCAAAAAACGCCGAAACTGTGCGGGCGAATGCATAGAGGCTTCCATCAACGAAGCATGACTAAGACGATCAGCAATAATGCGATCGTCTTTTTCCATCAAGGCCGCAATCACGCCCTGATTAGCGGCATAACCAGAAATGAACAGTAAGGCGTGAGAATATCCCAACCATTCAGCCAATTGCTGTTCCAGTGTGTGATGCGCGGTTATGTAACCCGTAACATGTCCTGAACCTCCACTGCCCACACCATATTGTTCAGCACCTTGCTGCCATGCGGCAATAATCTGAGCATGTTGGCTCAATCCGAGATAGTCGTTACTGGAAAAATTTAGATATTGACCGTCCGAAGTGGATAATAAACGTCCATCAGAACCCTGATGGACTTGTCTATTACGCCATAGAGAGGTTCCCCGGCGTTCGGACAAACGTCGGGAGAGAGAATCTGACCAGCTCATCATATTGCCGCATTATAGAATTGTTCGTTATCAGCATTATGAATAATAGCGTCAGTCAAGTGCTGCTGCTGTTGATTGTCACCAAATGCCGTCTTTGTCTGTTGAGGATTAATACCCAAGCGGCGGAACAGTTGCAGATCTTTATCTTCCCCCGGATTTGGAGTGGTCAGTAATTTACAGCCGTAGAAAATGGAGTTAGCACCGGCCATAAAGCACATGGCCTGAGTCTGCTCATTCATTTGCTCACGCCCGGCGGATAAACGGACATGGGATTTTGGCATCATGACTCGCGCCACGGCAATGGTGCGAATAAAATCGAAAGGATCAACATCTTCATTGTCTTCCAATGGTGTTCCCTTCACTTTTACCAGCATATTGATCGGTACACTTTCCGGCGGCTTGGGTAAATTCGCCAATTGCACCAATAATGCTGCGCGGTCGCGGATTTGTTCACCTAAACCAACAATTCCCCCCGAGCAAACTTTAATGCCTGCATCCCGTACATTATCCAAGGTATCCAGTCTGTCCTGATAGCTGCGAGTGGTGATGATATTGCCGTAAAATTCTGGCGAGGTATCTAAGTTATGGTTGTAGTAATCCAGACCAGCCCCTGCCAAGCGCTCTGCCTGAGAATGATTCAGCATCCCCAGAGTCATGCAGGTTTCCATCCCTAGCGCTTTAACTTCCTTGACCATTTTTTCCAAATACGGCATATCGCGTTCATGCGGGTTCTTCCAAGCCGCTCCCATGCAGAAACGGGTTGAGCCGGCACTTTTCGCTTTGTGCGCTGATTCGATGACTTTTTCCACTTCCATCAGCCGCTCTTTTTCCAAGCCAGTTTTGTAACGGGAGCTTTGCGGACAATATTTGCAATCTTCTGGACAGGCCCCAGTTTTTATCGAAAGCAGTGTACTGACCTGTACTTGCTGCGGATCAAAATGTTCACGGTGTACCTGCTGTGCCTGAAATAACAATTCAAAAAAAGGTTTATCAAACAATTCCTGTGCTTGCTTGATAGTCCATTGTAGACGCTCGCTCACAATGACATCTCCGATGTGAAAAATTGTTGTCAGTTTAAATAACACCGCTATCATGTCAACCAAAATGAACTCATAAAGGTTTACAAGTAAGTTGTTATGAACCCTTCAGATATTGAATTTGACCGGCGCCATATTTGGCATCCGTATACATCAATGACCAACCCGCTTCCCACCTATCCCGTTGTATCAGCTACAGGTGTAGAGTTGGTTTTATCAGATGGTCGCAAGCTGATTGATGGTATGTCTTCGTGGTGGGCAGCCATCCACGGTTATAATCACCCTGCACTCAATGACGCGGCTAAATCGCAGATCGACAAAATGTCCCATGTCATGTTTGGCGGCATAACCCATCCTCCTGCGGTTGAGCTGTGTAAGCAATTAGTGGCGATAACACCTGATTCTCTGGATTGTGTTTTTTTAGCGGACTCGGGATCTGTCGCCGTAGAAGTCGCCCTGAAAATGGCGTTGCAATACTGGCAGGCCAAGGGAAAAAAACGCCAGCGGTTTCTGACACTGCGTCACGGTTATCATGGCGATACTTTTGGAGCCATGTCTGTCTGTGATCCCGACAACTCCATGCATAACCTGTATAAAGGCTATCTCCCAAATCATCTGTTTGCCGATGCTCCTCAATGTCAGTTTGATGATGAATGGCAGCCAGAAGATATCGCTTCCTTTAAACAATTATTGTTGCAATATCACAATGAAATTGCTGCCGTAGTTCTGGAGCCGATTGTTCAAGGCGCGGGCGGAATGCGGATTTATCATCCGGAATATCTGCGTCAGGTTCGTCAACTCTGTGATGAGTATCAGATCCTGCTTATCACAGATGAGATCGCTACCGGATTTGGACGAACTGGCAAGCTCTTTGCCTGTGAACATTCGCAGATCGAGCCGGATATTTTATGTTTAGGCAAGGCGTTGACGGGAGGTTATATGACCTTATCAGCGACACTGACCACCCGCCATGTCGCTGAAACCATCAGTCAGGGTGAAGCCGGTTGTTTTATGCATGGCCCGACTTTTATGGGCAATCCTCTGGCTTGTGCCGTCGCCAGTGCCAACCTGAAGTTGCTCTCTGATAGCCCGTGGCAGCAACGCATTCAATCAATTGAAACCCAGTTAAAAGCAGAATTACTTCCGCTAAAATCACACAATACGGTCGAAGGTGTTCGGGTATTGGGTGCTATAGGTGTTGTTGAAATGAAACAACCGATTGATGTGGTTTCATTACAGCGCCATTTTGTCCAACATGGTGTTTGGATTAGACCATTTGGTCGGTTAATTTATTTGATGCCACCTTATATTATTCAACCCGAGCAATTATTGAGACTGACAAGGGCAATGACTAGCTCCATAAATTAAAGAGTAACGACCAGCATATTATTAATGCTGGTTTTATTTATTGTCATCAGTATTTAACTATTATATTTCTAATAAAAAATCACAGCACATTAAGGTATCCTCATAAAACACTTACTAACAAACATTAACAACCAATTCACGGTTCATTATATTAGTTAAATTTAAATTTCCTGATATATTCCATACAGCAATCACATCCATTTAAATCAAAGAGGAATATATCATGAGTACAGAAAATGTAATCGTACCTTCTAACGAAGAAATGCAAACTGTATTTGAAATATCTAAAAATAGGTATGAACAAGAAATTTCACATTACGAAGCGCTTGCGAAAGAAAAACCTGAGCTCGCCCATTTATTTACAGAAAAAGCCGAAACAGATGTATTAACCAGCCCAGTATTGCAACAAACAGAATTTGTTAGCGGACACTTTAACATTAACACATATCATCAATATGGAAGTTACCCCTTTATCCAAGTATCATCTTATCCCGCTATCATTGGGCATGCACCCAATACAGGGAAAAGAACTAATTTTAATGGCTATATTTATGGTGGATATAATATGCCACAATTGAATTTTAATAATATTCATCTGGGTGGTGTAGTAAAACATGCTCAAACCATTATAAATTCCCCACTTAACTTCCAACTTTTTATTTATCCGAAAAATATAGTTCTGCGTCTTTTTAGAGGGAGCATTTATTTAGGTGATTTGGTTTCCGTGTATCAAAATAATATTTTAATCACATACCCCATTGTTTTATCTGGAGTGGGATCTTTTAACTTAGCCTGATATCAGGCTGTATTAACTTATCATTTTGGGATCAAATTGTTATTTGACAGCTAATAGATTGCAAATTGCAATACTGTAGCAAAGGAATAGACTCCAGTCACATAGCTAGCTATGTGACTGGAGTGAATGATCACAGTTTATGCCCGAAAACATTGCAATTACGCTATGAAAATGACATATTTTTCATATTCATCATAATTTATATTTAATAAAGTAACCAATGAAAACAAACTATAATTTAATCAGCCAAGATTTTATTAAAATAAGACAAGCTTTACCTGAAAGAGATTTAGCTATTTTTGAGCTGTTTAATGATAACCTACCTCATGCTTGTAAGATACTGGATATTTGTTGTGGACACGGTTTTCCTATTGCTAAATTTTTATCTGATAAGGGCCACTATATTTTAGGTATAGATAATTCGGAGAACCTTCTTGCCTACGCTAAAACCAAACTTCCTCAACATCATTGGGTTTTGTGTGATATTCATGACTTAGATATACATTCTCAATTTGATGGTATTGTGATGTGGGATGCTATTTTTCATTTTAATCGTGAAAAACACCCTGCCTTTTTGAGAGAGATATATCGTCTTTTAAAAGATGATGGTGTTTTTATTTTATCCAGCGGAGGGAGTGAGCCTGATATTCCTGAGTTTTACGATCATATTTTTGGCACTGAATTTTACTATGATTCATTATCGGTCAGTCAGATGAAAAGTCTATTGGAAGATATTGGTTTTACAGTTCAATATTCTTCCATGCTGAATCCCCCTGACGGCAACAGAGATAAAGGCAGAGTTGGGTTTATAGCCAAGAAAATAAATTAACTTTCATCATTCTTAAATAACCCTTTCAAGCCAATGAGATTACCAAAGGGATCTTTAACTTGGCACATCCCCAAACCACTATCAATCTGCATTGGCCCACAGTAAAGTTGGGCTCCTAAGGTCTGGAAAAGTACGTTTATACCATGACAATCCGGCTTTAACATCAGGAACAGGGATAAGTAAGATAGCTGGTTTCATGTTCATCTTCTTGAAATAAAAATCACACCAATGCCGCGCCCAACACTGCGCGGCTCAGGTTTACCGTGCCAATACCGTAACCCACATCGGGCCTTTGCCAACCGGATAACACGCCAGTCGGGTTAATTCCCCTGAATATTTGTCAATACGCGATACTGAAATGTGATCCGATTTTTGCCCTGATGCAATCAGGAAGTTACCACTGTGATCAATGGCAAAGCCACGGGGTTGGGTTTCTGTCGGATAATGTCCGGCTAATGTCAAGTAATAGCCATCTTCTGAGACGCGGAAATGGCTGATCAGGCTTTCTGAGCGCTCGCTGGTATAAAGATGGCGACCATCCGGTGTAATGTGAATATCAGCCGACCAACGAACACTGGAAAAACCCAATGGCAATGAATCAACCGATTGTACAATACGGTATTTTTCCCATTTGCGCAGAATTTCAACAGTAGAATCCAGTTCATTAATACAATAAATTGTCTGTTTTTTCGGATGGAATGCCATATGACGTGGGCCAGCACCTGCTGCCGTGGTGATTTCATCCGCCCGGCTTTCTGTCAGGTAACTCTGCTCATCCAAATTGAAAATACGAATATGGTCTTCTTTCAGGCATGGAACCAGTAATTGACGATTTTCCCGATCAATATTGGCCGAATGTGGCGCTTGCAGACCTTCCACAATTTGAACCGGCGCTTTGGCGATACCTTTTTCATCAATCGGATGGACGCTTAAGTTATTGAAGCTGTAAGAAGCAGAAAATAAAAAACGCCCTGCCCTGTCTGTTGATATATGGGTAGGGCTACCCGGCAATGGAGCAATGGCCTGCTGCTCAAGACGCCCATCTTCCCCGATGGCGTAAGTCACGATGCTGAATTGAGGGCGAATCCCCACATATAAGTGTTTACCATCAGGATTAATCACCATTGGCTGCACTTCACCCGGCACATTCACTGTCTGGAGAAGCGAAAGTTCTCCTGCTACATTGAGCGACCATACGTGAATCTGACGGCTATTCGGGCTAGCTGTATAAACCACCTGTTTCATTTTCTCTCCTTAATGCTTCATCACCATTTCATTCATCTGTAACGATTCTTGAAAAGTTTTGTCTGTTAAACTGCTCATATGACGGTTTAACTATGTTTAACTACTGTATAATATTTGTTTATATCATAGACAACCTAGAGGCCAACTCATGTCATATCGCGTTATCGCGCTGGATCTAGATGGGACACTACTCGATCCGCAAAAACATATTCTGCCAGAATCACTAGCCGCCCTGAATGAAGCCCGCCAATCTGGTATCAAAGTTTTGATTGTGACTGGCCGCCATCATGTCGCCATTCATCCTTTCTATCAAGCGCTGCAACTCGATACTCCTGCCATTTGCTGCAATGGGACTTATTCATATGATTATCACGCAAAGAAAGTGCTGGCTTCTAACCCTCTCTCCATCCAAGAAGCCTCTCAAGCGCTTTCATATCTGCAAGGCACGGAAATTCAGCATCTGATGTATGTTGATGATGCCATTTTATATGAGTTTCAGCATACTGTAGCTCGAACTCTGGCATGGTCAGGCTCTTTGCCTGAACATCAGCGCCCCAATATCCAGCAGATCAGTAATTTTCGAGATGCAATCCACAATGTGAATTTCATTTGGAAATTTGCTACCAGCTCGTCCAATTTAGTGAAACTACGTGAGATCAGCGAACAAATTGAGGAAAATATTGGCCTTGAGTGTGAATGGTCATGGTTTGATCAGGTAGATATTACCAAAAAAGGGAATAGCAAAGGTATGCGTTTGCAGCAATGGGTGGAATCTCAAGGCATGAGTATGAAAGATGTGATTGCTTTTGGTGATAATTATAACGATCTCAGTATGCTGGAAACCGCCGGGCTGGGCGTTGCCATGGGTAATGGTGTTGATGTGGTCAAAGAGCGGGCAGATATTGTCACGCGGGATAATACCCAACCCGGCATCGCTGAAGTGATTCGGAAATACGTGCTGTAATTACCTTCGGTATTAATGGGAGCAAATCAGTCGTGAGCGATTCACAACTGTGCTCCCTACATTCGTTTATCCCCTTCATCTTTCAAGCTACTGCTTTGTTGGCGGCACTGTAACTTGAAATCTATTGGGTATATAAGTGGCGATTTAACGAGGCACTCTTTATCTGCGCATACAGCCATTGCCCTGCCCGCAAGTTGAGCTCTTCCCGCGCCCAAGGGGTAATTCTCGCCCACAAGCAATGTTCACTCAGTGCTAGTTTGACATCAACCTGGCCATCGTTTTCAAAAAACTCAACGACTTTTACTTGCAAGATATTACGAATGCTGCTGACTCTTGGAGGTTCCAAAACCAAAGAAACATCTGATGCATCAATGCGGATACGTAAATCAGTCCCCGGGGCTACATCAAGTTGCGGCAACCAAAGGGCTTTATCAGCCGCTGCCACTGCGGTCATTTGATAACGCTGATGGTGTTCCATGACAGAAACTTTCAGTATGCTGCTAAGACTCTCTTTTTGCAGCCACGGACGCAATACACTGCTCGACCAAACATCTTCCAGTGTGCCCGTCGCTCTGACTTTTCCCTTATCCATGACAATCACGTTATCTGCCAAACGCAAAATTTCATCCAAACTGTGACTGACATACAAAATCGGAATTTTGACGTCTCCAGACAGTTTCTCGAGATAAGGCAATAATTCACGCTTGCGTGGTAAATCCAGCGAAGCCAGCGGTTCATCCATGAGCAGGATTTCAGGAGCAGTCAATAATGCCCGACCAATCGCTACCCGTTGTTTTTCTCCGCCCGATAACGTGATGGGAAAACGTGACAGTAAGTGCTCAATGCCCAATAAGCCAATGATGCTCTCAAACTGCGGTTTCATCTCTGGCGCCATACCGTATTGTAAGTTGCCCTTCACGCGATAATGCGGGAAAAGGCGCGCATCCTGAAAAACATAGCCAATCCGACGCTTTTCCGGTGGCAAAAAGTTTTTCTGCTCCACATCCACTAAGGTACGACCATTTAAAACAATTCGACCTTTTTGTGGACGGGTTAAACCTGCAATGACGTTGATCAGTGAGGTTTTTCCGGCACCAGAAAGCCCAAATATGGCGGAAATGCTTTTTGTTGGTAGAGAGGTATCAACCTGCATATGCAGCTCACCCAAACGCTGCTCAAAATCCAGTTCTAACATGCTGCCCCCAGACGTTTTCTACCCCAACGTGTCAGCCATTCGGACAGCATCAATGAAATCAGTGCCAACGCAATCGCAATCACACACAGACGTGCTGCGGCTGTTTCAGCACCGGGCATTTCGATCAATGTGTACATGGCAAGGGGAATAGTTCGGGTCTCTCCCGGAATATTTGAAACAAAAGTGATGGTGGCCCCAAATTCTCCCAGCGATCGAGCAAACGCCAGTACCGCACCAACAATGATGCCCGGTAATGACAACGGCAAAGTAATGGTGAAAAAGACTTTAAACGGACTCGCGCCCAATGTACGTGCTGCCTGTTCCAGACGTCGATCTATGCTCTCCAGTGATAACCGGATGGCCCTGACCATCAGGGGAAAAGCCACCACAGCCGAGGCTAATGCTGCCCCCGTCCAATTAAATGCGAAGCTGACACCAAACCAGTCATAAAAAAATTCACCAATGACTCCACGACGCCCCATGCTGATGAGCAGCAAATATCCAACCACCACGGGCGGTAATACCAGAGGCAGATGGATAATGCTATCAAGCAGAGACTTCCCAAAAAACTGACAACGAGCCAGCATCCATGCCATTAAGATCCCGAATGGCAAACTGAATAACACAGCAATACCTGAGGTTTTTAAGCTCAGTAAAATAGCCTGCCATTCGTATTCACTTAACATCTCCAAAAGATCAATTCCTACAGTGGACTGAAGCCGTAACGTTTGAAAATAGCAGTGGCTTCAGGGGTTTTGAGGTAATCATAAAAATCGCGAACAGCCTGTTTTTCATGACCTTTGATTATTGCAACCGGATATTCCACCGGTTTATGGCTCTCTGGTGGAAAAACGCCCACGACTCTCACTTTACTGCTGGCAACTGCATCAGAACCGTAGACAATACCCAGTGGTACTTCTGCCCGCTCCACCAGCGCCATACCACTGCGCACATTATTGGTTCGTGCCATCAGTGGGTTAACCGTATCCCATGCATTCAGATATTGCAGCGACTCCTTAGCATAAATACCCACTGGTACATGATCCGGATCGCCAACCGCTAAACGCTCTCCCGCCAGCAAAGATTTCCATTTTGTTTCTTGGTTGATTTCAACCTTGTCCAATTTGCTCTCTTTAGGGGCAATCAGGACAAGCTGGTTACCCAACAAGGTATGACGGGTATTTTCAGCAATTAATTGTTTATCAGCGGCATAATTCATCCATTGCTGGTCGGCAGAAATAAAGATATCTGCTGGCGCTCCTTGCTCTATCTGACGGGCTAGTGTCGAAGACGAAGCGTAGGAGGCAACGATATCTCCCTGCTTTTCTTTTTTGTATTGTGCAGCAATATCATCAAGTGCGTTCGTTAATGAAGCGGCAGCAAAAACTGTCACTTTATCTGCTGCCCAGACGTTTCCAGCAAGCGCAAAAGAAACCACAGCCCCCGCCAGTAACTGATAAACTTTCTTTTCCATTTTATATTCACCTAAGATAATCAATATGGTTCGTTGTATATAACAAGGTATAACGTTAAATGAAAATGCTATTCTGATATTAATCGGCAGGTTGTGAGCCAGTTTTAGTTTTTGTATTAATTCAATGTAAATAAGGAATACCATTGTCACATACAACCCCCTCACAAAAGACACTGTTGCAAAAAGGCATCACTAAACATCGACTACTGACGATCGCCGGCTTAGGGTGGATGTTTGATGCTCTGGATGTTGGCCTTCTATCGTTTTTACTCGCTGCCCTAAAACAGGACTGGGGACTAAATACACAGCAGCTTGGCTGGATAGGTAACATTAACTCGTTCGGCATGGCAGTCGGAGCCTTTGTCTTTGGAGTGATGGCTGACAAAACAGGGCACAAGTCAGCCTTTATCGTCACATTGTTGCTGTTTAGCGTCGACAGCGGATTAACGGCATTAGTTTCCACACTCGCAGCATTACTAGTGCTGAGTTTTATTATAGGCATGGGACTGGGCGGTGAACTACCAGTGGCATCAACGCTGGTGTCTGAAAGTGTGGAATCCCATGAGCGCGGACGCATAATCGTGGTGCTGGAGAGCTTTTGGGCCTTTGGCTAGCTGGCAGTAGCACTGATTGCCTATTTTATTATTCCCAATTACGGATGGCGTGTTGCCATGCTATTGAGCGCGCTACCCGCGTTTTACGCTATCTACCTGCGTATACATCTGCCCGATTCGCCGCGTTATACGCAAATGTCTTCCCAAAAAATACGCTTCTCAATTGTGGATAACATACGGGCAGTGTGGTCTACGGACTACCGTCGGGCGACAATTATGCTGTGGATTTTGTGGTTCTGCGCGGCGTTTTCCTATTATGGTATGTTCCTGTGGCTGCCAAGCGTAGTGATACTTAAGGGATTTAGTCTGGTAAAAAGCTTCCAATACGTGCTAATCATGACGCTGGCTCAACTTCCCGGCTATTTTACCGCTGCCCGGCTGATTGAACGCTACGGGCGAAAATTCGTTCTGGTAAGCTATCTGACAGGAACTGCTGTTTCTGCTTACTTCTTCGGTATTGCCGACAGTATTACCCAGCTTCTGATTTTTGGCATTTTGCTATCATTTTTCAATCTTGGTGCTTGGGGTGCTATTTATGCTTACACGTCTGAGCAGTATCCGACCGCTTCCGGGCGACCGGTGCTGGTATAGCTGCGGCAATTGGGCGAATCGGCGGTATTCTTGGGCCACTGATGGTAGGCTATCTGATAGCGATAAACGCCTCAATTTCGCTGATTTTCGCCCTGCTCTGTGCCTCAATTCTGGTGGCTATGGTGGCGGTCATTTGGCTGGGAAAAGAGACGCGCCAAACGGAACTAATACCATAAAGAAAAAGACAAACCCTATTTAAACAATAGAGTTTGTCATCGAACTGTTTGTCATCGCACTTAACCCTAGATAGACAGATCTATGTGGGAAAGATTAGAGAATAGAAACACGGGCAATCAGGTTAGATCAAAACTACGGTTCAATACTGCCTTTCGTTTCATTTTTGGAAATGATATTAAACAATCCGCCAAGCCCGTAAATCAGCGCCAAAATAGCGGCCATCACCACGGGAACCATGATCAACGCAAATCCCAAACTTTTAAGCAATTCAAACATGCTAACCTCATATCCTGAGTGACTAACAAATTAACTGTATCACACCTGAATCTGACACAGACGTTAATCTAACCATTCTAGACAATAAAACAGTAACAGTAATCGACGAAACGTGCGATTCTTATGATTCTATTGTAAAAACTCCCAAATAGTTGCCCGAAATAAATCATTATGCAAGCCCAAATATTATTAACACTCAAATTGCAGCAACGCATTTTCGCTGATCCCCGACGAATTGAGTTGCTTAAGAAAATTAAAATCACCGGTTCTATCAGTCAGGGAGCAAAACAGGCTGGGATCAGCTACAAAAGCGCTTGGGATGCCATCAATGAAATGAATCAGCTCGCAGATGAGATATTGGTGGAACGGGCCACGGGCGGAAAAGGCGGCGGCGGTGCTCAACTTACGCGTTATGGTGAACGTCTGTTGCAACTTTATGATCTACTGGAAAAAATTCAACAAAAAGCGTTTGATGCTCTGAAAGAAGATTCGCTCCCCTTGGATAGTCTGCTTGCCGCTATCTCTCGATTTTCTTTACAAACCAGTGCCCGAAATCAATTTTTTGGTACGATTATTGAGCGCAACCATGAAAATATCCAACAGCATGTTCGTGTCCTGCTGGCGGATGGAAAAACATCGATCTATGCGGCTCTAACGGAACAAAGTGCAAACCGGCTGAATTTAGTGAAAGGGAAAGAAGTTCTCGTGTTGATTAAGGCCCCGTGGATAACCTTAACTAAAGGACATATCTCCCCCTCTTCATTCGATAATGTCCTATCCAGCCAGATTAGCCATATTGAAACGGGAACAGAATACAGTGAAATTATCTTGACACTTGATGGCGGTGAATCTCTTTGCGTTACGTTATCTAATCAGCAAATAGAGAACTTGAATCTCCAGCCCAATGATTCTGTCACCGCACTTTTCGATGCCGATAAAGTGATTATTGCCACTCTGTGCTGAATACCAGGTACTGAATACTAAAAACTGAATGTTTTGTGTTAACCACATCTTCCCCTGATAAATCGGCTTGTCAGGGGGGAATTGCGATGCTTCTCCCGTTTTCGGCAATACGATACCCAGCAATACGATATCCCCAATACATTTCAAAAATTATTAACCCTCAACGAATAACAGGCGACTACGCATTGACATTGTTCACTATTCCGCTTATTTCTGGTGATTCTTTAGTTGATGTTGCTTAAAAAGGAATAAGAATGTCTGGGTTGCAAATAACACAAGGTAGTTTCCGTTTAAGTGACACCCGTACCCTGCGGCTACCGTCACTGAAAATTATTTCTGGGGAAAGTTGGGCTTTCGTTGGCGCAAATGGCAGTGGAAAATCTTCGTTGGCCCGTGCTCTGTCGAATGAATTAATTCAACTGTCAGGTGAACGCCATTGTTCATTTCATACACCAGTACGCCTCTCTTTCGAACAATTACAAAAACTGATCGATAAAGAGTGGCAGCGTAATAATACAGATTTACTCAGTGAAGGCGAGGAGGATACTGGGCGCACTGCCGCAGACATTATTCAACTTCACCATAAAGACAATGAACAGTGCCTTGAATTGAGCGAGTATTTTGGTATTAAGGATTTGCTCTCGCGACGATTCAAATATCTCTCAACCGGAGAAATCCGTAAGGTTCTGCTTTGTCAGGCATTGATGGCAGATCCCGATTTGCTGATCCTTGATGAGCCTTTTGACGGGCTGGATGCTTATGCACGAGAGCAACTTTCCCAATTATTGGGATCGCTGGTAGCAAAAGGCATTACTCTAGTGTTGATCTTGACCCGATTCCATGAACTCCCTGATTTTGTCGAAAAAGTCGGTGTACTGGCTGATTGCTACCTGACTTTGGCCGGGGAAAAAGAAAGCATTTTGGCAGAATCTCTCGTGGCACAATTAGCACACAGTGAAGAGCTGAAAGACATTCATCTTCCCGAAACAGATGAATACCGTGCTGATGAGCAACTTCCGGCCGATCAGCCATTGGTGTCAATGCGTAATGTCACCGTTCAATATAATGACAAACCCATTTTGCATGGCCTGAACTGGCAAGTGGATCCTGATGAACACTGGCAAATCACCGGCGAAAATGGCGCAGGTAAATCGACACTCCTGAGCTTGATTACAGGCGATCATCCTCAGGGTTACAGTAATGAGTTAATATTATTTGGTCGGCAAAGAGGCAGTGGCGAAACGATCTGGGACATTAAACGCCATATTGGTTACGTCAGTAACAGTATTCATCTTGAATATCGCGTCAGTACCAGCGTTCGCAATGTCATTCTTTCGGGTTTTTTTGACTCAATAGGACTTTATCAGGCAGTTTCAGATCGACAACAACAACTGGCTGATGAATGGCTGGATTTATTGGGATTATCAGGAAATCCGGCAATTAGCCCGTTTCACAGCCTGTCATGGGGGCAGCAACGACTCGTTTTAATTGCCCGTGCTTTAGTGAAACATCCCGCCTTACTGATTCTGGATGAACCATTGCAGGGACTGGATCCCCTCAACCGTCAGTTAGTCCTGCGCTTCATTGATATCATGATCTCCAAGGGTGATACGCAGCTTTTGTTCGTTTCTCATCATCAGGAAGATGCACCAGAATGCATTACCCATCGCCTAAAATTTATTCCTGATGGTGATATTTATCGGTATGAAACCGACCCTGTTCCCCAAAAATCGCTGTAATCTGTTTCTGATTTACTTTCTTGCTGTGATTCCTCCTTGATAGGGGGGAGTCCAGCGTTATTTCTCTTCTATTCCAATACTGTCTATATCCCCTTCGTCTTTCAAAGTGCTGCCTGGTTGGCTACGCTGCAACTTGAAAACTATTGGGTATAAACGAAAATGCTACTTTTTTGATATTTTTTATTATTCTTTTTGAATTTTTTACCCATTACTATACAATTCCTGCCTATTTTTAGACTATTTAATTAGTTTTTTCAGAAATAACAGGGAATTATATGGCTTGGGCATTACTTGCCGTTTCATTGGCATTTTTAGATAGTCGCCAGAAAATTGCTTTTCTCATCGCACTCTTCGCTATCATTGCCGGAATTAGCACTAACATACTTACCTACCCCGCAATAATCACGCTGATAGTGATTACCGTTTTGGGTGTGGCACACGTTTACTGTAAAAAATACGTTTACTACAAAAAATACCTTGTATTCAAAACGATCACAGAGTTGTTACTGCTCATTTCTGGTATTTTACTGTTTATGCATTACCTTCCGGGCTTTCATAATCTCAAATATCTGGATAAGGTACAGACGGGCCCACTCAGCGCACCTTTTTCAATGTATTTCAACTTTGACAAAGCGCTGTTGCCATTCATCTTATTATGCTGTATGCCTACTTTGTTCACTCGAAAACCTGTGGTTAACACACCTCCACATGGATGGGCGCTATTAATCGCAACCATTCCAGCATTATTGGGTCTTGCGACAGCATTAGGCGGATTATCTGTTGAACTGCATTTACCCAATTGGTTTCCTGCTTTTGTCGTCGCCAATATTTTCTTTGTCTCTTTAGCTGAGGAAGCGCTGTTCCGCGGCTACATTCAGCAAAAGCTGAGCCAGTGGATGAACCCCTACTTCGCCCTTGTGATGACTTCCCTGCTGTTTGGTGCCGCTCATTTTGCTGGTGGCAGTCTGCTGGTGATTTTCGCGACATTGGCAGGGTTAATTTATGGTCTAACGTGGATGTGGAGTGGTCGTTTATGGGTGGCAGTTGCTTTCCATTTTTCACTCAATCTGATGCATCTACTGTTTTTCACCTATCCAATAAAATTAGTGGTCATGCACTAAGCTGAATTTTACTTGATCTGAACTGTTATCCTCCAGCTCTCCATCGTCGGAATACAGTTCAGATCAGACACAGTGTCCTCCCAATCAAATATATGCCTGCCGTAGCTGCCACCAAATATGATTTAAAACAGGAGGTACGAGACTATTGTTTGCCGTTTCGGTCTATCGCGCCATATAATGCCCGCAGCGATCATTTCATTTCGTATTAAAAAGTACTGATAGGAGTTTAAGCTATGGCTGTAACCAAACTGGTTCTTGTAAGGCACGGAGAGAGTGAGTGGAACAAAGAGAACCGTTTTACTGGCTGGACTGACGTTGAACTGTCTGACAAAGGCCGCACTGAAGCACAACAAGCTGGTCAATTGCTGAAACAAGAAGGCTTCGCTTTTGATTTCGCCTACACTTCCGTTTTAAAACGTGCCATTCACACTTTGTGGAACATTCTGGACCAAGTCGATCAGCAATGGCTGCCAGTTGAAAAAAGCTGGAAACTGAATGAACGCCATTACGGCGCGTTGCAAGGTATGGATAAAGCAGAAACCGCTGCTAAATATGGCGATGATCAAGTTAAATTGTGGCGCCGTGGCTTCGCTATCACTCCTCCTGATTTGACCAAAGACGATGAACGTTACCCTGGCCATGACCCTCGTTACACAAACCTGAAGCCAGAAGAACTTCCAGTAACAGAAAGTCTTGCAACTACCATTGAGCGTGTTGTTCCTTATTGGGAAGAAGTTATCAAACCCCGCGTAGAAAAAGGCGAAAAAATCATTATCGCCGCTCACGGTAATTCTTTGCGCGCACTAGTCAAGTATCTGGATAATATGGGCGAAGAAGAAATTCTTGAGCTGAATATTCCAACTGCTGTGCCATTGGTTTATGAGTTTGATGAAAACATGAAACCTATCAAACACTATTATCTGGGCAATGCTGATGAAATCGCTGCAAAAGCAGCTGCGGTAGCAAACCAAGGTAAAGCGAAGTAATCCTTAAGGATCGCGTCAAAAATAAGGCCAAAAAGCCGGAAATAACTCCGGCTTTTTTTATACGTTTTGTTGTAATGATTTTTTGCGGTAAATCAGCTTCTGCGACTCTTGATAGCCTGAGACAACTGGCGTAGTAACGTTTCCGTATCTTCCCAGCCAATACAAGCATCTGTCACACTCTGACCATAAACCAAAGGTTCCCCACTCTCCGGATTTTGGTTCCCCTCAACCAAATGGCTTTCAACCATGACACCAATAATTTCATTCTCGCCGCCAGCGATCTGATCACAAACATCAGCACCTACATCCATTTGTCTTTTGAACTGCTTCGCGCTGTTTGCATGACTGAAATCAATCATCACACGAGGAGCCAATCCTGCTTTCTCTAACCCTTCTTTAACGGCACTGACATGCTTGGCACTGTAATTCGGTTCTTTACCACCACGCAGAATAATATGGCAATCGTGGTTACCTGTTGTATTAACAATCGCAGAGTGACCCCATTTCGTGACAGACAGGAAGCAGTGCGATGAACTGGCTGAGTTAATGGCATCAATAGCGACTTTAATTGTTCCATCCGTACCATTTTTGAAACCAACCGGACAAGAAAGACCAGATGCCAACTCGCGATGAATCTGAGATTCCGTTGTACGTGCACCTATTGCGCCCCAGCTCATGAGATCTGCCAAATACTGAGGACTAATCATATCAAGGAATTCGCTCGCCGCAGGAAGCCCCATATTATTAATATCGAGCAACAGCTTACGGGCGGTACGTAATCCATCGTTAATGTCAAAACTACAATCCATATTCGGATCGTTAATCAATCCTTTCCAACCTATGGTTGTACGGGGTTTTTCAAAGTAAACCCGCATGATAATTTCCAAATCGGCTTTCAACTCTTCACGTAATTTATTCAAGCGACCCGCATATTCTAATGCCGCTTGTGGATCATGAATTGAACATGGGCCAATTACTACCAATAGACGATCATCTTCACCAATTAAAATATTATGAATAGATTCTCGTGCCTTACGAACAGTAATAGCACTATCTTCTGTCGCAGGAAATTTTTCGAGTAATGCAACTGGTGGCAGTAATTCCGTTATTTTTCTTATTCTTATATCGTCATTCTGGTAGTTCATTGTCCTTTCACCTAATGTGTTTACAGTTATTTGAAATAATTTTGTGATCTCAATCTAACTGTTAGGCGTTGTGCTGTAAATAATCTTTGTGAGTAAAAAGAGGATACTTTTTTTATAAAAAATGCCATTAAACGTAAAAATGATGTTAATTCAGATAAATGGACTAATAAGAAGAGAACTTTTTGTGGCAAAACACCAAATAATCGGCCATAGGTAGATTGATTACCTATGACCGATTATTGATTTTAATTTACGTTTTCTTTCGGCTGCTTTCCGTTATGTTTAGCAGCCTTGATCCACAGGCGAGCGCCATTCAGTGCAATACCCGTCAAAATAATATATTGCAACGACATCGCCAGAACGCCTTGATGATAATAAATCACCACGCTGATGACATTGATAACGACCCATATCAGCCAATTTTCTACATGCTTACGGGTCATCAGTATCATTGCCACTACCGATAATACCGTCATCACCGAATCCCAGAATGGGAAAGCATCTGGCTGCAAGGCAGGCATTGTGATAGCAAAGCCCATACCCTGTAACGCAAGAACCACCACTTTTGCCATGTAGCCAAAGATTTGATCAATATTGAACGTCATGACCAATATGGTAAATATGGCAACCGCAGCAACCATGACCATCTGTTTGGGATTGAGCCAGCGGATTTTAAGTTCCACTTGTTTTTGGTCATTCACTCGGCTCCAGGCATACCAGCCATAGAGATTAGCAGCGAAGAAAAAGATTTGCAGAATGAGGCTGGCGTAGAGTTGAATTTGAAAGAAGATCACAGCAAATAATGAGACATTAATTAGTCCAAAGAGGTAATTAATGATTTTCTCCTGACTCGCGAGCCAGATACATAATAAGCCCGCTATCGTACCAGTTGCTTCAATATATGAAAGGTTATAACCGCCTGTTCCTAATGAGATATGTACCAATATGTTATCAATGTTGAAAAAATCCATGCATCCTTATCCTTACCATGAGTAATATTTACAAACGTGAAATCATGAGATAATTTCATGACGGTTCGGCGTTTGTGAATACAAAAGATCCGCTGCGCGGTTACAGAGTTCAGTAAATATAGCAATTTCACCTTGAGACATTTTAGACTCTACAATGTCGGCCATATTGTGCCTACTTGACTCGGCACAGTGCAAAAACATTAATCCCTTTTGGCTTAATCTGGTAACCAGCTCACGTTTATCGTTTTCCCCAGACTCTTGCTCAATAAGCTCCTTGCCCTTTAGTGAACGTAGAATTTTAGAGGTCTTAGAACGGGTAAATCCCAGCTTTTCAGGTTCATAGGCTGAAACTGTCGAAGTAGATGCAATGTATCATATTGAGCCCAAGACACGCCTTCCGGATTCGTAATGGTTCTTCTTGCGACAAGAACACATTGTAGTCTTCCTAATGCCTTTTCAAAAGGGGTTACTAAGAAATCATGGATGTTCTGCTTATCTGTTACGGTTTCCTCGCCTACATTACTCAATTGATTATCTGCTTTCATACGACCTTCTTAAATGGTGTCTTCTAAGTTAATTTAATAAAAAATAAAGGGCAATTTCGTCATTATACCGCGAATAACGGTTATGTATTAAATAGTTAGTTGCTGTGATATGCTTCCGACTTTTTAAGGATGAAGCATGGCCCAAGTTGACGTCTATTGCCGTTATTGTCACCAATCAGAATCGGTCAAAGGACATG
>NZ_JACOII010000044.1 GCF_016306625.1 Xenorhabdus lircayensis | reverse complement strand
GTCGGCGGAAATGCACGATAAAGTGATAGGAACTTTTATTGAACGTGAACATTATTTTCAACACCATGATCTAACCATTTAATACATGACCCCATTTCAGGGTTTTGACCTTTGGACAGCCTGGGAACTCTCATGGCTGAATGGGAAAGGGAAACCTGTAGTAGCAATCGGTGAGTTTATTATTCCGGCGACCAGCTCAGGATTGATTGAATCCAAATCATTCAAGCTTTATCTCAACAGTTTCAACCAGACTAAGTTTGAAACGACGGATGATGTGGTTCGCGCCATGAGAAAAGATCTCTCTCTGACAGCCGGTCAATCAGTGGACGTTAAACTCTATCCTCACCTTGAGGGATACTGCCATGAAATCAGCCCACTCTCCGGGCAGTCACTGGATGATCTGGATATAGAAATAGGCAGTTATGACTTCGATGCAGCCGTACTAGCCGATGCCACTTCAGCAGGCGATGAGGTTGTAGACGAAACCCTGCACTCAAATCTCTTAAAATCAAATTGCCTGGTCACAAACCAGCCAGACTGGGGAAGCGTTATTATCCGGTATGAGGGTGCAAAGATTGATCATGAGAAACTGCTGCGTTACCTCATATCATTCAGGACACACAACGAATTTCATGAACAATGTGTGGAACGTATTTATAGCGATATTATGCGTTACTGCCAGCCTGAGAAATTAACCGTATTTGCACGTTATACAAGACGTGGCGGTCTGGATATCAATCCTTTCAGGAGTAATTATGAAAATACTCCCCTGACAGGACGACTTATCCGCCAGTAAGAGAAAATATCAAGCAGGATGAGGAATCACCGCCTCATCCCTGTAGTGGAGGGGCATTTAGCCCCTCCTGCTTTTTCTCGTACTTACCCTATGACAGAGGTGGAACTAGGCAACAGAAGCGGCTGTTCGACCTTAGAAGGCTGAAAGCTTTGCAGCAGGTTCCCGTGGACACTACCGACATCAGGGAATGAGGCCATTGCTCCAATCAGATTATCCAGACGCGAACCTTCCGCCTCTGAGACAGTAGTGACGGCATGAGCCGCAATGGCTGGCTGGCTACTGGCCCAGGATAAATCCATCAGCACACTATTAGCCTCCTTAGTGTCCTTCTGTTTGCTAAAGCTCCTGACTAGGGGCTCCACATCAATCACCGACGAGTCCCCCTCCAGATTGATATGCAGATGCTGATGAGCCTTGGCCTGGCTACCAAATACCTGACGCACCACCAATGCCGTTCCGTTGCCGGAGTCGGTCAGCATCAGGTCATCATCGTGTCGGCTCACTAGGACGCTCTCCGGATTGGCTATCGGCAGAATCAAGCGATCCAAGGCTTGGTCTGGATCGTCATTATCAATGATCACCGTACGGTAGTGGGCCCACATCTCCTCACTGAGTCGATAGGTATCGTTATTGGCTCCACCATACAGCACCAGACTATCGACACCGTCAATGATCGGTAGCGTCAGATTGTCATCGGCCTTTCCCCCTTGAAGTAACAGAGATGAACTGATGCGCTCCACTCCGGTGAAACTATTGAGTATTTTTACTCTACCACCATTGATCTTGTACAGCGCCTGAGTCGTCTGGTTATACACATACGCCGTCTTTTTCTCTGCATTGGTCCCCACGAAACGCAGATTGTCCGAGACAGGAATTCCATTACCTAAAAATATCTGACCGCTGCCAACATCGAACCAACCTTGCATACTGTTACTCTGCAATGCCAGTACCCCTTTGGCCTGCCACTGACCAGCCAGTTCAGTGAGTGCCTGTGGCAGGCCGGTCACATTATTCTTCTGCCAGTCTTTGTCAACACCCACTAACCGCAATTCGCCATTATTAGCTCGCAACAGGATCTCGCCCTTGGCCGTGATCAGACGCATGCCGGCATCGACCTGTTGCACCTCCTTGAGATACAACCCGGGCGTCAACTCACTGGCTGCGGGAAGTTGCGCCGAAGCATTAAGCCCCTGATCAGTACCAAAGGCAGTGGCCAACGCATTCGCGGTCATGGCTGGCTGGCGATACAATTTGCCGCTTTCTGGCTCAAAGAGCCGCGCGGAGGTACCATCCGTTTCGAATCCCAAAAACTGTAGCGACTTGCCCTGCAATGCTGCCGAAGCCACTACTACCTGACCGTTGTGGTACCACACCGGCAGCAGGCTCTTGCCATCGGTGCCTTTGACCCCGAACACCGCCAGAGTAGCCCTGCCGTCGGTGACGCTGGCCAGATCCTGCCACCAGTGGGTACGTCCCTTGAGCCAATGCTCGTTGACCGCTTCGTAGCTAAACTGCCCTTGCGCATCAAGCCGGGCCACACGCCCATCCTCAGTGATGGCAAGCAAATTACCGTTCAGGTTAACCACGTTGGCCAGTGGTGGAGTACTAATGCGTAATGCTGTGGGATGATTGGCGTCGATAACTGTCTGACCTGAACCTTCCTGTCGGAACAGGATCTTCTGCGCCTTGCTGTAGAAGAAGAACACTTCCTTACCAGCGGGGCCGGAAATGCTGCCCGCTAACACGAGGTCGGCCGGGATCTGCCAGGCGCTGCGGAGCTGTTCGTGCGCTTCGAAGTGCAAGGCCTGATCCGCGGGTGGGGCCAGATTCGGTTTGATCAGCGTCCCATCGCTGGTACGTATCCAGTAGCGGTGCGCCACGCCAGCCGCATCCATGCCGAACACCGTGACCAGCGCCGCACTGGTCGGCTGGATCAGCCGTGCGCCCAACGTATACACCGGAGTCTCACGCTGGGCGCTACTGCTCTCGTAGCCCTTGAGTATGACCTTGAGCTCATCATCATGCTGGTCGGTACGTGCCGAAAGCTGGAGCAGCGCATCATCACCCACCGCACTGACCAACTCCATTCGGTCACCGAGGATCCGATAGCTCAACTCAGCTTTCCTTTCCTTCAGTTGATAACGGCGTGCCAGATAAACCGCATCTCCCTCTTGCCATAGCCGACTGATCTTGCCCGCATTGTCGCTGAACCATGGTTCAAACTGTGCGTCAACCTGTCCGGTGGCGATGTCTACCCGCCACGCCGCCGCGTTGTCGGCATCGTAGAAATAGGCATGGTCGCCCATCACTGCACCCAGTTGGGCGTGTTTGGCCTGTTCGTGGGTGGTGTCGGTGAATATCATCCGCTCCTTAGCCACGTCATAGAAAGCCCGACCAACATCATGTCCGTTGTGGCTATAGTTCTCCACCACCACATACTGCCCATGTAACTGATGCGCTTTGGACAGATCACTCAGATGCTGCTCGATTTGCTGACCGGGCACTTGCCACCTGCTCGCATCTTCGCTTACCACCTCAGTTGTCAGGTTAGAAAAATCGACTTCGCGCACCTCGTTCTTGCTGTTGACTACCAGCACCTGCCCGTTCTGGGACGGATCAAGTTCGACCACCACTCCACCCACTACCAGTCGGTTCTTCGAGACGCTGATGGTATCGCTGGCGAGCTGGCTGCTATCAATGATCCAGCGCGACAGTACATTGCCACTGCCGTCCGGATTGACGATGTCGCTCATGAGCTTCACGCTGGTGCCTTCGTTCAACCCGATCAAGTACTCACCACCTGCGCCCTTGATCTCGTAATGCAGGTAACCATGCAGTTCCATGGGTAGCTCAGGCACTATCAGTTTCCTGCTACTCTGGTCGAGCACCACGTCGATCGGTGTCACCACATACTCCTGATGAATCCTACGGATCGTAACCTCACCCGGAAAGATGTAGAAGTCGTAGTCGAAACGCTTACCTTTTTCGAGCTTGCGAATCACATCAAAACCGGCATCGTAGCGCGTAGTTGCGCCAGGGAGCTGCATATATTCGTACCTGATGAAGGATTTGGGTGTCCCCGGCAGGATCAGCACGTTGCTGTCGCTGTGATCGAGTTTATGGGTAACGTCCTTGTAACCGATTCCGCTTCGCACCTCGATTGCCTGACTGCGGTCATTGACCATCTTTGGAAAATCGCCAACCCAAAAGAAATAATTGATTTCCCCCGAGCCGGTAGAGCCCGAATGGGTGCGATAAATGTACTGACTGTCGAAGTCGATCTGATTATTGCGCAGATCCAAGGTCTTGATCACAGCCCCGGGCAAAGGCACCAACACCCCCTTCTCGCTGTCATACCGATAGCCATTGCCCTTGTAGGCCTTGTCGAGCATGTCGAAATAACGGCCCACCGCCTTGGCATCCTCGGCAACCGCACCAAAGGCTTGAGCCAGCGCCGTAAAGCCCACTGCGAGTCCGCCAAAGATCACTCCGGCTCCACCGAGTACAGCCGAGGCCGTCGAGGCACCGAGCAGTCCGGCACCTACCCCAGCAGCACTGGTAACTAAGCTGGCCGAATCGAACGCCAGCTGGGTTCCGAACACCGCCTTCTGTGTTTCCGTTTCGGCATGGGCCAATTCATAGGCGTCCAGCCCGACAAAGGCCACACCAAGAAGCGCGCCTATGCCTTCGTTGACGGTATGAGCCAAGGCTGAAGAATACTCCTTGAGCGAAGTTTCGGCGACCACTACTCCGCCACGCAACGCCGTGCGCACCAGTTCGGTAACTTTGACCACGTCATTCACGCCACCGTGCGCCATCTGAGCGTAATTAAGGTAACTGTGGATCTTGAGTGCGGTGGCCAGGTCTGGCGAAGAGATCCCATGTGCCGCATCGTTGCGGTTCTTATCGGCAAACCACTGGATCAGCGTCTGTACCGCAAACCCAGCGTTCAGCCCATCAACCGGAGATGCTTCGCCGACACCGCCCTTGGGCCGTATCTGGCCGCGTTCGAGGGTGAAGTGCTGGCCCAGGGTGCGCATATGTTCATCAACAAAGTGACGGAATTCAACAAAGGTGTCATCGTTACTGCTTATCCAACGAATCTCCTCGGGGTGATCGCGATTGATGAATTGAACGCGATAACGATCTTCCCCCTGCTCCTCAGTATTACCAATCACCGGCATCCAACGCTGGTCAAGCTTATGTTCCTGAGCAAGCGTTGTAATGGCTTTATCGAATTTTGCCCCCCACTGCTCAGCATCGAGGGTAGCCAAGGTGGTATGTAGCTGGGCATCCTCGGCAACCTTAACTTGGGCACTGACCGTTTGCTTGACCCACTGCCGTTGCTCTATGACAGTGGCCAGTTCGTCCGGGCGGGTCAAATCAGCGACATCCAAGCCATTGCCCACCGGTACCCTTGCCATCTTGCCGGGATCGATCTCCAGCAGATTGAAGACAGGAACCGACTCGTTTCCAAGCGAGCCGTAGCGAACAGCCATATTGCGCTTCACCAGGTGTTTATTCATAGCACGGGAGAAGCTGGCTGAATCGTCGAATGCAAAAATCCCAACGTTGGGATCATAGAAATAGTAACGACGCCCTTTATCCCCGACAGTAGATCCCACCATCATCGAGTGATTCCGGGTATTGAGAGCGAACATCGAGGTTCCGGTTACTCCCTTCAGCAAAGAAACGACCTCAGGTAATGTAACCTGTCCTCGCACCGTTGACGCCTGCACGGCCTCAACATTGGAGTGCAGTCTTACCAGGCTCTTTTTTAGCAGTGTGGAACTGCCTGCCTGAGGGGAAGCAGCGGCCAAGAAAAGTTTTTCCACCAGACTGTTGACACCCGCTTCGCCACTGTTGGACAGAGCCACCGCCATGGCTCTGACCAAAGGATAGCAACGGCCGCCGGATACGTCTTCGACCAACGACAGATAAAAATCTTGTGGCACCAGACGACTGAAGCTGCTACCGGCACGCTGAAAATCTTCGCTGAATACCGCGGTCTGTTTCAGTACATTGTCGATGTACTCGGCCCGGCTGGCTTCAGTGATACGGCCGCTCAATGCCCCCCGCTGCTTAGGGGTTAGCGGGCTGTCAAAAAACAGGCCTTTCATCTCTAGGGCCGACATCCTATCGTTAAAACCTGGGATGCTGATATCCTGAAAGTTGCTCAAGCCATCAGTAAACTCAGTATTCGCTTCCCTTCTCTGATAAGTTTCGGCGATAGCATAACGCTCGCCCAAGCTACGGTCGTATTCCTGACCGCCACCCTGAATAGATGTATCATTAATCCGCAACACTGCATCGATACCGTCCCTGGACTTGATCTGCTGCCATAACCAGCTTTGTTCGACGGAGAACACTTCACGCAAGACTGAATCGTATTGCGCCTTGTAGAACTCCAGCGTGATATTGAGTTGCTTTATCTGTTGGTCAATCAAGGCAAGCTGAGAACTTTCTCTGGTGCGGCTTCGGATATTATAGAGTTCGCTTCGTTTGTCTGCTAACTGCTGAGTGTCTGCTGTAATTTTGGATTGAACTTTATTACGCAGCTCAATCCACGCAGCAATAGCCGGATGATGAGGAGAAAACTCTCCCTCTTCGTATACACCCTCAGAGACCCCTTCGATTGGTACTCCGAACTGGGCAGCAATCTTTTTCAGTTGTTGATGAATCCTCTCACGGTAATCAGCGAATTGGATCTGGTTACGCTCAGTCACTTGACTGTTAGCGACCTGAATCGCTATTGGTTCCTCGCCGCTGCGCAACTTCGGCCAAAGCATCTGACCGTCTCGCTGATACTCCTGACGCTGGAACACCAGTTGCCATTCATCATTAACATATTGCATGTACGCCGCAGCAAGACCTTCAGCGGTACCTGCCACTTGATAATCCTTATAGTCCACTGCCATGACCACGTTGTCGTACAGCAGCGAACTGTTGACTCGACCGTCGTGGTAGACCCGGTAAGTATTAGCATCAAGGTTGGTCACCACAACCGAACATCCTGACAACGTCCCAGTGAACAGAAAACTTCCCGGAGCCGCATGTTTAGGAATATCCACATAAGCTGGCAACGCATTAGCCTGGTTTGAACCGTTGTAGCCGAGGAAATACGCTGGCACGCTGTTAGCGCCAGCCACAGCGATATCATTCGTGCTTCGATCAGTGTATTCGACCTCGTATAAGCTTGTCTTAACCTTCACCAACTGGGCGTGCCCCTCTGCCGGGAGTCGCCCCGATCTAACCAATGTTTCTACACTGATGGTGTTGGATTCAGCGAACGATACTGGATCGATGGCAAGCTGCTGGATATCGGCGCTGCCTTGGCGGGGTTCGGCTCCGCCACCCATGGGCACTAGCCCACCCTTGAGATCGCGATCCCGTACCGCCTGCGCCAGCAGTGCCGGGTTGTGTATATCGTACCCGCGCTTCTGCAAGGTTCTCGACAGGGTCTTCTCGATCGGAGTATCGGTGAGCAAGGACTCTGTGCCTGCCGCCGCGATCAGTCGTGCTCGGGACTGACCATGGCTGCTCGATTCACCTTCAACCGTTTCAGAATAGGCAATACCTTTACCTACGCGATACATACCAGTCGGAGTATGTTCGATGAAGGCCGTGGCCGGTAGCAGTTCACTGAGCTTACTGCCGATAGCATGGGCATGTTCGACCCCTGCGCTGGAAAGGTAGATCACGGCTTGGTCGGTACGTTGGCCCAGATTTTTTGGGCCCATGATTTTAGCCTGCTCCAGCCAGCCACGATTGTCATCATTGAACAATTGGGTCAACGCCTTGGCAAGCGCTCTGAAATATGTCTTGTCAACGTTGATAGTTAGCCTCGCACCAACTTTGGCCCGGGTACTATGACGTTGATCGAAATCCTTGGGAAGCACCCGGAAGGCATCGGCATTGCCCAGGACGGCATCGGTTTGAGAAGACAAAGCTGTCTTCTCGCTGCCTTGTACCAAGATATCGACCGTCGTGGTATGCGCCGACAGCGATTTGATATCATTGACAAATGACTGTTGTTCACCTTCATTGAGGCCGCTGACACCAACCGGCCTGTCATTGCTGTAGCGTATATAAGCGTCCTTCTCTAGCGTCTTCCCCAACATTTTCTGCTTGTTGATCAGCTCAGGGGTCCACTTGTGACCACTTTCACTAAATCCTTGCTTGATATCCTGGATCAATGCCTTGATACCCGGTTTGTGCCGAATTTCTTTAAGAGTCGCCTGCGCAGACACAAGCAGAGATTGGTAGCTATTATTGGGCATGATAATTCTCCTTAAAAGATCCTACTGTCCTATTGATAGTTTCTACAGTGATAGTCTTTACGGTGATGGCTTTTACGGGTTACAACACGTTAAATATGGTCATGACAATTTCATCAGCTCGTCTGAGCCCACAGAACTCAATCCTTCATCTGCAAGGCCCACAGCCGGGCTAGAGCCCGTCTAAGGCGAGCAATTGTTCGTGGCTGCCTTGCTCAACCATCTTGGCGCGAAATGAGGCACGGACAAAAGCGGAGAGAAGATGCTTCCAACGGTGCAAGAAACCCGCCTCGGTAGCACTGGTCTTGATAGTTTCAATCCCGGTAACTGACTCGATCAGGAAGGCTGTGTTGTCAGCCCTCAACTCATACTCCCGCAGCACCCGAGCACGCAGCACAGGCCCAACCACCATCCAGAATAGGAAATAGAGCACAAGGGAGACGAGTACCAGCCATGTTAGCTTGGGTGCGTAGGAGAACATCACGGCCACAAACAGGCCTACAAAGGCCAAATCCAGTACCATGGTCAGCGCCGAACCAGTAAGAAACTGTTGTATCTGGCCCATTTCGCGCACCCGAGTGATGATAGAACCTACCTGCCGGTGTTTAAAGTAAAGCAGGGGCAGACCGAGCAGGTACCGGAATAGTTTAACCCCCAAGGTAATATCAATGCGGTTGGCGGTATGAGCAAACAGGTATTCGCGTAGCCCCCTGAGTACTACCTCGAACATCCCCACGACGACTAGCGCTATCACCAGCACATCTAAGGTGGATAACGCTCTGTGTACCAGCACCTTATCCATCACCACTTGGAAAAACAAGGGGGTGACAAGGGCGAGCAATTGCAGCATCAGGGAGAAAACCAGTACCTCGCCGATAAGATGGCGATGGTGGACAAAGGCGGGAATAAACCAGGAAATATCGAACCGGTGGGAAGCCCCCCGCAACTGGATCACCTCCCCGTTCCATCTGGCTTCAAGCTCGTCGATGGGGAGTATTTCAGGCGAAGCGGCATAAGGAGACTGGATCAAAGCCTGATTGGAAGAAAGGCGTACCAACACAACAAACTTCCCCTGCTTGTCTCGAAAGGCCAAAGGTAGTTGTTTAGGCGTTAGTTTATGGAATTTTAAACGGCACAATGCCATATCGACATCATGTGCTTTGCCGTATTCTTTTATTGCAGATTTCAGCTTGCTATGGGAGGACAAAGAAGGAGTCTTCTGAACCTCATCTTTAACTAATTGCAATAATAATCGGCAACAATCAAGGGCAGATGACAACGCATCAGCAAATATATTGTCCCTGTCAATCGTAACACCCATCACGTGATTCCATTCTCATGTTGTTGGAAAAAAAACATATTAATAAAATAGTAATAACCCATATTAAGATCAGAAGATTTAAGTCAAAAATATCTCTCACAAGGAGGTAATTTCTCGGCAAGATAATCCAAAGACATCAATCGATATTAATAATTATTATCAAAATAATAACTAATATCAATTATTATTTATAAAAAATAATTCCTTTTTAAATCAATTAATTGATTTATTGTAATGATGTTTGTTATCGGATTGTTTTTTGTTTTCGTTTATTTTATGTATTTAGATATGGTGTAATAAATGAACAGCAGCGGCTACGTTGCCAGATGAATTCACCTGACGACAATTGGGCGAAGCGATACCGCGTTGGGGGCATTTTATCGGCGCTCATCTTCTCGTGTAGGAAAAGCAAAAACCGTGGCGGCTACCGCCAGAAAACTGGCCATCCTCTTTTATCATGCGCTGAAATATGGTCAGCAATATACCGACCCGGGGGGCAGATTATTATGAAGAACGTTATAAAAACAGGGTTCTTAATGGCTTACGCCGTCAGGCAAAATACTTTGGCTATTCACTTCAGGAAGCGTCAGGTATATAACCTGAAGGGGAGTTTCTCAGGAAGGCCACTGCACTCTTGATGTCAGACTCCCTGAACAATTCTCGTTAGTTGAAAAACACAGAGTGCAATATCCTGTGGCGCTATTATCACCTGCCTATTATTTTAATAACCAGTTATAATAAAATAAATTCATCAGGTATATCGATAATCAGTGCCCGTGACACACTCGCATACGGTTTCGAATGGATAACCCTTTATGATGCTGTCGCACCGTTTACTCTCCGTGCAACTGCTTTCTTTATTTTTGATAACAAGAGATAAATTTTGTTATAAAACCACCTAAAGTAATAATGAATGGAAGTTTCCATTATGAAAAAGTTTACTCTATAATTTAATGAAAAATACAACATTAAACCCTATTTACTTTACCCTTACCCGAAAGTTTTTAGATGTCCCACTTCGAATAATTTGGAGAGCTAGATATTTAGAAAAAAGGATGAAAGAATTATTTTATTAGATTTATAGTCATCAAGCATTACAATAAAAACCCTAGACGTTTGACCCTGAAATTTGGTGAGTTGGGTTCATATTAAACCTTCTGCTTCAATAACCTATTATTACCAAATTATATTAAACTACGATTAAACCTCCAAATTCCTTTCCTTTAACTCCTTAAAAACAAATCACTTCAAACACGCCTTCCACAACAAAAAAATCCCACAATTTAATAATTACACCGTGACACGACAATGTTTTGTAAGTTCACAACCGTAAAATAAAAACGGCAACAAACCATTTATTGCACAAGAAAATTAATTTTCTCAACTAAAAATTACGGCTGTGTTTTTATAAAGAATATAAACTATTTCCCTTGGCATTCAATGATAATTAAAAAACAAACCCATATTAAATAAAAAATAATATAGACTTTAACCCAAATGGCAATCAATACTATAGAAAAATTAACGGTAGCTATGAAACAACGAGTAACAAAAAATGATTACTATTAAGATGATAAAAATCTAGGTAAATAGTATAGAGAGTAGGATTGCATACCTAAACATATGAAGAAAATCACATCAGCGATGGGGTTTTATAGCCTTTGAGCCTGATAAATATTAACTATTTTTGTAAAAAGGAGAATGCTGAAAGGTTGCGAGAACAGCTGTAATGATGCAACGATAGATAGTGCCGAAACTCATTAAATAAAAAATAACTTTAGCTTGGAATTCATAAAAGAGTTAGGTATGAAATACTGAATCATATTAATACTATACCCAATAGATTTCGAGTTACCGCTTGAAAAATGAAAGGTATAAAACATTAACAGCTTAAAGTTAATTACAAAATCGCAATCTATTCGTTTGTGTCACGGATTACAAGTAACTTGTGAACGGAATGCATTCATATAATTGATTATGAGAATACCTGAAAGTTCGTTGAGTTCGAACTTATATCATCTTCACCCTGCTCAAGAGGATGTTTTTTACGAGCAAGCACTCCATGAAAATAGTCCACTCCATAACCTGGGTTGGTATACCTTGGTAGAATACGAGGTTGATATAGCCATTTTTCAACAAGCATGGAATTTACTACATCAACATATAGATACATTACAGTTACGTATATCAATTAACTCGGATAATGAAGCCATACAATATATTCCAGAGCAAAATGAGCCAGAGTTAATTATATTTCATGATATTGCAATACAATCTGAACCAGAAAAAGAAGCAAAGCGTTGGATGCAGCAACAAATAGATACACCTATCAATTATTTAAGGGAAAGTCTATATCTGTCCTCATTGATTCGTTTAGCACCTGAAAAATATTATTTCTTCACTAAATTCCATCATATTATGAATGATGGAGTCGGAATATATCGCTTGCATGTATATATACATAAATTATACGAATGCATTAAAAGTGGAACATCTACAGCTTGGTTATCAGAGATTCCACAATATTTAGAGACAATAAACAAAGCAAGAAAATATCTAAATTCATCCCATTACGAAAAAGACAAAAACTACTGGTATGATTTTTTAAAAGACAATGAAATACACCAATTAACTCCTTGCTATAAAAACAATGGCACGAGTAATTGCACACTAATATTACCTCTTTCACTTAAAAAAGATTTGCGGATTTTTTGTAAAGAGAATAATGCTGACATGCTTTCTGTTTTTTCAAGTCTAGTCAGCATCATGATGAAAGCGCTTACAGGGCAACAAGAATTAGCTTTTAGCACCATCACACACGGAAGAAAAACAAAATTAGATAAATATGTCGTTGGAATGCATGCCAATATATATCCAGTACATTGTCATGTATCTAACACGGCAAGCGTGATTGAACAGATTAAACTAACGGAGTTGGCGCTAAAAAACAGTTATCGCCATTGTAAATTCCCACATTCTCATCTTATTCGAATCGCTAATAACTATGGATTCTCCTTACCCAATATTTTTATTTTCTACGAACGATTTACAGAGTCAGCATCTGAAGTGGACAAAAATCAGCATTATCATATAGACGGTAATGCTAATATTTATCCTATTGTTTTTAGATTGAAAGACTATGGGTATGATCAGGAACTAAAAATAACGATAGATTATTTGCAGGAGTATTTTAGTGACCAGGATGTTAAAAATATACTTGAACGGCTGAGAAACTTATTTACTGCCTTGGTTAACCATCCTTCTGCATTAGTCAGTGAATTACCTGTTTTATTAGAACAGGAACGTTCTACCTTGCTGCACAGTTGGAACCTGAGCGATGCGCAGTATCCACATGACCGAACCCTACAACAGCAGTTCGAGGCTCAAGTTGCTGTCACGCCGGATAATGTGGCTTTAGTGTTTGAGGGAGAAACGCTAACTTACCGTCAGTTAAACGAGCGGGCGAACCAAATGGCCTTTGTGATCCGCGAACGCTATCAGCAGCAGCACAATAAACCAATGCCGACAGACACACTGGTCGCCCTGTACTTGGATCGCAGTCTGGGGATAGTGGTCAGTATTCTGGCAGTGCTGAAAGCGGGCGGTGCTTATGTGCCGATTTCACCAGAGTATCCGCCAGAGCGGATCCGTTTTATTTTAGAAGACACTCAGTCTCCATGCGTGGTAACCCAGCAACAGCACTTAACAACACTGAGAGAATGTACACAAACGCTGGTTGAAAAACCAACACTGATAGCCACGGATGATCGAGCCGTAACCGAAGGCTATCCCACAGAAAATCCAGTGTCGGTGAGTAGAGCCGAGGATCTGGCTTACGTCATCTATACCTCAGGGACAACCGGACAGCCGAAAGGCGTGTTACAAACTCATCATAATGTTTTGCGTTTATTTGCCACCACCCAAGGGGATTATCAATTTAACCAAAATGATACTTGGGTGCTTTACCATGCTTACACGTTTGACTTTAGTGTCTGGGAATTATGGGGAGCGTTAATCTATGGTGGGCGTTTAATTATTCCAACCGTAGAGTGCACGAAGGATTTTGTCAGATTTAGCCACTTGTGTTCTCAGCAAAAAGTCACCGTTCTAAATCAGACACCTGGTGCATTTTATGCCTTTATTGATGCGTCATTGAATATTGGTGCTAAATTTCCACATCTCCGCTATGTGATCTTTGGAGGAGATAAATTAAATCCAGTTCAATTGAAGCCCTGGTGGAATCGGCATGGGGATCAATCACCCGCCCTCATCAATATGTATGGGATAACAGAAACAACTGTACATGTTACCTATAAGAAATTAGCACAAGATGATGCGGTAACGGCATCCTGCATTGGGCGGCCATTAAATGACATGTATGCCTATGTTTTGAATCATTCAGGTCAGCTTGTACCTATTGGTGCCCCGGGGGAGCTTTATATTGGGGGAGCGGGGCTGGCGCGAGGGTATTTGAACCGGCCAGAACTGACCGCAGAGCGTTTTGTAGAGAATCTGTTTGCTACGGATGAAGATAAAGCCTTGGGCTACACCCGTCTGTATAAAACCGGAGACTTGGTACGCTGGCAACCAGACGGCACTCTGGAATATCTGGGACGCAATGATTTTCAGATCAAAATCCGCGGCTACCGCATTGAGCTGGGCGAAATCGAAACAGCTCTGGCTACGCACCCGCAGGTCAAGCAGGCAGTGGTGATTGATCGCAATCATGAGGGCAATAAGGCACTGGTGGCTTATCTGGTCACGAATGGCGCACTATCCGATGAGACCGTGATTGAACACTTGTCCACCCGCCTACCGGAATACATGATACCCGCCAGCTTTACCCGCATTGAGTCAATTCCCCTGACCCTCAATGGCAAGCTGGATCGCCGTGCCCTGCCGGCACCAGTATGGGTGAACCGGAACCATTATGTACCACCGCGCAATGAACTGGAAACACAGCTTTGTGCGATCTGGCAAGACGTACTCGGGCTGGTACGAGTCGGCATTGAAGATAACTTCTTCCGCATCGGTGGGGACTCTCTCATGGCCGTTAAGCTGACGGCCGCCATTCGCCGTGTCTTAGCAGCAGAGGTGTCACTGGTTCAGATCTTTGAACTGAAAACCATTGCCGAATTAGCCACACACATGGGGCAGCCGATCTGCACTGTTATCCCTCACCTCGAACTAACACGCTACCCCTTGTCATTTGCTCAGGAGCGGATGCTATTTATCGAACAGTTTGAGCAAGGCTCCCATGCTTATCATATCCCGTATCTGATGAAGTTAGATGACGGAGCCAATTTGCCTTTACTGGAAACGGCTATTCACCAAGTGGTTGATCGCCATCCCGTGATGAAAACGGTGTATCATAATGCCAATGAAGGTCACTACCAGCAATTAATTGATAACCATATTGTTCTCCGTTCACAGGCTTGCGAAAGTGTTAACGCACTTTTGCAAATGGTGCGTACTGAGCTGGCCACCCCGTTCAATCTAACAACCGAACCGGGTCTGCGCCTTTGTCACTATCAATTAACAAAAACGCAGTTAACAAAGACACAGCTAACAAAGTCGCAATTAACAGAAACGCATTACTTGCTGATCATGTGGCACCATATCGCCATCGATGGCTGGTCGATTGATATTTTTATGGCCGAACTGGCAGAGATTTATCACTCGTTGCTAGAAGGCCGCGATAGCCAACTGCCCGTCTTGGATATTACCTATGGTGATTATGCCAGATGGCAACGGGAATATTTGCAAGGCGAAGTCCATGAACGCCAGCTGGCATATTGGCAGCAAACATTGGCGGGTTATGAGCCATTGGCCCTGCCAACGGACAGACCTCGTTCGACACAAGTGGATTATCGGGGACGGGACTTCGGTTTTACGCTGAAGGATGAACTTTCTGAACAGTTAAGGACGCTGGCAAAAACTCAGGAAACTACCCTGTATGCTGTTCTGCTCAGTGGTTTTTATGTCGCGCTGGCAAAACTCTCGGGACAAAGCGACATCGTGCTGGGCACCCCCACTGACAACCGACACCATGCTCAAACCCAGCCATTGATTGGTATGTTCGTCAACTCACTGGTTTTGCGGGCACAGATTGAACAAGCTGGCAGCGTGGAGACACTGATCCGGCAGACTCATGAGATGATTGCCCTAGCTAAGGCACATCAGGATATACCATTTGAGCAGTTGGTTGACGTGCTGGAGATTGAGCGGGATGCTTCCCGCCACCCGATTTTCCAAGTCATGTTTGGGCTACAGAGTTTTGGTGAAAGCCTGCCAAACGCGGCTGATCTGCCGTTTAGCCAAGTAAAACTGGACGATCCCCTCTACAGTCCCGCCAAGTTTGACCTGAGCCTGTTTATGTCCGATGACCACGCCAGTCTCACCGGCAGCATCAATTACGCGGTCAGTCTGTTTAATGAGGCCACCATAGTCCGTATAGCCGATATCTATCAGCAGGTACTGACCGCTTTTGTGACAGACCAAAAACAATCCGTGGCTGGGATTGATGTATTGTCCGTACAGGAGCGCCACACCCTACTGCACATCTGGAATCAAACCGATGCGCCGTACCCGCAGGATCGGACTCTCCAGCAACAGTTCGAAGCTCAGGTGGAAGCAACACCGGATAACGTAGCCCTGATATTTGAAGAGGAAAGGCTGACTTACCGTCAGGTTAACGAACGGGCTAACCAACTGGCTGTGGTGATCCGCGAATGCTATCAGCAACAACGCCATGAACCGATGCCGGCAGATACACCCATTGCCCTGTATCTGGATCGCAGTCTGGAGATGGTGATCAGTATTCTGGCAGTGCTGAAAGCGGGTGGTGCCTATGTGCCGATGTCCCCGGAATACCCGCCGGAGCGAGTCCGATTTATTCTGGCAGACACCCAAACCCCGTGTGTCGTGAGCCAGCAGCAGTATCTGACAGTATTGGGGGCTTGTACGCACGAGCTGTCTGATCAGCCAACCCTGCTAGCCGCAGATGATCCAGCGGTGACCACAGGTCGGTCAATGGAAAATCCGACGCCAGTCAATGGATCCGCAGATCTGGCCTACATCATCTATACCTCAGGGACAACCGGTCAGCCTAAAGGGGTTTCACTGACACATAAAAGCGTCATGAACCGCCTGTACTGGATGCACTCCCAATATCCATTCTGTGCAACAGATAAAGTGCTGCAAAAAACCCCGTATACCTTTGACGTCTCCGTATGGGAACTACTGCTGGCGAACTGGGTCGGGGCCAGTATCGTGATTGCCCCGCCTGAGATCCATAAACAGCCAGAAGCGCTGCATCAACTTATACTGAAAACCGGCGTGACGCTGCTTCACTTTATCCCGTCCATGCTAGGGGCATTTTGTCAGACGCTACAGGCAACTCAGCAGCAATTATCGGACAAAGTTCGCTCTGTCTTTTGTAGCGGGGAAGCACTGACTTCTTCTCAGGTCAGTGCATTTGCAAGCATTAATCTGAGCTCCAGCGCCTTAATTAACCTCTATGGGCCGACAGAAGCCGCCATTGAAGTCGCGTATTTTGATACTGCCCACGAATTTAGCGGCAATGTTCCCATTGGTCGGGCAATTAATAACACTCGTCTGTATGTCCGTGATAGCCACGGCAACCTGTCCCCTATCGGTGCGCCGGGGGAACTCTATATCGGCGGTGTCGGATTGGCACGGGGGTATTGGAACCGGCCAGAGCTGACGACTGAAAGTTTTGTGGTGAACCCATTCGCGACAGCAGAAGATATAGCCCTGGGCTACACCCGCCTGTATAAAACCGGCGACTTAGTCCGCAGGCGGCCGGACGGCAATCTGGAATATCTGGGGCGCAATGATTTCCAAGTCAAAATCCGCGGCTACCGCATTGAACTGGGAGAAATCGAAACGGCCCTAGCCTCGCATCAACAAGTCAAACAGGCAGTGGTGATTGATCGGGAGCACGAGGGCAATAAAGCGCTGGTAGCTTATTTGATCACAGAGGGAACATTGTCGGATGAAACCTTAATTGGACACTTGTCCGCCCGCTTGCCGGAATACATGATACCCGCCAGCTTTACCCGAATTGAGTCAGTGCCCCTGACCCTCAATGGCAAGCTGGATCGCCAAGCCCTGCCAGCACCGGTGTGGATCAACCGTGACCAGTATGTCGCCCCACGCAATCCACTGGAAACACAGCTTTGTGCTATCTGGCAGGACGTGTTGGGGCTCACCCGAGTTGGTATTGAGGATAACTTCTTCCGGATCGGTGGCAATTCCCTTATGGCGATTAAGCTGACAGCCGCCATTCGTTATGCTCTGGCGATAGAAGTCTCACTGCTACAGGTGTTTGAGCTGAAAACCATCGCCGGACTAACCGCACAAATGGGGCAACAGGCCTGCACAGTGATCCCTCACGTCGAGCTAGATCATTACCCTCTGTCATTTGTCCAAGAACGGATGCTGTTTATCGAGCAGTTTGAGCAAGGAACCCATGTATACCATGTCCCTTATTTGGTACAGCTGAATGACGGAGACTGCCTGCCACTGCTGGAAACCGCGATTAACCAAGTGGTTGAGCGCCATCCTGTGATCAAGACGGTGTATCGCAGTGACGAGGAAGGTCATTACCAACAAGTGCTTGAAGACCGACTTGTTTTTCGCTCACAGTCTTGTGAATGTATAAACGGCGAAAGCATGAACGCACTTTTACAAACGGTGCGCACTGAACTGGTCACTCCATTCGATTTGTCAGCCGAGCCAAGCCTGCGTTTGCGCCACTATCGGTTAACAAAAACACAAGCCGCAGAAAAGCATTATTTATTGCTCATGTGGCACCACATTGCCATCGATGCCTGGTCAATTGATATTTTTATGGATGAACTGGCAGAAATTTACCGTTCCCTGCTGGAAGAGCGTGAGAGCCAACTTCCGGCTCTGGATATCATTTATGGGGATTATGCCAAATGGCAGCGTGAATATTTGCAGGGCGAAGTCCGTGAACGTCAATTGACGTATTGGCAGCAAACCTTAGTCGATTATGAGTTACTGTCCCTGCCAACAGATAGGCCCCGCCCAGC
Source organism: Xenorhabdus lircayensis (assembly GCF_016306625.1). Classification (GTDB taxonomy): domain Bacteria; phylum Pseudomonadota; class Gammaproteobacteria; order Enterobacterales; family Enterobacteriaceae; genus Xenorhabdus; species Xenorhabdus lircayensis. The sequence continues at coordinate 173,217 of NZ_JACOII010000044.1, read as the reverse complement.
ACAGGTGGATTATCAGGGACGGAATTTTAGTTTTGTGTTGGAGAGTCAGCTTTCCGAGCAGTTAAAGGCGCTGGCAAAAACGCAGGGAACCACCCTGTATACGGTTCTGCTCAGTGGTTTTTATGTCACGCTGGCAAGGCTGTCCGGCCAGAACGATATTGTGTTGGGGACTCCCACCGACAACCGACATCATGCCCAAACCCAGCCATTGATTGGGATGTTCGTCAACTCGCTGGTCTTGCGGGCACAGCTTAAGCAGGCTAGCAGTGTAGAAAACCTGATTCAGCAAATACATAATGTGATTACTCAGGCCAAAGCGCATCAGGACATGCCATTTGAGCAGTTAGTTGACGCACTGGCGATTGAGCGCGATACCACCCGCCACCCTATTTTCCAGATCATGTTTGGATTACTGAATGTTGGCGAAAGCTTGCCAAATCGAGCTGGACTGCCGTTTAGCTCAGTGCAATTGGAAGAGTCTCTACACAGTCCCGCCAAGTTTGACCTGAGCCTGTTTATTTCAGAAGGTCAGGCCAATCTTGCCGGCGCCATCAATTATGCAGTGAGCCTGTTTGACGAGGCCACCATAGCGCGTATAGCCGATATCTATCAGCGGGTACTGACGGCTTTCGTGGCGGATCAGAGGCAACCACTGGCCAGACTCGATGTCTTGTCCGCGCAGGAGAAAGACACCTTACTGCATACTTGGAACCAGACCGATACACCGTATCCACAGAACCAAACTCTCCAGCAGCAGTTTGAGGCGCAGGTGGAAACCACGCCGGATAACGTGGCACTGGTGTTTGAGGCAGAAACGCTGACTTACCGTCAGTTAAACGAACGGGCTAACCAACTGGCTGTTGTGCTCCGCGAATGCTATCAACAGCAACACAATAAGCCGATGCCGGCAGACACGCCAATCGCCCTGTATCTGGATCGCAGCCTGGAAATGGTGATCAGTATACTGGCAGTGCTGAAAGCGGGGGGAGCTTATGTGCCGGTGTCGCCAGAATACCCGCCGGAGCGAACGCGATTTATTCTGGCAGACACGCGGGCTCCTTTCATCATTACCCAACAGCGCCATCTGAAAACACTGGGAGAATATACTCAAGCGCTGGCAACTCAACCGGCTCTGATCGCTGCGGATGACCGAACAGTGACCCACGGCCGGTCGGTGGAAAATCTGCTTCCGACGAATGGTGCCTCTGATCTGGCCTATATCATCTATACCTCGGGAACCACTGGGCAGCCGAAAGGTGTAATGATTGAGCACACCAGTGTCATGAATTTAAGCCAGTTTATTGCCAGAACGCATTTACTGGGTCCGCAGGTCAACGCCTTGTTCTTCTCCAATTACGTCTTTGATGCGTCAGTTTTTGAGTTATTCCCGGCCCTGATGACAGGTACAAAGATTTTTATCGCATCATCAGCCATGACGGGGAACAGTGAACAACTGCTGTCTTTTATCAATGCTCACCAAATTACCAAGGCGTTTATTCCCACCACCTTAATAAATCATTTTTCTGCTGAATTCTTCCGCTCCACATTGCAGGTCATCCATACCGGTGGAGAAGCCCTGAATATGCTGTCTGTACCGACGGGTATCCGGCTGTTTAACCAATATGGCCCCACCGAAATCACAGTATGTGCCACCCAAAACTTATTGCAGGGCGGGGACACAGGGATCGGTAAGGGCATTGATAACACCCGACTATATGTCATTGATGATCAGGGTAATTTATCCCCTGTCGGCACGCCGGGAGAACTCTACATTGGCGGCGCCGGGCTGGCACGGGGATATTGGAATCGAACAGAGCTGACCGCAGAACGCTTTGTGGTGAATCCGTTTGCCACGGACGAAGATAAGGCCCGGAGCTATACCCGCCTGTATAAAACCGGCGATTTAGTGCGCTGGCGACCAGATGGCAATCTGGAATATCTGGGACGCAATGATTTTCAGGTCAAAATCCGCGGCTATCGCATTGAGCTGGGGGAAATCGAAAATGCTCTGGCGACCCACCCGCAGATCAAACAAGCAGTGGTGATTGATCACGAGCATGAAGGCAATAAAGCGCTGGCAGCTTACCTGATCATGAGTAAAGAGCTGTCTGAGGAGGCCCTGATCGGCTATTTGTCCGCCCGCTTGCCGGAATATATGGTGCCCACCAGCTTTATCCGAATTGACTCAATCCCCATGACCCTCAATGGCAAGCTGGATCGTCGCGCTTTACCGGCACCAGTGTGGATCAATCGTAACGGTTATGTCGCCCCGCGCAATGAACTGGAAACACAGCTTTGTGCGATCTGGCAGGACGTGCTGGGATTAGAGCAAGTCGGCATTGAAGATAACTTCTTCCGGATCGGTGGAAATTCCATTATGGCCATTAAGCTGGCGGCAGCCATTCGCCGTGCTCTGGCGGTGGAAATACCCTTGGTGCAGGTGTTTGGGCTGAAAACCATCGCCGGGCTGGCCGCGCATATGGGGCAGCAAGCCTGCACAGTGATCCCTCATATTAAGCTGGCACGTTACCCCTTATCGCTTGCCCAAGAACGAATGTTGTTTATCGAGCAATTTGAGCAGGGAAGCCATGCCTATCATGTTCCTTATCTCGTACAGCTGGACGACGGAGCCGATTTGTCTTTGCTGGAAACCGCAATTAACCGAGTCGTTGATCGTCATCCCGTGATGAAGACGGTTTACCGCAGCGATGAGGAAGGTCAAGCCTATCAACAAGTGCTCAAAGACCCGCTTATTTTCAGATCACAGTCTTACGAGTGTACGGGGAGTGAAAGTGTTAACGAATTTTTGCAAATGGTGCGTGTTGAGCTAGCGACTCCGTTCGATCTGACGACCGAACCCAGCCTGCGTCTGTGTCACTATCGGTTAACAAAAACACAAGCCGCAAAAAAGCATTACTTATTGATGATGTGGCACCACATTGCCATTGATGGTTGGTCGATTGATATTTTTATGGATGAACTGGCAGAGATTTACCGTTCCCTGCTGGAAGAGCGTGAGAGCCAGCTTCCGGCTCTGGATATCACTTATGGGGACTACGCCAATTGGCAGCGTAAATATTTGCAGGGCGAAGTGCGTGAACGCCAGTTAGCCTACTGGCAACAAACCTTGGCCGATTATGAGCCTTTATCTCTGCCAACAGACAGAAACCGACCAACGCAGGTGGATTATCGCGGGCAGGATTTCAATTTTGCACTGGGAAGCGAGCTTTCCGAGCAGCTGAGAACACTGGCAAAAACGCAGGAAACGACCCTGTATACCGTTCTGCTCAGTGGTTTTTATGTCACGCTGGCAAGACTGTCCGGACAGAACGATATGGTGTTGGGGACTCCTACCGATAACCGACACCATGCGCAAACCCAGCCATTGATTGGGATGTTCGTCAATTCACTGATCTTACGGGCACAGCTTGAGCAAACTGACAGCGTGGAAAGCCTGATTAGGCAGATACACGAGGTAATCACTCAGGCCAAAGCGCATCAGGACATGCCATTTGAGCAATTGATTGATGCATTGAACATTGAGCGTGACACTACCCGCCACCCGATTTTCCAAGTCATGTTTGGGCTACATAATTTTGGTGACGATCGAACCAACAGAGCCAGGCTGCCGTTTAGTCCGGTTAAACCGGACGAATCTCTCTACAGCCCCGCCAAGTTTGACCTGAGCCTGTTTATTTCAGAAGGTCAGGACACACTGGCTGGTGGCATCAATTACGCAATAAGCCTGTTTGACGAGGCCACGATAGCGCGTATGGCTGATATCTATCAGCGGGTACTGGCGGCTTTCGTCGCAGATCAGAAACAATCCATAGCCGATCTTGACGTCTTGTCCGCACAGGAGCGCTATACCCTGTTGCATACTTGGAACCAGACCGATACACCCTATCCACAGAACCAAACTCTCCAGCAGCAGTTTGAGGCACAGGTGGAAACCACACCAGATAACGCAGCGCTGGTGTTTAGGGGGGAAATCCTGACTTACCGTCAGCTCAATGAACGGGCGAACCAACTGGCGGTAGTGCTCCGCGAACATTATCAACAGCAGCACAATAAGCCGATGCCGGCAGACACGCCGATCGCCCTGTATCTGGATCGCAGTCTGGAGATGGTGATCAGTATGCTGGCAGTGCTGAAAGCCGGCGGAGCTTATGTGCCGGTGTCTCCAGATTACCCACCGGAGCGAACCCGATTTATTCTGGCAGATACCCAGACTCCGAGTGTCGTGACCCAACAGCGCCATCTGAAAACACTGGGAGAATATACTCAAGCGCTGGCAGCTCAACCGGCCCTGATCGCCGCAGATGACCGAGCAGTGACCGCCAGTCGGTCGGTGGAGAATCTTGTTCCAGTAAATGATCCCACTCATCTGGCCTATATCATCTACACCTCAGGAACTACCGGTCAACCCAAAGGCGTAATGGTTGAGCATACCAGCGTCACGAATTTGACCCAGTTTATCGCCAGAACGCATTTACTGAGTCCGCAGGTCAACGCCCTGTTCTTCTCCAATTACGTCTTTGATGCGTCAGTTTTTGAGTTATTCCCGGCCCTGATGACCAGTGCAACCACGTTTATCGCACCCACCAGCGTGACAACAGACAGTGAACAGCTACTGGCCTTTATCAATGCCAACCAGATTACCAAGGCGTTTATTCCCACTGCCTTAATGAATCATTTCTCCGCTGAATTATTCCGCTCCACATTGCAGGTCATTCACACTGGCGGGGAAGCCCTGAATGCACTGCCTGTCCCGACGGATATCCGGCTGTTTAACCAATATGGCCCCACCGAAATCACGGTATGCGCCACCCAGAACCGATTGTTGCAGGACGGAGAACGCGGGATCGGTAAAGGCATTGATAACACCCGCCTGTATGTCCTTGATGATCACGGCAACCTATCCCCGATCGGAGCACCGGGGGAACTCTATATTGGCGGCGCCGGGCTGGCACGGGGATATTTAAATCGTTCAGAACTGACCACAGAACGCTTTGTGATAAATCCGTTTGCCACGGACGAAGATAAGGCTCAAGGCTATACCCGCCTGTATAAAACCGGCGACTTAGTCCGCTGGCGGCCGGACGGCAATCTGGAATATCTGGGACGCAATGATTTTCAGGTCAAAATCCGCGGCTACCGTATTGAGCTGGGGGAAATCGAAAGCGCCCTGTCCGCACATCCTCAGGTCAAACAAGCGGTAGTGATTGATCACGAGCACAAGGGCCATAAAGCGCTGGCGGCTTATCTGGTCACGAACGAAACTTTATCGGATGAAGCCCTGTCGGATGACACCCTGATTGAACACCTATCCACCCGCCTGCCGGAATATATGGTGCCCGCCAGTTTTACCCGCATTGAGTCAGTGCCCCTGACCCTCAATGGCAAGCTGGATCGTCGCGCCCTGCCGACGCCGGTAAAAGTGAATCGGAACCATTATGTGGCTCCGCGCAATGAACTGGAAACTCAATTGTGTGCCATCTGGCAAGACGTACTGGGACTGGCGCAAATTGGCATTGAAGATAACTTCTTCCGGATCGGCGGGGATTCAATTGTCAGTATCCGGCTGGTGTCCAAACTTCGGCAGGCGGGCTTTACCCTGCAAGTCAAATCGATTTTTGAAGCCCCGACAGTGGCACGACTGGCGCAGCTATTGGCACAGGGAACCCCCACGGTAACAACCATTGCAGAACAAGGACGGCTAAGCGGGGAATTTGGCTTATTGCCTATCCAGCAGGACTTCTTCAGCCGGAATTTGTCATCTCCGCACCATTGGAATCAGGCATTTATGATCCTGCTATCCGGTGCAATCAGGCATGCCGATATCGAACAGGCTCTGATTAAGCTGACCGAACGGCACGATATGCTGCGTGCCTACTTTGTCGATACCGGAGCGGGTTACCGCCAATGTTATCAGGCAGAAGATCCCTCTTGGCTGGCCGCATTACAACACGGCGATGTCCGTGAGTTAAATGAGACAGAATTACATCAGCAACTGACACAGTGGCAGAGCAGGTTTGATTATTGTCATGGGCCTTTATGGCAGGCCGCTCATCTGACCGGATACGCTGACGGCAGCGCCCGATTATTCTTTGCATTTCACCACCTGATTATTGATGCAGTGTCCTGGCGAATTATTGCTGAAGATATGCGTTTATTGCTGCAAGGTGCAGTACTGCCGCCGAAGACAAGTAGCTATCGCCAGTGGGTCGCTGCCGTACACCAGTATGCAGCACAGCACCAACAAGAGGTGCCCTACTGGCAGCATGTGATGGCAGGGACAGCGGTTTATTCGGCCTCGGGTGAAATCAGTCAGCACCGGCTGGAGATTTCTGCCGAACTGACGGACATTTTGCTGCGTGAGGCTAATGCCGGTTACCACACCGAAATCAACGACTTATTACTCAGTGCCCTCACTCTGGCGTTGCAAGCGAGTTTTTCCCGATCAGTCAACCACATCGTCCTTGAGGGGCATGGACGGGAAAACATCGATAGCACCCTCGATATCTCAGAAACTGTGGGGTGGTTTACCTCCGTATATCCCGTTCGCCTGGAAATGCAGACCGATATTGCTGAGACGATTATTCACACCAAAGAGATGCTCAGGGCCGTGCCGAATAAAGGCATTGGTTACGGGTCATTGCACCAAGCCGGATACTTGGACGGTGACTTACCAACAATCAGCTTCAATTATTTCGGGCAGTTGGGGGGAGAAGGCGGACAGGTCAGTTATCAAGACGGGGCACTGACTCCTGACGATTGCGGAACAATGATAGCCAGCGATAACCGCAGCCCTCTGCTGATGGATATCAATGGCGCAGTTCAGGCAGGCAGGCTGCAATTCAGTGTGAGATCCCGTTTGCCACCGTCCCAGACAGAGGCATTTATCACCGCATTTGAGCAGGCACTCAATACCATCATCATGGCAAGCCAGGAACAGGCTCGGTTGGGCGGGGTGAAGACTCCCAGTGATTACGGGATTAAAGGCGTTTCAATCGAGCAGTTAAATCAGCTGACTCATCGTTTTGGTCATGTGAATAATGAAAATTCGCACCTCCATGTAGAAAAGAAAACCATTTTGGACGTGTAAAAATATGTTGATGCTACTTAATGAACTCAATAAAAATAATGTGTCAGTATGGACTAGTGAAAATAAGTTAAAACTGGCATTTACAGGAGAAACACCTCCTGTTCAACTCATTGATAAAGTAAAAGAAAAAAGAGAAAACATAGTAGATTTTCTCAACGAAAGAAGTATTTTCTCTGAAGAGGATTTTCAACGCCTTATCTTTAATAAAAATCATTCTAATTTTGATGAGTTCAGCAAACACGCTAAAAACAAAATTGAAGTGATATTTCCTGCTACCAGTTTGCAGCAAGGTTTTGTTTATCATCATTTAGCTCAGCCACAGGATGATGCCTATCGCATACAACTGCTGTTGGATTATCACGCACATTTAGACCTTACGGCCTACCAACAGGCCTGGGCGCTGGCTTCACTGCGCTTCCCCATCCTCCGCACCGCGTTTGACTGGGAAGGGGAAATCTTGCAGATAGTGACTGAGGGCGCCAGTATTGGCCCAACGAATTTCACACTCAAAGATATCAGCCCGTTACCGACAGAAGAGCGGGACGGCGCGATTGAAGCCATCCAACAACATGACCGGACACAGCCTTTTGATTTAAGCCAGCCCGGCTTAATCCGCCTCACTTTAATCCAACAACATGAACAGTTGGTAACGGTACTGATCACACAACATCACTGTATTTCCGACGGCTGGAGTAACCCCATTTTATTGCAAACCGTGCATGAGTATTACAACACGCTTGTGCAGGGACGGGTTCCTCAAATCACCGTGGAAACAGCTTATCTGGCGACGCAGCAATATCATCTTGATCATAAAGCCGCTTCCGAGGCTTACTGGGCTGAACACAAAACCCAGTTTCAGGGAGCCAATGATCTTTCCGCCCTGTTGAGTGATGACGTTGATCTGGCCCAGCTCAAAGCGGTTAAAAAACCCGCCAGCCAAATGCTGACCGTGCAGGGGAACGCCTATGAGCAGCTCAAGAGCATGTGTCGGGAGCAAGGGATCACGCTGAATGTGGTTCTGCAATTTGCCTGGCATAAATTGCTGCACAGTTACAGCGGGGATGAGCGAACCATTGTAGGCACCACCGTTTCCGGACGAGATGTGCCCGTAGAAGGGGTTGAGTCCAGCGTAGGCCTGTATATCAACACGTTGCCGCTACAAGTTCAGTGGAAACATAACAGTCCGGTTGCTGCCGTTTTACAGGAAATACAGCACGATATCGCCGCCCTCAACAGCCACAGTGCCGTATCACTCGCCAGCTTGCAGCCGGACGGGGAACGCCTGTTCCATAGCCTGCTGGTCTTTGAAAACTATCCGGCACCGGTAACGAACGAGAACGGGGAAGGCATTGAAAACAAACTGACATTCCGTCAGGCCATAGAAAAAGTGGATTATCCGGTGTTGCTGATGGCCTATGAACATGACAACAAACTGATAATGAAATTGAGTTATGGCGAAGATTGGCTGGCAGGCGGGCAGGCGCAGCGTTTACTTCGTCAACTTGAGCGCATTCTGCACACCGTCACCCGCGATCCGCACCAGCCACATCCCTCCGTGACGTTTCTCAGTGATGAAGAACGCCACACCCTGCTACACAGCTGGAATCAAACCGATGTACCGTACCCGCAGAACCAAACCCTGCAACAGCAGTTCGAGGTTCAGGCAGCAGCCACGCCGGATCACGTGGCGCTGGTGTTTGAGGGGGAAATCCTGACTTACCGTCAGCTCAATGAACGGGCGAACCAACTGGCGGTAGTGCTCCGTAAACGCTATCAACAGCAGCACAATAAGCCGATACCGGCAGACACGTCGATCGCCCTGTATCTGGATCGCAGTCTGGAGATGGTGATCAGCATGCTGGCAGTGCTGAAAGCGGGAGGAGCCTACGTACCGATTTCTCCAGAATACCCGCAGGAGCGAACCCGATTTATTCTGGCGGACACGCAGGCTCCTTTCGTCATTACCCAGCAGCGCCATCTGAAAACACTGGGAGAATATACTCAAGCGCTGGCAGCTCAACCGGCCCTGATCGCCGCAGATGACCGAACAGCAACCCACGGTCGGTCGGTGGAAAATCTTGTTCCAGTAAATGATCCCACTCATCTGGCCTATATCATCTACACCTCAGGAACTACTGGTCAACCCAAAGGCGTGATGGTTGAGCATGCCAGCGTCACGAATTTGACCGAGTTTATCGCCAGAACGCATTTACTGAGTCCGCAGGTCAACGTCCTGTTCTTCTCCAATTACGTCTTTGATGCGTCAGTTTTTGAGTTATTCCCGGCCCTGATGACCGGTGCAACCACATTTATTGCCCCCGCCAGCGTGACGACAGACAGCGAACAACTACTGGCCTTTATCAATGCCAACCAGATTACCAAGGCGTTTATTCCCACTGCCTTAATGAATCATTTCTCCGCTGAATTATTCCGCTCCACATTGCAGGTCATTCACACCGGCGGGGAAGCCCTGAATGCACTGCCTGTCCCGCCGGATATCCGGCTGTTTAACCAATATGGCCCCACCGAAACCACGGTATGCGCCACCCAGAACCGATTGTTGCAGGACGGAGAACGCGGGATCGGTAAAGGCATCGATAACACCCGCCTGTATGTCCTTGATGACCAAGGCAGCTTATCCCCGCTCGGAGCGCCGGGGGAACTCTATATTGGCGGCACCGGGCTGGCACGGGGATATTTAAATCGACCAGAGCTGACCACAGAACGCTTTGTGATAAATCCGTTTGTCACAGACGAAGATAAGGCTCAAGGCTATACCCGCCTGTATAAAACCGGCGACTTAGTCCGCTGGCGGCCGGACGGCAATCTGGAATATCTGGGACGCAATGATTTTCAGGTCAAAATCCGCGGCTACCGCATTGAACTGGGGGAAATCGAAAGTGCTCTCATCACACACCCTAAAGTCAAACAAGCGGTAGTGATTGATCACGAGCACAAGGGCAATAGAGCGCTGGCAGCGTATCTGGTGACAGATGAGATATTGTCGGATGAGATCTTAATTGAGCTCTTATCTGCCCGCTTGCCGGAATATATGGTGCCCGCCAGCTTTACCCGCATTGAGTCAATCCCCCTGACCCTGAACGGCAAGCTGGATCGTCGCGCCCTGCCGACGCCGGTAAAAGTGAATCAGGACAATTATGTGACTCCGCGCAATGAGCTGGAAACCCAATTGTGTGCCATCTGGCAAGACGTACTGGGGCTGGCGCAAGTTGGCATTGAAGATAACTTCTTCCGGATCGGCGGGGATTCAATTGTCAGTATCCGGCTGGTGTCCAAACTTCGGCAGGCGGGCTTTACCCTGCAAGTCAAATCGATTATTGAAGCGCCAACGGTGGCACGACTGGCACAATTGTTGGCACAGACGTCAACCACAGTAAGCACCATTGCAGAGCAAGGACGGTTAAGCGGGGAATTTGGCTTATTGCCTATCCAGCAAGACTTCTTCAGCCGGAACTTACCGTCTCCACACCATTGGAATCAGGCTTTTATGATCCAACTTTCCGGCGCAATCAGGCACGCTGATATCGAACAGGCTCTGATTAAGCTGACCGAACGACACGATATGCTGCGTGCCTACTTTGTCGATACAGGAGCGGGTTACCGCCAATGTTATCAGGCAGAAAATCCCTCTTGGCTGGCCGCATTACAACACGGCGACGTCAGCAGGTTAAGCGAGACAGAATTGCATCAGCAGCTGACACAGTGGCAGAGCAGGTTTGATTATTGTCATGGGCCTTTATGGCAGGCCGCTCATCTGACCGGATACGCTGACGGCAGCGCCCGATTATTCTTTGCATTCCATCACCTGATTATTGATGCAGTGTCCTGGCAGATTATTGCTGAAGATATGCGTTTATTGCTGCAAGGTGCAGCACTGCCGCCGAAGACAAGTAGCTATCGCCAGTGGGTGGACGCCGTACATCAGTATGCAGCACAGCACCAACAAGAGGTGCCCTACTGGCAGCATGTGATGGCAGGGACAGCGGTTTATTCAACCTCGGGTGAAATCAGTCAGCACCTACTGGAGATTTCTGCCGAACTGACGGACATCTTGCTGCACGAGGCCAATGCCGGTTACCATACCGAAATCAACGACTTATTACTCAGTACCCTCACTCTGGCATTGCAAGCGAGTTTTTCCCGATCAGTCAACCACATCATCCTTGAGGGGCATGGACGGGAAAACATCGATAACACCCTCGATATCTCAGAAACCGTAGGGTGGTTTACCTCCGTATATCCTGTTCGCCTGGAAATGCAGGCTGATATTGCTGAGACGATTATTCACACCAAAGAGATGCTCAGGGCCATACCGAATAAAGGCATTGGCTACGGCGCATTGCATCAAGCTGGGTATTTAACCGGCAATCTATCGGCAATCAACTTCAACTATCTTGGTCAGTTGGGGGGAGAAGCCGGGCAGCTCCGCCATCAAAATGGGTCTCTGACTCTTGTCGATTGCGGGGCAGTGATAGCCAGCGATAACCGCAGCCCTCTGCTGCTGGATATTAATAGTGCCGTTCAGGCAGGCAAGCTGCTATTCAGTGTGAGATCCCGTTTATCGCCGTCCCAGACAGAGAAATTTATCACCGCATTTGAGCAGGCCCTCAATAGCGTCATCATTGCCAGTCAGAAGAAAGTTCGGTTGGGCGGAATGAAGACCCCCAGTGATTACGGAATGAAAGAGATTCCTATCGAACGTCTCATCCATTTTCAGCAAATGTATCAGGTTGAAGCCCTGTATCCCGCCACCAGTTTGCAGCAAGGTTTTATTTATCATCATTTGTCCCAGCCGCAGGATGATGCCTATCGCGTACAACTGCTGTTGGATTATCACGCACATTTAGACCTTGCGGCCTACCAACAGGCCTGGACGCTGGCTTCACTGCGCTTTCCCATCCTCCGCACCGCGTTTGACTGGGAAGGGGAAATCTTACAGATAGTGACTGAGGGTGCCAGTATTGGCCCAACGAATTTCACGCTCAAAGATATCAGCCCGTTACCGGCAGAAAAATGGGACGGCGCGATTGAAACCATCCAACAACATGACCGGACACAGCCTTTTGATTTAAGCCAGCCCGGCTTAATCCGCCTCACTGTAATCCCACAACATGAACAGTTAGTAACGGTACTGATCACGCAACATCACTGCATTGCCGACGGCTGGAGTGGCCCGATTTTATTGCAAACCGTGCATGAGTATTACAACGCGCTGGTACACGGACAAACCCCAGAGGTCGTGGTGGAAACGGCCTATCTGGCGACGCAGCAATACCACCTTGATCATAAAGCCGCCTCCGAGGCTTACTGGAGTGAGCGCAAGACCCAGTTTCAGGGGACAAACGATCTTTCCGCCCTGTTGAGTGATGATGTTGATCTGGCCCAGCTCAAAGCGGTCGAAAAACCTGCGGCCCAGATGCTCACCGTACAGGGGAACGCCTATGAGCAGCTCAAGAGCATGTGCCGGGAGCAAGGGATCACACTGAATGTGGTTCTGCAATTTGCCTGGCATAAATTGTTGCACAGTTACAGCGGGGATGAGAGAACCATTGTAGGCACCACCGTTTCCGGACGAGATGTGCCCGTAGAAGGGGTTGAGTCCAGCGTGGGCTTGTATATCAACACGTTGCCGCTACAAGTTCAGTGGAAACATAACAGCACGGTTGCCACCGTTTTACAGGAAATACAGCACGATATCGCCGGCCTCAACAGCCACAGTGCCGTATCACTCGCCAGCTTGCAGCCGGACGGGGAACGCCTGTTCCATAGCCTGCTGGTCTTTGAAAACTATCCGGCACCGGTAGCGAACGAGAACGGGGAAGGCATTGAAAACAAACTGACATTCCGTCAGACCATCGAAAAAGTGGATTATCCGGTGTTGCTGATGGCCTATGAGCAGGGCAACAAACTGATAATAAAATTGAATTATGGCGAAGATTGGCTGGCGGGTGAACAGGCGCAGCGTTTACTTCGTCAACTTGAGCGTATTCTGCACGCAGTAACCCGCGATCCGCACCAGCCACATCCCTCCGTGACGTTTCTCAGTGATGAAGAACACCACACCCTGCTGCACAGCTGGAACCAAACCGACGTACCCTACCCGCAGAACCAAACCCTGCAACAACAGTTCGAGATTCAGGCAAAAACTACACCGGATCACGTGGCACTGGTGTTTGAGGCAGAAACACTGACTTACCGTCAGTTAAACGAACGGGCGAACCAACTGGCCGTGGTGATCCGCGAACACTATCAACAGCAGCACAATAAGCCGATGCCGGCAGATACACCGATCGCCTTATATCTGGATCGCAGTCTGGAAATGGTGATCAGCATGCTGGCAGTACTGAAAGCCGGCGGAGCCTACGTACCAGTGTCTCCAGCCTACCCACCGGAGCGAACCCGATTTATTCTGGCAGATACCCAACCCCCTTGCGTAGTGACCCAACGACGCTACCTGAAAACACTGGGAGAATATACACAAACGCTGGCAAATCAGCCGACACTGATCGCCGCTGATGATCGGAACACAACCCACGGCCAGCCGTCGGAAAATCTGACACCAGTGAATAGCGCCGCCGATCTGGCCTATATCATCTACACCTCAGGAACTACCGGTCAACCCAAAGGCGTAATGGTTGAGCACACCAGCGTCATGAATTTAACCCAGTTTATCGCCAAAACACATTTACTGAGTCCTCAGGTCAACGCCCTGTTCTTCTCCAATTACGTCTTTGATGCGTCAGTCTTTGAGTTATTCCCGTCCCTGATGACTGGCGCAACTACGTTTATTGCGCCCGCCAACGTAACGAGGGACAGTGAACAGCTACTGGCCTTTATCAATGCTAACCAGATTACCAAGGCGTTTATTCCCACTGCCTTAATGAATCACTTTTCCGCTGAATTATTTGGCTCTGCATTACAAATCATTCATACCGGCGGGGAAGTCCTGAATGCGCTGCCTGTCCCGCCGGATATCCGGCTGTTTAACCAATATGGCCCCACCGAAACCACGGTATGCGCCACCCAGAACCAATTGATGCAGAACGGAGAACGCGGGATCGGTAAAGGCATCGATAACACCCGCCTGTATGTTCTTAATGACCAAGGCAACCTGTCCCCAATCGGAGCGCCGGGAGAACTCTACATTGGCGGTGCCGGAGTCGCCCGGGGGTATTTGAATCGACCAGAACTGACCGCAGAGCGGTTTGTGGAAAACCCGTTTGCCACGGATGAAGATAAGGCTCAAGGCTACACCCGCCTGTATAAAACCGGCGACTTAGTATGCTGGCGGCCGGACGGCAATCTGGAATATCTGGGACGCAATGATTTTCAGGTCAAAATCCGCGGCTACCGCATTGAACTGGGGGAAATCGAAAGTGCCCTGTCCGCACATCCACAGGTCAAACAAGCGGTGGTGATGAACCGCGAGCACGAGGTCAATAAAGCGCTGGCGGCTTATTTGGTGACTGACGGGCCACTGTCGGATGAGACTTTAATCGGCTATTTATCGACCCGTCTGCCGGAATACATGATACCAGTCAGTTTTACCCAGATTGACTCGATCCCCCTGACCCTGAACGGCAAGGTGGACTACCGAGCCTTGCCGGAGCCGGTATGGGAAAACCGTGAGGGTTATGTGGCTCCGCGCGATGAACGGGAAACACAGCTATGTACGATTTGGCAAGAGGTGCTGGGGCGGGCGCGGGTCGGTATTGAGGATAACTTCTTCCGTATCGGTGGAGACTCCATCATTGCCATTAAACTGACTGCGACCATTCGCCGGACTCTAGCGATGGAGGTATCACTGACGCAGTTGTTTGAACTGAAAACCATTGCCGGACTGGCCGCTCAGATGGGGCAGCAAGCCTGCACGGTAATTCCTCACTTCGAGCTGACGCACTATCCCTTGTCATTTGCCCAAGAACGGATGCTCTTTATCGAACGTTTTGAGCAAGGCACCTATGCCTATCATATTCCTTCCTTAGTGCAGTTGAATGATGGGGCCTGCCTGCCGCTGCTGGAAACCGCAATTAACCGGGTAGTTGAGCGCCACCCCGTGATGAACACGGTATACCGCAGTGACGATGAAGGCCATGAATATCAGCACCTACTTGAAGGGAATCTTCTTCTTCGGTCACAATCTTGTGAAAATATAGACGCACTTTTGCAAGCAGTGCGCGCCGAGCTAACCACTCCGTTCGATCTGACCGCCGAACCCAGCCTGCGCCTGTGTCACTATCAGTTAGAAACGCCGTTGACAGAAACGCAAGTAGCCGAAAAGCATTACTTGCTGATCATGTGGCACCATATCGCCATCGATGGCTGGTCGATTGATATTTTTATGAATGAACTCGCGGAGATTTATCATTCTCTGCTAGAAAACCGTAACAGCCAACTCCCCGTTCTGGATATCACTTATGGCGACTACGCCAAATGGCAGCGGGAATATTTGCAAGGCGAAGTCCATAAACGTCAACTCGCATACTGGCAACAGACATTGGCGGGTTATGAACCGTTGACCTTGCCAACAGACAGGCCCCGCCCAACACAGGTGGATTATCGGGGACGGAATTTCGATTTTACGCTGGATGGTAAACTTTCCGAACAGTTAAGAACGCTGGCAAAAACACAAGAAACCACCCTGTATTCAGTGCTGCTCAGTGGTTTTTATGTCACTTTGGCGAAATTGTCCGGACAGGACGATATTATACTGGGCACTCCCACCGACAACCGACACCATGCGCAAACCCAACCATTGATCGGCATGTTCGTCAACTCGCTGATCTTACGGGCACAGATTGAACAAACCGACAGTGTGGAAAAGCTGATCCAGCAGACCCACAAGGTGATTGCCCAAGCCAAGTCTCACCAAGACATCCCATTTGAACAATTGGTTGACGCACTGGAGATTGAACGTGACGCCTCCCGTCACCCTATTTTCCAAGTTATGTTTGGGCTACAAAGCTTCGGTGAAAATCTGCCAAACGGAACAGATCTGCCGTTTAGTCCAGTTAAGCTGGACGAGCCTCTGCACACGCCAGCCAAGTTTGATCTGAGCCTGTTTATGTCTGATAGCCAAACCTGTCTTATTACTGGCGGCATCAATTACGCAGTGAGCCTGTTTGACGAAGCCACGATAACCCGTATCACTGATAGTTATCAGCGGGTTCTGACGGCTTTCGTCACAGACCAGAAACAATCTCTCGCCGGACTTGACGTATTGTCCGCGCAGGAGCGCCACACCCTGCTGCACAGCTGGAACCAGACTGACACGCCGTACCCACAGAACCGAACCCTGCAACAACAATTCGAGGCACAGGTAGAAGCCACACCGGATAACGAAGCTCTGATCTTTGAAGGGAAAACGCTGACTTACCGCCAACTTAACGAACAGGCGAACCAGCTAGCCGTGGTGATCCGCGAACACTATCAACAGCAGCACAATAAACCGATGCCGGCAGACACCCCCATCGCCCTGTATCTGGATCGCAGTCTGGAGATGGTGATCAGTATTCTGGCAGTACTGAAAGCAGGTGGAGCCTATGTGCCGATGTCACCGGAATATCCGCCGGAGAGAATCCGATTTATTCTGGCAGACACGCAGTCTCCATGCGTGGTAACACAGCTACGACATCTGGCAGCACTAGAGGAATATACGTACAAACTGATGGAGCAACCTGCACTGATCGCTTCGGATGACCAAACCGTGACCCTCGACCGACCAGTGGAAAACCCAGTGCCAATAAATGGAGCCACTGATCTGGCCTATATCATCTACACCTCAGGAACAACCGGTCAGCCGAAAGGAGTTGAGCTGACGCATAAAAGCATTGTTAATCGCCTGTGCTGGATGCAATCCCAATATCCTTTCAATGCGACAGATAAAGTGCTGCAAAAAACTCCGTATACCTTTGACGTCTCCGTATGGGAACTACTGCTGGCGAACTGGGTCGGGGCCAGTATCGTGATTGCCTCGCCTGAGATCCATAAACAGCCAGAAGCTCTGCATCAACTTATGCTGAAAACCGGCGTGACGTTGCTTCACTTTATCCCGTCTATGCTAGGGGCATTTTGTCAAACGCTACAGGCTACCAAGCAGCAGTTATCAGATAAAATCCGCCATGTCTTTTGTAGCGGGGAAGCGCTGACGTCTTCTCAGGTCAGTGCATTTGCAAGCATTAATCCAGGCTCCAGTGCCTTAATTAACCTCTATGGGCCAACAGAAGCCGCGATTGAAGTCACCTACGTCGATACCGCCGAAGAATTTACCAGCAATGTCCCCATTGGCCGGGCAATCCATAATACCCGTTTGTATGTCCGTGATAGTCACGGCAATCTGTCCCCTATCGGTGCGCCGGGGGAACTCTATATCGGCGGAGTCGGATTGGCACGGGGGTATTGGAACCGACCAGAGCTGACAGCTGAAAATTTTGTGGTGAACCCGTTTGCAACAACAGAAGATATAGCCCTGGGCTACACCCGCCTGTATAAAACCGGCGACTTAGTCCGCTGGCGGCCGGACGGCAATCTGGAATATCTGGGGCGCAATGATTTTCAGGTCAAAATCCGCGGCTACCGCATTGAACTGGGAGAAATCGAAACGGCTCTGGCCTTGCATCCACAAATTAAACAGGCAGTGGTGATTGATCGGGAACATGAGGGCAACAAAGCCCTGGTGGCTTACCTAATCACTGACGGGGAACTATCGAATGAAGCCCTGATTGGGCATCTGTTCACCCGTCTGCCGGAATACATGGTACCCGCCAGCTTTACCCGAATTGAATCAGTGCCCCTGACCCTCAATGGCAAACTGGATCGCCGAGCCTTGCCTGCACCAGTGTGGGACAACCGTGACCACTATGTCGCTCCGCGCAATGAACTGGAAACGCAGCTTTGTACTATCTGGCAGAAAGTGCTGGGGCTGGCGCAGGTCGGCATTGAGGATAATTTCTTCCGTATCGGTGGAAACTCCCTTATGGCCATTAAACTGACGGCAGCCATTCATCGTGAAATGGAAATGGATATTCCATTGCACATTCTGTTTAGCCACAAATCTATTTCTTTGTTATCTGCATGGTTAGAAGCTGATTGCTCTAAATGCAACTTACTTAATGTATTAACTCCAGAATCAACAGCAACGAATAAACTGTTTATGATTCATGCAGCCAGTTGCGGCAGTGAAGTATATGCTGCTTTAGCCAATGCTTTATCTGATGTATATAACTGTATAGGCATTGATAATTACAATCTCATTACGAATAACCCAGTAGGATCATTGCAAAAGATATCTCAAATCTATTTGGAATTTATTTTGTCTGAAACTTCTATTGATAAACCTATTAGAATTTTAGGATGGTCATTAGGAGGGCAGTTGGCTATGGAGGTTGCATATCAGTTAGAACAAGTCGGTGCAAAAGACATTAAATTATTCTTATTAGATACAGTTATCAATACTAAACAGATAAAAGAAATCAGAAATAAAATAGATATGTCATATGCATTTAAAGAGATTACAATGAAATTACAAAATATGGGAGCATCCAACCGTTATATAGATAAGGTATTGTCAGCAATGCCGTTTGAACATGAAATGGTTAATTGTGATTTAAGTGGGAAATTATCACATACAAACATCACCTTATTTAAAGCGGGTAAAATGAATCCAGATTATAAAGGGGTTGCTGGATTAGAGATAAATCAATTGGTAGTAAAACTACCAGATAATAATATCTCGAAATGGGTAACTAATCCCTTAGTAATCAAATGGATTAATGATCGCTCCCACTCAGATGTTATTGAGTCTATTTCGACTATCAGCACTGAAATAATCAGCGAGTTGTCAATTGAGGGTTATATCAATATAAGTTAATTTGATTGCTATGCTTGATTTTAGTGGGCCTAAATTTAGGCCCACATATTTTAGCGTCAAGTCATTACCGGAGACAGAACAACTATAATTATTTATCTTAAGCTCGCGTTCTACGCTAATTTACGATAGCATCTGCGCCCTTTTAAAAATTTTCCACGATTGAGAATGAGGGAACCTATGTTCATCGGTTTTGACTATGGCACATCGAATTGCGCGGTAGCAGAGATGATCGGGGATACGCCACGGTTGATTGCTATCGAAAATGATAACTTCTACATTCCTTCTGCTCTGGCTGCACCGACCCGAGAATCAGTTTCTGAGCACTTATTTCGTCACTGGAATATCAGCCCAGGCAATCAAACGGGTGAACAGCTACTTCGTAGTGCGATAACTGCGAACCGTGAGGAAGGTATTGAGCTTTTGCCAGATGATATTGTATTTGGGCAAGAAGCATTAGCTCGATATTTGGAAAATCCCCAAGATGTTTACTACGTAAAATCGCCGAAGTCTTTCCTGGGTGCAATGGGATTAAGGGATACTCAAATCAGTTTTTTTGAGGATCTGGTCTGCGCCATGATGGCGAATATCAAGCAGCGGGTAGAAGCCAATAAACAGCAGGCTGTTGAAGACGTCGTGATTGGCCGTCCGATCAATTTTCATGGGCGTGGTGGCGACAAATCTAACCAACAAGCTGAGACAATTTTATTTGATGCCGCAAAACGAGCGGGATTTCGCAACATTGAGTTTCAATTTGAACCAGTAGCTGCTGGTTTGGAATATGAAGCCACACTGACAGAAGATAAAACTGTGCTGGTAGTCGATATTGGCGGCGGAACAACAGATTGCTCCCTGATCCAGATGGGGCCAAGCTGGAGAGGAAAATCCAAACGCAGCGACAGCTTACTGGCACATACTGGCCAGCGTATCGGCGGGAACGATTTAGATATTAATCTGACCTTTAAACAACTCATGCACCCTTTTGGATTAGGAAGTAAAGTTGCTTCGGGTATTGATATGCCACTGACTCAATTTTGGAATCCAATTGCCATCAACGATGTGCAGGCTCAGAAAGAGTTCTACTCTCGCCAGAATTTAACGGCATTAAAATCTTTGCATAGAGACGCCCAAGAACCAGAGAAATTAGCCCGATTATTGAAGGTGTATCAAGACACACTGGGATACAGCTTGGTTCGCAGTGCAGAAGAAGCCAAAATTGCCCTTTCAGACCAATCTGAACATCGCGTTAAATTAAACTTATTATCAGAGATTATTGAAGTTAACATTCAGCGCGAGCAGATGATTGCCGCAATCGAATCCACTAAAGCGAAAATGGCTAAGTTGGTTAGCGAAGCGGTGGTGCAAGGGGGAACTCAGCCCGATGTGATCTTTATGACAGGCGGTTCAGCGAGTTCGCCTATTCTCCGCCAGACAGTTGAACAAGAGCTACCGGGCATCCCGCTGGCCGGTGGTAACTACTTCGGCTCAGTGACTACAGGTCTGGCTCGTTGGGCAAAAATTTGTTTTGATTGATAGACTGCAAACAGGCCCAATAAAAAAGAAAAATCAGAGTTAGATTATGATATTTGTTCATTTTTTGAAGATATGAGTTTTTTTCTTCTGACAATAATGCATATACAGAATGAGATTTTTGACAAAGCCAGCAAAATGTACCTGTAATAGATGAATTTGAATGGTAACTGGGGCGAATGAGCACGACCAACAAAGCAGCAACCTGAAAGATCAAGGATATAAAGTCAAATGGTTTTATATCCTGATACAGGAACATTCTAATCACTAATCCGGATCAACCCTCTTTTTTCTAGTAAATCCGTGCCAATACACTGGCCAGCTATTCTCTTTTCCCACGTTATTAATAAAAGATGCGATCGCAATAAGCGCCAAGCTGCCAGTTAATACAGGCGTAAAAAGAAAATCAAAACCAACAGCTTCCTGACCAGCTAGAAAGATAACCAATGGATTAGCCCCCGCAGGTGGATGCACAACACGAAATAGCTGCATCAACATAATGGCTATTCCCACCGCCAGAGACATCACAATCAACGAGTCACCCAATGAATACAATGTCAGAAGCCCTACAGCCGTCGCCAGTAAATGCCCGCCAATAATATTTCTCGGCTGGGCGAGTGGGGAAGCCGGAGCCGCGAAAAGGATGACACAAGTAGCCCCAAAAGGAGCCATTAACCACGGATATTCTGTCGTTTGGCTTAAATAGCTCAATACTAAGATCCCTAGGAACCCCCCTGATAACCCTTTAATTAATTGAACAAAATCCGGCCTTGGAGGTAAACCGCCCCCGCCCCTCAATTTACTCATGTTTCACTCTCCAGATGATTAGCGTGCAATATTACTCAGTAAGTGTGATACTTCGTGTGTACAAATCTGTACACCCATCAAATGGTACAGATCTGTCCACTTAAAAACAACCTCTGATTTGCAAAAATAAGAGTACTAATCAAAACTAATTGAAATAACTAAGAAAAATGACTATGAGCAAAAAAAATCACATCTTAGACATTGCAGAATCACTGTTTAATGAATTCGGTTACAACGCAGTTGGGGTCGATCTGATTCGAGATAAGGCAAATGTGTCAAAAACCTCTATGTACCGCTACTTCGGCTCCAAAAACAAACTGATTGAAAGCCTACTAATCAGGCGACATAAGAGATTTGAAGAGGCGCTAAATAACACAGTATCCGCCACAGAAGGAACTGAAAATAAGCTAAATGCGATCCTTGATTGGCATTTTTCATGGTTCCAATCCCCTGATTTTAAAGGTTGCCTGTTTATGCATGCCTTAGCAGAATTTAAAGGCCACGACGAGATTATCGCCAAACAAGCTCAACAACATAAAACGTGGCTAAAATCACTCTTATTCTCAATTTTCACAGCCAACCAAAAAGATGCCGAAACCAAGACGGAAATCCTGATGACATTTATCGAAGGGATGATAGTTCGGGCAGAATTTGGCGAAATTGTAGGTTGCGAACAAATTTATCGAATGGGAGCGAAAGCACTGCTCTGAATTTATCAAAAACAAGGGCTTACTCGTCAATTAACTTTATCTATATCTAATGGTTCCCAATTTGCAGTCAACAACTTGAAAAATGAGGGGATAAGTCAGCAATTATCATCATGTTCCATCACTGGAGGCTATATAACATGCCTGTGTACCAGATGAGTTGGATATTATGACTATGATTAAACGACGATTGAACGCACTTCTTCATTACATCGATGAAAATATCGACACCAATATGAATGGAGAAAGTTTGAGCAGCATTGCTGCCTGTTCTAAATATCACTTTCACCGATTATTTTCCGCAAATTACGGTATCGGCGTTGCTGCGTATATCAGGCAGCTCCGATTAAAAAAAGCAGTTTATGATCTGGCGTATAGCCATAGTTCAATTATAGATATTGCTCTTACATGTGGTTATGAAAGTCCAGAAGCATTCTCTAGAGCGTTCAAAAGTGCTGTTGGTCAAAGTCCTATGGAATTCAGGAAAAAACCTGATTGGTCTATCTGGTATAGCCGGCACCAAATCATAAATGATATTAGGACTAAAGTAATGAATGAGAGACTACCGCTTGTTGAAGTAAAAATCGTTAGCTTTCCAGAAACCTCGGTGGCAGTGATGGAACACAAAGGTTCTCCATCAGATATCGGTAATACAGTTCGAGAGTTCAAGGAATGGAGAATAGGCAATAAATTGCCGCCCGAACGGTACAGAACGTTCAATCTCGTTTATGCCGATCCCGAAAAAGTTGAACCGGATGAATACCAATTTGATTTATGTGTAGAAATCACCTCAACGTTTGAGGTTAACCACCCCAAAATTATCCAAAAAACCCTTCCATCAGGAAAATGTGCCTATATAAGACATATCGGCTCAGATGGTGAAATACCTGTCATAGTCAATTACCTGTATACACGTTGGTTATCGGAAAACAATCAAGAAATTAGGGATTTTCCGCTATTTTTTGAACGAATAAAGTTGTTCCCAACTGTCCCTGAAGCCGAGGCCGTGACAGATATTTATCTACCCCTGATATAAAAGGTCATACCTTACACTGTCAAGTTGCGGCTATGTTGGTTGTACCGCAATTTGGAATCTATTGGCTATATGATTGTCCAGTCTCTTAATCAAGAATTCCTGACTAAGAGACTGGCTATCATAAGTTCAAAAAACAAACTAATGTTACCCTGGTGTTGGGCGAATAAAAATTATAATTCAAAATAATGAAAATTATTTGTCTGCATAAAGGGAGACATGTCCCCCTAACCTAACGTCCAGACAAAATATAAATTTTAACTTATGTTTTGACGATGAAATTAATACACCAGACAAATGTTAAAATCAACATATAAAAACACAAATGTTGATTTTAATGATGAATAAGTATGTCATTATTTGATAGCCAATAAATAAAATATGGAACAAATATTACGTATCTAATTGATAGTAAAATAAAATTATATCTTAGATGCAATGTATTCATATTCAGTAGGGAGTAAGAACTGAACATACTATTTACCTTATAAATAGTATGTATATCAACCGCCAGATTGCATAAATATTCATGTGATAAACCTATGTGATAACAATTAGCTTTATAAAAATAAATACATATAAAAACCGTAATAAATATTATTTAGTTATAAACAAATAAGGCAAGATTGTTAGCGAAGAAAGAGCATGAGGGACATTCCCCCATGCGGTTTATCAATTTGCTGTTTTAACAACCCATCGGTTAAATAAATAACGTGAGCCGTAAGCAGGAAAGACATTAAACAATGCGAAGAAAATCTTAATTAAGATTTGTACAACCATCATTGTAATAATTTGATTTAAAGGTAGTTTTCCATAGAATGCGACAAGACAGAAAACAAAACTATCAATCACTGATGCAATAAACGTACTGAAGAATACCCTTAATGCCAAAAAGCGGGAATTTGTCATGTCCTTCAATTTGCACAAGATATAAGAATTGACAAGCTCTGAAACCAAAAATGACAGCGAGGAAGCAAAAATTGCCGACAGAATATGGCTCATTAGAGCATTGTACTGATCATTTAAATCCCAACTTGGAATGGCGGGTAAACTCGTTGAAATACTCAACAGAGATACAATGATCAGGTTAGAAACTAATGACATATATATTGCTTTTCTTGCCAACCTGAACCCATAAAATTCACTCAATAAATCAATAACTAAAAATGAAAAAGGGTAAATAAAGGTACCAGGAGTGACAATAATATCAAGGTATTCAATGTAAACGGGTTTAGCTGCTGCTATATTGCTAAATGTATAGAAAATTGTCAGTAATAATGCGAGAAATGAATACACAATCCAAGATTTTTCATTACGCTCTTCAATTTCATAAACTGAGGGGGTATTTGGAAAACTAGAATATAGCTTCCTATAAAGCGATTTTATCTCGTGATTGTCGAGATCATCTGCTATTTCACTCTTCTCAAGCTCCTTTGTGTTTATTTTTAATACTTTTCCGGTTGATGAAATTAATACGTTAGCGGTATTATCCTGACTGTTGAATCCCAATAATTTATATTTTTTTCCCATATCCGAACCGTTCTTCCATTATATCCCCAATCACCATCAAACTATCCGAACTTTCTCTATTGAATTCTTTGATATGAAACTGCTGCTGTTTTGGTTCGAAACATAATTTTGGATTATTGTTCTGGTAATGACCCCTCTTAATTATTAATAAATCCCCAGCATTATATTTACCTGAGAAATCATTCTCAAGTAAAACGGCAACGATATTAGGTCCCGACCCAAAATAATAAGTCAGTTTTCTTTCAACAATGAGAGAACCGATTTTGCTGTCATAAAAGTCAGGAGTAATGCACTCAGATTGCATAAATAGCGGAACAGCACAGGGATTCATGTTTCCTTCATAAGAGATGATGGCATCCAAACGTTCTTTTTCTGCGATATCAGTTGTCTCTATTTCACTATATGATACGCCAAAGAAATTGGAGACTTTCTGTATTGTGGAAGAGTGAACGCTTTGAACTCTGCCATCCAGAATATTATAGATGGTTGTACGGTTAAGACCTGTTCGATCGCAGATCGATACTCTTGTCTCTCCTCTGGAATCAAGCAGATATTGCAAATTTTTTCTTAGGTGTTCCATTTTTTGTGTTTTATACATATCAACGCCCAGAAAAATATATAACTAGCTAATTTATATGATCTTTTAGATTAAACACTTTTTATGGAATAAGGAAAGAGTGAAAAACACTCTTGTCATTAAACAGCAAAAGTGATAGCAATTTCGTTCTAGACGGGATTATTTAATAAAATAGAGAAATCATTTACTATAGAAAATATTAATTTTATAAGTTATATTTTAGTGGAGACTAACAAAAACAGATAATAAAAAGAATAGCCAAAGAATAGAGAAAATATGACTTATGTAGATATTTTTTAGTTTCAATTTAGCAATCTCCACGGAAAAATTAGCTTTATGAATATGGAGTCAATGAAGGTAGGGATATAAATACAAACGTTATTATTTTTAAATTAAAATTTAACAAGTATAAATTATATGAGATAGAGATGAGTTTATCCTATAAAAATAATGAACCCTATTTAAAGGGGCTAATCGCCATGATGGAGCATCTCAGCGATCCTTGGGGCATTAAGGATTTAGAGTCCCGACATATCTATATGAATAAAGCGGCTTACCTTTACACCAACACACCAGAAAATTTTGACGTCGAAGGTAAGTTAGACTGTGAGTTCCCAACTGATTGGTCTGACGATCAATTTTCACAAGATCTTAAAGAACATGACCGGAGAACAGAAGAATCAAAAGATAGAGTTTCCATTATCGAAACACATTATTGGTACGGAAAAAACAGTTTAGCGCCTTTCATCAGTGAAAAATTTCCTGTGTATAACGATGAAAAAGAGTGCATCGGGATAGTTTGGAACGCTAAGCCACTGAGTAGCCTCTCCCCTTTAAAATATATTAACCGCCAAAAACCCAGCGTTATCACTACAGAAGCTGTCACAGACCTATTTACCCAAGGTGAGCTTGATATCATCTTCTTAATGCTGCAAAGACGCTCAAATAAGGAAATCGCCCAAATATACAACGTTAGCCACAAAACGATAGAAAACAGAGTCTACAACATCTATCAGAAGGCCAATGTCCATTCGATTCAGCAATTTGAGGAGTTTTGTCGGCATTTACAATTAGATAGCTATATTCCAGAACGTCTAATTGAAAAAGGTGTTCTGTTTATCTAAAGCAATCAAAGGAATGATAATAGTGCTCAAAATTGAACACTGTCCACTGAGCCGAGTGCCACAAACACAGCGTTTATCACTGTTAAGCGTGGCTATCGTTCATATGGGCATGTTGACGGCATTGGATCAATTTATGCTTGGGGCTGTGCTCGGCAACTCCATGGCACTGATCGATACCTTTATCGCCATTTTTATCGGCAGTCTGATCTTTGGGATTGCCACTTTCGGGCTTGGCTTTGCGGGGATGCGTGAGGGCTTATCTGGCAGTCTGCTGGCTCGATGGTGTGGTTTTGGCCGTATAGGATCAGTGTTAATTGGCTTGGTTGTTGCAGTCAGTTTATTGGGCTGGTTTGGTATCCAAAATGCGATTTTCGCCCATTCCCTGAACTTTGCCACCGGCGATAAACTCGGGTTCGTCTGGGCAGCAGCGCTATCAGGCATTTTGTTGACAGCGTTGGTTGCCTTTGGTTTTAAAGCGTTGCGGTTTACCGCCAGAATCGCCGTGCCGCTGTTTATTCTACTCGTCGCTTATATTTCTACTCAGGTATTATCCGGAGGCGCGAGTCAACAACTGCATGAAATCATCACGTTGCCTCACTCAGGTGAGACATTGTCCATCAATGCAGGCATCACGATTGTGGTTGGTGGTGCGATTGTTGCCAGCTTGATGACTCCCGATTTGACCCGTTATACCAAATCAGGCAAGCATGTTTTTGGGATCACGTTGCTGACTATCCTTGCTGGTGAATTTGTGATTAATGGTTTGGCGATCCTCATTGTAAAAGCCCTGAATACGGCGGATGTCGTCACTATTATGTCGCAAGCCGCAGGGGGAGCCGGTCTTCTGGTTGTCGTATTCTCTACATTAAGAGTCAATGACCTGAACCTGTATTCTTCTTCATTAGGCGTTATCAACGCCGTAGAAGGCATAACCGGCAAAAAACTTCGCTATCCCCCAACGACGATGATGATCGGAATGCTAGGAACGCTACTTTCTATTCTGGGTATTCTAGAACGGTTTGTGGATTTCCTGACTGTATTAGGCGTCGTCTTTCCTCCCATTCTTGGGATCATGTTGGTTGATTACTATATTCTACGTTCCCACCGCAAAGTGTTGGATGAGAGTCGGCAACAAGGCACTCTTCCGAATGAAACGCCAACCATTGGCTGGGCGGCCATTATCGCCAGTCTTATTGGCAGTGTTATTGGTCTGGGAGCGGATTGGGGCGTTCCAGCAATTAACTCATTATTGGTAGCAAGCGTAGCCTATGGGCTATTTAAGCTAGTCTGCAAACGCCTTTAACATTACGCTTTCATGATATTGCTCCCCATTTGGGGAGCAATTCTCCACTTAACGGCTGGCATGTTTTGCCGCATATTCCTCGCCATTAACCCATTGGTGATCTTTTTCCCATGTAAATAACCAGTTACGCGTTGGGCCAGCCATCACATTCAGGTAATAACTGTCATACCCCGCTATAGTGGCTACGGGGTGATAGCCTTTCGGCACCATCACCACATCCTTGTTATAGACCGCCATTACTTCATCCAGTGAGCGATCGTCAGTGTAGACTCTCTGCACGCAAAAACCCTGCGATGGATCCAAGCGGTGATAATAAGTCTCTTCCAAATAGGTTTCTTGTGGTGCGTTATCGGTATCATGTTTGTGGCTAGGATAAGAGCTGGTACAACCCTCATCGGTATAAACCTCAACAACCAATAAGCTATCCGCTGGTTGATCATCGGGCAGGATATTGTGAACATAGCGCCGATTATTACCATTGCCACGCTGTTCAGCACTAATATCCTGCGGCGTAACCAAACGGGTGGGATAATTTCCCTTGCCTTTCGCCTGACATACGGCCAGTTCAAGGTGAGTTTCGGCAATGATTTCCATCGCTTCATGCGGTGCAACGTAGACGGCGTAAGGCTTTTTACGCTCAAATGGGTTCATGCGATCCCCAACCTGCGCAAACTGTTGCTGAGGTGTCACTACCGTGGCTTTTCCCGCCACCAACACTAGACAGGTTTCATTTTCCGATGCGGGCAAGGTGATGGATTCTCCCGCATTCAATTCATAAACAGCAAAGTAAACATATCCCCAATTTGCCGTTTCCGGTGTGATATGTTGTGTCCGTTTATCCTGATCAGGTGCTTGGTATTTTGACAATAGTTTAGACATTTGGCCCCCCAATCTTCGCGTTTAAATCAATCCCGCTTCTTTGGCGAATCTGTACAAATTGTTATATCCCATCGTGGCATAAGTCAGTGGGTGGGCGACGGCAGGATCTTGTTCTGCTTCAACCACCAGCCAGCCGTTATAGTGATTCGCCTTCAATACCTCAAAAATAGCCGGATAATCGACGCAACCATCTCCCGGTACGGTAAAAACGCCATTCAAGACGGCATCAAGGAAGCTGGTTTTGCGGTTTTTGGCATCTTTTAACACATCTGGACGAATATCTTTGCAGTGCACATGATTAATACGTTTGCACCAGCGTTTTGCCACTGCCAATGGATCATCCCCCGCAAAGGTCAGATGCCCTGTATCCAACAACAAACCCACTTCTTCGCCTGTATTTTCCATCAGATTATCGACATCTTGCGCACTTTCAATCACAGTTCCCATATGGTGATGATAAGTAATCTGAACTCCCTGCGACTGAGTATAACGGGCAAATTCCGTCAGTTTTTCGCCATATTCTTGCCAGCGATCTGTCGGAAACAGTGGACGAAGATGCACAGGTTTATCCTGATTGCCATGAATACAGTGTGTCACTTCGGCAAAAACCATCACAGTAGCACCCAATTCACATAACAGGGCCAAATATGGCTGAACAGCGGCAATTTCTTCTTCAACACTGCGCGTCAGCAGTTCACCGGAATACCAGCCAGACACCAATTGCAAATCATGGGCAACCAAGATAGGTCCCAAAATCTGCGCCTGGCGGGGAAATTTATTACCCAGTTCAAAACCTGTAAATCCCGCCTTCCGACCTTCTGTCAGACAAGTTTCTAAAGGTGTTTCAGCACCCAAAGAAGGCAAGTCATCATTGGTCCATGTCAAGGGGTTGATGCCAAGTTGAACAGCCATAAGAGTTCTCCTGTAAGATGAAAAAGATAATGTTCTATTAGAGTTGTTATCTGTTGGCTCTGTGATTTATTTTTTGTTATTTATTTTTTGTTATTCACTTGCTTTGTTACCCACGCTGACGCCAGTGGCTAATCAAATTGTGATAGTTAGTTTTTATTTGCCGAATGAGGGTTTCTTCATCAATTTCATCCGCCAGCCATTGCAATGAAGGCTGACCAAATAGCGTTCGTCCAACGGCAAAACCTTTGACGATCGATTTACCCGCAGCCGCATTGAAACTTGCTTTCAAGATCGCCTCTGGTGCATCAAGACCAAGGATCACAACGCCACGGCAATAGGGATCACGCTGTTCAACCAATGCCGTAATTTGATCCCAAGTGACCGATTGCATTGGCGGTAGTTTCCACCAATCCGGTTTAATGCCGAGATTATAGAAACGCTGGAGCGCACGCAGGTAAAGCTCATCAGAATGGGGCATATCTACTGGCAAAATCACTTCCAGCAACAATTCATGACCAGATTGGCAGCAGGCGGCATACACTTCCTGTACAGTTTTTTCCTGTTCCAGACGCAAGGGTTGGTTATCTTCTGGATGGAAGAACACTAAACATTTCACAATATGTTCCCGTGGCCAACTGACAAGCTGGGAGCCAAGATTACCGTGTTCAAGGCAAAGCGGGCGGGAGCCGGGCAGTTCAATCGGGCGCCCAATCCATAGCCCCTGCCCTGTCGCGGTATTCAGTACGTCTTGGCCGAAACTGCTGTCACACAATATTCCCGCTTTCCCCTCCAAATGAGCTTCTACGCTGACTTCCTGACTGGCACGGAACAACAGTTTTTTTAGTTGCGGGATTCGATCGAGACTAGCATTTACTTTGCGCGCCATTTCGACAAACTGGATGCGGTGATCAAATGCCATGACACACAGTTCATCCCACTGTTTGTGGCGGCTACCAATGCGATGCAGGTGGTTGAGATACGAATCTACATCAGGGCGCGGTATTTCTGCCGCTCGGACAAGATAACTATCCAACTCAGTTTTATCTGGCATGGCTGGCGCACAGCCATGGCGGGAAACTACCAGAGCGCCACAGGCATTGGCATAAGTGCAGGCCTGTTCCCAGCTTTCGTTATTGAGATAACCACGCAACAAGCCAGACATAAAGGCATCCCCTGCTCCCAAAACGTTCAGGACTTCCACCTTGATGCCCTGTACAGTGACCCCCTCATCCAAAGTGTCGGGAATGGTTGCAGTAAATACAGAGCATCCCAATGCGCCCCGCTTGCAAACCAATGTGGCGGCAGTCAGCGCCCTCACTTGGCGCAAAGCGTCAACCGTATCCGTAGAGCCGCCAGCAATATGAAATTCCTCTTCAGTCCCCACAATCAAGTCAAACTGAGAGAGCACTTCCTGCAATTGCGCCGTCACCTGACCTGAAGGGATATAGCGAGTTTCTCCGTCACCGAGCGAAGTCAGCCCCCACAATACCGGACGATAATCGATATCAATGGCCGTTTTGACACCATTACGACGAGCATATCGCAGTGCAGTCAACACAGCATCACGAGTTTGCGGATGGGAAAGGTGAGTTCCGGTGATCGCCAGACAACGGGCAGAAGCAATATAGTCTTCGCTGAAATCATCACGAGTGATGGCCATATCAGCACAGTTATCACGGTAAAAAACCAGTGGGAAGGTTTCGCTATCTTTAATGCCGAGCAGAACTAAAGCCGTCAGACGCTCTTTGTCGGTAATCAAATGGCTGGTATCACAACCAATCCGCTCCAACTCTTCACGCAGAAAGCGCCCCATGTGTTCATCACCGACTCTTGCCAGCATTGAAGATTTTAACCCCTGACGCGCCGTACCATAGGCCACATTCCCCGAAGATCCCCCCAGGTATTTTGAAAAACTCCCCATGTCTTCCAGACGAGAGCCAATTTGCTGACCATACAGATCAACCGCGATACGCCCCATGCAGATAACATCAAACTTTCTATGCTGCTCCATTGATTCACCTCTTACCGAATACGGTATTTTGCTGAACTCTTTATTTTGTTGAACCTTAGACGATTTTGAACATCAGCTCTGGACAGCAGAATTTAATTAATTTCTGTGACATTAACCCAACGTTTCTCTTGGTGAGAATAGAGGATTGCATCCAGAATGCGTGAAACTTTCCAGCCTTCAGTAAAATCAGGCCACATGTTTTGCTCCAACGCGATACCATCAATCAAATCTCTGACTTCTACCGTTTTTTGATCGTTGAAACCAATACCATGCCCTGCACCATGACAGAAAGGGGCATAATCAGGATGTTCCGGCCCCACTAAAATAGTCTTGAATCCTTGACGGCTGGCGGGTTCGTCATGGCGATAAAGTTTCAATTCTGCCATCCGTTCCTGCGTGAAACTCAGTGTGCCTTTGGTGCCTGTCACAACATAGCCCAACCCCATTTTGCGGCCACAGGCGATACGGGATGTTTCAATGACTCCCATTGCTCCGGTATTGAAACGCACCATCGCATGAGCCTGATCTTCATTTTCGACAGGAATCAGCACAGAAGACCCCGCTTTTTCAGGACGCGCCTTCACTACCGTTTCTATGTCACCACAAACTGTCACAATATCCCCCACCAGATACTGCGCCATATTGATGATATGGGTGGCCAGATCCCCCAACGCGCCCAATCCCGCTTGTTCTTTAAAACAATGCCAGTGAATCGGACTAAGAGGATCAGCCATATAGTCTTCATTGTGAGTGCCATAAAAATGCACTACCTTACCAATTTCGCCATTCGCGATAATCTCTTTCGCCAGTTGTGCGGTGGGATTTTTCATGTAGTTAAAACCGACCAATGTCTTAACGCCCGCTTGGGCTGCGGCTTCCACCATCTGTTTTGCATCGTGGGAATTCAGTGCCAGTGGCTTTTCACAATAGATATGTTTACCGTGCTTGATGGCTTCCAATGCCATTTCTTTATGCAGGAAATTAGGAGTGCAGATATCGACAACATCAATATTGGGATCAGAAACCAATTCACGCCAGTTACCTGTCGAGCGTCGAAAACCGAGTACTTTTGCCTGCTCACAAGCCAGCTCTGCGGTTACGTCAGCGACCATTTCACGTATTAGTTGGCCTTTTAACGGAAATACTGTCGGAGCCTGTGCATAAGCAATGGCATGGGTACGGCCGATATAGCCTGTACCAATCAACCCAACTCGAATCTCTTTCATGCTATTTATTCTCCACTCCCTATCTCTTTTGCTCTTTATACGAAACATTTATTTCACAATCAACAATAAATGAAATATAAATTTCAATTCGTGATCCAGAAGGGTCTTTTTCAATAACAACATGAAAATAATTACATTCCTTTGGTATTGGACACGCCTGACAAGGAATTCCTGCACATTGGGGAGCAATGATGCTTCCATTTCTGCTCCTTCCATTTATTTTCCTGACATTACGCGTCTTCTGACGTACTTCCCGCCACAGGCCGCTTAAATAGAGCTTTGCCTATCTGATAGAAGACATAGCCCAGAATGCTGGCAGCAAATACATAGTAGAGTGCCATCACATAAGTCGGCACGTTATGGGCAAGGAAGACATACATGGAAATCGCAGCCAATGTGATTAACCACCCCATCGGTTTCACCACCGACCACGGCGTAATATCCACCTGCTCGGTATACACCTCTTGATAAGATTCGGCCGGAAAGAAATAGCCAATCGTCAGCATGAAGATGATATTCAGGACAAACAGAAGGCCAACCAGATGGAAGAAGTGGATATTAATGTTCAGGATAAAATTACAAATGATGTAAGCCGACATGCCAAACAACAGCCCCAATTTTGCCGCAATCGGGGGAACACGTTTTGTCATTAACCCAACCAGCACCACACTGAGGATCGGCGCATTGAAAATCCCCTGTAGTTGCTGAATCAGATAAAACAGTCCATCGGGGGCATTGGCGGCAAGTGGGGCAATGATCATCGTTGCCAGCGCCAATCCAATTCCCAGATATTTACCCAGCGCCACAGCCTGCGCTTCTGTGGCATGCGGGTTAATCCTCGATTTGTAGATATTGACGGTAAATAACGTCACGGAAGAGTTCAGCCCACCACTGAATGTCGAGAATACTGCTCCTACGACAACCGCAGCAAAGAAACCAACCAGAACTTTGGGCAGTACCAATTGTACTAATGCGGGATAGGCGTTATCTGGATTATCCATCTGACCGCTGAAGATATGGAATGCAATAATCCCCGGCAAAATAATGATGGAAGGAATGATGAGCTTAAATAAGGCACACAGCATTACACCTTTTTGCCCTTCCGCTAGATTCTTGGCACCCAATGATTTCTGCACAATCGATTGGTTGGTACACCAGAAGAACATGTTAGAGACAATCAGCCCTGTAAACAGAGTCGAGAATGGAACAAGCGAATCTTCACTACCAATGGAGTTAAATTTCTCAGGATGAGCTTGATAGACATCGGTTAAACCTTTCCATGCACTGCCATCCCCGACATACAACAAGGCAAAAACAGTCACTATCAAGCCACCGACAATTAAGCCAACGCCATTAATGGTATCGGCAACCGCAATGGCTTTGATCCCACCGAAGATTGCGTAAATTGCCCCAAGCCCGCCAACACCCCAAACCATGATCCAAAGCGCCGTGGTCTTATCAACCTGAAAAACATGAGAAACCTGAAACAAACTTTCCAGCGCAATGGCTCCGGTATATAACACGATGGGTAATAGTGAAATCACATACATCGCCAGAAATAGAATTGAGGTAATTAATAAGGTGTTTTTATCAAACCGGCGTTCAAGATATTCCGGGATCGTCGAAATTCCCAATTTCAGATACTTTGGCAGGAAGTAAATGGCAAATAAGACAATCGTTAATGCCGCAATCACTTCCCAAGCCATGACAATAAATCCGGTTCTGAATGCCAAACCATTCAAGCCGACCAAATGTTCTGTGGACAGGTTCATTAATAACATGGAGCTGCCGATATATATTCCAGTCAGGGAACGTCCGCCAAGAAAATAACCTTCGGTCGAAGCGCTTAATTGTTTGTTTCGCGTTTTGTAATAAGCAAACCCTGCCACCAGTAGGGTAAAACCAATAAAAGAAATAAAAGCTGACATATGACCCTCCACCCTGATTAACCGCTTTCAGGCAGTAATGAGCTGACAGGAAAGATGGTTGCTGGAACAGGCAAGGTATTTTTCTGAAATAAATGTTCCAGCAATACTTTTTATAAAATTCAGTTATAGGATCCGGTTATAAAATCCTGTCGTTATAGTTTGATTTCTTTACCGGATTGCAGAGATTCAAGTGCTTTGTCTGCAAGGTACAGCGCTTGTTCACCATCAGTGCCGCTGGTTTCAGGTGTTACCCTGCCCGCCATAACATCAACGAAATGGCTCCATTCTGCGATATAAGCTTCACGGTAGCGTTGCAAGAAGAAGTGCTCTGGTTTTGCGGTGATACAGCCTTCCTCGCCCCAGAATTCAACGCTGTTTTCCTTGATATTTCCGGCTGTCAGCAAACCTTTCTCACCATGCAGTTCAAGGCGCTGATCATAGCCATAGCCTGAACGACGGCTGTTGGTGATAGTCGCCATTGCCCCCGATGGGAATTTCATGACAATAAACGCGGTGTCAATGTCCCCTGCCTGACCAATGGCAGGATCAACAAGGTTGCTGCCCTGTGCATAGATAGCACAAGGCTCTTCGCCAATGATAAAACGCGCCATGTCAAAGTCATGAATGGTCATGTCTCGGAACATACCGCCAGATACCCGAACATATTCAGCGGGTGGAGGAGAAGGATCACGGGAGGTAATGAGCAAGGATTCCGCTTTGCCAACCGTACCAGCATCAAGCAGGTTTTTCAGCCGACGAAATTGGGGATCGTAGCGGCGATTAAACCCGACAAACAGAAGAACCTGACACGCTTTTACCGTTGCAAGACACTGATGAACCCGTTCAAGATCAAGATGAACCGGTTTTTCACAGAAAATCATTTTATTGTGACGAGCCGCCAATTCTATCAGATCCGCGTGAGTATCCGTTGCTGATGCGATCAGGACACCATGAACATCAGGATCTGCCATCGCTTCTTCGGTAGTCTGTATTTTGGTCTGATATTTCTGTGCCAATGTTTCAGCACTTGCCTGATGGGGATCTATCACAGAATAGAGACAAGTTTCTTTATGGCTGGCAATGTTCACAGCGTGAACCTGCCCAATTCGCCCAGCGCCAAATAACGCAATATTGAACATGAATGCTCCTTGATACCTCGGTAGCTGCTTTTGGTGTGGATAAAAACATATCAAATAAAATATTTATTTCAATTTTGTTTTATTTGAAAATTTTATTTTTTAGAGCCAGCTCATATAACTTTTATTCGGACACTCATTTTCCTGACAATTTTCGTCATAAACCTTTTGTTAATGAAGGCAAGTTAATTCAAATGCTCGATCATTTGCGGTATCGTCCCGCCAAAAAACAGATTAATTAATACTGGCGCACCTTTTTCTCCACATATTCCCTGATTTTTTCTGCTGAGGCTGTAATTACGGGATTATCAGCGACCTGTGCGGTTCCTGTTCTCCACCATGATTCATAGTCGTGAGTCATGGTTTTTGGCAGGACTTTAATGTCGATCAAGGTCGTGCATAGCTGTTTCTGCGCATCCTGCAAAGCGGCAATCAATTGTTGTTCGTCATGCACCCGATAACTTTTGCAACCGTAACTTTCCGCATTCTTGGCAAAATCTACCAGTATCAGTGCCCCATCCAACTGACCATTCTGCTGATTGCGATAACGATTTTCCGTGGCAAAACTTCCCATGCCTTGACTCATCTGCAAATTGTTAATGCAACCGAATCCGGCATTATCAAACAGCAGCACAGTGACCTTGATATTTTCCTGAATGGCTGTTTGTAATTCGCTGTTCAGCATCAGGTACGAGCCATCACCAACCATTGCGTAAACGGGCTGTTCCGGACAGGCGAGTTTTGCCCCCAGCGATGCCGCGATCTCATACCCCATACAGGAATAACCATATTCAAGGTGATAAGTATCGGGTACTTTCGGTTGCCAAACTCGTTGTAAGTCCCCCGGCAGAGAACCCGCCGCCCCCACAATGATGGCGTTTGGTTCCAAATACTGATCCATCACGCCAAGCACGCGTGTTTGGGTCAGGTTGGTTTGCAGCGTTGCGCTGTACTCGACTAATTTTTCATCCAAATGCCCCGCGAT
Source organism: Xenorhabdus lircayensis (assembly GCF_016306625.1). GTDB lineage: Bacteria > Pseudomonadota > Gammaproteobacteria > Enterobacterales > Enterobacteriaceae > Xenorhabdus > Xenorhabdus lircayensis. The sequence continues at coordinate 136,534 of NZ_JACOII010000044.1, read as the reverse complement.
TTCTGGCTGGAACCCGGCCTGATATTGAATAGAAAACAATCGGCCCAATTCCTGCTTCCAAGCTGCCTTCGCCTGTGCAATTTCCTGCTGCCACGCCGAACACCATGCAGTTTTTGCCAGTTCTTGCGCAATGGCATTCAGCCCCTCACGAGCATCCGCCAACACGCCTACGGCATCCAGTTTACAGGCGTCAAATTCCGCCACGTTGATAGTGAGGAATTCCACTTCTGGGTGTTGGAACAGTGATTTTGAAGCGGTCGTGAAATCGGTAAAACGTGTCCCAACGCCGATAATCAAATCGGCTTCTTTGGCAAGTAGATTCGCCGCCAGACAGCCCGTCGTGCCAATTCCACCACAATTCAATGGATGTTCTGCCACAACCGCACTTTTCCCAGCCTGTGTTTCGGCGAATGGAATATTGAATGTTTCAGCAAACTGGCGAAAAGCGTCATGCGCTTCGGAATAACGCACGCCACCACCACAAATCAGCAGCGGCTTTTTCTTGCGCTGAATCAGTGCCAGCGCATCCTGAATTCGAGACTGGGAAGCAGGGCGACGTTCAATCTGATGAACCCGTTTCTGGAAGAAGTAATCAGGATAATTCCATACTTCTCCCTGAACATCTTGCGGAAGACAGATCGTAACGGCGCCGGTAGCTGCCGGATCTGTCAATACCCGCAGGGCGTGGATCATCGCAGTCATCAATTGTTCTGGTCTGGAAACGCGATCCCAGTAACGGGATACTGGACGGAAACAATCATTAGTACTGATGGTGCCATCGCCATATTGTTCAACTTGCTGCAAAACAGGATCAGGCTGACGGCAAGCAAAGGTATCCCCCGGCAATAACAGTAATGGAATGCGGTTCGCTGTTGCGGTTGCGGCAGCCGTCACCATATTGGCCGCTCCTGGCCCAACAGAAGAGGTTACGGCAAAAATCTGCCGACGTTTTTTCTGCTTGGCAAAACCTGTCGCAATATGCGCCATTCCCTGCTCATTACAGCCTTGATAAACGTGAAGATGTCCGGGTTCCTGCTCCAATGCTTGCCCTAATCCCACCACATTACCGTGACCAAATATTGTGAAGACACCCCGAATAAAGGGATATTCTTTATCATCGACATGGATATATTGCTGGTTGAGAAATTTAACCAAAGCCTGAGCCATCGTCATTTTCTGTGTATTCACTGGCGTATTATTCATAGAAATAGCTACTCCATCGTTGGCATCACAAAGTGGCTATCGTGATGTTCCAGACGCACACTGGCAGGCCAGCGGCTAGTGACGGTTTTCATGCGAGTATAGAAGCGCACACCATCATTGCCATGTACATTGAGTGGCCCGAAGATGGAACGTTTCCAGCCGCCAAAACTATGGAATGCCATCGGCACTGGGATGGGAATATTCACGCCAACCATACCAGCCTGAACATCTTCACTGAATTGGCGGGCAGTTTCGCCATCACGGGTAAAAATAGCCGCCCCATTGCCATATTCATGGTGATTAACCAATTTCAATGCGGTGTCATAATCCGGTACGCGGACAATGACAAGCACAGGGCCAAAAATCTCTTCTTTATAGATTTTCATGTCTGGCGTGACATAATCAAATAGTGTCGGCCCCACGAAATAGCCATTTTCATAGCCAGCAACCTGATATCCGCGCCCATCCACCAACAATTTTGCGCCCTGCTCTACACCACTTCGGATGTAGTCACAGATTTTCGCCTTGTGCTGTTCGGAAATCACCGGCCCCATATCGTTTTCTTTTCCTTTGCTAATCCCCATTCCGTCATTAATACCGGGGCCTACCGATATTTGGCTGATCTGTTGCTGGAGCTTTTCTACCAGTTCATCTGCAATCTCATCCCCAACTGCCAGCACAACAGACAATGCCATGCAGCGTTCCCCTGCCGCCCCAAAAGCCGCCCCCATAATGGCATTCGCAGCCATATCCATATCCGCATCCGGCATTAAAACACTGTGGTTCTTCGCGCCGCCCAATGCCTGACAACGTTTGCCATGCGCCGATGCCGTCGTGTAGACATACTCCGCAATCGGTGTTGAACCGACAAAACTCACCGCATGAATGTGAGGATCAGTGAGCAACACATCAACCGCTTCCTTATCCCCTTGCACAACATTAAATACCCCATCCGGCAAGCCTGCCTGCTGCAATAATTTCGCCAGTTCAATGGAGAGGGATGGATCTTTTTCAGACGGTTTCAAGACAAAGGTATTTCCCGTCGCCAATGCAATCGGGAACATCCACATTGGCACCATTGCAGGAAAGTTAAATGGAGTGATACCAGCACAGACACCTAATGGCTGCATTAGAGAGTGGCTGTCAACACCTGTTCCCACATTAGCAGAGTGCTCCCCTTTTTGCAGATGAGGCATACCGCAGACAAACTCGACCACTTCAAGACCGCGAGTCAATTCTCCCACGGCATCAGAATAGATTTTTCCATGTTCCTCAGAAATCAGCCGTGCCAATCTATCGCAGTTCTCTTCAAGCAATGACTTAAATTTGAACATGATTCGGGCACGTTTCAGCGGGGAAGTTTTTGACCATTCGTTAAAGGCCAGATGGGCAGATTCAATGGCATGCTTGGTCTCATGAACAGTGCTCAAGGCGACCCGCCGAATTTCCTGCCCCGTGGCCGGATTAAAGATGGATGAAATGCGATCACTTTGACTATCAATGAGTTGCCCGCCAATAAAATTTTTAATCTGTTCCATTCTGCGCCTCACTAAATACAATTACGATTGAATTACTAAGGATTGAATTACTAAGGATTGAGTCAAGATGCTACAGATATATGAAATATACATTTCATTTTCAATAAGTATTGAAATACTCTTTAATTAATGTGATCAACACGCTATTTTTATGCAATTACATTCATTACATAGTGGCAACTTGCGAGCACCTTCGCTTGCATCAAGCATAATTGCCTGATGATGAATGAATTATCTATTTCATTACAATTTCTTTATGGGGGCATTATGTCTGCTGCGTCTAACCTGAATGAACTTCAAGAACAAGTGCGCTCACGTTATGGTGAGTTAAGTAAACGATTACAACAAGTTGCAAGATATATACTGGATAATACGAATAGTGTCGCATTTGATACCGTTGCCGTTATCGCAAAAGAGGCCGATGTTCCGCCTTCCACACTGATCCGCTTTGCCAATGCCTTTAATTTCAGTGGGTTCAATGAAATGAAACAACTATTTCGCATGAATCTGGTGGAAGAAACGGCCAGCTATACCGATCGGGCACGGCTGTTCAAAGAGTTGGATAGCGATCATCAAATACCGGAAGATCCACAGCATATTTTGCAGGAATTTGCTCATTCCAATGCTCAGGCCATGCAACAGCTCGCCGCCCGTACTCCGGCAGAGGATTTGAATAATGCGGTGAATTTGCTGGCGAATGCCAACAACATTTACATTATTGGGCTACGCCGCTCTTTCAGTGTCGCGTCATACCTGACTTACGCTCTCAGTCATCTGGAGTGCCGCCCCTTGCTGATCGATGGTTTGGGTGGCATGTTCCGCGAGCAAATGAATATGATTGGCCCGAAGGATGTGGTGGTATCCATCAGTTTTACGCCCTATGCCGAAGAAACCGTGATGGTCAGTGAAAAAGCGGCACAGGCCGGTGCAAAGCAAATTGTGATTACTGATAGCCAAATTAGCCCACTGGCCAGTTTTAGCGATGTTTGTTTTGTGGTGAAAGAAGCACAAGTTGATGCGTTCCGTTCTCAGTCGGCTACGTTGTGTCTGGTGCAGTCATTGACCGTGGCACTGGCTTATCGGCAAGGAAATGCGGATTGATGGTGTTTGATCGTGCTTTTTGATAGCTAATAACCTTCTATTGACCTCTCACAGCTTATATTCGCTCAGAATCAAATATTCTTGCTTTTGAGCGAATCATTTTCATGTCATCACCATTTCAAATTTTTCTCCTACGTAAACAGAGTTATTTTAAATATCCTTAAACTTGTAAATCACAGATATAATTTCATTATAAAATAATCACAATCAATTTTTATTATAAATATATATTATAAATATATCTATATATTTAAATATTTTATGATTCGTGCATTATTTAAAATAATATTTATTTAATTTTGGTATGAAAGTATCTTTTAAAGACAAACTGTTTCAATAACTAATAATAACCATTAATGAAAATATTTAATGGCAATTAGTTTTATTTCTTTTTTCGGCATTGGCTCCACAATGTAGGACAATAAAAACCGTGAATTTAAAAATTAACACATTGATAAAGAATAACTTTAATTCAAACAAAGTTTACCAACTCCAATAATCGCTTATGAATTCAATAACTGTCAGTGATTGGGACAACCTTCAAAGCTATATATCACTATACGCTATATATCACTATACCAAAATATGATTATACCAAGATATCTCTATACACAGGGTTAAGCCTTACAAGTATTGGCATAGGCACACCCAAAATATAAAAAATAAAGAGTAATAATGGTTAATCCTTGACAAAAGAATGGGATGAATATGCTTCAAAAGCAGAATTCCTGCCAAATTAAAAATGCCCATAACAACAATAAATTACTATATCTGCCGATCAGCCAATATAGGCATGAAGGCTAATTAAAATATTTATTTTCCAATGTAACACCAGGACCGATTCGAAAAGTAATCACCTGATATTTGCTCAGATGAATAAATTTTTATTTAACCCTAAATCCGAAGGAAGTATTCGCATGGATAACATTCTGGCCTCTCCATTTACACGCCTGTTTTGGAATGAATGGACTCTCGATCCTGATTCATTTAAGTACAATATGGTTGTGGACCAAACTATTTATGGCAATTTGGATAAAAACAAATTGAGTTGGTCTGTACAGGAATTGATGAATCAATATCCTTTACTACGCGCTCGGCTTGATGAAGAAAATGGTGAGTTATATTGGAAACCCTGTTTGGATTGCGATAATCCTCTGCAAATTTTTGACAGCGAAGAAAAACTACGCCAATTTGCCTTAATGCCATTTGATTTGAAACAAGGGCCGCTGATCCGGTTTGGATTGTTTCAGCAGTCAACACAGCAATTTCAACTGGCCATTGTATTGCACCATATTGTTGTGGATGGCGAGAGCACTGAGGAGTTCTACCACGCCATATCCGACCTCTATAATCAACGGCCCCTGCGTCATTCTCCCCTGACTCTGGAACAAATTGCAGAAAAGTTTGCTCAATATCATCGACAGGTAGAGATATTGGAAAAGCATCATCCCGAACAATTCTGGCAAACCTGTCTGGATGGCGTGAACGCCAGCAATTCTTTGCCCTATTTGTCAGTACAGAAAAAAGATGAGCAGGAATTGGCCGGAGAATACCGTTTCAGCCTGCCATTGAATGACTGGCAACGTCTCAGGCACTCTGTGCGACACGGTACACCATTTCTTATATTCAAAACGTTGTGGGCAGTACTGATTGCGCAATATTCCCCTGATAAGAAAGCGCATATCAGTTACCCTCTCGCTCTGGCAGGCAGCGAATCCCTTTCATTGGGTGCTCAAATCAATACCGCAGTTTTTCCTCTACAATTGGATGATACTGCCAGTTTTGCTTCACTCTATCAGCACACGCTAAGTTATACTTCATCATTGAAAGCGGCACCCGGCCTGCGTTTCTCATCCTGGCCGATCTTTCAGGTTCTGCGTTCTACCCCTGTTCGTCAGTTGAATGTTGCCCTGTCCCAAGCTCATCTCAAGGATATCCGTCTGGAACTGGAAGATTGTGAAGTTCATTACAATCACCGTTTCAACAATGATTTAGCCAATTCAGAATTAGTACTGGAATACCAGCAACAAGCTGATCAATGGTCTTTTCGCATCCGCTATCTGCTCGACCGCTTTCACCCGATGCAAATCGCAGTCTTGGGCGAACAGTTCCAACAATTACTGGTGAATGCCCTGACGAGTCCTGAAACGCCGCTCCAACAATTTCCGTTCCTGTCCACTAGTCAAAGCAGAATGTTATTGGAATTCGGAAATCGGGGGAAACAGATAGATATTCCTGCGGCAACTCTTCATACGACAACTCTTCATACGACAACGCTCCATAAAAATTTTCAGCAGCAGGCGAAGCTACATCCGCAACGCATTGCCCTGATCGATAACCAGCAACAATTGAGTTATGCGGAATTGGAACAGCGCAGCAATCAATTAGCTCACCTGATACAAGGGCGCTATCAACAGGCAACAGGGCAGTCACTATCCCCTGATATCTTATTGCCTATTTGCCTGAACCGTGGGGTCGACATGGTGATTGCCATGCTGGCGATCATGAAAGCAGGCGCGGCCTATCTGCCTCTTGACCCGCAAATACCATCCCAACGATTGGCCTATATTCTGGCAGACAGTCAGTCTCGGTTGGCCATTACGCAGATGGCACACCAAGCCAGATTGCACGATCACGGGCAAAATCTGGCTCTGCTGGCATTAGATAACCCCAACGATGATTATCGCCACCAACCAGACTGTGCCCCAGAAACAGCCGCTGGGCCACGTTCGCTGGCCTATTCTATTTATACTTCCGGGACGACAGGGCGTCCAAAGGGAACGTTGTTAGAACATCGCGGCGTATTGACTATGCTTGATGGTCAATATGCCGCTCTCATTGAAGGTATTGAGTTTCCTCAACGCTGGTTGCAGTTCGCTTCTCTGGCGTTTGATGCTCATGTGTTCGAGACGTTCATCGCCCTGTGTTTTGGGCATACATTGGTGATTGCTTCGGAAGAAGAGCGCCATGATATCGACCTGCTGATAAAATTAATCGAACAATATCAGGTTGAAGGCGCTATTTTTCCGCCTACGCTACTGAAAACAAAACCAGCATTGCCTGTTACATTGCAAACCATCCTGGTCGGAGGCGAATCAACCCCACAAGCCATTCTGGATCATTACACAATGCAGGGTCGGCGATTGTTCAATGCTTATGGCCCGACGGAAGCCAGCGTGTGTGCCACCATACACCGTTATCAAGGGAATGGGGATGGCGATCGCAATATTGGTCAACCGTTTCCGGGTGTTCATGCCTATGTGTTGGATGAGCGGTTGCAGTTGGTGCCGATGGGAATGGGCGGTGGACTGTACCTTTCTGGGCCTGTGTTAGCCAGAGAATATCTGGGACAACCCGAGTTAACGGCAAAGGCGTTCATCGCCAATCCTTTTGCACAGCATTCCGATGATCAGCGGCTCTACCGCACAGGTGATCAGGCCCGTTGGTTGCCGAATGGAGAACTGGAATATCTGGGGCGCAAGGATTTTCAGGTAAAAATTCGCGGACATCGGGTGGAATTGGCTGAAATCGAACAAGCGTTTATTGCGGCATCGGGGCTAATTCAATGTACGGCGCAAGTACGCGGTCAGGATCGCTCACAAATCGTGGTCTACTATGTTTCAAATATTACTGTTTCAAATATCACTGTTTCAAATATCACCCTAAACGAAGATAATCTCCGGCGCTCGTTACGGCTTTCCCTGCCGGATTACATGATGCCATCTGCATTCGTGCAGTTGGAAACCTTGCCGATGACCATTAATGGCAAGCTGGATGCGACGGCGTTACCAGAACCCGATTTCAAACAGAGCCATCACTTTTACCGTGCCGCAACCACTGAGCTGGAGCACAAGCTGCAAATTATCTGGCAGCACATTTTGGGAGTGGATGAGATTGGCATTGATGATGACTTTTTCCATCTGGGGGGCGATTCCATTTCCGTCATCCGCCTGATTTCAGAAATGCGTCGTCAGCAGTTACCATGCAGCACCAAGCTATTACATCAATGCCGCACTATTGCCAAGCTGGCAGCACAGTTGTCAGAGCCAAATGAAGCTCAGATGCTACCTGCCGAACAGGGAAGACTACAGGGTGATTTCCCTCTGCATCCCATTCAGCATTGGTTTTTCGAACAGGCATTTCCTCAATCCAACCATTGGAATCAGGCTTTCTTGATTCAAGTGCCGCCTTTAATGCCCCAGAAACTAGAAACCGCAGTTCAGGCATTGGCAGAACGGCATGATATGTTACGAGTTCGCTTTCTCCCTGCTGATCGCCAGCGTTATCTGGATTTCACGCAAGTGACACCAACGGCGCTGGAAATTTGCCATTATGATCAATTGAGCGAGAGCGAGTTCAATAATTGTCTGGATGCTTGGCAAAGTGATTTCGATATCGCCACTGGTCCACTGTGGCGTTTTGCTTATATTGATGGATATCCAGATGGTTCAGCACGTATTTATTGTGCCCTGCATCACCTGATTGTTGATGCCGTATCATGGCGCATCCTATTGGATGATTTGAAACAGCTTTATCATGGTGAAACACTTGGCCCCAAAACAGCCAGCTATCGGCAATGGCAAGCAGCCCTGACGGAACAAATTCCTCACTTTGAGTCTCAACGTGAATTCTGGCAGCAACAATGTGTATCACAAAGTGACTACCGTCCGTTGCTGGATACCCGCGATACCCGCCAATACCTGTGGCAAACTTTGCCATCCACAGCCAGTATCCGTCTGCTGAATGTGGCCAGTGGTGCAGCAAAGCACGATCCCCAAAAACACAATCCCAATGAGGTATTACTGACTGCGCTGCTGCATACTCTGGATCATGTCAGCGGAATATCAAATCATACACTGCTATTGGAAGGGCATGGCCGCCAGCTCCCATCCGTGCAATTGGATGTTGGCCGTACTGTTGGCTGGTTTACTGCGCTGTATCCCCTGCATTTTTCTACCGATGGTGAAAGGACAATTTCCTTACAGCAAGTCCACTCGACTCTAGCCAACGTACCGGATTCAGGTATTTCATACGGCCCCCTGCGCAACACGCTCTCCTTACCTTATCCGGCAATTGTATTCAATTATCTGGGGCAGTTACAGACGCATGAAAGTGATTGGCAAATGACCGCCGAAACAGCCGGCCAGACGATCCATCCACGTAATGTTGATAGCGGTTTGCTTACCCTTAACGTCTGGTTTATCGGCCAAGATCTGCACTATCGCTGGGACGGCTTACTGAGCCAAACGCAGCTTGTTCAACTGGATCACCACTTCCAGACCGCATTGATACAGTTGATCGACAATGTCGTACCTTCCACTGATACAACCCTGCAAGAAATGGACTACGAAATTGATGCCGCTTTACTGGCGCGGCTGCCAGCAGGATTAGAACCTGTTTGGGTCTATCCGGCCAACAGCCTGCAACAGGGATTCATTCACCATCATCTGAGCCATCCGCATAATTCGATCTACCATTTTCAGTTTGTACTGGATTACGCACAACCCATCGAACCCCGCCATTACCGCAAGGCTTGGCTATGTGCACAACAAAAGTATCCTATATTGCGCACGGGTTTTGACTGGCAGGAACAGTTTCGGCAAATTGTGTTCCAGCATGTTGAATTGTCCTGGCAATACCATGATCTCACTGCTCACTCCGCCCCAGACCAAGCGTTGGTGGAACTGAGCCAACACCAAAATAATCAGCCTTTCGACCTGCGCCAGCCGGAATTAATGCGCGTTTGCCTCGTTAAGCTAGATGCAGGCCGATACAGCCTGATTCATACCAGTCACCATATTATTAACGATGGCTGGAGTAATCAGATCTTGCTGGAATACGTTCACCGTACTTACCAACAGCTACAGGCAGGTCAAACACCAGATACCCACAGCGATACAGCCTATCTGGCTACTCAGCGTTATTACGCCAGTCAAGCGGGAGAATGCCGCAGCCACTGGCAGCAACTTGGTATCCAGCATTGGGAAAGCACCGATATTTCTCTGCTGTTGAATACCCCTGACAATGGCGCGTCAGAAGCCCAAACTACAGTGCATTACACACTTCCCCATGCGGTTGCTTTGTCATTGCAAGAAACCGCCCGCAATCATGGCCTGACACTCAACGTCATGTTGCAGTTCGCTTGGCATAAGTTACTGCACCTGTTTAGCCAACAAGCTCAAACCATCGTTGGCATTACCCTGTCTGGCCGCAATCACCCCGTCTCAGGGATAGAAAATAGCGTCGGTCTATTTATCAATACATTACCCTTGATGATGGATTGGGAACCACAACTGACTTGCCTCCAACAACTTCGTACACTTCATCAACGCATGATTGATTTGGATACTTACAGTTATCAACCTCTGGCTGAATTACCATTCATTGGTGAAAAACTCAGTGGTGGAAAATTCAGTGGTGGAAAACTGTTCCAAACGCTCTTTGTCTATGAAAACTACCCCACGACAAAATTAGAGACCATGCAGGCCAGTGTAAGGGCTGCCAAGGGCGATACTGACTACCCGTTGAATCTGATTGCCGAAGGTAATGTAGAACAAGGCCTGAAGCTCTCTCTGGCTTACAAACCCAGTTGCCTCAATGCAGAACGGGCCAATGCCATTTTGGAGATGTTAAGCGTATTGCTGGCTCGTCTGCCTTCCCATCTCCATTATCCGCACCAGAGGCTCTCCGCACTGAGTGACAACAAGCGCAAACAACTCTTAGAAGAGTGGGCTTTTGCTGCGCCAGAACCAAAAATAGAGGAATCCATCACTCTGCATGGTCTGTTGGAGAGACAGGCTCGATTGACACCACAGCATCCGGCCTTAATTGACGATCACCGAACGTTGAGTTATCAAGAGCTGGATGATATTTCATCACATTATGCGGCTCAACTTCGGGCAATATACCGCCATCGCTTCCAGCGTGAATTAGCTTCAGGTGAACTGATTGGTCTGTGCTGCGAACGCAGCATTGATATGATTGTCTCATTACTGACCATTCTAAAAGCTGGCGCCGCCTATATCCCGATGGATACAAGAATGCCAGCAGAAAGGCTGGATTACATCATGCAGGACAGCAAAATGCGGCTGGTACTGACTGAGCCGGATCTGGCATCACTGTTTGACCGTCCCAACCTGCAACAGCTTTATCTGAGCGAATTGGTGGATGCAGAAACCATCGACGATATACCGCCATCTCTGCCGCAAGTTGAGCCTAATCAGTTAGCCTATGTGATTTACACCTCAGGCACGACTGGCAAACCAAAGGGAACACTGATAGAACACCGTGGCCCTGCGATCATGGCGCGCAGTTTACTATCCAGAATGGGATTGGGATCAGCACAACCAGGTCTTCGCTTCCTGCAATTTTCTTCCCTTGTATTTGATGCCCATTTGATGGAAAGCTTCCCGGCATTTGCCGGTGGCCACGCTCTGGTAGTCGCCTCTGACGCACAGCGTTATGACTTGCAGGAACTGCAAACGTTGTTGCAAAAGTGGCAAATGAGTTATGCAATGTTGCCACCTGCCTTGCTCAAACTCAAACCGACATTGCCGGATAGCCTGCAATGGCTGGCGGTGGGCGGTGAAGCGGTATCTCAGGATGTGTTGGATCACTATACGGCTCAGGGACGCCAGGTATTCAACTGCTACGGCCCAACCGAAGACAGTGTCTGTGCCACCGTTAACCCCTATCGTTACAATGGTGCGACGAATATCGGCAAGCCATTGGCTCAGAATGGTGCCTATGTGTTGGATACCAATCTGCAACCACTGCCTGTCGGCGTGCCGGGTGAGTTGTTCCTCTCTGGTGTAGGATTGTCCCGTGGTTATCTGAACCAACCCGCATTGAGCCAAGAAAAATTCATTGCCAACCCGTTCCAGCAACACACTGACCATTCGCGCTTATATCGCACTGGCGATATTGTTCGTTGGCGGGATGAGGGGTCATTGGAGTACCTTGGCCGCAATGACAGTCAGGTGAAAATTCGCGGGCATCGGATCGAACTGGGCGAAATTGAGAGTGTGCTCGCCACTGTCTCTGGTGTCGATCAGGCTGTGGCTATCATTCATGGCAAGGAATCCCCCAGAATTGTTTGTTACTACACTTCAACCCGTGGTGTAGAACCCTCCGAAATTCGCCAAGCACTGGCACAAGTGTTACCGCACTATATGCAGCCCAGTGCATTGATTCCGTTACCCCTCATTCCAATGACCATCAATGGCAAGCTGGATCACCGCATACTCCCAGCGCCCACCTTTACTGATTTACAGCAGAAATACACGTCCGCAGAAACACCTTTACAACAGCAATGTTGTGATATCTGGGCAGAATTGCTGCAATCGGAACGCATCGGCATCGACGATAACTTTTTCCAACTGGGCGGCAACTCTATTATGGCTATTCAATTGAGTAACCGTCTCAGTCAGGTATTGCAACGCCAAATACCTTTGGCTGCACTGAATCGTCATCCTACCGTCAGAGCCCTATGTACTTTCCTGTCAAGTCACGATGCTCAACTTGACGAAATACCAAAAGCAAATTTGCAACGCGGCGCCCTATCTTTTTCACAAATGCGGCTCTGGTTTATCGAAACGCTGATGCAGGAAAGTAATATCTATCATATTCCGCTGTTATTCACCCTGCGGGCCGATACCCAAATAGACCATTTTATCCGTAGCCTGCAAGCGGTAGTTCACCGTCATCAGGTATTACGCTGTACTTTTGAGCAAGATGACGAGGAGGCGTTTTTCCTGCAAGCCCATGATGAAGCGTTGCTCGTTCCCTGCGCTGAAGTGCAGGCAGATGAGTGGATAGATTTCTTGCGTCAAGAGAGCTTCCGAGTCTTTGATTTGCGCCACGAATACCCCATCAGGGCCAGACTATTGCAACGGATTGAACATGATGGGCAAGTCTCCCATTTCTGCCTGATCAACGTTCATCACATCAGCTTTGACGGCTGGTCGCTGAATATACTGTTAAGGGAGTTGGCCGAGTTTTATGCCGCAGAGTTGAACCAACGTCCACCAGCATTACCACCGCTGTCTATTCAATATATGGATTATGCCTCTTGGCATCAGCAATTGCTGTCCAGCGATAAACTAGAGCAGCTAAAACAGTTCTGGTTAAAACAGTTGCAACACTGCCCGCAGTTGGAACTTCCCTGCGACTATCCGCGCCCCAACATTTTTGACCACCGTGGCCACACGGTTGCTTTCTCTATCGTCCCACAATTGAGCCATCAACTGCGGCAATTGGCACGCCAATTAGGTGTTACATTACATTCCGTGTTGTTGACCGGTGTCAATTTCCTACTGCTCAGGTATTGCGGTCAGCACGATATTGTCGTCGGCAGCCCAATTGCCAACCGTTCACATCCGCAACTGGAATCACTGATAGGCATGTTCGTCAATATGTTGGTATTGCGTAATCACATAGCGACGGATTGGAGTGTAACCGAGCAAATCCGGCAGGTATTCGCCAGCACGATTACCAGCCAGCAGAATCAGGACATGCCTTTCGAGAAACTGGTTGAATTCCTGAACTTGCCACGTGACTTATCGCGCCATCCGCTGTTCCAAGTCTCTTTCTCCGTGGAGCAAAAAGCGAATGATATTGATGCCCCCTTCGCCATGCAAAGTCTGGCGGATGTGTATGATGTTGCCAAATTTGATCTCGGCTTCTGTTTTGAAGACGGTAACGAAGCGCTGTCTGGCAGCATTAACTATGCTACTGCATTGTTTGCACCAGACACCATTGATGGGATGATCAAGCACTTGCAGAATATATTCATACAGATGGCAGCTCATCCTGAGCAATTGGTGAAAAGCATCAGCCTATATTCACCAGAAGAGAGAATCGCCTTGTTGAAGCCGCCAATGGAAACACAGGATGCAGCTCTCTACTGTCATCCGCTGTATCAGGGTATCCTCGATTGGACTCAGCAGTCCCCGAATGATATCGCCCTGATTGATGCCAACGGCCAATGCAGCTATGCGAAAATGCTCCAGTCTGCACAGATATTGGCGGCACAAATCCACCAACATCCGCGCAACCAATCTGAGCTGATTGCGGTTCAGGTCAGCAAAGGCAGAGCGCAAATCATCGCTGTTCTGGCAATTTTACTGGCAGGACGGGCTTATGTACCGATGGATGTATCCTGGCCTCAGCAGCGTTGCCGGAAGATCATCGAACAGACCGGAACGCAATTAGTGATCAGTAACAAACCGTGGACAATGGCAACCTGTGAAGTGATCCAACTTGATCCTTACGGGCATACCCTGCACCAGCCAGCGCCTACACCTATGTCACTCCCCGTCCCTATTCGCTGTGACAGTCTGGCTTATGTGATTTTCACCTCTGGCTCCACGGGAACACCGAAAGGCATTGCTACCCGGCATGACACCGCGAATAACACCTTGATAGACATCAACCGTAAATTGAACGTCGTGCGGGGAGATACTTTGCTGGCGCTCAATGCCCTGTGCTTTGATCTGTCGGTTTATGACATATTCGGTATTTTGAGTGTGGGAGGAAGACTGGTTATACCTAGCGAAGAACAGCGATACCAGCCTGACACCTTGTTAACCCTGATCCGTGAACACGATGTCACTATCTGGAATGCGGCTCCTGCGCTGTTCGAGCTGCTATTGCAAGAAGTAGAAAACCGGACGGAGCCACCTATTGTTGAGATGGACAGAGTACTGTTATCCGGCGATTGGATCCCGGTTAACCATGTGCAGCGTTGCCGTGACTGGATTCCCAATTGCCGTATATTCAGCGGCGGTGGCGTCACCGAAGCCTCGGTCTGGTCAATTCTATTCGAAGTACCACCAGGGGCCAGCTATAACCACAGTATTCCTTATGGCAAGGCACTGGTTAATCAGGCTTTCCATATCTTGGATAATGATCTGGAACCTGTGCCGGCCCAAGCTATCGGTAAAATGTACATCAGTGGAATCGGATTGGCGATTGGTTACTATAAAGATCCGATCCGCACGGAAGAACGTTTCATCCAACACCCGATAAGCGGTGAGCGTCTGTATTGTACAGGCGATTTAGGTCGCTGGCTGCCAGATGGCAATATTGAATTCTTAGGCCGGATAGATAGTCAGGTTAAAGTCAATGGTTATCGGGTTGAGCTGGGGGCAATTGAAAATACGCTGATGGCAATAGAAGATATCCGCCAGTGTGCACTGGTTAAAGTCAGCGGTTCGTCTGACAGCTTGGCTGCCTATTACATCAGTGATAACCCCCTTGATGACACTGATTTGCGCCAACATCTCGCCCGCACGCTGCCGCCGTATATGGTGCCGGCTGTATTGGTGCGGATGCCGGAGCTGCCGCTGAACTCCAGTGGCAAGATAGACCGCAAGCAACTGTCAGCACTCAGTCACACCGCGCCAAAACAGCATCACTATCATGCACCACAGACCGAACAAGAGCAGCAACTCTGCCAACTCTGGCAACAGAGGCTAGGTCTGGAGCATGTTGGTATCAGCGACGACTTTTTTGAATGTGGAGGTACTTCCATTCTGGCGATCCCAGTCTGCCAACAGATGTCCGCCTTGCTGGGGCAATCAATTCCCGTGATGGAACTGTTCAAGCAACGCAATATTCGTGGCATTTTGGACAGCCTTGAATACCGGTTGGTACAGCCGTTGAACAAAAAGTCAACTCAGGAAACATTATGGATGATCCACCCAGCGATGGCAGGATGTGAAGTTTATCTGGATATCGCCAAAACGCTGGAGGGGCAATTGCATTGTCTGGGCGTGGATAATTACAACCTGTACCACCGGCCGTTAATCACCTCATTGCATGACATTGCCCGCTTCTATCTGGAGCAGATGGAAGGCTATCAACCATTGGCACAAGGCCCGGTGCATATTTTAGGCTGGTCAATGGGAGGGTTGATTGCGTTGGAGCTCGCCGCTCAACTGGAAGCCAGAGGAATCACGGATATCCATCTCTATCTGCTGGACAGTTTCTATCAGGTCAGTTTAGATTCCCTGCACCCAAGCTGGCGGCAAATGTTGTTGCAAGAATTGGGGCTGGAAGGCGATGCCGCAGCGCGGGCACTGGAAGCTGGCCCGGCGGATGACGCCATTTGCCAGAGTAAGATTTCCCAACGCTTGCAACATAGCCAAGTCACCCTGTTCAAAGCTACCCGACTGCCGAAATTCCATTCCCAATTAACTAAACGGGAAGTGACGCCAGCGGAGGCAATGTCCGCCAGTGACAACCATATAGGGCAAGCTTGCCAACATCTGTCCGTCATACCACTGCTTTGTGATCACCACGATATTATCAGGCAGGAAGTACAGATTATTGAGGGGATGTTAGAAATGGCTGATTGAGCCGATTTTTTGTAAAAGAACGGCGTGATTTTTATGGCAGTAAAACATATTGATTGCGCCAAATAATGAATATATCAGGCCCGGTTTGACAATGAACCTGGGCCTATTTTAATGTCTTCCCCCCCCCCAATTTTCTCCTTAGTATGAGGCAATTTTTATCTCTATGATGGATGATGACTAAATGGCTTTTCATAATAGTGCTCCACTCATTTTTCGTATTCCTGGCTTTTGATGTGATGAAAACGATCGTAAAAAGGCATCAACATAATTGAGTAATTGCCACATAAATTGACAACAATGATTCCGAGTCACTGTTTCATGAAGCGATTGCCATCGCCGCTCTATTTTATTTAACCAGGGAGAATAAACCTGTAAAAACAAAAGGATAAACTTGGGATGGTGTGTCAACCAACGCTTGACTTTGTGACTTTTATGGATGCAGTAATTATCTAAAATTAATGTGATCGTTTCCGCATGGGGATTGCGGGCATTAAGTTCATCTAACATTTTGATAAATAAATCAGAATTCTTTTTTTTCCCCTGTCACATAAGTCACTTCTTTTGTTTGCGCATTGAGACAGCCTGCAAGGTAATGTTTTTCATTTTTGCCGGGGGGTGATTACCCGCTTTTGCTGGCCCTTGAAACACCAATCCGCACCGATTTTCGGGTTTAAATCAATGTCTGCCTCATCTTCATAAAAAACAGGATGCTTTTCTGAAATACTGGCTTTGGCTTTTGTGATTTTTGCCATTTTCTCGTCATATTCAGGAGCAGGTTTTTTCACCGTTGGTGCCGCCCTGCGCCAGACAATACCGACCTGAGAGAAATAACGGTATAACGTACTCCGTGTCAATGAGAGACTGAGTAATTCATTCAATGTATTGCTTATGAGCTCAAGGCCCCAACGAGAACGAAGATAGCCTAACTCTTGAGGGGACTGCTGTAATAAGAAAAGCAAGATGTTGTAGAGAGGAGTTAGCTCCCAGACTGCCGGTCTGCCAGCCGGTAAACTTTTGAGTCCTTCCAGTCCATATAACGTAAACCACCCAATCCAACGATTGACAGAAGAGCGGGCAGCGCGAAGGGTTTTAGCGACAGCCGTCACAGTAAGCCCTTCATTTAACATCAGTAACGCCGTTAATCGACGGGAATAGTCCTTATCACGGGTTTTATGGATAAGTTTTTTCATTTTTTGACATTCATCTTGGGGTATCGGTGCTATTATTGGCATCACTCAGTCCGTATTGTGGTTTGGGATTTTTCGCAATTGATCAGATCGCAAAAATCGGGCTGAGTTCCCTCCGAGTGATCTACTATTCTGAAAACTTATTTATTAAAAAATAATAAGTGAAACATGTCAATGTGATTACACTCTATCACCTCATTATTGCGATTACATTGGTGGTGAAAAAAAGTTGTAAATTCTCATCACTCCGAGAATTATTTGATATAGCGAAAAAACATTCAGAAACAATCCATAACAGTGGGTTGAACGCACTATCGAGTGAGTATTTTTATTTTAATATAGATATGCTTTTTATACAGAAAAAAAACGTAACTTTCGTTTGCCTGATTATGTTTTTAATGACAATCAGTTTCCTGATGAATGTTGTGCTTTAGTATTATTAGGTACTATGGATTATCAACAAACCAAAAAAATCTCTACTGGTTCATTGTTTCATAATGATTATGATAAGTTAACATCTTCTCCAGATAAGCGATTTTTGAACCCTATGGGATTTGCTTTTTGGAATAAGAAAAGTTTATTTGCATTTGACCTAAACACTGGCGGATGTCAGAAAATTCACACTATACAGAATAGAGATTGCTATAAATAGCATGTACTTCTGAATAAATATTCCTAAACGAATTAGGATCATGATCTTTTATTTCTTGGATTTCAGTGATAGAAAAAGTAAATATTTAAATAATATTATTGAACAAATGTAAGTATTAATCGAAGAAAAGGTTAGCTATGCTCCTAAATAGCTATTTAGGCTTTACAATGTCAACCCAGGAGGCAGGGAAAACCCTACCCCCTATCACGACTAAAAAAATAAAAATGAACTACAGCTTAATGATAAAAGCGAGAATATAATATGGGGGTACCACATTAACACTATGAGAATGGCTGTCTTGAGTTGCAGAGGCGCCATGGCTATGCGAGCCACCCCCTCCTTCTGACCTTGAAAACCACGATTTATAACTAGGACTCCTCCCATTCCTCTCATATATAGATTGCCCGCCACTCCCTTCATTCCCCGCAGTGTAAATAGAGTGATTGTGCGATGGGATCTGAGAAATTGTTAGGGTATGCCCATTAACATTAACTCTAATGTTGGGGGTTTTCGTATCTGAATTCACATTAGAATACTTGGCATTATTATTCCCCTGTACCTTTTGATTATTGGTTTGTCTAACATTGGTAAATTTGGTAGAGCCAAGTACAAATCTATCCTGTAAATCCGGCCTTCCACTTTGGCCATCGCATAATGCCCACCCCTTCGGCATTTCAGACTCAGTTCCGGCAAACATCATCACCATCCCTTTCTGGAAGGTTTGCTCAGGAGTAAGACCAATACTATTTCCATTTACTTGAATACCATTGCTGACAACAACTTTTAAACCATTATTCTCATCCGCACTTAATCCACTGTTGGTCGCGAGTTTAATGCTCATCCCATTGGCATTAATTTGAATACCATTGCTGACAACGGCTTTTAAACCATTACTCTCATCCGCACTTAATCCACTGTTGGTCGCGAGTTTAACGCTCACCCCTTTGGCATTAATTTGAATACCATTGCTGACAACGGCTTTTAAACCATTACTCTCATCTGCACTTAATCCACTGTTGGTCGCGAGTTTAACGCTCACCCCTTTGGTATTAATTTGAATGCCTTCCCCGGCATCAACAGATAACCCGCTGCTGCTTAACGCCAGACCTCCGGCATTGCCGTTGGTTTGCCCATCAGTACCTTGACCACTGCCGCCATTGACATGCGAGCCTTTCGCCAGTTTTAATGACACACTATTGGTGCCGACGGCAAGACCGTTCCCCTCACCCACGCAGATACCGTCTTTTTTATACACCAACCCGGAACCAAGGTCGGTTGCTAACATATCCTTCACGCTAATTAGCGGTGCATAGTCAGTGTCGGTACTGCCTGGATTTAATTTAAGTTGCAGCGTCCCGCTATCATCCAGTTTGAATCCATCACCAGAACCACTTTGATCTGAGGCTTGTCCTGTGGCACGTAGCCCAATATTTGCCATATCAATTAAATCAGAAAAATCAGTTTGCAATGGAATACTGCCCGATTTAAAACGTTCTTTTAGTGCATCTGCCAGCGGTATTGCGTTTGTTTTAGCTGGAATCAAACTTTCCGAATTACGATTGTTATCAGTCATTTTCTTCTCCAAATAGATGAACATTTATGATGAACATTTATAACGTTGACGGAATATCTTTCAGGATACAGAAGAGCTCATCTTATAAATAAATACATTTATCATATTTTTTATTTGAGTTTTTTTAATTCTATTTGTTCAAGGGTATCCATATTTAATTTACCACATCAGGTTTAACAAATAACAAACTTTAACAGGCAAGGAATAATACCTTTATCTTAGTTCACATGTAAATAAAGTTGCATAAAAAGCAAATTGCATTATTGGCAATGTACTCATTGTCACTTTTTCGGCACGATGACTATCGATATAAGCATGATATAGCCCCACAAAAATATTTTCAGAATGATATATCTGTCATTTTGTGGCGGTAGCTTTATCTAAATATATTTTTACACCCTATTTTAATTGAAATTAATCATAACCATTTTTATTTTAAAAGAGGCTATTATGTCTACAAGTACATCTCAAATTGCAGTTGAATATCCTATTCCCTCTTATCGTTTCCTTGTTTCTGTCGGGGATGAACAAATTCCATTTAACAGTGTTTCAGGACTGGATATTAGTTATGACACCATTGAGTACCGCGATGGTGTGGGTAATTGGTTCAAAATGCCCGGCCAACGTCAACCAATCAATATTACCCTGCGTAAAGGTGTTTTCCCCGGCAAAACTGAACTGTTTGATTGGATTAATTCTATCCAACTTAATCAAGTCGAGAAAAAAGATATTACCATTAGCTTAACTAATGACGCAGGCACCGAATTATTGATGACCTGGAATGTGGCTAATGCTTTCCCTACCTCATTGACTTCGCCTTCCTTTGATGCCACCAGCAATGATATTGCCGTTCAGGAAATTAGCCTGACAGCCGATCGCGTAACCATGCAGGCTGTTTAAGGCATTACATAGTTAATCATTTCGTATAAAGGAATTTTTATGACAACCGTTACCAGTTATCCCGGCGTTTATATTGAAGAATTAAATAGCCTGGCTTTATCTGTATCAAATAGTGCCACAGCCGTTCCTGTTTTTGCCGTGAATAAAGAAAACAAACATTTTAATGGAGATACTGCACTCCGAATTAATTCCTGGATGGATTATCTAAATTTGGTTGACGACTTTGACAACAAAGATAAGTTGTCAGTTTCTCTGCGGGCTTATTTTACCAATGGCGGAGGCTACTGCTATCTCATCCAGACTCAGAATTTAGAAAAACTAATTCCAACTTTAGATGATGTCACTTTGCTGGTTGCTGCGGGTGAAAATATTAAAACAGCCGCAGCAACTTTATGCCTGTCAGGAAAAGGGTTATTTGCCATATTTGATGGCCCTGAAGAAGCACTGACTATCGAGAAAGCGGAAACGATCAAGAAAGATTATGACGCCACACCATTTGCCGCGGTTTACTACCCGTGGCTGAAAGCGGACTGGGCTAAAATCGATATTCCACCAAGTGCCGTTATGGCAGGGGTTTACGCATCCGTCGATTTATCCCGCGGAGTGTGGAAAGCACCCGCCAATATCGCCTTGAAAGGCGGTCTGGAGCCTGCATTCTTGGTCACGGATGAATTACAGGGCAAATATAACTCTGGCCGTGCCATCAATATGATTCGAAATTTCAGCAATACCGGTGCCACCGTTTGGGGAGCCAGAACGCTGGAAGATAGTGACAATTGGCGCTATGTCCCTGTGCGTCGCCTGTTTAATACCGTCGAGCGGGATGTTAAGCGCGCCATGAGTTTTGCCATGTTTGAACCGAACAGCCAGCCGACCTGGGAACGCGTCAGGGCGGCAATCAGCAATTATCTTCATAGCCTGTGGCAACAAGGGGGATTGGCAGGTAGCAAAGAAGAAGAGGCCTATTTCGTGCAGATTGGCAAGGGCGTTACGATGACGCCAGAACAGATTAATCAAGGGCAGATGATTGTAAAAGTCGGCCTGGCTGCTGTTCGACCTGCGGAATTTATCATTCTCCAGTTTACGCAAGATGTAGAACAGCGTTAATCACATTGATTGATGAGGAATTATCATGCCAGCTAATCTAAAAGCGCCCGGCGTTTATATTGAAGAAGAGGCTTCCCTTGCGTTGTCTGTCAGCAACAGCGCAACTGCCGTACCTGTTTTTATCGGTAAATTTACCCCGAAAGTAGCGGATTCAACCCAGGTCTGTACCCGTATCAGCAATTGGCTTGAATTTACTTCCGCTTTTTCTCTGGCACCAATGACCGAGATTGCCATTAAATCGGATATTGAGCCTGCTTCCAGCGGTGAAGTAAAAAAAGAAGAAGTTGAAAAAGAAAAAACTGAGAAAAAAGAGACGGAAGCCCAAGAAACGCCCAAAGCCAAAGCTGTTTCTGCCACCGAAGATCCAAAAAAATGGCTCCACAATATTGAGAGAATCAATCAATCTCCAGCCGTAGAAGCTTTGAAGCTCTATTTCCAAAATGGCGGCGGGGCTTGTTATATCTACCTATTAAACGATATTAATGACGATTTGGCTCTGGCTGCCATTCCCGAATTGATTGAACAAAAAGGGGATATTACTCTGCTGGTTTGCCCAGAAGAAAAGCAGGATTATAAAAACAAAATCTACAGTGCAGTCAGCCCTCTGTTGAATAGTGATAACAAAAAAGTGGGCTATTTCCTGATTGCAGATAGCCTTGATGGTGAATCGGTGTCTGGTATGGGAAATAGCACTAAGATCGCCGCCTATTATCCTCAGTTGGAAACAAACCTGAAATTCTCCACCTTGCCCGACGATCAGGACGTTGTTATCAGTGGTTATGAGAATGAATCAGGTAAGGACAAGCTGAAGACTCTGGATAAACTTAGGGAAACAGATCAAGCGCTGGCGCAGGAAATTGATATCAGATTGCAAGAGATACAAAAAGATAGTCTCACCCTTTCACCCAGTGCTGCTATTGCAGGAATTTATTGCCAAACTGATAACCAGCGTGGCGTCTGGAAAGCCCCCGCCAACGTTGCACTCAGCGGAATCAAAGGCCTGACTGATAAAGTCGATGACGAACGGCAAGGCACCATGAATGATAAGGGCATCAATGTTATCCGTTCATTTACCGGCCGTGGCTTGATGGTTTGGGGAGCTCGTACTTATGCCCAGGACGGTGATATCAACTGGCGTTACATTCCCGTCCGTCGTCTGTTCAATTCCGTTGAACGCGATATCCGTCAGGCACTGCGGGCCGTGTTATTTGAAACCAATAATCAACCTACCTGGATGCACGCCAAGGCCGCCGTTGACCAATATCTTTATGCCCTTTGGCAAAAAAATGCCCTGATGGGGGATCGCCCGGAAGAAGCTTACTTTGTCCATATTGGTCAGGATATCACTATGTCTGATGCTGATATCAAACAAGGCAAAATGATCATGCAAGTCGGTCTGGCCGCAGTACGACCGGCTGAATTTATCGTTCTGCAATTTACGCAGGATGTCGCTCAGTAATCTCCATGATTAAACACAGGCGCTGTATTAACAGTGCCTATCTAACCACTTTGGAGGAGATGATGATGGAAAGAATTCAACCGGGCGTGACCTTAACAGAAAGTATCATCACCACGGGTCAGCAAGAGATACCCAGCGCAGTGCCCGTATTTATTGGCTATACCGCCCATAATCCACAGCGACTAAAACGACAGCAAGCAGAAACCGCGGTTCGTATCGACAATCTGGCGGAATATAACCAGCTATTTGGTGACGATCATCTGATGGCGTTGGCCGTCAGGCACTATTTCGATAATGGCGGGCAACGGGCTTTTGTGTTACCGCTGCAAGGCAATATGCCCTCAGCAAACATGACCCAAGCGGAAGCCAACAACCTGATAGCCGCATTAAGCTCTGACGCGGTGAAAGAAGCCATTGGTGGGGAAACACAAATTACCCTGATTTTGGCACCGGATATCGCCCGACTGAATGACAGTGTGATTGATGATCAATACACTTTAGTCAATTTGTGGTCTGAAGGTTGGAAGACTCTGCTGCAACTGAGCCAGATCCGCGCCAATCTTTTTGCACTGCTGGACGCAGCGGATGAGGTTGAACAGGCTCACCAATGTCTGAGGGATTTATCATCAGAATATCGCCAATGGGGAGCCGCCTATTGGCCTCGTCTGGAAACCACTTATCAGGACGTATCCAACCAAGATATATCCAGTAAAAACATATCCGGCAAGAAAGGTATCGTGCTCTCCCCCACCGCCGCTATCGCAGCAATTATCCAGCGCACAGATAGCGAAACCGGCGTGTGGAAAGCGCCGGCCAATATTGCCCTGTCTCAGGTTATCCGGCCGGTTAGATCCTATTTTCAGGGGAGTGTACTGTTTAACACCAATGGTACTTCTCTCAATGTGATCCGCAGTTTCCCCGGCAAAGGCATACGCGTATGGGGATGCCGCACGCTGGAAAACACAAACAACACACCGTGGCGTTACCTGCAAACCCGTCGTCTGGTTTCTTATGTCACCGTACATCTGGCGCAATTGGCCCGTATGTACATCTTTGAACCCAATAACGAACTGACATGGATGAAATGCAAGGGACAAAGTTACAACTGGTTACGGCAATTGTGGTTACAGGGTGGCTTGTACGGCTCACGGGAAGATGAGGCATTTACCGTGCTGTTAGGGGTCAATGAGACGATGACCGAAGAGGATATCCGGGACGGGAAAATGATCATGAAAGTCGCCCTGGCCGTATTGTCTCCCGCTGAATTTATCGAGATCAGTTTGGTCTTTGATACCCAAACGGGAGCGCTTTTGTCTTAAGAAGGAAAGAGCACAATGAACGATTATTACACCCCCGTGGTATCCCACCGTTTTATGGCGAGTTTTATTTTTAATGGCATTCCCGATCCGCTGGATATCCGCTTTCAGCGCATTTCCGGCCTGAGTCGGGAGCTTCAGGTGACCCAGCACAGTCAGGGCGGCGAAAACGCCCGCAATAACTATCTGGCCGAGAAGATCCAACACGGCACATTAACGCTGGAACGCGGCGTGATGACGGTTTCCCCTTTGACCTGGATGTTTGACCGCGTATTGCGCGGAGAAAAAATCGCCTATGCAGATGTGGTGATTATGCTGTTAAACGAAAATTCACTGCCCGTATCCAGTTGGACACTGAGCAATGCCTTACCGGTACGCTGGCAAACCGGTGACTTTGACGCGAACAGCAACGCCATCTTGGTAAATACCCTTGAGCTGCGCTATCAGGATATGTGCTGGCTGGGAGTCAAAGTATGACAGTAGAAATCAGAGAATTAATCATTCAGGCAAAAGTGGTGTCATCAGCACCAATACTACCAACACAAGCGACTGAATCAGATCGGCAAGGCCATTCGTTGATTCAGGAAAGTCTGGATGAAGCAACCTTGATCGAAAAAATTAAACGCGAAGTGCTGGCCGCATTACGCGATGAGGAAGGGTGGCGTCCATGAGTCTGATTGAACGTGGTTTAGCGAAGCTGACCATTAATGCTTATAAAGACAGGGAAGGAAAAATACGGGCAGGCACCGTGCAAGCCATGTATAACCCCGATTCCCTGCAACTGGATTATCAAACGGATTATCAACAATCCCAAGCCATTAATAGCGAGAAACAAAGCAGTATTTATGTACAGGCCAAGCCCGCAGGATTATCCCTTGAGCTGATTTTTGATGCCACGATGCCGGGTAACAAAACCCCCGTTGAAGTTCAGCTAATGCAACTCAAACAACTGTGCAGCGTGGATGCCACCAGTAATGAAACGCGATTCCTGCAAATTAAATGGGGCAAAATGCGTTGGGAAAATCGCGGTTATTTTGCTGGCAGGGCGAAAGGCCTGTCTGTGAATTACACCTTGTTTGATCGTGATGCCACTCCCTTACGGGCGCGGGTCATCCTGACACTGGTGGCGGATGAAAGTCTGGTCTTGCAGGAGACAGAACAAAACCTGAAATCGCCGGCGAAAATCGCCTTACGGGTACAAGATGGCGTATCGCTGGCGCTGATGGCAGCCGGTACGGCATCAACGCTATCCGGCGGCGTCGATTATTTGACACTGGCCTGGCAAAACGGTCTGGATAACCTCAATGGGTTCGTACCGGGTGAAATATTACAGGCCACCAAAGGAGACGCACCATGAGCCATCAACTGAAAATTATTGCAGATGGCAAGGTACTGTCCCTTTTGGCTGTCGTCGATGTGGATACCTATTACCGCGTTAACAGCATCCCTTCGGCAACGCTGAAAATCAGCCTGCCGGACAGGCCACTTTCCTCTTTCAGCCAGACAGATGTACAGGCTGAACTGGCCCATTGTCAGGTAGGAAAAACCCTGCGTCTGGAAGTGACTGATGGCGGCAGAAAATCGGTGCTGTTTAACGGCCTGATTACCCGTAACACGTTGAAGATCAAAAATAAGCAATTATTGCTCACGTTGCTCGTCAAGCATCGCTTGCAACTGATGGTGGATACCCAACATTCACAACTGTTTAAGGACAGCAACGAA
Organism: Xenorhabdus lircayensis; assembly: GCF_016306625.1. Lineage (GTDB taxonomy): Bacteria > Pseudomonadota > Gammaproteobacteria > Enterobacterales > Enterobacteriaceae > Xenorhabdus > Xenorhabdus lircayensis. The sequence continues at coordinate 110,417 of NZ_JACOII010000044.1, read as the reverse complement.
AAATCGATCTTAAACACCCTATTGAGTCAGGCTGACATCAAGGCTCACGTTGAACGGATAGCCGCGTTAGATCAAAAACATGAGCAGATGGTGCAATTTCGCTGTTCAGATTGGCGTTTTCTGCTGTGTCGGCTATCGGCAACCGGCGTGTGGTTGCTACCTACGATAGAAGGCGTTCGGCTTGTCCACCCTGAATCTCTGAAATCCAATGCAACCTATACCCTGAAAAGCCGGGGGGATGAGAAAAAAGATATCGTCGTCAAAGATGCAAGCTGGCAGTTTGACAATCATCTTAACCCCGCTTCGCTGGAAGTCAGTGGCTGGGATATCAGTAAACAACAGGAATTGTCAGGCGGCCGCTACGGCAGTGTTGCCGTGGGGAAAGCCGCACTCTCCCCTGACAGGCTGGCATCTTTGAATAAAGAAAGTTGGGACATTCGCTACAGCAGCCCGTTAACCACTCAAGAAAGTGGCTATCTGGCACAGGGACTATTGCTGAATCAACGCATTTCTGGTGTCACAGGCGAATTCCTGCTTAAAGGCGATGGACGTTATCAGTTAGGAGACAACATTCAATTGACGGGATTTGGTTCACAACTGGATGGTACAGCCAGCATTACTGCGGTGCGCCATCGTTTTAACCGGCAAATTGATTGGGAAACCACCTTAAGCATGGGCTTACAACAGGAATATCTGCCAGTGTTACCCGATGCCCCCGAACTGCATATTGCGACGGTCGCGAAGTATCAGCAGGACAAAGCAGCCTTGAACCGCATTCCGATTATTCTGCCGGTGCTGAATCGCCCGAATGAATTTCTGTGGGCAAGACTAGGGAAACCTTACGCCAGCCACGAAAGCGGTTTCTGTTTTTACCCGGAACCCGGTGACGAAGTGATTGTCGGCTTTTTTGAAAATGATCCACGTTATCCGGTGATTCTGGGTGCAATGCACAACCCGAAAAATAAAGCACCTTTAGAACCCACCCAAGATAATCAGGAAAAAGTCTTGGTGGTTAAACAAGGTGAAAACCAACAACAAATTGTCATCAATGGCAAAGAGAAAATAATCCGAATCAATGCGGGAGAAAATCAAATCACGCTCCAGCAGGATAAAGATATTTCTCTGTCAACGAAAAAAGAATTAACACTGAAAGCGCAGACAATGAATGCCCAAATGGATAAATCGCTCAATATGTCTGGCAAAAACAGTGTTGAAATCAAAGGTGCGAAAATTAATCTTACCCAGTGAAAGGTGAACAATGGAAAACCAAATACTGACACAACTCTATGGTCGTGGCTGGGCTTTTCCTCCCGCCTTTTCCCTTGAAAAGGGGGTGGAAATGGCGGAGGGGGCGGAAGATGTGCGCCAGAGTTTGCACGTTCTGTTCAGCACAGAGCCGGGGGAACGCCTGATGCGCGAAAATTATGGCTGCGGATTAAATGATTTTATGTTTGAAAATATCCGCAACGAACTGTTTGCTGAAATTGAATCCCATATCCATGACAGCGTATTGCGTTATGAATCACGGGCGGATATTACGGATATCCAGGTTCGTCAGTCGACAAATAGCAAGAATACCTTGCAAGTGCAGGTGATGTATCGTCTGCGGGGAAGCGATATCAATCAGCAAATTCAGGGAACATTGGCACTGAGTGAAGGTCGGGTGATGGAGGTGGTATGAGTGAGGCTATTGTGACAGACGGAGACATGCTCCAGTTTGATCCCAACTTTGGAAATCGACAGGTGACGGTTCCCAACCCGGGTAAGATCAGCGGTAAAGGACATGCGCAGGTAAACGGCAAGAAAGTCTGCATTCTGGGGGATGAGAAACAGGTCAGGGTTTCTGCAACCTATATCACAGCAACGCATACAACACCGGGAACCGGCACCATTACCATCAGTGCGTTGGATGCCAGCCAGCAAGCTTTTCAATGTACCAGTGGCGCGGCCTTAATTATCAAGGGGCAGAAGTTTACGGCCATGTTTACGCCTGAATCACCAGCCATGAATAATACCGTGAACCCGCCACAACCGGATGTTCCGGCTCCTTCATTCGGCAAAGGCAGTTTTATCACTCAACAAAATTTTGCCACCGTGAATTAAGGCCTTGGCTGAAAAAATCGAAATTAAACAGTGTGAATAATCCTTTATTCACAGAGGAATCTCTGTGCCACACAGGTGATATTATGGAATCAACTGAGTTAAATAATAAATTGTCAGACTTGGTGCCGATGAGCGATTTTAAATTAGATAATCGAGCCAGTTTGCAATTACTCCAATATATTGAAAAGTACGCCCAAGTAATTCCCTTTAATCAGGACGGTAAGCATTGGAATGACTTTTTCTTTATGGCGAATAATACGCCAGAGAAACTGGCCGAATTATATCAAGGGGAAATCGAAGCCAATGGAGAATTATTACCTCATCAGGCTTTTCTATTGGCCGTATTGAGATTATTGGAAACCCCAATATCCTTATTAAATACCTTACCTGCGGCGCATCGTAATCTTTATTATCGGGCGCTTTTGGGGCTGTCCCCCCGTCCGGCGCAATCCGATCAAGTTGCCTTATCGGTGGAACTGAATTCAACCGTGACAGAGCAACTGATCACTAAAGGTACCCTGTTCGAAGCGGGACAAGATGAACAAGGCAATGCCTTGCAATATGCGCTGGATGCCAGTTTGTTGGCGAACCGGGGCTATATCAGTGATTTGTACTGGTTACGGAATAAAGAACAACAGCAATGGATGACCGCTGCTCCCTGGGATTCACAAGCACAGTTATCATTGCCATCTGGCGGGATACGGTTATTCAGTGAAACGGATCAGGATAAATCTGTGCTGGGCGGAGTGTTGATCAGCTCTGCGCAGTTGGCGATGGAGGAAGGAACAAGAAAGATAACTGTTACCTTTGAGAAAGACATGGATAGCCAAAATCTGGTGGCACAAATCAGTAGTGGCAATCAATGGCTGGCCTTAACGTTAACTGCCGGGGGAAATAAAAAAGAAGTCATACTGACGCTTTCAGAAAAAGAACCGGCAATCAGTGCCCCAGAAGATCTGGATAACCTTGTTTTCGCCCAGCCGGTACTCAGGCTACAGAACAAAGACAGCCAAGCACTGCCTGCGGTGACAGAACTCAAAGTGCAAGAAAAAGCCGTAAATAAAGCCTCGTTCGAAACGTATCACCTAACCCCCTTTGGTTATCGCCATGAGATTGAGCCATTGGCAAAAAATCCCGCTTTATATCTTGGTATCACTGACATCGAACCGGGACAAACCCTGTCGCTATATTGGAAATTGAAATCACCGCAGCAACCCGAAAAAGTTTCCTGGTATTACCTGAACCAAAAGAACCAATGGACTGCATTGGATGCGTGGGTCAATGATAAAACCGAACATCTGTATCAAGATGGCACCTGGCAGGTTGTACTGCCCGCTGACGCGTCCAATCAGGCAACAACAATGCCAACGGGACGCTATTGGTTAAAGGCAGTCGTGACCATCCCTACACACGAAGGCTCATGGGGGAAAAACCCTTGGTTATGCGGCCTGATCTATAATGCCCTGACAGCAACATTGGTGAATGCCGATAGCATCAGTCACAGCCATTTCTTAACGCCATTACCGGCAGGCACTATTCAGCGTCCGGTTGAACCCATCATTGTCGTGGCTTCAATCAGCCAGCCTTGGGCGTCATGGAATGGACGTGTACCGGAAACCGACAGCGCTTTTTTTGAACGGGGAGCCCAACACCTGTCCCACCGTAACCGGGCCTTAACCTGGGGCAATATGGCGACACTGTTAAAAGAGCATTATGTCAGCATTTTTGATGTTAAGTACCCCGACAATGATGAACTCACCCGAGTACCGGCATTGAAGGAACAAAAGCTGACAATCATCCCCGCCAACCGATATAACGACAGCGATGATCCTTTGCGTCCGGTGCTAAACCCGGCACGTCTGCAAGGAATGACAGAATGGTTACAGCAAAAAGGCTCTCCCTGGGCTGAGATTAAGATCAACAATCCCCAATATGTTGATGTGAACATTAATTACACGGTGGTTTTTAAGCCGGATGTTAACAACGATTTTGGCTATCGCCAGCTACGACAACAACTCAGTGAGGCGTATATGCCCTGGAGCGTCGATGAGCAGCGACCCGTTATGTTGAATAACAGCATTAACTATTACCAGTTACTGGCGACCATTCAACAGCAGCCGCTGGTTGAGCGGGTCACATGTCTGACGTTGCGCCGGTCGGATGAGGCTAAAGGCAGTGATATCACCACATCGGTGGAAGCCAAAGATAATGAGGTGCTGATTTTAGTCTGGGAAGCAGACAATAAGCTGCAATGCCGAGGAAATAACGATGAATAATCAAGATGCACTGTTTCACAAAGTGAAAGACGATATTCACTTTGATACCTTGCTGGAACAGGCTCATCAGGTGGTTGAGCAACAGGCCGGAAAACAGTGGAGCGATACAGCGGAACACGACCCCGGAGTTACCTTTCTGGAAGGACTCAGCTACGGTGTATCAGATTTGGCTTACCGCCATACCCTTCCCCTGAAAGATTTGCTGACTCCTGTACCAGAAAAACAGGATAAGGATGGAGGGATTTTCCCCGCAGACTTTGGTCCCCATAAAACGCTGACTTGTGGGCCAATCACTACCGATGATTATCGAAAAGCATTACTGGATTTGCATAGCAGTGACTGTGACAAAAAAACTATGGACTGTGAAAGGAAAACTACTCCACAGGATAAAGACGATTTTCTGTTCCGTAACGTGCAATTGGTACGTGAGCCGGAAAAGCAAGGCTATACCTATTGGTATGATGCAACCAAAAGGGAATATAGTTTTGTCAGTCATGAAGGAGCAAAAGAGTTTACACTGCGGGGAAATTACTGGCTCTATCTGGAACCGACCCGTTGTACGCAGGAGAACCTGACAGCAGCTACCCAGCAATTGACAGACTTTTTGACCCAAAACCGCAATATTGGGGAGTCAGTCAGTCAGATTATCTGGTCAAAACCGGTTGATTTCCCGCTATTATTGGATATCGAACTGGATGACGATGTACAGGATATCGCTGGTATTTTTGCTGCCGTCTATAGCACCGCAGAGCAGTATCTGATGCCTGAGGCACAGCGTTACCACACTGAAACGCTGCAAGATGCCGGAATGCGCAATGATGAAATCTTTGAAGGGCCACAATTACAACATGGCTGGATCCCTGAATTGCCGACAGCCCGTGACTATACCAAACGGATCATCCTCAATCTTAGCCGGCTGGTTAATAAACTGCTTGAGATTAAAGGTGTTCAGAGTGTCAATCGCCTTCGGTTGGATGAAGGTTTTGATAAAAACCTGATTGAGTCGGTTGAAGGGGATACCTGGTCGTGGTCAATTAAAGAAGGCTACTATCCTCGCCTGTGGGGCCAAGATCCGATCCATCAATTGGCACAACCTGATGGCCCGCTCAGGATGATCGCCAAAGGCGGGATCAGTGTCACGGTTGATGAACAACAAATTCGGGACAGTTTGCCCAATCCTCTCCTGATTCAGAATAAACCCGTGATATTACCTTACGGTCGGCATCGCAATGTGGATCGTTATTATCCCGTCAGCGATACGCTGCCCGCTTGCTATGAGTTACAACAACCCTTGTCTGAGAGTGAACATGCCCAACGCTTGTTGTCACTTCATCAGTTTATGCTGCCATTTGAACAACTGCTGGCTTGCGGCTGTCAGCAAATTGCCATGCTGCCACAGTTGTTGGCTTTTCAGCGTGAGGGATATGAAGTCTGGGGCGATCAATGGCCGTTTAAACCAGGTTCTGTCAATGATGAAGCCCATCAGGATTACGCTCCGGCATTAAAGGCACTGTTAAAACAGATAGCGCACGATAGCGATCACGAACTGGATATCGTCAATTATCTGCTTGGGTACTTTGGCACCCAGAGGGCACCGCGTACCTTTACCGTCGACATTAATGATTTTCGCGTCGTGCAACAGGGCTATCTGGCTCAACAACCGACATTAACTTATCACCGTGCCAATATTCGTATTGATCAGGTTTCGTCGCTACAAAAACGCATTGCTGCCCGCATGGGGCTAGGCGGGGAGCTATTTAAACCGGAACCTGACCTGAGGCAACTGCCTTTTTATCTGGTGGAGCATCGGGCATTGCTGCCAATCAAGCCCAATAGCCAGTTTGATATAGAGCAGAAGCCGGACTTGGTAACAGAGGAGAAAAAGAGCCAGACTGATCAGCATTATCTGGTGATTAAGCAAGCCGGTATTAATGGCAAGCTGAGACAGGGGCAAGTGATAAATTTAATCCTCTATGAAGGTGAACAGGGCAACATCCAATTTACAGTGCGTGGTCAGATGATAGTCAAAGCCGAGGGGGATCAATTTTGGCTGGACATAGGTAATAGCGCTCAACTGGAATACAATCTGGAACGGGTAATGACCGCCGCCAAAGCAAAAAAACTGTTCTGGCAAAACGGCGTGGTCTGGATGGAAGATATGAACTACCGTCTGGCCTACGATAGAGATCAATCCCTGAATGGCAAACCATTGCCTGACAACCAGCGGTGCCTGACCCGTACAGCGCAAACTCCCTTCCCGTCCCTGATTGCGGTAGGTAATGAAATTACCCTGACCAAACATTTAGGGATAGTCGGTGTCACACAGGAATATCCTGATGACTCAGAAAAATTGTATGCCAAAGTTGTCAGCTTTGATCGCATCAAGGGTACCTTGATTATTGAACGTCAGGATAGTTCGAAATTGACATTCCCTGCTCCGGAAGAAGCATGGCGTTACAATTGGCATTTTTCAGGTGAAGAGTATGAAAAAACCGATCGTTTTTCATTTGTTATCAGCGTGGTGGTAAACAGTGATTTAATTAAAGTTCCCGGTGTTGATCCCTATAAATTAGAAGAGTGGGTAAAAGAAACCATTCTTACCGAATTCCCGGCCCATATTTCCATGATTATTCATTGGATGGATCGGGAAGCGTTTTTAAATTTCGGCACGACTTACCAACGTTGGCAAAATAACGGAGCACCACTGGGTGATTCTGCCTATTCGATTCTGGAAAGCCTGACATTGGGTAAATTGCCTTCCTCTTTAAAAGGAATAGGAACAATGCGAATTGCTACACCGCACCAAAGAGAGGAAGTTGTCGGTAAAAATAACGATCAGTGGAATACCGATAAGATAAACCAGAATGAATTGTTCTATGTTCCTAAAGAGAACGAGTAAGAAAAAATATCTACCAATCACAATTTTAAATTAAATATAGTTTATGGGGTTAACCGTGAAAGAAATTCGTTATTCTGCAAAAAGACAAGTTCAACAAACTTTATCTAATGAAAAAGGTGTTGGGCCTGAAACTGATAAATTAAAAGATAAATTTAAAGACGGCAGTATTCCTTTACAAACTGATTTCGATCAATTAATTGATATTGCAGATGTTGGACGCAAAGCAACTGGACAAGCTCCCAATCAAAATGGCCCGGCAAAAGGAATGCGTTTGGACGAAGATGGGCTTTTACAGTTAAAATTAAATGAGAAATATGACAAGAAAGACTATAGCCCGTTAATGTTGCATGACGAGGTGTTAGTAGTTGATTTAGGTAGTGGTTTGGAAAATAAAATAAATGGTATTTGTGTCGGTCAGGGGGATGGCATTACCGTTAACACGAATAGCATTTCTGCCAAAGCCGCGGCCAATAAAGGGTTGGTTGTTAATACTGATGGTATAGCCCTAAAAGAATTAGGAAATGGAGTACAATTTAATAAGGATGGTGGATTAGAGATTAAATCCACTGACAAAAGCATCGGTGTTGATAGTTCAGGCGTAAAAGTAAGGCTTGGCTGGGGAATTAAGCTTGGAGATGGTCTGGATGTTAAAGTTAAAGAGGCTGGTGGCCTTATCAATGATTCAGCGGGTGTGTATGTTAAGACGGGAAATGGCATCAAAGTAGATAACAGTGGGATCGGCATCGATCCTAACACTGTATTGCCAAAAGGTATGATTATGATGTTTTCAGGCTCGACAATACCACAAGGCTGGGCATTATGTGATGGAGACAATGACACACCAAACTTAATTGATCGATTTATTTTAGGTGGAAAAATCAATGATATAAACTCTAAAAACAGTGCTACATTATCAGGTTCAGGTAGCAATAAGCAGTGTAATAAATATAGTGATAATAAAGTAGTTTCTGTTAATGTTAAAATAAAATTTACTGCATTAACTGTGTCCCAGATGCCTAAACATGAACATTCTGGAGGAATGCCTTATTATAATAGTACAGGGTTTAGAAATGGTTATTATTTAACAGGTGAAGATAGTTATCAGATTGATAACAGATTAGAAAATGGTTATATGTCAAACAATGCCTTCGTTCCAAGATCTTTAATTTCTTATACCCTGAATAACCCATACTATCCTTATACTTCCTCTAGGGGGGAAGGAAAAGGACACTCACATGAGGCTGACGCTAAAGCTAACCCGCATAATCATATAACAGATGTTATCCCACCTTACTATATTTTAGCATTTATTATGAAGTTATAATTTTTTAACAATGGGCGTTAATATTTTTCGCCCATTAACTCCAATGATGGAATGTAAAGCGACTACTATTGTGAAAAAAGATCACAAAATAAATTCCAATAGTGTGATTGGTAAATTATCAATCGTACTTGAAATAGAAAAGTGTTATGGTGATAAAATATTTGAAAAATGCTCTAACTCATTCAAATTAAAATTACGTGATTTGATTAATGGAAAAGTGGAAAAATTAAAAACCAAGAACTATAATTATTTATTGGAAAAATTAATTTTTGATCTTGGAGAGATAAATTTCGAAAATTTTGAGCGAGAATTTATTGGGCGATTAGAAAGGGAGCTAGAAAACAAAACCCATGAACTAAAACAAAACTTAAAAAAGAAAACTGATATCAACTTATCAAATTCAGGAAAAATCAAATCTGTAAGTAAGATCCCACCAATATCTCAATGTAATTTAATCACATCCAATAAGTTAGATTTAGAAAAATCTGCATTAGAGTATATTAATAATTATTTAAAACATGGAATCTGGAAATTACCGATTTCATGGAAACATATAGAAAATGTTGAATTCAGCTCTTGGCTAATAGAAAATATTAGTCTTAAACCACAACAATGGCTACCTATATTAGCCAAACACTGCTTACAACCTGCGGGGCTAAGTCGCTTAATTCAGATCTGTCAGCCAGACGTTCTTAGTATGCTTTGTCAGTTATTTACTAAAACAACAACATCCGAATTTGTTGATTCGCAAGCGCAGGCAATCACAGATACAAAAGTAACACCCAAAAAACTGAGTTTAGCTGCCGAACATTATCTTCAGCATCAAATGAAAACTATAAACGCTACACAGTCGGAGAAAAGAATATTACAAAATCAAGATAACCTGATATCTGTAAAAAATGCCGCAGCAAATAGCAAAAATCCACCAGATATTTTGAGAGCCAATACACGGATTGAAACAACACAGACGTTTTCACAACAGCCTGCGCAAACCTATTCTAAGATAGCTCCCGCACAATGGGATTGTGGCCTGATTAAAAATACTGGAGAACAAAACCCTGCAACTTTACAAAACAGGGAGCAACACAGGAAATTACTGAAATCGGCTTCATCAACGCAAATATCATCCATACAATCGGGTAATAGGATCCAAACTCCATCGGCACAGTCCATTTTACCCATCAGTAATGCCGGTTGCATGATTTTATGGCCATTATTGCCAACATTTTTCCGTACCTTTGATTTATTGGATACAAACCGATTTATCAGCCTTGAAGCGCAAAGAGAGGCCGTCTGTTTACTTGATTGGCTGATTTGGGCCGAAGAGGAAATACCTGCATGGCGGCTGACACTCAATAAAGTGCTCTGTGGCCTCCCCATAAATGACAACGCGCTATGGCGTTCACCAGAACCAGGACAGCGAGCGGCCATCAACCAATGGCTGGAAAAAAACCTTATACAACTTCCGGCCTGGAAAAAAATGGGCGCAAGCGATGTGCGTCACTTATTTCTGCAACGGTCCGGGGAGTTGAGTGAATTGAACGGTGTAACAAACATTCATATCCAACCCGAAGTTTACGATGCACTGATAAGCAAATGGCCGTGGCCAATGAATATAGCGAGTTTTAGCTGGTTGAAACACCCCATCACCATCACGTGGTTATAACCCTCGATTACAATCATTTAGTTTGAGTAATAATTTATGAATACAGCACCTGTTTTCTCTGATTTATTTAAGCAAAATAGTGACCCTGATCTGGCATTTTTATTTAGCCAACTGGAACGTATCGATCTGGTTCTTCAATACCATTTTCATTGCATATCAGGTCAGCGAAGTGACCTCTTTGATGAGTTCCTGCTAAGCGAAGAAGATGTTATAGACAGACTGGATAATCCACAGGGTAAACCTCACTGGCTCAACGATGATTGTCTGGCAATACCGCAAACCGTCACGCCCGTGGCATCCCGATTAACTGACCTGATTACACGTTTTGAACTGACTGATTTTGAAAGAGATGTTTTGCTGCTGGGTTTGCTGCCCCATTTCGATAGCCGCTATTATCAACTGTTTGCGCTGATTCAGGGAGAACAACAATCCCGACTTCCCTCTTTTGCGCTGGCGCTGGAATTATTTTGCCGCTCAATGCCGGAAAAACAGGCACAGCAGGCCAGTTTTCTGCACCGATCCCCCTTGATTGGCTGCCAGCTATTATCTATTGATAGCCGCCAAAAAACATTATCTTGGCTCCAGACATCCTTTATCACTGACAGCGGCGTATATCATTTTTTACTTGGACATCACTATATTACGCCTGCTTTAGAACATTGTGCTGAGTGGATAACGCCCACAGAAATTGGCAGTTATCCCGCAGGCTTAAAACAAGAACTGGGTAACGTATTGTTATCTGATCACGATGATATTCGGCCTATTATTTTGTTACGGGGCATGGCGGGCAGTGCCAGAGCCTATGCGATTGCCAATATGATGGCATCAGAACAGCGGCAAACGCTGTTAGTGGATATGGCTAAACTGGCTGATAACGATGATAATACCCTGTTCTCCCAAATAAAGCCTATTTTGCGGGAGACTCGTATACGTGGTGCCTGTTTATTGTTGCGAAATTTTTGCTTATTTGCAGAACAGAATAAACAGCTACTGGATTCCCTATCAGCCTTATTGAATCAACCTGAATTGAGGGTTATTTGTCTGGTCGAACCCTATTCACCGTTAGTATGGCTGAAAAAGATATCGACATTACTGATCGAAATGCCTGTTTTTACCTCGGTGGAAAAAGCCAGATTATTGACGGCCCGCTTACCCAATAACTGTTCAAATGATATTGATGTCATCGCCTTAAGCCAACGTTACGCGTTTAATCCCGAAACCCTGCCATTGATTTTGCAAGAGGCCCAACTTTACCAACAGCAGCGAGCCCCCTTAGATATCTTGCAGCAATGCGATATCCGCAAGGCTCTCAATTTACGGGCACAGCAAAATTTTGGTCAATTGGCACAGAGAATTACCCCAAAACGTTCATTAAACGATTTATTGGTCTCCGATGAAATTGCCCAGCAGATACAAGAAATATTCACGGCCATTAAGTATCGGGAACAAGTCTTGGCGGGAGGGTTTAAAGATAAGATTGGTTATGGTACCGGTATCAGTGCCCTGTTTTATGGTGATTCCGGCACCGGAAAAACGATGGCGGCAGAAGTGATTGCGAATTACATTGGTGTTGACTTAATTAAAGTGGATTTATCCACCGTCGTGAATAAATATATCGGCGAAACCGAAAAAAACTTATCCCGTATTTTCGATTTGGCCGAGCAGGATGCCGGTGTTTTATTCTTTGATGAAGCGGATGCCCTGTTTGGTAAACGCAGCGAAACCAAAAATGCGCAAGACAGACATGCCAATATTGAAGTCTCTTATTTACTGCAACGGCTGGAAAATTTTCCGGGGCTAGTCATTTTATCCACCAATAACCGCAGCCATTTGGACAGCGCTTTTAATCGACGTTTTACTTTTATTACCCGCTTTACTTACCCGGATGAAGTCATCCGTAAGAAAATGTGGCAGGAAATCTGGCCTGAAAATATAAAAATCGCCCAAGATGTAGATTTCGATAAATTAGCGCAACGAACAAGTGTGACAGGGGCGAATATTCGCAATATTGCTTTACTGTCTTCATTTTTTGCCGCAGAAAATAGTCATAACGAAGTCAGCAATGAAAATATTGAAATGGCATTGGAACGCGAATTAGCCAAAATGGGACGATTAACTTTTTAAAATTCATAGCAATAAAAACACCTAAATATTAAATACACTGATTACTTAATCGTTATCACAATAATAAATTAAGAGGATTCTTTATGTTAAAAACGCAAACCATTATTGATGTCAATAAAGCAATGGAAGAAATGCTGGAAAAATGTCTGTGTAAAAAAATTGCGATTCGTTTTGACTTACCTGAATTGGATACAGTGCAATCTGATGCGATGGTGAGTGTCTTTCTTTATGATATCCATGAAGATTTACAGCTTCGAACAGCAGAATCCAGAGTGTTTAATGCCTCTTCGGGGCGATTATTACCGGGTTGGGTCAACATTAAATGCAATTACCTGATTACCTACTGGGAATCGACCAAACCCGCAACGGATGCCAGCAGCCCTGATAGCCAACACGATAATCAGGCAATAAAAGTCATGTCACAAGTCTTGAACGCCTTAATTAATAACCGCCAATTAACGGGAATTCCCGGTGCCTATACACAGGTTGTACCACCGAAAGAAAGTTTAAACAGCTTAGGGAATTTCTGGCAATCACTGGGGAATCGTCCACGACTCTCTCTGAATTACTCAGTAACAGTACCAATTAGCCTCACCGATGCTGAAGATAATGCAACTCCGGTAAGCACCGTTTCTTCTACCGTGGAACAAACCGCATCACTCAGTCAGGAAACGATTAGCCATGCTTTGCGGGAATTACTGATTACAGAATTAGGTGGTGGAGAAAATATTCGATTAGCACTAAGCAAAGTAGAAATATTCACATCACCAACCAATATAGCTCAAAATAGTCAGACAAAAATGAGTATATCACTGTCTATATCAGGTATTACTCGACAAGAACATCTAACAGAAATTAATAATATTTTTGATCATTGGGTAACCAGCAAGGAAGTTATTACTACTATTGATGGTTGTAGCATCAGTGTTGAAAATATAGATAAAAATAATCTTATTTGAATTTAAATAATTTCTTATCAAAGATAATAAATACCTTCATTAACCACATAAAGGAATCATTATGCCTATATATAAAACCCCAGAAGAAAACCAATGGATAGAAAAAAATACAAAAAAACTTTTAGCGTATAATCAACTAACCAAAGACGATGATGATTACGATTCAGATGAAGATGAAGATGGACCACTGCCAGATGAAATTATTTCCGGACAATTTAAAGTACTGGAATATCAAAAAGTGGCTAGATATATTAAAGAAGCCATCAACCCAGAGGAACCTTTTATTTTATATCGTGGAGTCAGTAGTAAAACACTTTTAAATATGTGTGCCAATCATAGTGCAGGAGGAGAGCCACGCAATGAAAACACGCCCGCTCCCTCAAGAACAGCGGCTCGCCAGCAAGTAGGAAAAGGAGCATATTTGCCGGAGTTCTCGGTAGACAGTAGTGTATTTGATCGTTTCTCAAGAAATAGATATGGCATAGTTGTTAAAATAAAAGCTAAATATTTATCTTTAGGCAGTGAAAGCGAATCTGGTTTTATCGCAAATAAAAATGCACCGATTGAAGTTCTGGAAAAATATGACAGAACCTTTGGAAAAGAAGAAAAATCCTTACCCAATGCATCGTAAATCCCATATCTGTAAAGACTCTATTTATGTTAAATATTCATAAAACCCTCAGATAAAATCTGAGACCATAATTAAGGATATAATAAATATGCCAAGACATTCTGATTACCAGATAAAACCTAAACAGAGAAATCACAATATCCATGAAGCATCTTCATCGTCTCATTTCTCTGATGAAACGATTACACTTCCACATCATTCGTTTAATAGCGATCTTATTCGTCAACAAGTTAAGAGAGAATTTATTTGGCAAGGCCATATGGACGCAATTGAAAAAGCATCCAAAATCGGTAATTTTGCCGTCAGTTTTCGGGCCGCGGGTGCGCCAACACTTAGAGCCTTAAGCAAAGGTGCCGCAGCCAAGGGGCATGATATTCTGGAAAAAACCATCAAACCCGGTTCTATCAACAAAGCTTATCCCAAAGATCAAGCGCCTGATGTGATAAGGAAAGTACAGGCGGCGGGTATTGAAGGCTATGTCGGCCACTGGAATAAAGAGACCGGACAGCTTCAAGGTGTCTATATGAGTCGCGATCACGGGCTATCAGATGGACAGGTCAATGGAAAAATTTATCCCATAGATTTAGACAATCTCGAAACCAGCCTTTCGGCCTTGAAAGAAAAAAAGAACTGGGCCGCACTCCCTTTCACCGGTGACTATGATATGCATGACATGATTAGTTTCACAGGACAACCCCATTCAGTGCCATCCGCTTCATCAGAAGAAAAAAGAATCATCGATCTCATTAATCAATATATCGCCAAATCTGACATAAACCGGCCATTTAACAAGATAGAACATAATGTTATCAGGCATGGGCCTCAGGTAAGCTACCCTGCTTTTGCGATGGATCAAGAAAAAGAAGAGATAAAAAAGCACGGGGGAATTGTTAAAGCCGTTGCTGAACCTGGCGAATTTCCTGTTGCCATTGTCAGCAAAGGCAAATGGACAATTGCCAACAACATTAATGAACTCAATCAGTTTTATAATAGTATTGGTGCAAAAATGAAAGTCAGCTGGAAACCAGATGCAGACAATCCCGGATTCGTTTCCAATTCACAAAAACCGGGCATGGCCAATTTTAACCGGAAAAGATAAAAACAATTTCCGTGTGATCAAAGTCGTATTCAAAACACCGTTTCACACAAAATATTTTACGGACTCATTCAACTATCAGGCTGACCTTCAAAATAAATTGTTAATTTGGACAATGTCAAATGACATCTTTAAGAGACATTGTCCATTTTATTTGAGCATTCTTAATCTTCTATATATTTTATCTTTCATAATTTCCGCTTTTTTGACTAAAAATTGGAATCCATTAGGTATATATCAACATTAATCAGCGATATAAATAAACTCATAGATATTTAAATTAAACTTATAATTAATTATCTAAATTCATTATTCATATTTAACACTTTATTATTATTCCATTAATTTTTATTATTTTAATTACCGTTTTTATTTATGTATTAATTTACACAGACAATTGTTGACAAATGCTAATGTTTATATATGATTATTGCATAATTAATGATTTCACTATGATGAGTTACTACATCAAATCATGCATTTAAAATAAAAAATGTAACAAGCTTATTAATAATTTTATAATGCCAGTGAATAAACCCTATTGCATTTTAAAAGGAGTTCAGGTGTTTATTTCTAAAGAATTAGCAAATTTTATTGTTGTAGCTAAAAATAAATCAATAAATAAGGCAACAAAGGAGCTTTTTATCACACAGTCGCCAATTAGCCGAAGCTTAAAAAAACTGGAGTTCTCATTGGGTGTAAAACTCTTTGTCAGAAAAAGTCAAGGATTAGTCTTAACGGAAGAAGGAGAGTGTCTATACAATAAAGTTTTTTCAATTTATGAGCAGCTGAAGAATATCGAAAATGATTACAAAAGTCATAAATCCCCTTATCATACAATTTATCAAAAAGACATATAATGCTTTAATATATACCCTATAACTTTAAATCCATTAGGTATAGTTTTTAATTAATATTATTATTCTGCTGATACGTTATGGATAAAGAAAATAAAAGTAACTATACAGATGAATGAAGGGTTATCCATTCTGCTGAACTTACTCTCTTTTTACAATCTATAACTTTCATAAAAAACCATTTTTTGATCTAATTTATTATAAAGCAATATAAATTATTTTACCATTCATTATAAAATGAAAAAATAGTAGGAACACACATGCCAAAAGTTTCATTCTTTGATGATAAAGATATTAGTTCAAAGAGCAAATTTCCTTGTAATGTTCATTCAGAAACAGGAGAACATTCGAATAATTTTAATGAATTTTCTAAGAGAAATAAAAATAGTCTTGGTCAACCTACGAGAGGATGCTTAAGTCTTAATCCAGAATCAAGACATATAAAACAGAAAAATCAGCCATAGATACAGATATAAAAGATATATTTTCAGGAGAAAAATATGACATACAGTTATGACAACAAAATGATTTATAGAAAAAAGCAAGAATCGAATACAGCATTGGAAGCTTTGCATCTCGATACACCTGATACAGCGGAAGTTTCTGCTGCCTATCAGCGTCGGTTGTCTGGCGAAATGAAGGGATTCCAGAAGCGAACGAACTCAATGACAAACAAACATTCCCAAAATGTATTAAAAAAATTTGCTGCTCATGCTGGCTACTTAGGTAACGATATCTATCATGATGGGTTTGTTAACTTTAAAGACAACAACCAAAACTTAGCCCCCGGAAAATTGTTCCCCAGTGTGGTGCTGCTACCTCGGAAAACTATTCCAATCAGCACACCAGAAGGGGTAGCTTATGAAAACAAACTTAGCAATAACATATTACGTGCACTTAGCGATAACATGGCAAATGAATATCGGGTAACAAATACTCCGGCCTTTATTAAAGGGTTACGGAATATGTATGAAAAAAATGGGCAAACGCTGCACCCGATGACTCAACGCTTGGTTGAAGAGCATATCGCACATAACAATAACATCCTGCCGACGATGGCTGGCATTGCGGGTCTACATGCCGAAGTACAGGCGTTGAACAAGGTATTTATTAAATCAGATCAGGACGCTGGCGAATCTTCCGATCCCCTCAATCCGGCGCGTTATGCCAAGGCAATGCTTCAATCATCAATTTTCACCAAACGGTTGACCACGGCAAATGCAGGACAAGACTTCCCGGCTTGTCACAACTGTTCGGGTATCATCCAATCACCCGCTAATGTGATTACGGGAACAGTTGACAGTGCAGGCAGCAATTTTTCTGTGCAGCACGCGAAACGCAATCGTTCCCAGTCACTGAGTGAATAAATGATATCCTTTGTGATCCCGGACAATTTTTTGTTTGTACTCATGTGAACGAAGAGCCTGTCCCATTAGGCTCTTAATATTTTATAAATGCTGCATTATTTAAATTAATATTTATTTGCTTTCGATCTACAGGTATCTTTCTCTGAACAAATAGTTTAAGACTGAAATAACCATCCAGATGAATATAATCACTACAAATCAATACACCCCCCAAATCACTCCCCTTCCACCAAACAGAATAGTCAAAGTGTCAGAGTATGAAATGCCATACCCTCATGATATTTAATATCATGAGGGTATTTATTACAAATGTGATTGTTTACATAATTAACTTCATCATTCTAATTGATTGAAATAATTTTGTTTCTATCTAACGAAATTACTGGCTGAATATGCTTTAAAAGCAGACAGAATGCCATATTAAATATAATTTAAAATTACAACGGAGTATCCGTGTGGATAATATTCTAACTTCTCCATTTACTCATTTCTTTTGGAAAGAGTGGTTCCTTGAACCTAATTCATCTAATTATAATATTGTTATCGAGCAAACCATTAAGGGCAATCTGGATGAAGGTAAATTAAAATGGGCTCTACAGGAATTTATCAATCTTTATCCTTTGTTTAAATATCGGATTGAAGAAGAAAATGAAGAGTTATATTGGAAGTTTGGCTCAGATAGCATTAATTTTATGCACCTTCCTGATAATGAAGAACAATTAAATCTGTTTGCCTTGCAGCCATTTGATCTGAAAAAAGGGCCACTGATTCGATTTGGATTGATCAAACAGGCGGAACAACAATTTCAACTATTCATTGTACTGCACCATATCATAGCCGACGGACAGGGCGCAGAAGAGTTCTATCAAAACATATCAGATCTGTACAATCAACGTCCCCTGCGTCATTCCCCCATGACGTTGGAACAAGTGTCAGAAAAATTTGAACAAGATCGCCAGCAATTAAAAGTATTGAGCGAATATAACCCCAAACAGTACTGGAAAAAATGTCTGTCGGATGTGACCACAAGTAATCCATTACCCTATTTGTCTGAACAAGCGATAGGTAAGCCTGAATTGCCTAATGAATTTCGTTTCAACCTATCATTAGAAGATTGGAAGGATCTTACACGCTCCTTGCATCCCTGTAAGCCGTTCCTTGTATTCAAAACGTTGTGGGCTACATTAGTTGCCCAATATACTCAAAACGGTATAGCTCACCTCAACTACCCTATTGCGATAGCGGGCGGTGCATCTCTTTCACTGGGTGCTCAAATCAATGCGATCGTTTTTCCTCTGCGTTTGAATGACACGGACAGTTTTAATTCCCTCTATCAATCTACGTTAAACCATAGCGCATCATTGAAGGCAAAGTCTGACCTACGTTTTTCAAATTTGCCGATCTTTCAGGCTGTCCCTGGCAATCTTGTAAATCAATTGAATGTCAGCATCAATCAGGCTACGTTCAAGGATATCTGTCTGGAGTTAGACGGTTGTGAAGTCAATGACGGGCACCATTTCAATAATGATTTAGCTGTTGCAGAGTGGATACTGGAATATCATCTGGAAAAGGATCATTGGGCTTTCCGCATCCGTTATCAACCCGATCTTTTCCATTCAGAGCAAATTAGGACTTTGGGTGAGCAATTCCAACAATTGTTGGTTAATGCCCTGACCCATCCCGAAACCCCTATCTGGCAGCTTCCTTTCCTAACACCCAGCCAGACGACGACATTATTGAAATATGGTAATCAACAACAATTAGGTGACACGAAATCAGAACAGCACAACAGTCAATCGGCTGATTTGATACGGGAATATTATCTACAAGCAACCGGACAATCACCAACCGCGGCTATACCAGGCGTTCAAGCCTATGTGTTGAATGAACGGTTACAGTTGGTGCCGATGGGGGTAAGTGGTGAACTTTATCTCTCCGGGCCAGAACTGAACAACGGACATTGGGGGCAACCAGCATTAACGACAAAGGGTCTTCTTGCCAATCCGTTTGCTCAACATGCCAATGATCAGTGGCTCTACCGCACTGGCGAGCAAGTACGCTGGCTGCCAAATGGGGAGTTGGAATATTTGAACGCAAAGCTCTTCAAGTCAATGAGAGAAGCGAGTTAAGCTGACTGCCAGTGAAATAATAACGTGATCGCGATGTTCATCAGACATACTGATCACGCCAAATCATTACTGCACCAAGCGGCACAATGACCGCTGATTATTACCACTGATTAGTCAAAATCCTGAAAAGTCGGGCCTTGGAAGTAAACGGCTTTAATGTAGCAACTACGAGGCTGGGTGATAACAAACCGCAGGGTTTCCCACACAGAACGGCCGTTAAGCATTTGCTCTCCCATTTTTTTATGGTCATCCAGCACTTCATCAAATCCATTGATTTGAAAATCAGGTGGATAAAGCCCGGTCACACGAATATTTTCTTTACTTAAGTGATGGGCTAAGTTCTGACTAAAACCACTCATGGCATGTTTGACGGCAAAAAATGCCGGATGAGCGACGGATTCAGTAAATTGAGGAATGCCACAAACTGACACCATTGCGACGATATCGGCACCTTGTGATTGGCGCAGGCTCGGCAATAACGCTTTGGTCAGCAGGATAGAACCTGTTATGCCTGAATTCACGGTGCTAACGATATCGGCATCGCTGTCATTTTCTCCCAAATGCCCTTCCAGCCATTGGGCGGCACTCAAGATCAGGATATCGATAGGCTGCTTGTCTTGCAGTAATTGATTGGCAAAATGACTAACGGATTGAACATCACTCATATCACATAGGTAGCCTCGTGCTACCCCACCTTCGCTGCGAATAATGTCACATGTGGCTTCAGCTCTGGCTGATTGGCGGGCACAGAGATCAACATGTGCGCCTTCACGTGCCAACCAGACTGAGACCGCTTGTCCAAAATCACGGCCTCCGCCTGTGACCACGACTCGCTTACCTTTCAATTTACTCAATCCGTTAACGTCATTGAACACCATGTTGGCTTTCCTTATATCAGTTATACTTTTCAACTTTAAAGTTGGATGAGAAACCGTCGTACTGAATAAACCACCATTCAGGAAAGCCAATCATACTTAAAAATTTTTACTATTTTTATCTTATTGAGCTGACACTTTGACCGTGCTTCAAACGCCATCGCATCACTGATTAATCCCCCAATTCCGGGCCTGCTGCTGCAATTGCCATAATTCATGGTATAAACCCTGCTGACCAATCAGCTCATCATGCGTGCCTTCTTCAGCAATATTGCCCTGATCCATCACCACAATTTTATCGGCATATTGGATAGAAGATAATTTATGCGCAATGACCAGCACGGTTTTATGCTGGATTAAGGATTGCATGGCCAGCTGAATCTCACGCTCGTTTTCAGGATCAAGAGATGCGGTTGCTTCATCTAAAATCACCAATGGCGCATCTTTCAGTAATGCTCTGGCAATGGAGAGACGCTGCAATTCCCCGCCGGAAAGATGAACGCCACCCGCGCCAATATAGGTATCCAATCCTTTGGGTAGTTTATTGAGCAATGGCAGTAGTTGTGCCGAACGACAGGCAGAAAGCAATTGTTCTTCTGTCGCATCCGGGCGGGCAATTTTTAGATTGTTGGCAATGGTGTCATTCAACATGTAATTTTTTTGGAAAACGACACTCAAAAAACGCTGCCAATATTCTGCCTCCATATCGGCAAGATTAATGGGGTTATGTTGATCACCAATCCAGATATTGCCCTGCCTGATATCCCAGAAACGGGCAATCAATGAAGCTAGCGTCGATTTACCTGATCCAGAAGGCCCGACCAATGCCGTAATTTTGTTTGCTTCAATCAACAAATTCAGGTTTTGGAATAAAGCGGGGTTATCGGGATAAGAAAAACTGATACTTTCTAGTTTTATCCGCATGATGGGAATTTCAGGTCGCAAATTTCCCTGTACCAATACGGGCATTTCAAACACTTTTTGGATACGCTCTACGGCTAAACCAAAGTAATTCAGTTCAGCTAAAAACACCGACATATTTAATAGAGGGCGGAAAAAGCGTACAGCGGCAATCAGGAAGACTAAGACTTCGGCAAGAGACAGGGAATGCCCTAACCAACCCCATGTCAGTGCAACCAGCAATACAATAAAGCCACATTCCACCAGCAGATTAAAACTGTAGATCGGCCATACACCCGCTTTTTCTGCGGTTAAGGATTTTTTATAGGTGGTATCCAGCACTTGGCTAAGACGCTGAAATGCGCCACCAACCATTTGGTAGGCTTTGAGTTCCTTTAATCCATCAATATATTCCATCAACCCGTCATTTAAACTAAACAGCCATGACTGCATACGCGTCTGCCAACGACGGGCATAACGGCGGGTGAGAAAGTAAGCGCAGGCGGCTAATGGCAAAGTGGATAACATCGCCAATGCCATACGCCAATCTTTTAACAATAACCCGAAAGCAAAGAAGCAGAGTACGGATACTGTAGCGATCATCGGGGCATAAAGATGGGTAAAGATACGCTCAACCATATCAATGTCTTTCAGCAGCGTATTATTGACACTGCCCATGTCTGAACGGTAGAAAAACCCCATTGGCAGGCGCCGTAAATGTTCTCCCAAGCGTTTTCTCAGTAATGTCCCCGCATTAAAACCAATTAATGACACGTTGAAATAAAGAGTTCGCGCCAAGAAAACCCGTATCAGCATCAGTACGGCACAAGCGGCGGTCAGCATAAATTGATAATGGATATCCGGCTGTGCCGAAAGCATATCCAGAATGATGTGATAGAGAAATGCATAAGGTGCAGAAGCAAAGAAAGCGTCCACAATCGCGACGCAAACCATGCTTTTCAGCCCCTTGAGGGGGATACCGATTAATGCGGTCAATGCCGAGAATTTATTCATGAATCACCGCCTTTGGCCGTGTGATGAAATGCCATTCTTTCGCTGCCTGATGCGCTGACCACATTTTTTGGTACAGGGCGCAATCAGAGAGTAATTGCAGATGAGTGCCTTCCGACACTTTTTTGCCGTCGTCTATAACCACTATCTTATTGACGTGAGTCAGGGTGTTCAGGCGATGGGCAATCACAATAACGGTTTTATCTTTAATTAGCGCAGCAAGTGCTTGCTGAATACGCGATTCATTACGCGCATCGGCGTAAGCGGTCGCTTCATCAAGAATGATCACTGGCGCATTTTTGGCAATCGCTCTGGCGATGGCAATCCGCTGTGCCTGCCCGCCACTCAAGGTTTCAGGTTTTATGACGGTTTGGTATTTTTCTGACAACGGGTCGATAAAATCATCTGCGCAAGCAGCTTTAGCGGCAGCTTTTATCTGCTCTTCCGACAGCGCCTGATTACCCATTCTGATGTTGTTCAAAACGGTATCTTCAAAAATGAACGCGTCCTGGAATACAAATGCCGTTAAAGACATCAGCTGTTCAAGCGGCATAGCATCAATCGGCGTATTTCCCAGCAAAATCTCTCCCGACTGATATTCGTAGAGCCGTGGGATCAACTGTGCTGCGGTAGTTTTTCCCGCACCGGAAGGCCCGATAAGTGCCGTAATTTCGCCCTGTTTGGCGGTAAATGAGAGCTGATTGATGGTCTGCGTCTCAGAACCGGGATGATGAAAACTCACCTGATTAAAACAGATGTCGTAATTATCGTTTTCTACCCACTGCTTGCCTTCTTTCTGCGCAGGAGACGTGGCAAATTCGCGGATATTTTCCACGCCTTTGAGTAATTCGCTGAACATATTGGCAAACTGCAATAAGTTATAAAGCGGCTCCATCAGGCCAATACCCAACAGCATAAAAATAAACAGGATGGATAATGTCACCTGCCCGTCGGCAAATAACCAGACTCCCATCGGCATAATGCACAGGAATCCGACTTCAAGGGAGAGTTTAAACAGCGCCGTCGGTGTGCGGGTGTCTCGTAACCAATCCGTGACCAGTTGATGATGTTCATTGACAGCGGAGGTGTAGCGTTGGTGCGAATTGACGGTCATGTTAAAGGCTTTGACCAACGGCATACTTTTAACGAAATCCACAATGCTGGTATGCAGATCGGCAACAACACAGTGATAAGCCGCAATGCGCTGATTGAATCCCTTGAATATCCAACACTGCATGGCAATCGCCACGGGTAACGGGATCAAGGCCATCAGTGCCAAGCGCCAGTCAAAGAAAAACAACAGAATGGCTACTGCCACGGGAGTGATCAGCGCAGCGGCCATATCGGGCAGATGGTGGGCAACAAATGTTTCGATCCGGCCAATGTCATCTGAAATGATTTTCTTGAGTTTCGCGCTGGTATGTTGATGGCAAGTGCTTAAAGGTAGCTGACCAACACGTTCTATGACCTGCTTTCGCAAATCAAACAGCAATTGGAAAGCGGCCTGATGAGACAGCAATCCCGATGCCAGCTGTAGCAATATTTTTCCTACCAGCGCCAACGCCGCCATAATCACCATCCACCAAACATGCTTGGCGGCAATCTCTGGCTGATTGAGAAAATCAGCAATCAATTGATAAACGATCACATAAGGCACTAATGCCAGCAGCGAATAACAGACAGCCAGAAACATAGAAACAGCCAGCCGTTTGTGCTGACTGCTGACCAGTTTCATCAACCATCTGAATGCGGTTTGCGGCCCTTCAGGTTGCTTACCTGCCATTATTCGCTCTCCGTGACA
This sequence comes from Xenorhabdus lircayensis, assembly GCF_016306625.1. GTDB lineage: Bacteria > Pseudomonadota > Gammaproteobacteria > Enterobacterales > Enterobacteriaceae > Xenorhabdus > Xenorhabdus lircayensis. The sequence goes on along the minus strand of NZ_JACOII010000044.1, from coordinate 86,399 downwards.
TCGCAGGTTTCATTAAACCCTCGGTAAGAACGGCGGCTCTGCCGGAAGCAGACGATTGTCAGTAACACCACGACAAAACCAATGACGGCGGCCAGAGTGAATGCGTGAGTGAAACCCAAGTACTGTGCAGACAAACCGGTCAATATCATTGCCATGCTGCTGCCAAGAACTTCGCAACACTGTAGCAGGGTGAAATCGGTGCCCGGCTGGACGATGCTTTGGTCTTTTTCACCTTCACTCCAACGCATGAACCAGGAGAAAATGGAGACACAGCAAAGGTTAAAAAAGAAGCCTTCCAGAATAAAAAACAGGAATACCGGAGCCGGATTGTTGGTCGAAGCCATCAGTGATAATGCCATCCCCAGCCAGCAACAGACGCTCCCTGTCAGGCCAAATACCGTTAATTGAGGGCTGGAAAACCACTTATGCAAAAGGCCTGACGATACGGCGCCTGCAATATAGCTGATAATCAGCACTCCGCCGGATAATAAAGCGATCAGTTCCAGACTGACGCCCATATCAACCAGCAAGGGGGAAACCAATGCCACGCCCATCGTGCTGGTGAATTTGAAACACAAGGCCATGATCACAATCGGCAACCAGCCTTTGCGACGGAAGAGTTTCCATAATGACGCATTGCCTGATTTAACCGACAGTTTATTGTGTTGCTTAAATTCTTCTTGATGACACATAAACGGCAGGTGGCAAATAAGCTGGATAAGCAGGAATGACAGCACAGCCATTTTCCACCCTGCCACACTGAAGATATACAGGTTAAGCACGCCGCCCAGCAACATCCCCAGACTGAACCCTGCGACCTGACTCACATTCACGTTGACATGCCGGCTGCCGGCAAATACCCGAACGGCCAACGCATCCACCGCTACATCCTGACTGGCGTAACAAAGGTTAATCAGGGTGATTAAAGCCAGTAAACCGATGATTTGAGCATCTGGGGATAAAAACCAAAGCATAGAGGCCAAAAACAGAGAAATTATCTTAATTAGCTGAATCCAGCCGACGTTTGCCGGCAATGAGCGAAATCCCCACGGTTTATGGTTTTCGATAAAGGAAGCCCATAAGAATTTAAACGCCCACGGCAGCATACTTAGCCCCACCAGCCCAATAAACTGCATGTCAGCGCCCTGCGCCCGCAAGATGCCGGGCAAGGCAAAAATCGCAAATCCCAAAGGCGCGCCCTGCCCGCAATACAGACCAAATAAACTGGCAATTTTTCCTTGATACTTCATAGTGATGTTCTTCTCTTATACTTATACGTTTATAACTTACTTATACATTTATAACTGGCTGATTTTCAGCCAAACATTGATTGAGAAAATCAAATACTGATCCCCTCTGGTGATTGAGGTAAAAGTGCCCACCAGAAAACACGTTCAACACAAATGTTCCGTTGGAGGTTTGGCTCCATTGCTGCATATCACTGACAGACACTTCACTGTCGGCCTCTCCGATACAGGCAACCACGGGACAATTCAGGCGTAGATCACAGCGGCGTTGATAGGTTTCTATCGCGGCGAAGTCAGCGCGAAAAATCGGCAACAACAACGATTTCAGCTCAGGCTGCCGATAATCCATCTCCGCACCTTGCAGCGAAATAATTTTGTTCAGCAGTTTTTCTTCACTCTGACGATAAAAATCGGTGCCGGTATTTTTATGAGGCGGCAATCGCCCTGAGACATAAAGCGCGGTGATGCCTTTCCCTTGTTGCTGCATCCGCAGGGCGACTTCAAAGGCCAGAGCCGCGCCCATGCTATGACCGAAAAATATTGTTGGGCGGGCAGGCAGGAATGCACAGGCCGCCGCAATCTGATCGGCCATTTGGTGGAGATCGTGCAGCAAAAGCTCCTGAATACGAGAACCATGCCCCGGAAGTTGAACAGCATAGACGGCGGTATCATCAGCAATGCCGTTTTTCCACGGCATGAAATATTCTGCGGTTCCGCCGGCATGGTGAAAACAGACCATCTGTTGATGGGTGCCCGATTTAATCAATCTGAAAATACGGTCGTTCATTCGTCTTACTCCTCGCTCTCACTTTTCCATTTGCTTTTCCATTTAGATAAAAAAACATCGATCTCAGGTATCGCCATAATGGGATCAGCAAGAGAGACGCTTTCAGGATTGCCCACATGTTCCATCAGCGATTTCCACGCATTGGTCAGCGATAGCAGATATTGCGCATCCGCAGGTGTTGGGGTTTGGCACTGGTCAGCAAATTGGCGCAGAGCATGACGCACCGCCGATGGCCAATGATGGTTCAATACCTCTTGCAAATTATCTGTACGAGGATTATCTGCACGAGGATCGTCTGCACAAGAATAGCCGTCATGGGAATGACCTTCATGGTTTGAGACAGTTTGGCTCAGGGGTGGCAAAAAATAGTCAGGTGCCAACTCTGGCGCAATCAATTCACGACACCCCGACTCTGTTTTCACTCTGGGGATATGAAAACAGTTATTCCACAAAACTGGCCCGTGTGTATTCGCCAGCAATAAATTGCCGCTAGGCAGCCCGACACAGATGCGGTGCATAATATGAAAATGGTTATCCGGATCGGCAGGATCTAGCTGGTTTTGTAAATTCAGCGTTAAAGGAACGCCCGCAATCACGCCCCGTAATTGCGTGTAAGGCGGTTTGTGATTTATCAGACCAAGCAATCGATCATCATGGCTCTCTGGCAGGCTGAAACCACAGGGCGTAAAGCGGCCGAAGACGCGACCAAGAATATCCAGCAAGCCGCAGATAACCTGAACGCCGCATGTGGCTTCAATAAACAGTGCTTGCTGGGTTTGCAGCGCTTCCCGCAGATAGTCGATAAATTGACGAACAGCCGGGACATGGGGGTAATGCGTATTCACCTGATAACTACAACCCTGCTGACGAGCCAATTTTAAGCATTCGGCGACGTCACGCAGGTAAACGGGATGCTCCTGCAAAACTGAGATGCCCCGTTGTAAGAGTGCTCTGGCAATTTCGCTGCCTTTTCCACCGACAATAGCAGAACGAATCACGACACAAGCGATATCAATATCATCCGGCAGTTCATCTACGTGGTGATAAAGTGGCACACCATAATCCTGCGCCAATTGTTGTGAGCGTTCGCTGCCCTGAGCCAGAATCCCCGCCAGCTCGAATCCGGTAAACGGTTGTTTGAAAGCGGACAGATAAATCTGCCCAAACAGCGTGCCACAGACGATGACTTTTAATGGATTATTCATATTTCCCCCTCCTGGAAGAGGACGATTTCATCATCAGGCAAAATATCTGAGCTGAAACTGCTGAACAGGGATAATTCATCTAATTGCGTTAGCAATGTTCTGATATTGATGATATCCGGTAGCCAGTACAGCCCGGTCATTGGCTGTTTCAGTAACTGATGAGCCACCAATGCTGCAATACTGCCTGTCAGTTGATAACTGTTATTAAAGCGGATTTGCAACCTAAGCTGTGTCGATTTACCCGCCAATAAGCCATGTGCTTCCATCAGCAGGTGTTGCTGCTCCCCTTCTTGTTCTACCAGCCGCTGGCTCAAGGTGATCAAGCGTTGAATGGCATTGTTCTGCTCCGCTGGGGATTGATCCGCTGACGCTGCCAGTAACAGACTTCTGTCCGCCAGCAAGTTGTAAGCAGCTAAATGAGAAAGAGACAGTTTTTGTGCGACTCTTTCCTGTTCGAAGCTGAAATAAGGCAGTGCATCAAACGCTCTTTCCGCTGTGGAGATAGGTGGATTCTTTTCGATCCCCGCCCTGATGAATTGGCCGCCAGACAAAATATATCCCGTTTTGCCCTGCTGCCGCTCCGGTTGCTGGCTGACGAGGAAATCTTGTGCCGATGTGGCGGTAAATGCTTCGATACCGCCAGTATAGAGGCGGATTTTCGTGACTGGCTGCAAATACGCCGCAGCATATAGAGGCAGCATTGCTGCCAGCCCCGGAACAAAGCCCGCCCCCAAGACACAGGCAGAACGGCAATGATCTTGAGATGTACTGATCTGTTGTAAGATTTTTTTCTCCACGGCAGGATCACCAGCCACATCAACATAATGAACTGCGGTGCTGAATGCGGTTTCGGCAATCCGATCTTCAATCAGGGAAGATGGCCCTGCGGTGTTGAGTACTAAATCAACCTGCTGGCAGCAGCGGGCTAATGCTGTTCGGTCAAACAAATCAAGCTGATAATAATTTTGATATTCAGGGCGCGCGCTGCGCCCCGCTATCATGACTTGATAGCCCAATTGGGAAAGTACGCCCACAGCGGCACGACCGACAGCACCGAGCCCGCCAATCACCAGTACGGATTTCCTTTTCATTCTGCCTCCTTTATTTTGCCTTGTTTGCCCTGTTCAATATGCTGTACCAGAGGCGGGATATTGCTGGCCTTCATGCAATTGAAATGATCGCCGTTCAGATTGAGATAGGTAACATCACCAATGCAGTAGGTCTGCCAGAAGGTTTTCATGTCCTGCTGCAATGACGGTAACAGGTAAGTGTTTCCCTGCTGACAGGCAAAGGTCATGTCTCCAGCATAATATTCAGGCTGGTAGCCGCAAACGCCCCGAATACTATGGCGGAACACTTCACACATCTGTTTCCATTGAGTTTGGCTGACGTCAGACGCTGTGGCATTTTTTCCTCCGATGGCCGCCAATAACTGCGACAGGCGCTGGTCGTCAGATCGTTGCTGAACCTGAGCATAAGCTGTCGCCAGTTCGTGCAATCCGTTGGCGCTGGCACGCTGGAACACGGCATCATGGGTAATGACGTCTGGCTTCTCCGCTAAGATTTCCTCATAAATCGCGTCAAGTTCGCTTTTATCCAATGGCCACGGGCTTTCAATGCCCAACGCCCAGACAACCGACATATCAATCATCAGGCTATCTTCTATGCGATAGGGGATCTGATAACTACTGACAATTGTCACTGATTTGACCGGAGTCAGACTTTCCATGGCCTGTCTGGCAATTTCAAAGGTCAACAATCCCCCCATGCAATAACCGACAAGATGGCATTGCGGCCATATCGCCTGAATTTCCTTTAAGTAATTGGCGGCCAGTTGCGGGATCAAGTTATCCGCAGGAATGGATAAAAATGTCTCGATATTCCCAATGCTCAAGCCATACACTGGGCCAGAGAGTTTCTCCACTAATGGCAGATAAGGTAAAACAGTACCGCTGCCTTCATGGAGGATAATCACTGGCTCTCCATCGCCTTCTTTCAGGCAGTCAATACGGGTACAGGCGCGATTTTGGGTTTCTTGCTGTTCTGATTGGCTGCGCAGGTAAGCCGCCAATGCCCTGACGGTCGGCTGTTGCAATACTTGCCTTAAGCTGCCCTCCCACGGAACCTGATCAGCCCCCAGCGTTTCCCGGATTCGGTTGATCCATTGGGTAATGAGCAGAGAATCACCGCCGCTGGTGAAGAAATCATCGTCAATGCCCATTGCCGCGTTGCCAATCACCTCACGGCACAGCGTGAGTAATGTCATCTCCAGCGGGTCATCAGTCTGCGGTGATGATATCTCCGCCTTGTTATTCACTTGATCCGGCAAGACGGGCAGCCGTTTGCGATCCCATTTTCCATTGGCAGAAATAGGTAAGGCATCGAGGATCGCCAGTCTGGCGGGAACCATATAGTCAGGCAATTGCTCCCGCAGACTGTCCAACAGTGACTGAGACTCACAATGCTGGCGGCATGAATTAAATTGAGCCAACATAAAACTTTGCCCCATCTGGTATAACGCATCATCAACAGGGGGATATGCCCAGACGATTTCACCCCCTACATCGTGCAGTGCATTCAGCCAATTTTGCTGCGGCATAAAGGGTGAATCCAATTCCAGACGTTCATCGGCAAAGTGAGTTAAGCCGTGCTTAAATTCCATAGATGTCATCAGCTGATAGTTATCGCGGGTCGCTTCAATGATCAACATCCAGCCACCGGGCGCCAGAAGCTGGCGCAGATGATCCAATCCATTGCGGGCAACAATCGCGTTATGCAGCACGTTGGAAGAAATGATCAGATCGAACTGCCCACAATCCAACCCCTGTTCGATAGGTGACAGGTTGAAGTCAAAAAGCTGATAGTGAATAAAATCAAATTGCTGATAACGTTTCTTGGCTTCATTCAGGAAGAAGGTTGAAACATCTGTAAAAGTATATTCGACATTCCATCCGGCTAAATGCGGGATCAGCACATTGCTGGTTCCTCCCACACCCGCGCCGATCTCCAGCACTTTCAGGCAACGGTTCTGCTGCTGGTTCACTTCAATCGCTTTTTTCTCTGCCGTACTGAGCAGTAAGCGGTTCATGAATTTGCTGATCAGATTGTTTTGATAAGCATGGGTAGCGACATCAAGGCTGCCATCAGGGAATAATAAGTTGAGAGGATCTTCTTTTCCCTGTAGCAATTCTGGTAAGCATTGGCTGCTGCGTTCCAGATAAGTCAGTAAACCGCGATCATTATCCAGTTGCATCATTAGCTGTACACATTGCTGCCAACAATCATCAATCTCGTGATCAGAAACAGGTTGGATTAACTGGTAATGATGCCCATCTTGTTTCAAATATTGATGCTGTACCAACGCACGCAGCCAACGTCTGGTCAGTTGGCGGTTGACTTCCGCAATATTGCCTTGTTGCATAATCTCATCGAGGGTTACGGATTGGTGCAGAGGCAGGGTCTGCATTTCTGACAATGCTTTCACCATCTGCATTAACGCCACTTGATCCAATACTGAGAACAACTTTTCAATCAGCTCCCTATCCAGCGATGCAGCGACTTGTTCAGCCATTTCTCTGATTTCAGTCACCGTCTGCTGACAGTAATGGGAATATTGCTGGCTTTCAGGAGATAGCGGCGACAACTTGGCTGGCTCCACATAAGCATGCAGTTCCGCATGATGTTTATCGCCGGATTTAATGACAGCGGCCTGAGCAACTTGCGGATGCTTCAACAGTAAGGCTTCAATTTCGCCGGTTTCCACCCGATAACCCCGGATTTTGACCTGATGGTCGATTCTGCCCAAAAATTCGATAACGCCATCACGGGTATAGCGGCCAAGATCCCCAGTGCGATACCAACGCTCGCCGTGAGTGTCGGTCAAGAAGTGACGTTCTGTTTTTTCCTCATCCTGCCAATATCCCAGCGCCACACCATAGCCGCCGATCCACAATTCACCCGCCACCCAATCAGGGCAATCTGCGCCCAGTGGATCAACCACTCTAAATTGTTGGTTGGTCAGTGGAATGCCATAAGGAATGCTAGTTTGATACTCTTCCTGCGGATCAACCCGCCAACAGTTAGACCAGATCGCCGCTTCTGTCGCGCCCCCCAGACTAAGCTGGGTCGCATTCGGCAACACCTGCGCCATGACTTTCGGCAGACTGACCGGCAGCCAGTCGCCGGACAATAAGGTATAGCGCAAAGAAGGCTGGATCAGGGTTTCGGCTGACAGATATTCGGTCAGCATTTTCATTTGCGCGGGTACAGAGTTCCACAGGGTGATTTGATGCTGTGCCACTAACTGCGACCATTTGGCGGGATTCTGGAGATCTTCTTCCGCAGGCAAGATCAGCGTCCCACCCGCACCCAGCACGCCAAACAGATCAAAAACGGATAAATCAAAACTCAGACGCGCCAGAGCCAACATGCGATCACTGGCGTTCAACGCGATCCGCTGCTGGAGATCGCAAATTGTGTTGCAGGCCGCCTCATGGCTGATCATCACGCCTTTCGGCTGGCCTGTACTGCCTGAGGTGTAGATGATATAGGCCAGATCTTGCGGAGCCGCACCGGAAGATGCAAAGTTGGTTTGCTCAGGATAGGACTCTGTTTGATGGAGATTCAGGACAACAAAACCTGCCTCCGTCAGTGGATTTTTCTGCTCTTCTGCTCCGGCAATGATGACGGTATTGATCGCCGCATCGGATAGAATTTGGAGAATTCGCGGCCACGGCTGGCGGGCATCCACTGGCACATAAGCGCTACCTGCCAGCAAGATCGCCAGCGCCGCCACAACCTGCTGATGGCCTTTTTCCATCAAAATGGCATGACGCTGTTGGCTCCCCAGTTTTTTCGCCAGTTTCTGCGCTTGATCCACCAGTTCAGCGTATGTGATCGTCCCCTGTGCATCGATCACAGCAATGGCTGATGGCGTTTGTTCCGCTTGGAGTAAAATGTTGCTATGCAGTAAGTCTGGTTCAATCCGTTTCAGGGTTGCATTGACCTGCTGGCGAACCTGCTGCTGTGCTTGCGGCAACGGTAAAGTGAGAGGTTGCTGCCAGACGGCTTTATCGGTGATGACCTGCATGACGGTATCAACCAATGCGGCAAACATGGTTTCAATCATGTCGGCAGGGAAAATTCCCGCCAACACATCCCAGTTAATACGCAGCCCTGACTGAAATTCCATCACCTGACAGTCAATCCAGACCTGCGGTGTCTGGCTGATACCGTAGCTGAATTCAATCTCCATTTGGGAGGCAATCATCGCTTCCTGCGCCTGCGTTTTTCCCTCACCGACTAAGGCGCTGGTAAAGACAATCGGCATTTTCGACTGCTCTTTGCCCCGCTGGCGTACCCATTCCCGAATCACTTCGATACCAGAAAATGCGTTATGTTCCAGATCTTGCCAAAGCTGGGTTTGGATCTGTTCGACACGTTGACGCAGCAAGCAGGAGTCGCGCAAATCCACTTCCAGCAAACTGACCGAAGTAAAATCGCCCACTAATTTCGCTATTTCAGGGTGCGCATCAGGACGGTTCATTACCGTCAGGTTCAAGCTGAAATGGCGGCTTTCAGACCATTTGGCGATCACTTCACTGAACAATGTCAGAAGCAGACCAGAGGGAGAAATGCCCTGTGACTGGCAAATCTGCTGTAATTCCTGCCATTGCTGTGGGGAAAGCTGGCAATCGTGGCGAATGAATTGTGGCGTCCCCTGCCAGCCCGTGCGCAGAACTGGCAATTGTGGGCAGGCGGGAAGATCCGCAATGCGGTTCATCCAGTACTGACGTGACTGCGCATAATCGCGCCCATGTTTTTGCTGGCGCTGATATTGAATAACGTCGCGGAAGCTGATTTCTAACGCGGCTTGATCTATCGCCTGCCCGCTGTAACCATTCAATAACTCAGCCAGTAAGATCTGGACACTCAGGAAGTCAGCAATCAGTAGGTCGATACTGAAATGCAGGCACGCTTTACCATTAGCCTGACTGACTTTTAAATCAAACATCGGCCAGTTATCCGTTTGATATACCCGGTGCGACATGGTTTCGCGCAAGGATTCGGCCGATTGAGAGGACTGTTCAATGGCGAAGTGCTCGACAAAAGGCAGGATCATCTGCTCCCCATTGGGCATCACCACGGCTCTTAACATGCCATGACGGGCGATAATCTGGTTCCAGATTCGCTCTAATTTATCGGCATCCCAATGGGGAGATAAAATTTCAAAATAACCATGACAACCAACGCCACCATATTCAAACAAACTCTGGCGACCGACAAAATAGGCGGCCTGTACATCGCTCAATGGGAAAGGTTCATTCTGCTTGTCTTTTTGGATCAACAACTCACGCTGATGTTGCCAGTTTTTCAATAACTCAATGAGCTGAGGTTTCAGTGCCTTTAGCTGTGCAATGGTTTCTGGCGTCATGACGCCTTCCGGCGCCCTGAATTTCAATGTTTCCCCCTCCAGCCAGAAACGGGCCTGTTTATTTTCAAGACTAAAAAGCAATTCGGTGGCTTGATGCTGTATTTCCTGATTCATAGTGAACCTTCCTCAAATTGAATATCTGTTTCATCCATGAACATGGATTCAATGGCCTGAGCGATGTGTGAAATAGTCTGTAAGCTAAATATCTTCCACAATGGCAGTTCAATGCCGTGGTTGCGGCGCAGTGCCGACGTTAAACGGGTAGCGATAAAGGAATCGCCACCAATGGCAAAGAAATTGTCATGCAGATTGATATGCGGAATGTTTAACAGTGATTTGAGTTGATCGCACAGAAGCAACTCGGTCTCAGTTGATGGACGCATGGTTTCAATGGCACGGGCATAAGGATGCAGTAAGGTTTCGAGTGCCTGGCGATCCCGCTTGCCGTTATCGGTCAAAGGCCAGCGCTGACAATGGCCTACGCGAGTCGGTATTGAATATTCTGGAAGTTTTTGGCGCAATATTGCCATGATGCCATCCCAATCCGGCTCATCATGGGAGATCACAACAGCAGACAGCACTGGGCGAGCTTGTTTATCTGAATATTGTTTGTCTGAATATTGTTTATCTGCATATTGCTTGCTGACAAACACCAGAGCGTCTTGAATCTCAGGACACGCTTGCAGAACATGCTGAATTTCTTCCAGCTCCAAACGATAACCAGAAATTTTGACTTGCTGATCTTTGCGTCCCAAAAATTCGATGATGGAGCCAGAACGATAGCGGCCTGTATCGCCTGTGCGATACCAACGCTGACCGTTATGGCTGACAAACTGACCCGCTGTCCGTTCTTCATCACCAAAATAGCCCAGCGCAACGCCTTGCCCACCGATCCAAAGTTCTCCCGTGACCCAATCAGGGCAATCTTCATTGGTTTCATTGACGATGCGATAGGTCTGATTCGGCAAAGGCACACCATAAGGAACAGAACGCCAGTCCACTAAGGGTTCCTGCATTGGCTCCTGTTTCAAGCAGTCATGAGTTAAGCTTTCATTAACTACACCGTTAACGGCCTCATTAACTACACCATCCTTAACTACACCATCCTTAACGACATGGTAGTTAGACCATATAGCGGCTTCCGTCGCCCCGCCCATCGCAACACACAAAGCGTCAGGGGCGAATGTTTTCAGTCGTTGCGGCAATGTGACAGCAACCCAGTCGCCGGATAACATCACTAAACGTAAACTGCCCAGTGCGCACCCCTGTTTGCCATTTTCATTGACTATATTGTCATTGACTGTATTTTCATTGACGACATCTTCATTCACCAACAGTGCCATTTCGAGCAAGGCAGGCACGCTGTTCCAGACAGTCACCCGATGTTTGTTGATCAGGGTTAGCCAAGCAGCGGCGTCTTTCTCCTGCTGCTCTGCCACGATGACTAATGCTCCGCCCACTGAAAGCAATCCGAAAATATCCCAAACAGAAAGATCAAAATACAGTGCCGACAGAGCTATTCCCCTATCCGCTTCATTCAAGCGATGCTGACGATTGACCGCTTCAATGGTATTCACTGCCGCACCGTGGCTGATAGCAACGCCTTTGGGGGTTCCTGTACTGCCGGAAGTGAAAATGATGTAGGCCAGGCAGTCAGATGCCACCGCTAACGGTTCAGGACGCGATGTAGTATCAGGCTCTCCCTGTACGGACAAAACCGTGACGTTTTCCGGCCATGTCAGTTCATGATGGCTGATGACATAAGCGATTTTTGCCTGCTCTATGACCTGTTCCCTGCGGTATAGCGGCCACTGACTTGAGAGCGGTACGTAGGCGGCGCCCAGCCATTGCACAGCCAGTAGTGCAATAATCTGTTCATGACTGCGGGGCAATGCGATGCCGACAAGATCTCCCTCTCTGATGCCCTGCTCAATCAGATACTGCGCCAATTTTCTGACAGCTTGTTCCAGTTGCTGATAGCTGATTACGGTATCCCCATCCACCAGCGCCGTTTGTTGGGCAAATTTTTGCATCGCTGTTGCCACACGGCAATGCAACGGTGCAAATTCAAATTGCACACTGGTCTCATTCACCTGCTGACGACTGATTTGTTGAGTCTCAGGCAAAGGCACAGTCAGAGGAACATGCCAGTTTTCCGCATCCGCCAAGTCTTCCAGCAATTGGCAATATGCACTGAACATGTGATCAATCATCTGGGCGGGGAATAACGCTTCCACGACATCCCAGTTGAAATGCAGTTCGCCTTGTCGTTCAAGTACCTGATGATCAATCCAGACCTGTGGTGTCTGCGATATTCCCCAGAGTGGCTCAGGAAAATCAGTGTCAGGGTAATCCGTCACCTGTGCTCCCAAAGCACTGGTAAAGACCACCGGCATGGTGATATCCGTGGTTCCGCGCTGGCGGTTCAGTTCTCTGATCACCCATACAGCAGAGACGTCTGAATGTTCCAGATCCTGCCAGAGCTGCTGTTGTGTCCGCTGGACACGCTCAAACCAGCTTTCACCCTGATACTGGTGACAGGCGAGCAATAAGAGGGAGGTGAAATCCCCCATGATATGGTTAATATCAGGATGACAAGGCTGGCGATCAAACAGGGTCACATTAATTGTCAGCGCCGCAGATTCAGACCATTTTGCCAATACCTGTGCATAGCAGGTCAGCAACAGGCAGGATGGCGTGATTTGGTAACTCCGCGCTTTTGCGACCAGTTTTTGCCAACGATCAGCCGGCAAAACTGATTTCCAGCGTTTGAACTTCGGCGCACCCAGCGATTTAGGATCACAAATCAGTGGTAAACGTGGCGCATCAGGCAATTGCTCCAATCTTTGGTGCCAATAGCTTTCTGAATCATGTTTTGCATTCAGCTTGTTCTTTGGTTTCAGATGATCCGCAGTCAAATAATCGCGGAAGCCAATACCAACCGAAGGTAACTCAACCTGAGCTTTGGCATTGAAAACCGCCAGCTCAGTGAAAAAGATCTGCATACTGAGGCCATCCAGTACCAGATTATCCAACCCAAGGCAGAAACGGCTTCTGCCATCATCGGACTGAATCAATGTGGCGTGGAACAATGGCCACTGTGTTGGTTCCAGCACACGGTGTGACAGGGTTTCCCGCTGGGTGGCAGTGACTTGTTCCCACTCATCGGCACGGCAGTAAATCACCTTGAGTGACGATGAAGGCTGTTGTTCCAGCACTCGCTGGCAACCCTGTTCATCAAAAACGATCCGCAGCGCATCATGGCGGGCAATCAGCAGTGAAAGCGCATTCTCCAATCTGACCGCATTGAATCCCTCATTATGTTCATATTCATTGTAATAATGTGTTGCAACACCGCCGAGGTTGAATCCTGCCTGACGCCCCATCAAATAAGCACGCTGAACATCCGTCGGCTCAAATGGCGTATAGCGCAGTTCTGGCTGGTGAATCAATTGCGCTGACGGCAAGGTCTGTGCGCTGAATGTGATGGTTTGGGCGAACTCACGCAATACGGGCTGAGAGAAGATCTGCGCCAATGTGACGTTAACGACGCCTTCTTTTTCCAACTGCGCGACGATACGGGTCGCATGTAAGCTATCCCCACCCAACAGGAAGAAATTGCTGTCAGCTTGTGGCGCAACCCCCAATATCTGCTGCCAGACTCGCGCAACACACAGCTCACGTTCATCGGATAAAGTGACGTTCTCCACCGATTCAGCCAGCATCTGTCCAGACAACCCCTCAAGCCTTGCGACGGCCGCTTGCGCTATGAGTGCCTGACGGTCTATTTTGCCATTGGCCGTTAGCGGAAGCTGAGTTAATGAAGTGATCTGTGCCGGCAACATATAGGCGGGCAAATACTGCCGCAGGTGCTGCATCACGGTTTCACGATGAATCACCTTCCTGGCCTGTCTGCACTGGCAGATAAACAAGGCGGAATGAGGTTGAACCGCTTTCGTGGCATGGATAACCAATCCGGCATCGCTCAATGTTTTCTGCCAATCCTGCTGATTGAGCAGCGGAGAAAATGCGCCTTTGCGCTGATCAGTGAACCCATTCTGATCCTGTAACAATAATACAGTCAGCAATGCCAACGGACTCAGCGCCAAACTTTCGTAAGCATAAATCAGGGAGTCCGTGCCACAGAATGATTTAAGGGCGGCGATCCCCTGCCCAATATCGCTAAACCGATGCAGGGCATTGTTACTAATCACGATATCAGCAGAACCTGTTTTTTGATCCGGTGCGGAGATGACTTCAACCGTATGTTGATAACCCGCTAATCGGTACTCGGCCAGTTTTCTCAGCGAGCCGGCCGATTCCATCAGGCAATAATGAACACATTCCACTTTCAGATGGCTGAGGAGGTAACTGGCCAGTATGCCGCTGCGCCCATTTAATTCAGCCACCCGAACCGGACGCTGCAATCGGTCAGACAGGTGTTCAATCTGGTGACAAAGCGCCTCTGCCATTGCCCGCGTATCCGGTGAATAGGCGACTAAGTTTTCCGGTGAAATTACCGGATCATCCAGCAATAGCAGCGGATTTTCTTTGCCCGTCAATACACCAGCCAACCACGCTGACTTCGGTTTAATGGCATGGTAGATCGATAATAAGCGTGGATCGTGGATATCCAGAGAGCGTTTTTGCCAACGCGCCGTGGCTCTGAAGCCCTCAGCATGGCATTCCAGCATTTCCTGTTCTACCAGCCACGCTAACCAAGTACCAAACAGGGGTTGCCATTGCGCTGCAATGCCCGCTTTTGCCAGTAACGCATCACTTGATTGGTAGTCAGCCAGATCAAGAGCAAAAACATTGTTCAGGATCTGGTAAAGAAGATGGCTTGTGACAGCCTGTTCAGCATCACTCTGATCAATGGCGGCAATCTCATCAGGCAGTTCGCTTATTACCGCATCGGCTGGCGCGGTTAATTCGCTGGAACCGTGCTGTTCTTTGCCTTCAATAAATAATTGAATATGTTTTTGCGGCTTATCTATAAGCTGTTTATCTACAAGCTGTTTATCTATAAGCTGTTTATCTATAAGCTGTTTATCTATAAACAACGCTACTGCATGTTTGACATCGCTAAGACGTTCAGCAACCGCTTCAATTTCACCTAATTCAATTCGATAACCGTGCAGTTTTATCTGTTTGTCCTGACGCCCCAGAAATTCAAGGCAGCCATCCGTCCAGAAGCGACCAAAATCGCCTGTCCGGTAAAAGCGTTCTCCTGCTTGCATCACAAACTGAGTGGCGGTTTTGTCCGGATCAGCGTAATAGCCCAATGCCACGCCTTGTCCGCCAATCCATAGCTCGCCTGTTACCCAGTCTGGGCAATCCCGACCTTTGCTATCCACAACGCGATAATATTGATGCGCCAATGGATAACCGTAAGGAATTGAATTCCAATGTGGCGGAATTTCTGAAACATCAAGGGCATTCGACCATATTGCGGCTTCTGTCGCGCCTCCCAGCACCGTGAAGTTTGCCTGGCTGCCCAACGCCCGCAAGCGAGGTAACAAATCCAGCCCGACCCAATCGCCAGAAAGCAAAATTTGGTTCAGTGAAGCCGGCAGCCCGCGCGGTTCCTGCTCTGCCGCCACCAGCAGCATTTCAAACAGTGCCGGAACACTATTCCAATGAGTGACCTGATTATCATGTAGCAGATCAAGCCACTGTTTTGCCTCTTTTTCCTGCCCCGCATTCGGTAACACAAGGGTTCCCCCCAAAGAGAGTGAACCGAAAATATCATAGACGGATAGGTCAAAATTCAGCGCCGATAACGCGAAAATGGTGATGGGCGAGTTTTTGTTGTTTCCATAGCGGCGGTTAATATCATCAACTGTATTGGCGGCAGCTTGATGTGAAATCACGACCCCTTTTGGTACGCCAGTCGAGCCAGAAGTGAAAATGATATAGGCCGCATCGGCAGGATGACCGAAGACAACCTGCTCAATCGGTAGCTGGTTGTGGATTATTGCGGCCATATTCAGCCAGCCATAATCCGTTTGTCCGGCCTGTACATCACGCTCTTGATGACCAATAACTAAACAAACATCCGATTGGTTAATAATCTGCTGCAACCGCTGTGGTTGAATGGCAATATCCAGCGGAACATATACCGCACCTACTGCATGGCAGGCCAGTACAGCAATAACTTGTTCAATACCTTTCGGCAAGAGCAAGCCAATAGGGTCGCCATACTGGATTTGCTGTTCCCTTAAACGCCAGGCCAGTTCGAGCACTCGCTCACTTATCTCTTGATAAGTCCACGCCTTGCCTTGGCTGACGACTGCAATATTCGCAGGTGTTTTCTCTGACCAGTGCCAGAACGGCTGGTGTAAAAGCCGGGGGGCGAACGGCGGGAGCTGCTCACTCTGATGCGGGGCTCTGCGCAGTGCTAATATTGACGGTTCAACATAAGCAGTAACCGATGAATTAAATACGGTTTCATCTTGCACAATCGCCGTAATCAATCGGGTCATAAAACTGAACATCTGATCGACCATCCCCGCAGGGAACAAGTCGTCAACGCTATCCCAGCTGATCAATAGCGCCTGATGATGTTCCATTACCTGACAATCAATCCATACCTGCGGCGTTTGGGAAACAAGGTAGTTGAGGGTTCCCAACGTGTTCTCGTTCAGCAAATCCCGACCAAGGTTACTGGTGAATACCACAGGCATCGTCACCTGCTCTCCCCGCTGCTGCGACCAGTCACGCAAGACCTGTACCGCACTGTAATCCGCATGATCAAGATCGCTCATGAATTGCTGATTCAATCGGCGGGCATGTGTCAGAATGCTGTCACCTTGCTGCATCTTACAGCCCAGTAATAGCAAGGAAGTAAAATCGGCGACCAATTTCGGTAACTCAGGATGAGAGCCACGTCGGTTAAATATGGTCAAATTGAGTGAAAAATCAGGCTCTTTCGCCCAGCCCCTGATGGTTTCAGCAAAGCAAGTCGCCAATAACATCGAAGGCGTGACACCATGACGACGGGCAATATTTTTCAACTGATCCCAGCGCCCGGCATCCAATCGCCAGTCACGATGATGGAATTTCTGTTCCTGCAATTCGGCTGGCTGCACCGCCAGCGGAAGCTGAGGAGCCAAAGGCATTCCTTGTACGATACGCTGCTGCCAATAAATGGCATGTTCGGCGTTGTTTAACGCCTTATTATTTAATTTTTCATTATTTAACTTCTCATTATTTAACTTCTGTTCCAATAAGTACTGCGGGAAGCTGTAATTGAGCGCAGGCAACGTCAATTCCGGCTGACGGATAAATGCGCTCAGTTCGTCCAGCAGGATTTGAAGGCTCATAGCATCGGCTATCACCATATCTATATTGATATGTAAGCGCGTGCCTTGATCACTGTGGCTGGCTATTAACTGGAAGCCGCTTTCTTCGCTGAGATCCGCCATTCGATGCGATAGCAAGTTTCTCAAGTTCATACTCTCGGCAACGCAGGATTCATGCGATAAATGCAACCAGTGATAGCTAGTGACGGCCACTGGCTGATAGTCGCAAATCACCGCCAAGCCCTGCGCATCAATGCGCATCCGCAACAGATCATGACGCTGGAATAGTTTGTTGACTGCCTGATTGATATCAGCATCCGGCAAAGAAGCGCAATCCAGTTCGATATAGACCTGACAGGCTACCTTGCCCAGAACCTGCCCTTTTTGCCTGCCCTGCCAGTAAGCCTGCTGAATGGATGTGAGTGCGAATGGTTCGCCATTCCATTGGCAGGACGGTGAGGCAGATTCTGCGAGCTTTTCATGGCTAAACTGTTTTTCATGAATCGCCGTCAAACTCTGCCAATATTTCCGCCATGCTGATAAGGTTGTTTTTTCGAATAGTTTCGCCAGTGTCAGAGAGACGTTCTGTTTTTTACATTCATCCACCAAATCCAACATCTGCAATGAATCCAGCCCTAAGTTCAGCAAATCGTCATCATCAGATAATGTGCTTACGTCAATGGACAACGCCTCTGCCACCCAAGAAAGAACGAAATCAAAATTCAAGCAATGGCTTACTGCCAATGCCTGTTGATTTTCTGATTGGTTTTCTGATTGGTGATCCGCACCGATTAGCAATGCCTCTGGCCAGTAGCTTTGCCGATTAAAGGAATATAAAGGCATCGGCGATCTGCGGCTGACGGAGTCTTCCGGCTTCCTCAACACGACTCCAGCCATCGTTCCGGTAAAGCTGAAGGCATTCACCGCCACCCGATTGATTTCACAGGCAACGGTTTCACGTTCAAAACGATAATGATGGAAACAATCTGCAATCAATGGGTTACATTGAGTAAATGTTGGATGACCAAATACTTTCTGCTGCTGGATCTGCGCTACTGCCCGCACTACAGCGCACAAGCCAGCAGCGGCTTCCAAATGACCAGTCTGGCTTTTACTCGCCCCTAAATGCAGTGGCATTTTTCTCTGGCCATACACCGCATGAATGGCGCTGATTTCAATCGGATCGCCTAAAGCTGTACCTGTACCGTGAGTTTCCAGTAACGAGATATCATCTGGTGTTAAAGCAGCTTCGGTTAATAACCGCGCCATCATGGCTGATTGAGATTTGGGGTTCGGGGCAGTCAGGCTACTGCTTTCACCATCTTGTGCCACAACACTGCCTTCAATGACAGCCAGCACAGGATCGCCATCAGCCAATGCCTGTCGGTAAGGTTTCAGCAAACATAAGACAGCGCCTTCCCCCCTGACATAACCGTCGGCTTCATGGCTGAACGTGGCGCAACGGCCATGCGGTGATAGCATGCCTGCATTGATCAAAGCCTGTTCAATCTGCGGGGAGAGTAAGAGATTGATACCTCCCACGACAGCAGCCGAACACTGCTTTTGTTGCAGTGCATTGATTGCGCTATTCAGTGCGACAAGGGAGGAGGAACAAGCAGTGTCGATAGTTAATGCCGGGCCTGTTGTTCCATAAAATTTCGCCAGCCGACCGGAAGTCGCACTGGTGTTGATCCCTGTCACCAGATAACTTTTGGCGTAATCAGGGTTATTTTGCTGTAACAGAAGCGCACCATATTCACTGCCACTCTGCCCAATATAAAACCCGATATCCCGCTGTTTTACGTTTTTTTCCGGCAGCCAACCGGCCTGCTCAAACAGATGCCAGCTCAATTCCAATAAGATACGCTGCTGAGGGTCAAGCAACAGAGCTTCTCTCGCAGGAATGTTGAAGAAATTCGCATCAAATTTATCAATATCGTTAATCGCCCCGATGGGTTGGGCAAAACGCCGATAACGGCTCTGCTCATGGCGAACCGCTGACTGCCCTGCTGCCAGCCATTCGCCATAGTGCTGCCAATGCTCATCGGTTTGTCCGGGTAAGCGGCAACTGATGGCAACGATGGCAATTTCCCGGTCTACTCTGTCTGATTCAGCCAAATCCCTATTTTGCTGGTCTGGGCAAATATTTTGCTCAATATAAGCGGTTAATTTTGCCAGCGTTGGATAAGCAAATAAGTCTGTCACCCGTAATTTGCAGTTCAGATGCTGGTTTATTTCTTGGCAGAATTTGACCGCCAACAGGCTGGTTAGCCCTGTATCACTAAAACCACGGCTAGGATCAAAAGAATCCGTACCCAATAAGCGACAAATAGCCATCTGTAGCCAATCAGCAGGTGATGCGGATTTAATTGCTGGTTTTTTCTCTTCAATGACGCCGGTTTCTTTGGAACCATTCTCAGCAGAATAGTCCCCAGAAGAATCCCTCCCAGAAGAATATAGGAATGCCGTATTAAGTTGCTGTGTCAGATGTTGCGATAACATGTAGCGACGACGGATTTTACCGCTCGAGGTTTTGCACAATTTCCCTCTCGGCAACAGAACGACTTTTGCCACGACCAGTTGAAAATGCTGTGCGATTTCCGCCACGATGGATTTAGCCATTGCCGTTAATTCATGGTGCTTAAGATGGCGGTAAATTTCCGCCATGATGATCAATTCACCATTGTCAAAATCCTGGCAAGCACAGATCCCTCCCGTTTTTACACCATGACAGGCGCGTTCAACCGTATTTTCAATGTCATTGGGCATATAGTTTTGGCCACCCACAATAATGACATCTTTTAAGCGGCCACAAACAAATAGCTCCCCTTGGAGCAGGAACGCCAAATCTCCGGTTCTCAGGTAATGATGACCTGAATGATCCCCTGTCGGCGTATTTGCCAGCATATTGTTAAAAGCAGCTTCCGTCAGCGCCGGATTCTGCCAATAGCCACCCGCTTTTGATGCACCATTGACCCATATTTCGCCGACTTGCCCTTCTGGCAATAACATATGGGTTTCAGGATCCACAATGTGTAATTGCCACTGCCTTACTGTTTGGCCTGAACTCATTAATTCCCGACCAGCAGGATCGGGAATGGCTTGCCCCTTTGCCAACGCCTTGGCATTAAAGCATCGGCTGACATAATTCAGGTCAATTGGTTTATGGCTAATCAATAAAGTGGCTTCCGCCATGCCATAAGCGGGAGTAAAACTTTGTGGATTAAATCCCGTGACAGAGAATCTGGCTGAAAAGCGGTTCATCGTTTCTGCCCGAATCGGCTCGGCGGCATTCATGGCCATTTTCACAGACGAGAGATCCAGTTGAGCCAGCAATTCATCTGCAATCATTGAAGTACAGAGTTCCCAAGCAAAATCGGGAGCTGCCACCGAATTGGCCTGATAATCATGGATTATTTTCAACCAGCGGAAAGGTTCGGCGACCAAATGTACAGGTGGCATGAAATTACAGCATCCACCTGATAGTAAAGGTAATAACAGACCGCAAAACATACCTAAATCGTGGTAGAAAGGTAGCCAGTTAGCTGTAATGATTTTCGGCTGGCAGTGCTGGTGTAACTCAAGCAATATTTCATGCTGCGCACGCATATTGTCATCATAATTACAGACAGCTTTCGGTTTAGCGGTAGAACCAGAGGAATATTGTAGATAAACGGGGTTATCACTCGGGTAATACAGAGCGTTATATTGTTCTTCGGTTGGAAAGACAGCGTCAGAATCAACAAAATCGGCAATCAATTTATCGACCAAAATGATCTGACGACCTTTATTCCAACCTCGTTCGACAATTTCATCAACAAAATTGCTCAGTGTCAGAATAAATTCAGGCTGGCTATCTTCTATAATATGTTCAATAGCTTCGCTACTACGATTAATACGTAAATGACTTGCTAAATGTACGGGAATAGCAGATACACCACGAATAATACAGGCAACCAGACTGATAACAAATGAGGAATCACCGGGCATTAATAGTAATGCCGGAGAAATATTTTCCGTTTTTAATGATAATTGGCTGGCTAATTTACATCCAAGCGATAATAAACTCCGATAAGAATAAAATTCGGTTTGATTAGTATTGTTTTTATTTTGAATACAATAGCGTAATGCAATATCTTCTTGTGTCAGTCTCGCTTGTTGAAATAGAGTATTTCTCACCCATCGATTAGAATTTTTAGTACTATCCATGACTATTACCTGCAATTACAAATCATCAATTTGCATTGAATCAGTACCTTATAAATTCACATAAAGTACACTCAGGACATAGCTCTCGTGCTTCACAAAATAAGTAGCTGTTATTTCAATAACAGCCCTTTTAAATTAATTGTACCCTTCATGTTTCAAGTTGCAGCCAATAAAGCTGCAACTTGAAAGTTATTGATTGGGTATAGATATATTATTGGAATTTAATATTTAGATTTACGCCAAAATTAATTGCTTCTCCGGCACGCGCATACCATTTTCCATCCTCCATCTGGAATGCACGGGTAATATATTTCTGATTAAGGGCATTTTTAACCCAAAATTTCACTGCATAATCCCCGGTTTCATACCCTGCACCAAGATCCAGTAAACCATAGGCAGCTTGTTTTTTGCTATTGGCATTATCGAAATAAGTACTTCCTTTCACATTGTAATCGGCACGGACAAAGTAGCCATTGAGGAAGTTATAATCGATGCCAACACCATAGGTGTAATCGGGTGAGTTTGCAGGACGGTTATTTTTGTAATTCACCGATGCATACTTACCTGCCGTGGTTTTGATTTCTGTTGGGAAATCTTTGAAGCTAGCATTGGTATAACCTGCATTGACAGACGCTGTTAAGTTACGTGAAATACGCCACGCCAATTCTGATTCAAGCCCTCGGCTGACAGACTTACCACTGTTGATGGTATAGGACAGTGGATAATAAGCGACTTCAACCTGTTGATCTTTCAAATCAATCCAGAAGAATGAGGTATTCCAGCGCACACGCTTATCAAACCATTCAGATTTAAAGCCAGTTTCATAGTTGGTGGTATATTCTGCACCATAAGAACGGCTGGATTTTGGCCCCAACGTATTAAAACCACCACTCTTGTAACCGCGCGAAATACTGGCATAGGTCATAACATTGTCTGTCATGTAATAGTTAAGACCCATTTTAGGCAGCCAAGTATCAAATGACAGGCGGTTATCGTCTCGGGTTTCTCCCCCGCTATTCAGTTTAAAGTCGATATTTTTCTTTTCATAGTCATAGCGCAGACCAGCGACTAACTCCACATTATCCAGCAGGTAATAACTGGTATTACCGAATAGTGCGTAGTTATCTGTTTTTATATCTGACGCTCTCTCCTGAACGAAAGATTGAGGAATAAAACGATAATCGATATTGTTTTTATCTTTCTGATGGAATGTATAAGCACCGACTAACCAGTTAAATGATCCCTCATTTTTTGAATTTAAACGAAATTCCTGCGATAAATAGTTCGTTTTCCTCTTCATCCGCAGTTCGCTGATGCTGTCTTTAGTGAAATCCAAGTCTTGATTATCAATTTTCTTTTCATCGGTATAAGCACTGATGGAGGTAAAATCAATATCATCCCAGGCATAGATAGCTTTCACCTGACCTTTATAAGAGTCAACATTTACTTTACCGATATAGTTGGAATTAATGGACTTGCGCCCTTTTTTGATATTATCCAATTCAGTAAAGGAAGTATTACCATTACGGCGGTTTTGCATATCAAAAGTCGTAATGACATCCCAGTTAGAGTCGCCCGGCTGCCAACGCAGTTTTAACCTGCCATTGAAATCATGGATATTATCGATGTTTTTCTTACCATCATAATCACGTTTAAAGTAGCCATCGCTATACAGGTATTTCAATGCGGCACGATACGCCCAATCTTCGCTCTGATTGATGCTGCCACCCAAAACGGCATTTGCCTGTGTACGGTTATAATTCCCGTAGGACAGACCAAAGTTATATTCAGGTGAGAAGTCTGGATCTTTCGTGGTGATACTAACCACACCCGCTTCGGTATTGCGACCATATAACGTTGCCTGCGGGCCTCTTAACACTTCGATTTTATCAATGTCAAGTAGCTCAGTATCGTAAGTATTTGTATTTACCCCATCAATGAAAAAACCAACAGACTGTTCCCCTTCCATACCAGGGGTAATGCCTCTCATTGAGAAAAAGCCAGCATCAGATGGATTGCCCGCTTTTACCATATAGAAATTGGGAATACGCTGTATTGATTCAGAAATATTTTCAATGTTTTGTCGTTCAATATCAAAATCAGTCAACACACTCATACTGATGGGTGTTTTTTGCTGTTCTGTCTTGATTTTTTGAGCCGTGACTGTAATGGTATCTAATTCAATTTTATCATTTTTCCCACTGGTTTCAGCGAATGAACTAAATGGAATAGAGGTTAAAACCACTAAACTGACAGTACTTCGGTTAAATATCATCATTCATCTCCATGAAGGTTAAAAACGCTTATCTAACATAATGTTAGTCATACCCAAAAATTAGAAATATATTGGGTATAGATGATATTTACTCACTTTATATCAATAAAATATTGTGATAATTAATTATTTACTATCCAGTCAACATTTAATAACGAAACCAATATCTAATAACAATAAAATACTTCAATAATTGATGATATATATTTTTGGTTATCTAAAAACCACCGAATTAAAACACAAATGATTCTCATTCACAAGAGGTATGTTAACAAAATTAAATCCCATTTATTATTAAAGGGTATATACCACTACTTATTAAGTGGTATTTTTCTGTGGATAAATAACAAGCAACTATTTGTTTACGCCGTTAATTAGAAAAACACTAATAGATATATTTGATAGTCAATCTCCAAGCCTACCCATTCTATTGGTTTAAACAGAAAATAACCGGCCTGGTTTTTATAAATTCAATAAATCAATTCGATGATTCCACACTCAATATAAGCATTATTTTTATGGGATTTTACCGGGTTATTGTTTATTTATTAGCTCATATGGCAGTAAACAATTACGGATAACAATCTAGATACTTTAATTTTTCTACTAAAAATGATCTTTTTATTTAGACTATTCCACCCTCAAATCTTGGGCCAAAATAGAAAAACCGCCGCAATATACTGCATCAATATCCTTATGCAATTCATTACGGCGGTCTTTATACTATTATTGCTAAATCAATTAATTAACACATTAATAAAGTCTTCAACCTACAGCTCGCATTCTTCATCTGAATCTTCTTGAGAATGGTTTCCTATAGCAATAAATTCATCCAGCAACCCTAAAAATTGAGTCAATTTTTCTGGAGAAAAGGCGTCCTCAATCGCCTGATAGCCCTCTTCAACCAGCCCTTTTGCCTGCTCGTAAAGCTCTTGACCTGCCGGCGTCAAAGAAACATACAGCTTACGCTGATCATTCATAGGTTTTAGGCGAAAGATAAGCCCATCACGCTCCATCCGCGTCAAAATGCCCGTCAGACTCGGGCGCAGAATACAGGTGAGACAAGCCAGATCATGAAAATCAATAGAACGGCTGCTCGCAAGCACGCGAATAATACGCCATTGTTGCTCAGTTAAATTATAGCTCTTCAAGATGGGACGAAAAAAACCCATCGCGGTTTCTCTCGCTTGAAGTAATGCAATTGTCAGGGATTCATGCATAAGTAAAAGTGACTCTTTAGTTAATCGCTAGTTATTCTCTATAAGTTTAACGCGCACGCTACTTATTATAGACAACATAAACATCAAAATAGACAACACAAACATCAAAAAGACTAACACGCTCATAATTATCGACAAAGGGAAAAGACTTCAACATTAACAAATAAATAAAATTATCCCGCCAAAAAAAGTTAACAAAAAGTTAATTTCAATCCCATATGACCCTGACAAAAAATATAACAGGTTGATCTTTATGTTGTGCTAATAATCACAAATAAGACCTTGTTACATAGATCACAATTAAAATTAACAATCGAATTAACATATTGAAGATTGCCATCATATGTATTATTAATATATTAATAAACAACCTTCCAATACGTCGTTCAGGTTTCAAGGAGTTGTCAATGAAAGGCACTGTTTTTGCCGTCGCCCTCAACCATAGTAGCCAGATCAATTTCTGGCATGAGACGTTTCACGAAGCACCTTATAAAGTCCCCCCCAAAACTCCAATTTGGTTTATCAAACCCCGCAATACCGTGATTGACTCAGGCGATGCGATCCCCTATCCCATCGGGGAAACGGTACAAAGCGGCGCAACTCTGGCACTGTTGATTGGCAAAACTGCACGCAAAGTTTCTATTCAGGATGCCAATCAGCATATTGCTGGCTACGCATTGGCAAATGAAATCAGCCTGCCAGAAACATCTTTTTACCGCCCCGCCATTAAAGCAAAATGTCGGGATGGTTTTTGTCCGATAGGTCAAATGATTAAGGTAAAAACGGTGGAATCACTCGATATCGTGACTGAGATCAATGGTCAGGAAGTTGATCGCTGGTCTACCCAAGATCTTGTCCGTTCAGCGTCTGAACTTCTGTCGGCATTAAGTGAGTTCGCCACGTTGAAAGAAGGCGATGTCATCCTGCTGGGAACGCCCCACCAGCGCGTCACTCTCCGTCCTGCCGATCACATCACGGTCAAGGCCGAAGGTTTCCCTAACTTGGAAAACACGGTTGTACTGGCGGGAGGTCAGGCATGAAACACGCCCAAATTCATTATCAGGGCCAAGACCTGAATGTCACCGTTGACAAATGGGAAAATATTATCCTGCCTGATGGGAGCACGGTAAGCAGTGAAGATGTTTTGTGGCTTCCCCCCGCCAACGGAACCCTGTTCGCATTGGGGCTAAATTATGCCGACCACGCAACAGAGCTGGAGTTTAAACCACCGGAAGAGCCGCTGGTATTTATTAAGGCAGCCAATAGCTTAACGGGACACTGTCAGGTTTCTGTCCGCCCTGACAATGTGGAATACATGCACTATGAAGCGGAATTGGTTGTCGTGATTGGCAAACTTGCCCACAAAGTTTCCAGAGAAAATGCCATGGATTACGTTGCGGGCTATACCGTTTGTAATGATTACGCCATCCGGGATTATCTGGAGAATTACTATCGCCCCAATCTGCGCGTCAAAAGCCGCGATACGCTCACCCCGATTGGCCCGTGGATTGTGGATAAAAGTCAGATTACCGATCCCCATAATCTGAGCTTGAGAACCTGGGTGAATGGTGAGTTACGTCAACAAGGCACGACAGCCGATTTGATCTTCGACATTCCTTTTTTGATTGCCTATCTCAGCGATTTCATGACATTACAGCCGGGCGACATGATCGCCACCGGAACGCCAAAAGGGCTGTCCGATGTTGTTCCCGGTGATGAGGTCATTGTGGAAGTTGAAGGGATTGGGCGTCTGGTGAATCACATTGTCAGCCAGCAAGAATATGAGGAGAGTTTGTCATGACCACGATTAATCATTGGATCAACGGCAAGAACGTTGGCAGCAAAACCTATTTTGACACTCTCAACCCCGCAACGGGTGAAGTACTAGCGGAAGTTGCGTCGGGAGGACAGGAAGAGATTGATCAGGCTGTTGCTGCCGCCAAAGAGGCTTTTCCCAAGTGGGCAAGTACCCCGATGAAAGAGCGTGCTCACTTGATGCGCCGTTTGGGTGAATTAATCGACCAAAATGTTCCCGCTATTTCTGCGATGGAAACCCAGGATACCGGTCTGCCCATCCACCAGACGCAAAATGTGTTGATCCCACGGGCTTCCCAGAATTTCAATTTCTTTGCTGAAACTTGCCAGCAGATGAACGGACGCACCTATCCCGTTGATGACAAGATGCTCAATTATACGCTGATCCAGCCTGTCGGTGTTTGTGCGCTGATCTCCCCGTGGAACGTGCCTTTCATGACAGCAACGTGGAAAGTCGCGCCTTGTCTCGCACTGGGAAATACTGCCGTTTTGAAGATGTCCGAACTTTCTCCGCTGACGGCCAACCGTCTGGGAGAGCTGGCACTGGAAGCCGGTATTCCGGCAGGCGTGCTGAATGTGGTACAAGGCTACGGCCGCACCGCAGGCGATGCGCTGGTGAAACATCATGATGTGCGTGCCATTTCTTTCACCGGCGGGACGGCAACCGGTCGCCTGATCATGCAGAATGCCGGGCTGAAAAAATATTCCATGGAGTTGGGTGGAAAATCCCCCGTCCTGATCTTTGAAGATGCAGATATTGAACGCGCTCTGGATGCCACCCTGTTCACCATTTTCTCCCTCAATGGCGAGCGCTGTACGGCAGGTTCCCGTATTTTCATCCAGGAAAGCATCTATCCCGAATTTGTCAAACACTTTGCCGAACGCGCCAATCGGCTGCGTGTCGGTGATCCCCAAGATCCCAATACGCAAGTCGGCAGCCTGATCAGCCAGCAACATTGGGAAAAAGTCTCCAACTATATTCGTTTGGGGATCGAAGAAGGCGCGACACTGCTAGCGGGAGGCCCCGATAAACCAGCCGATTTACCTACTCATCTGAAAAATGGCCATTTCCTGCGTCCTACCGTACTGGCCGATGTAGATAACCGGATGCGCGTGGCACAGGAAGAAATCTTCGGCCCTGTTGCTTGCTTGCTACCGTTCAAGAGCGAAGAGGATGGGCTACGCATGGCTAATGATGTGGAGTATGGCCTGGCATCCTATATCTGGACACAAGATGTAAGCAAAGTTTTGCGTCTGGCACGTGGTATTGAGGCAGGGATGGTGTTCGTCAATTCCCAAAATGTTCGCGACCTGCGTCAGCCATTTGGCGGCATAAAAGCCTCCGGTATAGGGCGTGAAGGCGGGGAATACAGTTTTGAAGTCTTTGCCGAAGTGAAGAACGTCTGTATTTCAATGGGAGAGCATCCTATTCCTCGTTGGGGCATTTGATCAATCTCAGCGTTAACCACGGTTCGCCATCCTGATATCAAGTGAGGATTTATGGGAAAGTTAGCGTTAGCAGCAAAAATTACACACGTACCTTCTATGTACTTGTCCGAATTGCCGGGCAAGCATCACGGTTGCCGACAAAGTGCAATCGACGGACACAAAGAGATCAGCCGCCGTTGCCGTGAAATGGGTGTCGATACGATTATCGTGTTCGATACTCACTGGCTGGTTAACAGCGCCTATCATATTAACTGTGCCGACCATTTCTCCGGCATCTATACCAGTAATGAACTGCCGCATTTTATCCGCGATATGACCTATGAATATGACGGTAATTCTGAGCTGGGCCGGATGATTGCGGAAGAGGCTCGCCAGATGGGGGTTCGTGCGCAATCACACGAGATCCCAAGCTTGACGCTGGAATATGGCACGCTGGTGCCGATGCGCTATATGAACAGTGATAGCCATTTCAAAGTGATTTCAATTTCTGCCTTTTGTACTGTCCATGCTTTTGAAGACAGCCGTAAACTGGGAGAAGCGGTTTTACAGGCGATTGAGAAATATGATGGTACGGTTGCGGTGCTGGCAAGCGGCTCTCTGTCACACAGTTTCATTGAGGATCAACGCGCCGAAGAAGGCATGAACAGTTATACCCGTGAGTTTGATGAGCAGATGGATCGCCGCGTTGTGCAGCTTTGGAAAGAAGGCCAGTTCAAGGAATTCTGCAAGATGCTGCCGGAATATGCGCAATATTGCCGTGGTGAAGGCAACATGCACGATACCGTGATGCTGCTTGGCCTGCTCGGTTGGGATAGTTATGACGGCAAGGTGGAGTTTTTGACGGAGTTGTTCGCAAGTTCAGGGACAGGGCAGGTTAACGCTGTTTTCCCATTACCGGACTATATTACCGAACTACGCTGTTAATGAGCGATTAATGAAAGGGCTGTCGCTAACAGCAGTCGATAAGACCCAAGTCTATAAAACCGAGGCCTGATAGGAGAAAACCGTGCCACATTTTTACGCTGAATGTACTGAAAATATCCGTGAAGAAGCCAAGTTGCCGGAATTGTTTGCCAAAGTGAATCAAGCGCTGGCAGATACGGGCGTTTTCCCTCTGGGCGGTATCCGCAGCCGTGCCATTTGGTTGGATACATGGCAAATGGCGGATGGTAAACAAGATTATGCGTTCGTTCACATGACGCTGAAAATTGGTGCCGGACGCAGCCTCGAAGATCGGCAAAAAGTCGGAGAAATGTTGTTTACCTTAATCAAAGCGCATTTTGCCAACTTGGTGGCACAGCGCTATCTTGGCCTTTCTTTCACGATGGAAGAACTCGATCCCGTGCTGAATTATAAATCCAATAATGTTCATAACCTGTTTAACGCAAAAGAGTAACGACTATAGATGGCATAATTGGGAACACTAAAGTCTATTTTTATTAAGTAAAGAGGAAACCATGACAAGTCATCTGAATACATCATTGCTACGCCAACAGGCTTATATCAACGGTCAATGGGTTGATGCGGAAAATAAAAAGACCTTTGAAGTGACCAACCCCGCCAATGGTGGAGTGATTGCCAATGTCAGTGATATGGGCGCCGCAGAAACACAATGTGCCATTGAAGCCGCCCAGAATGCGCTTCCTGCCTGGCGGGCGCAGACTGCCAAGCAACGCAGCCAAAAGCTCAAGCAATGGTTCCATCTGATGATGGAAAACCAAACCACCCTGGCCGAAATATTGAGTGCGGAACAGGGCAAATCCCACGCAGAGGCAATGGGAGAAATTGCTTACGGTGCCAGTTTTATCGAATGGTTTGCTGAAGAGGGTAAACGCATTTATGGCGAAACGATCCCTTCTCCAATGCCGGGTCGCCGCCTTGCCACCATCAAACAACCGATTGGTGTTGTTGCCGCGATTACACCGTGGAATTTCCCCAATGCGATGATCACCCGTAAAGTTGGCCCAGCATTGGCTGCGGGTTGTACGGTGGTGCTGAAACCTGCGGCTGAAACCCCGTTCTCTGCGCTGGCACTGGCAGTATTGGCAGAACAGGCAGGCATTCCGGCGGGCGTCCTGAATATCGTAACGGGGATGGATGCCAAAGCAATTGGTGAAGTGCTGACTTCAAGCCCTATCGTGCGCAAGCTCTCGTTTACCGGTTCTACTCGTGTTGGCAAGTTATTGATGGCACAAAGCGCCGATACCGTAAAAAAACTCTCCCTCGAATTAGGGGGCAATGCGCCCTTTATCGTGTTTGATGATGCTGACCTTGATGCTGCCGTAGAAGGAGCGATGGGGGCGAAGTTCCGTAACAGCGGACAAACTTGTGTCTGTGCCAATCGCATACTGGTACAGGAAGGCATTTACGACGCTTTCGCAGAACGTCTGACGCAAGCAGTAAAACAACTTCAAGTCGGCCCGGCCAGTGACAGAACATCACAACAAGGGCCGCTGATTAATCAAGCCGCAGTGGATAAAGTACAGGCACATATCAGCGAAGCTGTTTCCAAAGGAGCACGTATTCTGGCAGGTGGCAAATCCCACGCACTGGGTGGCCTGTTCTTTGAGCCAACGGTACTGGCTGATGTCACGGAATCCATGCAAGTCGCCCACGAAGAAACATTCGGCCCACTGGCACCACTGTTCAAGTTCCGTGATGAAAACGAAGCCATTCGCATCGCCAATAATACGGAATTTGGTTTGGCCGCTTATTTCTATTCCCGCGACATTGGCCGGATTTACCGCGTGGCGGAAGCGCTGGAGAGCGGCATGGTGGGCATCAATGAGGGTTTGATCTCCAACGAAATCGCCCCATTTGGCGGTATCAAACAATCGGGACTGGGACGTGAGGGGTCACGTTACGGTATCGAAGATTATCTGGAAGTGAAATACCTCTGTTTCGGAGGCTTAGAAGCTAAAGGAGCTTAATACCCTATGCTACAGCAAGAAGTCGTATCACAGGTTGCACGCCGTTTACATCAGGCAGAAAGAAACTGTGAGCAGATCCGCCAAATCTCACTGGATTTTCCAGAGATGACGATTGAGGACGCTTACGCCATTCAGCGCGAATGGGTAGATATGAAAATCACGGAAGGCCGGGTTCTCAAGGGACATAAGATCGGCCTGACATCTAAGGCCATGCAAGCCAGTTCACAGATTGATGAACCGGATTATGGTGCTCTGCTGGATGATATGTTTTTTCAAGACGGCGGTGACATTCCTTGCAAACGCTTTATAGTACCGCGCCTTGAGGTCGAGCTGGCCTTCGTGCTGGCAAAACCACTGCGTGGCCCAAACTGTACACTGTTTGATGTTTATAACGCGACAGATTACGTCATTCCGGCGCTGGAACTGATCGATGCTCGCTGTCACAACATCGATCCTGACACTCAGCGCCCGCGTAAGGTGTTCGATACGATTTCTGACAATGCCGCCAATGGCGGTGTCATTATGGGCGGTCGCCCGATCAAGCCAGATGAACTGGATCTGCGCTGGGTCAGTGCCCTGCTCTATCGCAATGGTGTGATTGAAGAATCCGGCGTGGCGGCAGCAGTTCTCAATCACCCGGCCAATGGTGTGGCGTGGCTTGCCAATAAACTGGCACCACATGGCGTTCAACTTGAAGCGGGTCAGATCATTCTGTCTGGCTCCTTCACCCGACCTGTCCCTGCACGTAAAGGTGATACCTTTCATGTAGATTATGGTGTATTGGGCTCAATCAGCTGCCACTTTGTTTAAAGTCTCCTAAGGTGAAACTATGGATCAACTAACGAATAGATTTAAACAAGTCCTAAAAGCAGGGCAGCCACAAATCGGATTATGGCTTGGGTTATGCAGTGGCTACAGCGCGGAAATTCTGGCAGGAACGGGGTTTGATTGGCTGTTGATTGACGGCGAACATGCCCCCAACGATATTTCGACTATTCTTGCCCAGTTACAGGGCATTGCCCCCTATCCAAGCCAACCTGTCGTTCGCCCAGCATGGAATGATCCGGTGATGATCAAACAATTGTTGGATATTGGTGTTCAAACATTGTTGCTCCCGATGATACAAAATGCGGAACAAGCGCATCAAGCTGTTCGAGCCACCCGTTATCCACCCTCAGGCATTCGCGGCGTGGGCAGTGCGCTGGCGCGAGCCTCTCGCTGGAATCGCATCCCTGATTATCTGTCCCGGGCCAATGACGAAATGTGTGTGTTGGTACAAGTAGAAACTCGCGAAGCCTTGCAAAATCTGCCAGAAATAGCGGCTGTCGAAGGTGTCGATGGTGTATTTATCGGCCCTGCGGATCTCAGTGCGGATATGGGGCACATGGGTAATCCGCAGCATCCTGAAGTTAAGGCAGCAATTGAACAAGCCATTGTTCAAATCAAGGCTTCGGGCAAGGCGGCTGGCATTTTGATGACCCATGTTGATGTGGCTCAACATTACCTTGATCTGGGTGCCCTGTTTGTTGCCGTGGGCGTTGATACAACGTTACTGACAGAAGCTGCCAACGCTCTGGCTGCGAGTTTCGGTAAAATTCGGGAGGAACAACGCATACCATCATCCAACGTTTATTAAATTCTCATTACTGGCAACACTACGGCCCATTATCCTACACGGCAGATGGTCATCGCGACATCTGCCATTGCAGTTGAATTTCCTAAAAACAGTTTTCTAAGAACAGGTTGCTAAAAACAGTTTGCTAAAAACAATAAAAAAGGAAACGACAATGAGCATTCCACCTGACACCATACCAAAATCAGACAGTCCACCAGAATCAAACAGTCCGGCTTCCCAACATAAAAAACTCACCGCTCAACAACAAAATGTCATCAATAAATTATTTCGGCGTCTGATCCTTTTTCTCTTTGTCCTGTTCGTGTTCTCTTTTCTGGATCGCATCAATATTGGTTTTGCTGGTTTGACGATGGGAAAAGATCTCGGCTTAACGTCCACGATGTTTGGGCTGGCGGCCACGCTGTTTTACGCCACTTATGTGATCTTCGGCATTCCCAGCAATGTGATGCTGGGTATTGTGGGCGCCCGCCGCTGGATTGCCACCATTATGGTGTTATGGGGGATCGCCTCTACCGCGACGATGTTTGCCACTGGTCCTACGAGCTTATATATCCTGCGTATGCTGGTGGGCATTGCAGAAGCAGGCTTTTTGCCGGGTATTTTGGTCTACCTGACGTATTGGTTTCCGGCCTATTATCGCGCCCGCGCCAACGCACTGTTTATGGTTGCCATGCCCGTGACGATGGCATTTGGTTCGCTGGCTTCTGGCTATATTCTGGAAATGGATGGCATCTGGAATCTGCGTGGCTGGCAGTGGTTATTTTTGCTGGAAGGCTTCCCTTCTGTTTTGCTCGGTTTTGTTGTCTGGTTCTATCTGGATGATTCTCCAGAAAAAGCCAAGTGGCTGACCCGTGAAGATAAGCAATGCCTTCAAGAGATGATAGAAAACGATAAGCTTTCGCTGGTACAACCCAATACGCATGCTCTACAAAAAACCAGCTTATGGCGCGAAGTTTTCACCCCGATTGTGTTGATGTATACCTTCGCTTATTTCTGCCTGACCAATACCCTGAGCGCCATTAATATCTGGACACCACAGATTATGCAGAGTTTCAATCAGAGCAGCAGCCACGTAGTCATCGGCATTCTGACTGCTATTCCGCAATTCTGCACAATCTTGGGCATGATTTACTGGAGCCGCCGCTCAGACCGCCTGCAAGAACGTAAAATGCACACCGCCCTGCCCTTCCTGTTTGCAGCGGCGGGCTGGGTTCTGACTTCACTGACCGATAACAGCATGGTGCAATTGCTGGGGATCATCATGGCTTCCACCGGATCGTTTACTGCTATGGCGGTCTTCTGGACTACGCCGGATCAATCCATCAGCTTGCGCGCCCGCGCCGTTGGGATTGCAGTGATCAACGCAACAGGAAATGTAGGATCGGCAGTCAGCCCGCTGCTGATCGGCTGGCTGAAAGATCAAACCGGCAGTTTCAACGCAGGACTCTATTTTGTCGCGGGATTGTTGCTCATCGGTGCATTAATGGTGTTGATAATCCCAATGAAGCATTCAAGACCACGAATAACATCATAAATGACGAGAAGAAAGGAAAAATCGATGTCTGCATCCAATATGACCAAACCCATTATTGCCAATATCGATATTAGCAAAGATTATGATGAAACACAGGGTTCGGATGATGTTCACTATCAAACTTTTGGTCGTCTGGCCGCATTCTTTGGTCGTGATATGCAGGCGCATCGCCATGACAGTTTTTTCCAACTGCATTATCTGGTGACTGGACGGATTGAACTGCAACTGGATGCTCAGCGTTATTCTGTTCAGGCACCGTTGTTTATCCTGACACCACCTTCCGTTCCCCATGCTTTTTTCACCCAAGAAGATACTGACGGCCATGTACTGACGATCCGTCAAGAATTGATAACTCCACTACTCAGCTCACTTTATCCTACTCATCGGGAATTGGTTGATATTCCTGCTCTCTGTCTTTCTGTGGCGGATAAACCCGATGAGTTAGAGACATTCAATCACTATTGGGCATTGATTAAGCGTGAATCAGTCAATCAATTTGCGGGTCGTGAGCAATCACTGGCATTTCTGGCCCAGTCCTTGTTTACTTTTTTATTGCGTAGCATTCTCCTTGACGATCATCGTTCTGGTGGGGTGAGAGGGGAATTGAAGCTGTTCCAGCGCTTTAACCAATTGGTTGATCAATATTTTCACCAACATCTTGCCGTACCGGATTATGCGGAAAAATTAGGGATTACAGAATCGCGCCTGAAAGATATGTGCCGGCGGTTTGCCAATCGCCCACCAAAGAGGTTAATATTTGATCGGCAATTGCGGGAAGCAAAACGCCTGCTGCTGTTCAGTGATAGCCCCGTGTTTGAAATCGCCTATCAGCTCGGATTTAAAGACCCTGCTTACTTTGCCCGGTTTTTTAATCGATTAGTGGGATGTTCACCGAGTGTTTGGCGAGAAAATAATTAATTATCATTATCATAGGAGAATATAGATATGACATTAGCCAGAAATATTTTTTTGGCAAGAAAAGCCATTAATTATGTGAATAAGGAAATAGGGGTATTGTCTCTGAATACAATAAACGTTGACTCATATGCAGATATTCTAACTTTGGAAGATTATCAACGTGCAATGCTGAATATGCGTCAAATTATCAATGATACTGTAGAAAGGAGGGAATTCCATCATTTTGAGAATACAGGAGAATTATCAAACAACAATATGTTATATAAAATAATTGCTCGCAGTGCCTATGCATCTAAATTTCATCTTGGTAATTGTTCAGAAAAAGCCGCCATTGCATTCTCTCGTTTAAAATTTTTAGGGGCAAGACCTCTTGATATTTTCTTATTAATTGACGAGCATCAAGCAAGAAATAATCATTCATTTGTCGTTCTAGGCAGAACGAATGGTATTCCACAGCAACCTAGTACATGGAATCATGAAGCTACGATTTGTGATGCCTGGGGTGATCAAGCTTACCCAAGTTATCTTTATGATAACCATATCTCATTTGCAGGAACATTAACCTTACTCTATCGATACAGCTAATATTCATACCAGAATTACATCAAAATAGAGAAAACAGAAAACAGAAATTCATCGATCTTTGCGAACGTAATTATAGGAAAATATAGATATGACATTAGCCAGAAATATCTTTTTAGCAAGAAGATCAATTAATTATGTGAATATAAAAGTGGGCATTATCTCTCCTAACAAATTTAATCCCGTAACAAGAGGTAATGTACATAACAGAATACAATTTGATAATGAGTTAGCATATATCCGCAGGGTTGTTTATAGTAAATTATATTTAACTTTAAGCGATAGTTTAAACAGAACAGGTTGTTTAGCCAATAACAAGCAATTTTTTAATTATTTCTCAAAAATTACTAGTGCTTACGCTACAGAGAGAAAAGTTGGTAATTGTGGAGAATTATCGTGTATTGCACTTGCTCATTTAAAATTACTAGGCGCAAAGCCTCTTGATTTTTTTGCGATAGATATGAATAATCAAAGGCAAGAAAAACATGCTTTTATCGTTATTGGTAGAACAACAGGAAATCCCATTCAACCCGCCACCTGGAATCGTGAAGCTGTCATTTGTGATCCTTGGTGCCATAAAGCCTACTCAGTACAGAACTATAGTGCTAATGTTCCTTTCCAAGGAGATTTACTTTTAGAGTATCGCTATGAATAATTTTTAGAAATAAGAGAGAAATAATTATGGCATCGCTTCCCTATAATCTGTTTTTAGCAAGAAGAGCTATAAACTATGTAAATATTTCAGTTGGTGTTATCTCACCGAATCAATTGCCAAGGCAATCAATTGGACAACAAAATAATATGCGTAGAGCCAATAGTGAATTGGATACCATACGAAAATCAATTCAAGAAAATCTAAGAGCCGTTGTTGGTAATACACACTCCAAACTCTATTATAGAAAGATGATTCTTCTAACCAGCGCAAATGCTACGGAATCTAAGCTAGGGAATTGTGGGGAAAAAGCAATAATCGCATTTTCTCATCTTAAGATGCTGGGAGTAAAGCCTCTTGATCTGTTTGATATCGATATTGATGACAGAGGAAGACAAGGCCATACCATTGTTGTAATTGGCCGAGTCGCCGGAAATGAAACAGAACCCAGTACATGGAATCATGAGTCTGTGGTTTGTGATCCTTGGAGTAATCAGGTTTATCCAAGCAGCGCTTATGGCAGAAAAACCCCATTCATAGGCGAATTAATCTTACGCTATCGTTATGGGGAAAACATATCTAGAAATAATTGCACTATGTTATAGAAAATAAAGATATAGAAAATAAAGTTATAGAAAATAAAGATATCATAATAATAAAAACAGACAGTTGATCACATTTATACAATAAAGCTCCTGACTTTACCGAAAAGTACCCGAAAACCTTCTAATTATCTCTTCAATAAAATCCCCTTAGTGCTTCAATCAATCAAGACAAAGAAACATTAAATTAACATTTAATCCCCATATAAATAACAAGGTCAAATAGGGGGATTATGTCAATGATGAGGTAGCCATGAAACTAGAAGATTTGCGTGCCGACCATAAACGCCCCTTTACCAGCAAAGAGTATCTGAATTCACTTCAGGATGGCCGGGAAATTTATATCTACGGTGAGCGAGTAAAGGACGTCACAACACATCCAGCTTTTCGTAATGCGGCTGCCTCTATTGGTCAGTTATATGATGCCCTGCATTCTCCAGAAACCCACGATACTCTCTGCTGGAATACTGATACCGGCAATGGAGGCTACACACATAAATTCTTCCGCTTTGCCACCAGCTCAGATGATATTCGCCAACAACGCGATGCCATTGCTGAATGGTCACGCCAGAATTACGGTTGGATGGGACGATCGCCAGATTATAAGGCCGCGTTCTGCTGTTCATTAGGCGCTTATCCTGAGTATTACGGGCAATTCGCCGATAATGCCCGTCTCTGGTATAAACGTATTCAGGAAAGTTGCATTTACTTCAATCATGCGATTGTTAACCCGCCGATTGATCGCCATAAGCCGGCAGATCAGGTTAAAGATGTTTTTATCCAGATAGAAAAAGAGACGGATGCCGGGATTATCGTTAGTGGTGCCAAAGTTGTGGCAACCAATTCAGCGCTGACTCACTATAATTTTATCGGTTTTGGCTCTGCGCAGGTGATGGGCGATAATCCCGACTTTGCCCTGATGTTTGTTGCACCAATGGATGCCGATGGCGTGAAATTAATCTCTCGCGCCTCTTATGAATTAGTGGCTGGTGCAACCGGCTCTCCTTTCGATTATCCTCTTTCCAGTCGGTTTGATGAAAATGACGCCATTCTGGTCATGGATAAGGTATTAATCCCGTGGGAAAACGTGTTAATTTATCGCGATTTTGATCGCGCCCGTAATTGGGCGGTACAAAGCGGTTTTGCACGTCTGTTCCCCATGCAGGCCTGTGTGCGTCTTGCGGTGAAGCTGGATTTCATCACGGGGCTGCTGCAAAAGAGTCTTGAATGCACTGGTGTGGTGGATTTCCGCGGTGTTCAGGCCGATCTGGGCGAAGTCGTCGCATGGCGCAATCTGTTCTGGTCACTGACCGATGCCATGTGGGCAGAAGCCAAACAGTGGGAAAATGGCGCTTATCTGCCGGATACCCAAGCGATTCAGACTTATCGCGTGATGGCGCCCATGGCTTATACAAAAATCAAAAATATCATTGAAAGCAATGTCACCAGCGGCTTGATTTATTTGCCATCCAGTGTGCGTGATATGAATAATCCTGAGATCAATAAGTATCTTGAGAAATATGTTCGTGGCTCTAATGGCATTGACCATGTAGAACGAATTAAAATTTTGAAATTAATGTGGGATGCCATTGGCAGTGAATTCGGCGGTCGCCATGAATTATATGAAATCAATTATGCTGGTAGTCAGGATGAAATTCGCCTGCAATGTCTGCGTCATGCCCATGGCTCCGGCAATATGAAGAAAATGACGGAATTAGTGGATCGCTGTCTCTCTGATTATGATTTGGATGGCTGGACCCGACCCCATTTACACAATAACCGTGATATTAACCTGTTAGATAAGCTGCTGAAGTAAATCAGCAGCAGGAGGCCTATTATGTCTGTAGAAAATGAACATCGCCTGCGTTTCAGAGATGCGATGGCAAGCCTTTCCGCTGCGGTGAATATCATCACCACGGATGGCCCTGCCGGACGCTGCGGTATGACTGCAACGGCGGTGTGCTCTGTGACAGATACGCCTCCAACCCTGATGGTATGTATTAATCGCAATAGCGCCATGAATCCGGTATTTCAGGAAAATGGTCATCTGTGTGTCAATATCCTGAATCATGAACAGGAGTTGATGGCACGTCATTTTGCAGGAATGACCGATGTCAGCATGGAAGAGCGCTTCAATTGGGATATTTGGCAAACCGGCATGCAAGGGCAGCCCCTGCTGAAAGGGACGCTCGCCAATTTGGAAGGTCATATTGAGCAAGTACAGGAAATAGGTACTCACTATGTTTATCTAGTCGAAATAAAACAGATCATTGTTCGCGAAGAAGGTCATGGGCTGATTTACTTTAAGCGTGATTTTCATCCGGTGATGGATAAAAGCATGGCAACTATTGCTTAAAATAAACGCATATTTAAATAAAAATATGCTCAATACAGCTTCCTAAACATAGCCTCCTGATATGAAGGTTCTTTATCAAAGAGCCTTCATCTCCAAATTCTCATTAATATCTCTTTTCAATTGAATAGTTAAATAACTTTTCGTAATAGTGCTACATTCAGATGATGAAGATCCCTTACTCCCCGCGCAGCGAGGAGTAAGGAAGTGAATAACAATTTGAGAGTTATATTTATAATAAAAATTTAATATATAGATTTCAATAATTCCATTGTATATCCACGTTTATTTTTCCTATCACTTTTCAACCAACAATAACAAACAACAAGCGTAATAGGACAAATGGCAATCAATTTGATTTATTTACGAGCACGCAACCCTCACATTAATAATTTTTGACATTCATTTAGTGAATATTCTGCCAAATATGGTATTACTTTTCCTCATTAGTGTGATCAACCGTTGAGAAGATAACATACTAGTATATTAACCTCCCTAGCTTCACGATCACCTTGAATAAACAAACAAAATCACAACCTATGCGATACATCATGTTGCAATAATGCTAACAACAGTATAATTATCTGGATGTATTGCCATCGAAATATAGCTATATAGAGGCATTCATTATGAGTAAAACCGCTCCAGTCGGTTTATGGGATCAACCAAAACCCTTTTTCATGATCTTTTTTGTGGAACTGTGGGAACGATTTGGTTACTACGGCGTTCAGGGCATTCTTGCCGTTTACTTCGTCCAACAACTTGGATTTTCTGAAGAACAATCTTTTATTACCTTCGGCGCGTTTACCGCATTGGTCTATGGCCTGATTTCTGTTGGGGGCTATGTTGGTGATCACATACTCGGGACTAAACGAACCCTCGTTTTGGGCGCGATTATCATGGCAATCGGCTATTTCATGATTGGCCTGTCTATCATGAAGCCAGAACTGATTTTTTATGCACTGGGTACTGTTGCTGTCGGTAATGGTCTTTTCAAGGCCAACCCTGCCAGCCTGCTGGCTAAATGTTATGAACCACAAGATCCCCGTCTGGATGGCGCATTCACGCTGTTTTATATGTCCATCAATATCGGTTCTCTGGTATCCCTCTCTCTCGCCCCTGTGATTGCTGAAAAATATGGCTATACCACCACTTACAATATCTGTGGTATCGGCCTGATCATCGCCCTGCTGGTGTATTTCGCCTGCCGCCGCATAGTCCATAACGTCGGTTCGGTGCCAGATCATCACCCACTTAAACCGCTCAACCTGCTGGCCGTTCTGGTGGGTAGTGTAGCCATGATTGGCATCTGTGCATGGCTATTGCACAACATCAAGATTGCCAATATCGCCTTGTTCGCCATTACTACCATCGTAGTGCTGATTTTCTTCTGGCAAGCGTTCAAACAAAATAAAGCAAGCCGCAATAAAATGTTTGTGGCTTTTATTCTGATGCTTCAGGCGGTTGTGTTCTTCATCCTGTATAACCAGATGCCAACTTCCCTCAACTTCTTCGCCATCAACAACGTTCATCACCAGATCCTTGGTTTTAATGTCAACCCCATCAGTTTCCAAGCACTAAACCCACTCTGGATAATCATCGTCAGTCCAATACTGGCCGTGGTGTACACCAAGCTAGGTGCCAAAGGCAAAGATTTCTCCATGCCGGCAAAATTCACCTTCGGCATGTTCCTGTGCTCTCTGGGCTTCCTGACAGCAGCCGCTTCAGGTTTGTTTGCTGATGCTCAAGGCATTACTTCCCCGTGGTTTATCGTGCTGGTGTATCTGTTCCAAAGCGTGGGAGAATTGATGATTAGCGCCTTAGGTCTGGCAATGGTGGCTGCATTTGTTCCCAGCTACCTGACTGGCTTTATTCTGGGAATGTGGTTCTTGTCACAAGCTGTGGCATCGATGTTGGCGAGTCATGTGGCAGCATTGACTGCCACACCAGCAGGCGTGACTGATCCCTTGCAAACCCTGCCAATTTATACGAGTGTGTTTAGTAAAATCGGCGTCGCCACGCTGATTGTTGCCGTGGTTATGGCCTGTATGGTGCCGTGGCTGAACCGCATTATGAAAGAGGACGTGAAGGCTTAATTAGCCTGATTCTGATTAATTAAAAAGTTTCTCCGCT
Source organism: Xenorhabdus lircayensis (assembly GCF_016306625.1). Classification (GTDB taxonomy): domain Bacteria; phylum Pseudomonadota; class Gammaproteobacteria; order Enterobacterales; family Enterobacteriaceae; genus Xenorhabdus; species Xenorhabdus lircayensis. The sequence continues at coordinate 45,115 of NZ_JACOII010000044.1, read as the reverse complement.
CATTGGTCATTCAGATCACGGGCGGAAATCTTTTCTAAAACAGGCGGATTCGACCAATAAGTGCAATTTTTCAGATAGTTAAGCAGCCCGTTTGAATAGAGAATGTCCATAAAATGAACATTCATCTTATTTGGCTCTCAACTTTTTAATTTTTCGATGACAGAATGCGCCAATTCCGGAGAATTTGCTGATAATAAGCAACTGCTTTGAATCAAATTGTCTGTATTACCGTATAGATCCATCACTGTCATCCCCGCCTCTTTCAGACAAACTATCAAAGCTGCACTATCCCATGGTTTCATAATCGTATCTATCGCTAAATCAACCTTACCTCGGGCTACACTTAAATGCTGAATACAGTCGCCCGAAAACTTGAATGACTTAGCAATCTTTATTATTTCAATGAGCTTCCAAGGGGTAGCGCCATTCTCCAGCCACGTTGACGTTCCATGTATGCCAGATGCAGTAATAGTGGCTGCACCTATAGATTTAGATGACTCGGTATTGAGCAACTTTACATCATTGTAGCTATCTGTGTAAAAACACCCCTCTCCTTTGGCTGCATACATCAGTTGATTTAAACCAGGAATTGCAACCGTTCCTAATATCGGCTCATTATTTTCAATCAGAGCAATTAAAGAGCCATATACAGGAATATCCAGTTTAAACCATGAGGTTCCATCTATCGGATCTATTAACCAAAAACGCTCAACTCCGTCAAAACCTTCTGGACTCAACTCTTCTCCATAAACGGGAATGTTTGGAGTAAGCTGCATCAAAGAGTCTCGAATATACTCCTCCGCTAAAACGTCAATATTACTAATAACGCTATGATCCAATTTTTCACTGAACTGTGCATCTGATTTGTTTTTTTCAATCACATTAGAAGCTGATATTGCTACATTTCTAACTAGTGGTAATAGTGCTGCTAAATTAAGTTCGCTGTTCATGTTCCACCTTTGACCTGTTCAAAAATATGTTTAAACAAAGCACACAAATCAGTGATGCATAGATGAACATCCTTCCATTAGAAAGTGTTTGATTAAATAACATTATTGCTAAAATGCTACCGGTTATCGGAGATACGAATTGGTACAAAGAAATGTATCTAAATTCAACCAATTTACTACCTGTAATAAACAGCACAAGTGGCAGGCATGTCAAAACGCCCAGAATAGGGAGCAATAGCACTTGAGTTGAGCTAACCTCTAAATTTACTTCAAATAAAAGGAATAAGAATGCCAGCGGCATCATTAAGAATGTCTCATTCTTCAAAGCTGATAGCGGTTCAAACCCCTTTTTTCGATGCCAAAGAGCATATAGCGTAAAAGCCGTCGCGATCAACAAGCCTGAGATAGGTAGAACCTCATTCATCATTGCATCGATAGCTATGATAGATACAGCTACGATAGCACAGGCTTTTACAAGGAAAGTCGTTTTACTCTTGTTGGTGATGCTATCCACAATCAGAAATAAAACTGGCATTATCAAATAGGCATAACTTGCCTCTAAAACGAAACCATTCTGCACTGTAATAGCATAAATCCCCCAGTTCGCAGAAAGAAACAGGGCTGATGGAATATATGACAATAGCTTCTTCTTAGTGATTGTCTCTCTTTTTGTAAAAATAGAGAGAACTATCCATGTTGTAATTATCTGCATAGATAACATAAATAGAGGAGAAACATTAGTAAAAAAATAGAAGTATAAAGGCAGTCCACCCCATATTAGATTTGCTACCAACAATTTTAAATGTGGCATTAAGCAGCGCTCTTAAACAGTAAATTCGTCTTACTCACCATTCGTAAAATTGCGGCATCATCAGTAATTCCGCTTACTTCAGATACAGGAACCCATGAAAGCTGCAATGATTCAGGAGAGCAAACAATTTCAGCCTCTTTAGGTGCAACGAAACACATAGAAATATCATAATGAGGGTGCTCTGGCATTGAACTGTTTTCGGGAATTGGGTGCACATCAACATCGATTATGAAAGCATCTGCTTTAGACAAACCAACAATACCACTCTCCTCAGTAGCCTCACGAACACATGCGTCTAAAAAAGTGCGGTCAGTTGACTCAATATGTCCACCCAGTTGGAACCACTTTCCTAATTTCGCATGCTTAGTCAATAAAACTTTGCTCTTGTCATGCGATAAAATCCAAGCTGACGCTGTGAAATGACCGACAATATTTTTACTATCAAATGGCTGACTGATGTCAAGCAGAGTCATCATTTCATCAATGTGCAGTAATTCAATTGCATGCTCAGTAGAATAGTTAGCTAATAGTTTTTTTATTTCTTGTTTCATTATGTTACCCATATTATTTTTTATATTAAAGCGCGCTTTTCCACTGTGTGACGGAATCGAAAATTAATTGACCCATTTTATCTTTATTTACACTCTGATGCGCCAAACTAATAAATGAATTATGACCAAGCATAATTAACAGCCCATGATCTACCAACTGCATTTTAAGTGAATTTCGCACACTGAAATCATTAACAATTTCATCTGAAAACATAATATCAAAAAGAGAACCACTAAATAATGATTTAGCTTCTAGTAGATGGTTAACACCAGCTTGCAAAAAAGCATCATTTATTGTGTTTACAAGAGTATATCCTGTTGAAGAGATTATACTATATCCATCTTTCTTAGACATAATATCAGCAACAGCAATAACTGCTGCCGCAGAAAGTGTTTCTTTTGTATGAGTTCCACCGATACGTGATTCTTTATAAATATCAATGCCTTCTGGCTTTCCCATTAATATAGAAATTGGCAAACCATTACCAATGGCTTTACCCATCACAATATAATCACTGTCAATATTATAGTTAGATAAAAAACCACCTGCATTAGTTCTACCCGCAGTTTTTGTTTCGTCCAACAAAATTTTGATCCCATAGGCTTTACAAAGTGAGATCGCTTTTTCTAATACGTTAATTTCGCAGAATGCTAATTGGTATACATCAATTGCAAAGATAGCAATCTCATTACCATTAGCTTTAAGTGTATCCTCAAGTGAATCTATTGAAAAATCGATCCAGTTCAATACTTTTTCTTCACCTTCAACACCGCGCATACCGTTTAGGTATCTCAGTTCAGTTCTCTTTTCACTGCCAATTCGCTCATGCCAGCTCGGAGATTTATATAACTGAGAATCATGCCATCCAAGAAAACCACAACGAAGAATCTTAGTTCTCTTAGTGTCGAGCATTGCACAGCGAAATGCTCCCGTAACAGCTTCTGAACTCGTTTTAAAAATTGATACTACCTTATGAGCCGGGTATATAGTTTCGAAAACTTCAGCCACTTGTGAATGAATGGCACCAAATCCAGGAAATGAAAGCCCTTTATTAAGCGCAGCCGTGAGTACATCATTGAATGTTCTATCAGCATGACCCAAAATCACCGGGCCAATACCTAAGATAAAATCCATGTACTCTTTTGAATTTTGATCATAAATATTATGGCCAACACCTGATGTAAAAAGAATCGGATTACCATTTAGGTCAAAATAACGATCACTTCCAACTAATGGGGACATTTACTTTTCCTTTATTATTAAACAATTGCAACATGGTCAATTTGTGGATTTCTATTTAGCTTGCGCCATGCGTCTTGACTAAACCCATACATACGTAGCAGCCATCGATCAGTTCCGTCATACTTTGCCGCGTGCGTAAGAGATTCTCTTCCATGAAGAGTAATCCTATTGTTAACGATGAAAATATCACCAGGCTCTAAAACAACCTTATCTGTGAATTTAGGGTTATTAAGGTGTTTCTCTAGCTCTGACAATGCGTTAGATGCTCTATCTGTTAATCCCACTAATTTGGAAGAACTATATCTCATACACAGCTTACCGTTGATCTCAGATATAACGCTGATATTCTCTAAATCGAAGTTGTAGTCGAAACTAGATTGGCTTTTTGCTGAATATTCAGGCTTACAAAGTTGTTGGATTACCGAGTACGGTAGGTGATCTAACATATCAGATAAATACCAAGTCGTTGTACCCGCTCCGTCAGGATTTCTAAGGCAACACAATCCAAAAATTTCAGGTGAAATAAGATTATTACCTATATTTTGAGGGAGCATTTCTGCCCATTGACCATTAACAACCTCAGTATGGGGACTTAGCTGCTTCGTTGAGCGCAATTGTGAGGCTTCCGAATTTTTAGCAGGCATTACCATGTGGGCCAACCTACCCGACATCTCGCCCTCATAGCTGGCAACTTTGTGACCAGTGATTGATATCACAGCGAGCAAAGAGGATGCTGGTGCCCTCCACAAACTTGTATCTGGCGGGCAATCATTTGTCGGGGTTGGTGGTATATTTTTTGTCGAAAAACAATTTTTAAAAACTAGATAATTGTATTTTTCCTTTTCTCTAAACCAGGATATTTCGCTAAATAACTCTTTGTTTTTTGAAAGAAAACCTTTCATTTTGTCTTCAGCAAGACTGGTGACAATGTAGGGTTTCAACTCTTGACAATATAAATCGCTTACATTTTGCATCTGCAAAAATTCAGCACTGTCAAACTCAATAATAAGCCCATGACCATTTTCACTCACATAGCTACAAACTTTTAATTCAGCTAGACTCATAATCTTCCACTATATAAATAAGTTATATTTTTATGCATGAATTTGTACAAATCCACATTATAAATACTATTTATTGGATATTAACAAATCGATTGAATTGACAAATTTTTGCAGAATTCACAGGAATCGATTTATATTGTTAAGTCAAGGAGAAATTATTTTAAATTTTGTCAGTTCCATTTTAAAATAATTTAAATCCATAAAAAGTAATATATAAACACAGATATAAATATCTATGCACACTAATAAAACATTATAAGTCAGGCTAAAATTCAGAAACAGTTAATTTACAGTAATGTGTTAATAAACTCACAAAACGCACCATAAAAATTAACTTATATACCCACTCAACTTGAAAAAGCAGATTCCAATATTTGAAAGTTGTCGTTAATCCGGCCAGTGAACCTGCCCGCTTTTTCTCAAAGAACGACGGCAAAAAGTAACTACTAAACAGAGAGCCATGTTACAAACTTTGAACGATATTATCCTGCATATTCGCTATACCATTCTTGATCAGCGAACTCCACGCTCTTCTGACGACCACTTTTAATCAATACAGCCCCCCGCACAGTGGGCTCATCAAGCAACATGATTCACGATCCAAAGAGGAAATGTTCAATGAGCAGTTTTAACCCTACGCTTTATGACAAAACACCGATGGTAAATGTTCTTGATAACCGAAGTCTCAATATTCGGGAGATTGGTTAGAGAATTGAGGGGATTAGAAGAGATTCAGAAGATTGGTATAGCTCAAAACTAAGGCGCTGAAAAACTTTTCCCCAAAATGCAAACAATGAAAGATTTGAAAGGCAGTTGGATGAGCACACATGCGCTCTTCAAAAAAGAAAGGGAAAAAACGGCTCAGATTACCACTCAACTTGGACAAGGTGCTGCATTAGATATCTTTAATGCAAATGTTATTGGTTACAGGAAGACAAATAAACAATCAACTTCACCGACCTGATTTAAACCGTAGATTAGATTGCACTCCATAACGGAGTGCAATCTAAAAACCTACTACTATCTATACTAGTAATTATTTCAATTACAGCACATCAACCGCATTCAATTCTTTAAACGCCTGCTCCAGACGAACGATCATGGAAGTTTGAGCAGCACGCAGCCAAACGCGTGGATCGTAGAATTTTTTGTTAGGTTTGTCTGCGCCTTCTGGGTTACCCAGCTGGCCTTGCAGGTAGCCTTCGTTCTTTTTGTAGTAGTTCAGAATACCTTCCCAAGTTGCCCACTGGGTATCGGTGTCGATATTCATTTTCACTACGCCGTAGCTGACTGCTTCCTGAATCTCTTCTGCGGTAGAACCGGAGCCACCGTGGAAGACGAAATCCAAACTGTTGTGTGGCAGGTTAAATTTCTCAGAAACGTAGTCCTGTGAGTTACGCAGAATTTTTGGTGTCAGTTTAACGTTGCCTGGTTTGTATACACCATGAACGTTACCGAAAGAAGCTGCGATGGTGAAACGTGGGCTGATCGCATTCAGTTTTTCATGCGCGTAAGCCACGTCTTCTGGCTGAGTGTACAGGGAAGAACTGTCCAGATGGCTGTTATCAACGCCGTCTTCTTCACCACCAGTACAACCCAGTTCGATTTCCAGCGTCATGTCGATTTTTGCCATGCGTGCCAGATATTGGCTGCAAATCTCGATATTTTCTTCCAGTGATTCTTCTGACAGATCGATCATGTGGGAAGAGAACAGTGGCTTGCCGGTCTGCGCATAGTGTTTTTCACCCGCGTCCAGCAGGCCATCGATCCATGGCAGCAGTTTACGTGCGCAGTGGTCAGTATGCAGGATCACAGGTACGCCGTAATGTTCTGCCATCTGGTGAACGTGGTGAGCGCCAGAAATAGAACCCAGAATCGCTGTCTGCTGGCCTTCTGCTTTCAGACCCTTACCTGCCACGAAAGACGCACCGCCGTTGGAAAACTGGATAATGACCGGAGCACGTACTTTTGCCGCCGTTTCCAACACTGCGTTGATGGAATCAGTACCAACGCAGTTAACCGCAGGCAACGCGAAGTTGTTTTCTTTAGCGATGGCAAAGACTTTTTGAACATCATCACCAGTGATGACACCCGGTTTTACGAAATCAAAAATTTTAGACATGTTACGTGGTCCTGTATTGACATTGAACAGGCAGTCCATGCTGCCCGTTATCACAACTTATTATCCTAGGTACTAGTTACTGTTAGCACGTTCTTCCAACATCACAACGGCTGGCAGTTTTTTGCCTTCAACGAACTCAAGGAAAGCACCGCCGCCAGTAGAGATGTAAGAGATCTTGTCAGCAATTCCGAACAGGTCGATTGCCGCCAAAGTGTCACCGCCACCTGCGATAGAGAATGCATCACTCTCAGCAATCGCTCGGGCGACAATTTCAGTTCCTTTACGGAAATTAGGGAATTCGAAGACACCCACAGGGCCATTCCACAGAATGGTTTTAGCCTCTTTCAGAATTTCAGCCAGACGTTCAGCAGAAGCATCGCCTAAATCAAGGATCTGCTCTTCGTCTTTAATTTCGCTGGTAGATTTCAGAGTCGCTTCCGCAGTTTCAGAGAATTCAGTCGCAACACGAACATCGTTAGGAACTGGGATATCACAAGTTTCCAGTAGTTTTTTCGCTTCTGGGATCAGATCATCTTCGTACAGGGAACGACCAACGTTATGCCCTTCTGCGGCAACGAAAGTATTGGCAATACCACCACCTACGATAAGCTGATCGGCAATTTTGGACAATGAATCAAGAACCGTCAGTTTGGTTGAGACTTTAGAACCACCCACAATCGCCACCATTGGGCGAGCTGGGTTACGCAGTGCTTTCCCCAAGGCTTCCAATTCACCAGACAACAACGGGCCAGCACAAGCGATCGGCGCAAATTTCGCAACGCCGTGAGTTGACGCTTGAGCACGGTGGGCTGTACCAAAGGCATCCATTACATACACATCACACAATGCTGCATATTGCTTCGATAACGTTTCATCGTCTTTTTTCTCACCTTTGTTGAAGCGAACGTTTTCCAGAACAACTAATTCGCCTTCCACCACTTCAACACCATCCAGATAATTTTTTTCCAGACGAACAGAAGAAGAAAGTTTTTCTTTCAGGTAATCAACGACAGGTTGCAGTGAAAACTCTTCGTTGTACTCTCCCTCAGTCGGGCGTCCCAGGTGAGAAGTAACCATGACTTTGGCTCCCTGATTCAACGCAGCCTCAATCGTCGGCAAGGACGCACGGATACGTGCATCAGAGGTAACTTGGCCATCTTTTACAGGCACATTCAAATCAGCACGGATCAGTACGCGTTTACCCGCCAGATCTAAATCAGTCATCTTAATTACAGACATGGTGAATCCTCTCATTGATTCTCTATAAAATTACTCAATCTTCGGCTGTGTGCCGTTTGTGACACAGCAAATGATTATTTGAAACCGGTTGCGGCCATTGCCAGCGTCGTATCAATCATGCGATTGGCAAAGCCCCACTCATTATCACACCACACGAGGGTTTTGATCAGGTGATGTCCGCTGACCCTCGTTTGTGTACCGTCCACAATGGCACTGTGGGGATCGTGGTTAAAATCCGTTGAAACCAACGGCAAATCAGTATAATCCACTATACCATGAAACTCTCTGACCGCTGATTCTTGCAGAAGCTGGTTCACATCCGCAACGCTTACTGCGGCGCGGACTGTCACGCTCAAGTCAATCGCTGTCACGTTGATGGTGGGCACTCGCACAGAAATTGCCTCAAACCGATCACTAAATTTGGGGAAAACTCGTGAGATCCCCGCAGCCAGTTTTGTATCGACAGGAATGATGGATTGGCTGGCCGCTCGGGTTCGACGTAAGTCACGGTGATAAGCATCAATCACTGGCTGATCATTCATGGATGCGTGGATGGTTGTCACCGTACCAGATTCAATATTGAACGCATCATCCAACACTTTAATGATCGGAATGATGCAGTTTGTTGTACAGGATGCATTGGAAACAATGCAATCTTCCGCAACCAATAAATGGTGATTGACACCATATACCACGGTTGCATCCAGATTATTTCCTCCCGGATGAGAAAACAAAACTTTTTTGGCACCGCTGGCGATATGAGATTCTCCATCCGCCCGCTCACCATACTTACCCGTACAGTCAAGCACGATATCAATGCCCAATTCTTTCCACGGCAGGGATGAGATATCTGATTGATGAAACAGACGAACGCTGTCATCTCCTACTTGCAATAAATCATTATTCAGACGTACATCCCATGCAAAACGCCCATGACTGGAATCGTATTTCAATAAGTGTGCGATGCCTTCCGCATCCGCCAGCTCATTGATAGCGATCACTGAAATTTCAGCCCGACGCCCGGATTCGTAAAGAGCACGCAAGACACTGCGCCCTATTCTCCCAAAACCGTTAATCGCTACCTTGATTGTCATGTTACTCCCTGAATTTCTCTGTGGTCATGCAACCGCTTAGGATAACTGAGCAACCGATGCTTGTACGGATGATTCATCACAAAATTAACCAGATTGTGACAGACAAAACATTTTACACACGGATTCAGGCACTTGACTGAAACGGTTCAGCTACTATAAAAGCAGATTACGAGAAAAAAAGCATGATGGCAAGCGCCATTAATCACATCGTGAGGCAAAGTTGAATAAAAAAAGAGCGCATTCGCTCAGAAATTGATGCAAATGCGCTTAGAAGGATTTTTTGCTGATTATTTCAGCAGAGATGTCGCTTTGGCAACGACGTTTTCAACAGTGAAACCAAACTCTTTGAACAGAGCATCAGCAGGCGCAGATTCACCGAAGGTAGTCATACCGACGATAGCACCATTAATACCGACGTATTTGAACCAGTAATCAGCAATACCCGCTTCCACCGCAACACGAGCAGAAACCGCCGCTGGCAGTACTGCTTCACGGTATGCGGCGTCTTGCTTGTCGAAAGCATCGGTAGATGGCATGGAAACCACACGAACCTGACGGCCTTCTGCGCTCAGTTGTTCAGCCGCCTGCACGGTCAGTTCAACTTCAGAGCCAGTCGAAATTAGGATCAGTTCAGGCTGACCTGCACAATCTTTCAGAATGTAAGCGCCTTTCTCGATATTCGCCAATTGTTCAGCAGTACGATCCTGCTGTGCCAGATTTTGACGGGAGAAAATCAGAGAAGTAGGGCCATCTTTACGCTCAATCGCATATTTCCACGCGACCGCAGATTCAACTTGGTCACATGGGCGCCATGTGCTCATGTTTGGTGTTACCCGCAGGCTAGCAATCTGCTCAACTGGCTGATGGGTCGGGCCATCTTCACCCAGACCAATAGAGTCATGGGTATATACGAAGATGTTGCGAATCTTCATCAGTGCCGCCATGCGTACTGCGTTACGAGCATATTCCACGAACATCAGGAATGTCGCGCCATAAGGCACAAAGCCGCCATGCAGAGCGATACCATTCATGATGGCAGACATACCGAATTCACGTACACCGTAGTGAATGTAATTACCGTCCTGAACTTCGTTCAGTGGCTTGGAACCAGACCACATAGTCAGGTTACTTGGTGCCAAGTCAGCGGAACCACCCATAAATTCTGGCAGGACTTTACCGAAGGCTTCCAGTGCATTTTGTGATGCCTTACGGCTAGCAATGGAAGCAGGGTTCTGTTGCAGGTTTTCAATGAATGCTTTGGATACAGCTTCCCAGTTCGCTGGCAGTTCACCACGGGTACGACGGGTAAATTCTGCTGCCAGTTCTGGATGGGCTTTTGCATAACCCGCAAATTTTTCATCCCACGCGCTTTCTTTAGTTTTGCCCGCTTCTTGCGCGTTCCAGCCAGCATAAATGTCCTGAGGAACTTCAAACGCAGGATGTTCCCAGCCCAGCGCCTTGCGGGTCGCTTCAATTTCAGCGTCACCCAGTGGAGCGCCGTGACATTCTTCTTTGCCTGCTTTGTTTGGTGCGCCAAAACCGATGATGGTTTTACACATCAACAGAGATGGTTTACCTGTCTCTTTGCGTGCTGTTTCAATCGCTGCCGCAATCGCTGTTGAGTCATGGCCATCTACGCCACGGATAACATGCCAGCCATAGGCTTCAAAACGTGCGGCGGTGTCATCAGTGAACCAGCCTTCTACTTCACCATCAATGGAAATACCATTGTCATCATAGAAAGCAATCAGTTTGCCCAGTTTCAAAGTACCGGCCAAAGAGCAAACTTCATGGGAGATCCCTTCCATCATGCAGCCGTCACCCATGAACACATAAGTGTAGTGATCGACGATATCATGATTTGGGCGGTTAAACTGCGCTGCCAGTGTACGCTCTGCAATCGCAAAACCTACTGCATTGGCGATACCCTGTCCCAATGGGCCAGTGGTGGTTTCTACGCCTGAAGTATAGCCATATTCTGGATGGCCTGGAGTTTTGGAATGCAGTTGACGGAAATTTTTCAAATCGTCAATGGAAACATCATAACCCGTCAGGTGCAACAGGCTGTAAATCAGCATGGAGCCGTGGCCGTTGGATAACACGAAGCGGTCACGATCAGCCCAGTTAGGGTTAGAAGGGTTATGATTCAGATAGTCGCGCCACAGCACCTCGGCAATGTCAGCCATTCCCATTGGGGCGCCAGGATGCCCTGATTTTGCTTTCTGCACAGCATCCATGCTCAAGAAGCGGATAGCATTAGCAAGGGTTTTACGAGTGGTCATTCTTTACTCCAAGTCGGATAAAAGTGTTAGTGAACTAAGAACTAATTTTCGCAGTGCAGCATACAAACCGCAATCATTAATGCCAGATAGGAAAAACTATATTAATTTTCCTTTGGCAACAATTCTTTGATTTACTCCGTTGTTTTCACGCATTCTCAGGCCAATGCACACAACTGAAAGTAAACTTGCGCAACTAGGGAATAATTTTCTACCGTGATTTGCGCAATAGGATAGAAAGTCACGTATTAGACACGATACTCAATAGATTGATCAAGGCCAAAGAGCAGGTTTTTCTGCCAAGTTAGGTTCATGATATAAAAGTAATAATAACTTCTAACTCGAAGCAATTACTGATTCAGAGAACGATAAATTTCATAATTCTCATCATCAAAACAAATAAGATTAACTTGCAATATATTTTGGTTTCTTGTACGACATTTAATCACCATTGACTCCAAACGCAATAATAAATGACAAATTTCAACCCTGCATCGGATTCAATATCCGTTCCAGCCATCATGCTATTGGATTCCATCAATACAAAACGAAATGAGTTTATTAACTTATTCCATGATTGCGTCGAAAGTGATGCTTCTGTCGGCTTTATTGCACCGCTGGGAGCAAACGAAGCGGAACAATATTGGCAAGATGTCGAAACAGACCTGGCATCAGGTCATCGCCTGCTGTTGGTTGCACTGGAGAATGGAAATATCGTGGGTTCAGTGCAACTTTCCCTTTGCAAGAAAAAGAATGGATTGCACCGCGCCGATGTGGAAAAACTGATGGTACACACCAACTACCGCCAGCGCGGGATTGGTAGGATGTTGATGGATGAACTAGAACATCTGGCAAAACGGCATCAACGCAATTTGCTGGTATTGGATACACGCACCAATGATCCTGCTTCAGCGCTGTATCGAAAATGTGGTTTTATTGAAGTTGGGCAAATCCCGAATTTTGCCATTAATTCCAATGGCGAATTTTCAGGAACAACATATTTCTATAAGTTAATTTGAAATTTTTGGTCATTAGCAGATAAAGAAAAAGCCCCGAGTCAAAAACTCAGGGCTTATAAATTCTGGCGGTGCGGACGGGACTCGAACCCGCGACCCCCGGCGTGACAGGCCGGTATTCTAACCAACTGAACTACCGCACCGCATGGTGTTCTGGTTGAGAACGGGTTGGATGATACGGGCCCCAATACAATCCGTCAATCGCTTTTTATAACAAAACGGTGCGTTTGAATAGTTTTTCGCCTCAATAACAAATTTACCTCATCTTGCTACTGCTTTTGTCAATGTAACTGTTCAGGTTTTGAACGCCAAAGACAGCTTCCTCCTTTCTTTTCCACTAGATCCAAGCGGGATTCATGCTGGATTAATTCTTCATCGGAAGCATAGACAACTTTCAGTCCATCCTGGGGTCGGGTAACTTTCTGGATTTCTGCCAGCAGCGTACTGCCTGAAACTTCCCCTTCCATCGAAAAAGCCAACGATGTCTGGCCGCCAGTCATCGCCAGATAGACATCCGCCAAAATCTCGGAATCGAGCAATGCGCCATGGAGAGTACGTTTTGAGTTATCGATATGATAACGGTCGCATAACGCATCAAGGTTATTCCGCTTGCCGGGGAAAAGTTTCCTTGCCAACGTCAGGCTGTCTGTAATGGTACAAAAATCAGCCGTTGGTGGAATATCACGGTTCAGCTTACCGAACTCATAATCCATGAAGCCGATATCGAACGTTGCGTTATGGATAATCAGTTCAGCCCCGCGAATAAACTCAATGAATTCATCGGCAATATCAGCAAATTTCAGTTTATCCTGCAAAAATTCATCACTGATACCGTGAATTTCAAACGCTTCCGGATCAACCAACCGTTCCGGTTTTATATAAATATGAAAATGACGCCCCGTAAGACGACGATTGATGACTTCCACAGCACCAATTTCAATGATGTTGTGCCCCTCATAGTGAACACCTAACTTGTTCATACCGGTTGTTTCGGTATCGAGGACTATTTGGCGGGTAATTGCAGTGCTCATAGTGTTTTTTTGTGTCAGACTTAGAGTTTTGATTAAAGATGATATAGGAAGAGTCTACCAAAGATGAACAAACAGGTAGAAATTTTCACCGATGGTTCTTGCCTCGGCAATCCCGGCCCCGGTGGATATGGCGTTTTACTCCGTTACCAGCAACGCGAAAAAAACCTGAGCGGAGGCTATTTTCGCACGACCAATAACCGCATGGAGTTAATGGCCGCTATTGTCGGGCTGGAAACACTCAAATGCCCCTGCACCGTGATCCTGACAACTGACAGCCAATATGTCCGTCAAGGGATTACCCAGTGGATCCACAACTGGAAAAAACGCGGTTGGAAAAAAGCGGATAAATCCCCCGTCATCAATGTCGATCTCTGGCAGAGACTCGATCAAGCTATCTTACGCCATGAGATTGACTGGCGCTGGGTTAAAGGCCATGCCGGACATCGGGAAAACGAGCTATGTGATGAACTGGCTCGTGCGGCCGCTAACAGCCCTACTCAAGCTGATAGCGGCTATATTGAAAGTGAAAATTAACCTGTTAATTAATCGCGTCGGTGAAAATTTTTCATCGCTCCCAACGCATTACTAAACTTCGGTTTTAATGACCTTGCCCGCATGGGATTTAATGACAAAGGTATTGTCCGCTTGCGGGCAATAATCACATTCAGACAACCAAATATTGATGTAGTAGAGTTATAAAAATTATCCCCACTCTGCCACGGTAAAACATGGAAATTAGCATGATGAATAACTTCATAATTCAGAAGGCGGAGCCAATCCAATTGACGAAACATGGAAAACATTTGGGCTCTACAAGGTTGTTGATGATATATAGGTGAAATCACTTTCCTTAAACCTAATAGACTTATCGGATTAAAACCGCTGAGAATCAACCAACCGTCATCAATCATGATCCTGTCCACTTCTCTCAATAACCAATGAGGATCAACGCTATAACTCAACATATGCGCCAACAGGCAAGCATCAACAGATTTAGCCGCAAAAGGGAGGTAATGAGGATCAGTTATCACATCCATATTTTCCCCTTGTAATCCTATGTTGACTTGATGGCTGACCAAACAGGAACGGCTGTCAATTTCTGTACTTAAATTACCGACTTTCAATAAATGGAAACCAAAAATTTTCGGCCACCACGGTTCCAATTGACGTTCCAGAGCAACGCGGTAATATTCTCCCCATGGTAACTCAGCCCAAAAAGCAGGGGGGGTTATTTGCTTGATTGAACGTGCTGATCGCATGTCATCTTCCTTTCAATCTACTATAAATCTACTACGAAAATGAGGCATATAATGGAGCTTATCAGGATACCTGCCCTTTCAGATAACTACATTTGGTTACTTTGTGATGAAGACAAACATTGTGTCATTATCGACCCCTCTGAATCACAGCCAGTCATTGACATTTTAGCAGCAAATCAACTTGTTCCTGCGGCGATCCTCCTGACACACCATCACTATGATCATGTTGGCGGTGTTCCTGACCTGCTCAGGAAGCATCCCGAATTACCAGTATATGGCCCCGAAGAGACTCAAAGCAAAGGAGCAACCCATATTGTCCATGAACATGACATCATTGAAGTGGGGCGTTTTTCTTTCCGTATCATGGAATTACCAGGTCATACACTTGGCCACATTTCGTTCTATCAAGCTCCCTATCTATTTTGTGGAGATACTCTATTTTCTGGCGGTTGTGGGAGGTTATTTGAAGGTACAGCCGAACAGATGTTTTCTTCTCTTGAAAAAATTTCATCGCTACCTGATGACACGTTGATCTGCTGTGCACACGAATATACGGCGGCAAATATGGTATTTGCAAAGACAGTATTACCTGATAATCAAACTATTCACGGTTATCATCAAAAAATCATTAAGCTACGTGAAAATAATCAGGCAACTGTCCCAACAACTTTACAAACAGAGAAAAAAGTTAATGTTTTCTTAAATTGTCACAATATTGATTTACAAAAAAATATCGGTATCAAACCTAATTCAATACCACTTTCTTCTGTTTTTCAGCAATTAAGGGCTTATAAAGATCAATTTTGATTTTGTTGGGTTGTCTTCTGCGTCATAGGCCAGTATGATCGCTCACCTTTTAGACAAACATCAAAAGAGAACATGAAGACAAAAGCGATCTTATTCGCCTCTGTTCTGCTTGCCGGGTGTCAATCGAGTCTGCAATCAAAGGCTCCTACCTCGCAGCATACACAGAAGATGTCTTCAACGAATCAGAAAACAGACGGTATTGCAGAGCCAGAAGATTCTGCAAACTGGAAGGTAAGTCCGACAGCCCAACAAGATTTGTGGGGACATATCCGTGATGAGTTGAAGATGGACATTCCTGACAACAACAGGGTGAGCGAGCAACAAAACTACTACCTGAAACACAAGAGCTATCTCCAAAATGTGACGTTACGGGCAGAGCCGTACATCTATTGGATAGTTGAGCAGCTTGATAAACGACAAATGCCAATGGAACTGGTACTGCTGCCCATAGTGGAGAGTGCTTTTAATCCTCATGCCACTTCTTATGCTAAAGCGGCTGGTTTATGGCAAATTATCCCAAGTACAGGCCGCCATTATGGTCTGACGCAGGATAAATGGTACGACGCCCGTCGTGATGTTGCGGCATCAACGACTGTCGCACTGGATATGTTTGAACGCCTGAACAAGCGGTTTAATGGAGATTGGTTATTAACCGTCGCCGCTTACAACAGCGGTGAAGGTCGGGTGATGCGTGCGATCAGAGACAATGAAGCAAAGGGAAAACCGACAGATTTCTGGTCATTGTCACTGCCACGGGAAACAATGCACTACGTTCCCAAGATATTGGCGCTAAGTAACATCATTCGCCACAACGAAAAATTTAGTTTCAAACTACCAAAACCTAACAACCAGCAAGCACTGGCTAAAGTTGAAGTAGGGCAACAAATCATGTTGTCACAAGCGGCTGAATTATCTGGATTATCGTTGACATCAATCAGGGCATATAACCCAGGTTATAAACAAGGCATGACTTCCCCTCATGGGCCGCATTACATCATGTTGCCAAGAAAGAACGCTGGTCAGTTTAAAACTTCATTAACTGATAAAGACGTCTTGAAGGATATCCGTCTGTCTGTTACACACAATACCCGCAATCTACAGAAACAAGGCCAATATGCAGTTCGTTCTGGGGATACGCTGTCAGCGATTGCGAAGCGCTTCAATACTACTCACCGCGAATTACAGAGATTGAATAGCTTGAAAACCGCTGATCGGCTCAAAATCGGGCAGGTACTGAAAATCGATAACAGTGGCCCTGTCACCTATCATGTACGCAAAGGTGATTCGTTTTTCAGTATCGCTAAATACCACGGTGTAAATATTAATGATCTGATGAGTTGGAATAAAAGCATCAAAATCAAAGATATGAAACCGGGCATGGCTCTGACGCTCTACCTTAACTAAGTGAGTTTATCCCAGCTAGTATGTGGCTCCCTGTTCTTTTGAATGGGGAGTTATTTTATTGATAATGATGTGAAGTTATAACCTTATTATACAATATACTCAGATGGAGAGTTTCATATATGGCTTGGGAAAAAGTTTATATTGCTATGTAATTCTTCTGATTCTATATATACAGCCGCTGATGCCGCCAGACGGCGTTATCGGGTCCGCCCTTCAAGATGTTATGCCTTTAGATGGTCTCATACATTACTGAACTATAAAATGCCTGATAGTTATCGAGTGCGTATTGTTGAAGGAAATACACGCGTTGTTCTTCCTAATAGCCGGAGATATAATGATTTCACTGGTGTAAATTTTGTTGATTTTGATGATGACTGATTTTTTATATTTTCTGGTACTGATGTAATATCATAATTAAAGTATGATTATCCTATCAATTTTTCGGTATCAAGAAAGAGGTATAAATTGGCATCATTAAAATCAAATACAGATAATTTATCTAATACCTTTACCGAAATAAAAGAATATCTCCTACTCCCCTCTGGACACCAACTAGATGCCACTCCCTATCGCGAACCAGAAAGCCGTGATTACAGTGCCATGCGATTTCAACTGAACGGTAAATCGATCGTTTTTCGTCAAGCTAAAACGACTCCCAATAAATTGGGCCAATTTGTCACTCTCTGGAAAAGGCCTACACCAGATTCAGAAATAATGCCGTTTGAACAAAATGATAAAATTGACTTCTGTTTAATAGCCGCCTTTTCAGAGAATAACAAAGGGATTTTTCTGTTTGACTCACCGACCTTGATGACAAAAGGAATTTTTTCAACTCAATCTAAAGAAGGTAAAAGAGCTTTTCGAGTCTACCCAACATGGGTATCTCCCACTTCAAAACAAGCCATCCAGACACAAAAATGGCAATCTTTGTACTTTATAAATTTCGATAATCAGAAAAATGCCATCAAGGAATTTAATAAAATTATAAAACTTGGATTCGCCTAATATTTTCTTCATTTTAAAAAAACAAAATTTCACAGGATAAAGAGATAATTGGTGCTGCACATTTATCCTTCCCTGATATCGGGCATATTCGCAAAGATGAACAAGAGTATTTTGGTTACCTTACTCAATATCCGGCGTATTCTCCGTGATGCAGCCACGGGCGCGGTATTGCTTCCATGCTCCCTACACCAGTATCACTGCATATTTTAAACACCG
Organism: Xenorhabdus lircayensis; assembly: GCF_016306625.1. GTDB lineage: Bacteria > Pseudomonadota > Gammaproteobacteria > Enterobacterales > Enterobacteriaceae > Xenorhabdus > Xenorhabdus lircayensis. The sequence continues at coordinate 27,024 of NZ_JACOII010000044.1, read as the reverse complement.
CGAATCTGCCACGTTAGTTTGAAAAAGATAACTCAGCCCATTCATTGTGATCTCATCAATCTGCAAGAAATGGACTGAGTGTAAAGTCAATCTAATAATCGTTCCTCGTTATTATGACAACAGGCTGTCTTGAAGTTCACTAAGCTGGTTCTGCAACTGCTGTAACTCCAGCTGTTTTTGCATTTCAGACTGTGATGGCTGGTTTTGCGCATCACGCAGGCGTTTTTCCAATTCAGCGATCTGTTTTTCCATTTTCGCTTTGCCCGCTGCTTTGGTTTTCAATTGACTCAATAGGCCATTTAGCGATTTCTGCAATGCGGCCTGAGAGCGCTTTTTACTTTCCAAACTCACCTTACCCGCTTTTTTCTCACGCTCAATCGCTCCATAAACAGCGTTGAACTCTTTGTTCAATGCTTGTTCGTGTTGTAGTTCTTTTTCTTTTTCCACAACACGCTGATCCCAATTGCCTGAGTAATTGCAGTTAAATTTCGCAATGATACTCATATCACCCAGTGTCGGATCACAATCTTTTGCGTTTGTCACACAGCCTGTCAGTGCCATACTGGCGGCTAACATGACTAAACCACGCATCATTAATCCACGCATAAGAACTCCTTATCAGCTAACTTTAATTGCGGTACGTTGTTCATAAAGGCTGTCGAGCTCTTGTTGTAACGTGCCAATGTTTTTGCGCATCTGAACGATTTGTTTATCCAGATCTTTAGTGCGAACTTTGTTGCTTGCCATCATAGAAGAAACTTCCTCCCACTGCTTTTCATGCCCCTGCATTTCTTTGATGGTATTGCGCAGATAGGCAATATTGGCATCAAGACCTTTCAGTTCTTTTTGCATTTGGTCTTTTTTCACCGCCTTCGCGGCGATATCTTTCTTGATCTTCGCCAGAGTACGTTTATCCGCCGCAATAACCTCTTTGGCGGCGGCCGTTACGTTCTGAATACGCTGGTTTTCTACTTTAACATCGTTAATTGAAGCTGCCAGGAGCTGTTCTTTAGTAGCATATTTTTTACGCTGGCTATCCAAATAAGCATTAGCTCCCACTCCGACACCACAACCCAAAACAGCAGCGGCAGCAATACATATTGCTTGATGGTCACCATTAACAAGCATACAAGCCAGAGCCCCTGCCGCCGCACCTGCTGCACACGCTTGCCAGCCCGATTTGTTAAAAAATTCAACGTCCTTATTCTGAGTCAAACGAGAATCCACTCCCCCCGTCTGTGCTGAAGGGCCTTGCGGGTTTTGACAAGCAACCAGCAAAAAAATCATGCAGAAAGAAATCATAGAGCGAATAGATTTCAGTACCATTTCTTAATATCCTTTTTTCAATAAAAGTCATTCATTGTTATTAATTATTTTTCTTACATGCATCCAACCAACTGTCTCTGGCGACTTTCCCGTTTTTCCAATACCCCTGAAGATTGTCCCAGTAAGTATTGAGATAACGGTTCAGATTCGTTTTTCCACGTGCCGACATCTGCTGCTGGACAACACGAATTTGTGGCGCGATAAGCTCCACATTATAAGTTATGCCCATATCCACCAAGGTATCGGCATAATAATTAACAATAAAATTGAGCGTTTTTTTATGCTGATCGAGCTGTGTTTGACGACGGGAGCAATTTGCATCCAGCTCACTGCCTGCCTTACAGGTTTTCTCATACAAACCTGTCAACCGATCATAAAACTCACCATCATCCTTTAATTTGGTGCATAAGAACGCCCCAAGTTGCAGAGAAGTGCGTATCGCCTGATCGCGCTGTTCATCACGCAGTTGTGCATTCGCCCGTAGGTCAGCACGCAATCGTTCCAACTGTTTCTTCACTGCCGTATCCTGCACCTGAGCTGAAATATTACTCAAGTTATCAATGGAGTCAGCCGCTTTTTTCTCTTTGGCCTGCGCATTATCTGTGCCTAATGCTTTCCACTCTTTAGCAATCTCTTTGATGCGATCGCGTGAAGTCAATGTCGGAGAAACCAGTACTAAACGGAAGCCAATGATTTTATTTTTATTATCACTCTGCCCGGAATAATAAGGTTCTTCGCCACGTAGAGAGCTACGTATATCGCTTTGCGGCGTCAGGAAATTTCCTCCCCTAACGATATAGCCGCCCGCTTTACCATGCTGACGATCCAATTTATTTAAGCGGAAAGGTTCAAACATCATTTCGGACGCGTTACCCAGCATATCGTGCAGCCCCAACGGATTCGGTTTAAGCAATCCAGTAAGCTGAAGTTTTCCATTGGAAGATTGAGAACCCGCGAACCAAGCGTAACTGGTCAGCCCTTCTGGCATCGGGAAACGCTGGTCGCGAAATTCTGCCGTGGAAACCGCTAAACCACCACGAGCAGCAAATTCCCATTCAGTTTCCGTTGGCAGACGCAAGAAACCGGATTTACCATCTTCAATTGGCAACGCTTTAGGCTGATTCTTCAGCAACCAAAGATTATATTGATTTGCCAGATTCATCGCATCCACCCAGCCAATATTTACTTTGGGCAAACGCAGTTTCATATTTGGTGTTGAACAGTTACCCGTAAGCGCTTGGTATTGCAAATCCGTCAACTCGTACTTCGCCATCAGGAAGTAACGCCCCTTGCCGGTTTTACCTTCCGCGAAACTCCCCGCAATATGTTCAGCTCGCGCTTGCTCCAAATAACCCCACTCGTCATTGCCTTCCACACCCAGAGTAATGCTGTAATCCTGCAATGGCTGGCTAAGGGGAACGGAGACTTTACGAAACGCCATCGCACCGCCACAAGGCATAGGCAATATCACATCATCCGCCAGTGGCTTGGGGTTGTAGTATTTCTCTTCCCAATTTGTATTGGCAGCATTGGCAGAAAGTGAAAACGTTCCAAGCAAGAGCCCTGACAATGCCATACTCACACAATAATTAAATCTCACGTAAACTCTCCGCAGGTTCAATTTTCAACGCACGTAAGGCTCCCACCGCAGCAACGCCGAGCGCTACGGCTAAAACAGTCAATAATGCCACAATCAGATGCAAGGGTTCCAAATGACAAACAAATGCCGTTTCAGGTAATGAAGCCCCCAACGCACTGTTAAATAACTGGCTGGCAAAAAAATAGAGCAACAAACCCACGCCCCAAGCGCTACCCGTGAGGAACAAAGCCTGAATCAAGATAAACAGCACAACAGCTTCACGGCGGAAGCCCAATAACCTGAGCACTGCCATATCTTTTCTTTTGCGGTCGATATTTGCCATAAAAGCGCCCACCAGCGATGCGATACAACCGATGGCAGATATCCAGGCGATAACGGTAAAAATCAGGCCAAGTACATGATCAATGGCGCGTACAGATTCAATCTGTGCCTGTTGGGTTACAGTTTCAATATTTTGCTGCTGTAACCAGTCCGCTAGAGCCTCGACGGTATCTATGTTGCTGGCATATAACCGCGCTTTTGCAAAAGAGGTGCGTTCACGAGCAGGCTTTCCGTCATGTGCATTGACATTATGTTCATTGACATTATGTGTATTAAATAGTGCCACCTGATAACCATCACGGTAATCTTCCATGGCAACTAAAAGAGGCAGGGTGACGAAAGCGGCAGGGCGGGAGAATTTTGCTCCGTCAATGACATCAATGACGGTCAATGTATGTTGTGCACGTTCGTTCAGCCCATCCCGTTTACGGGCAATCACTAAACGCAGGTTATCCCCAACTTTCACCTGTAAACGTTCTGCTGCATTGGCACTGAGCACCACCTGCTGGGCATTTTGTGGGATCCGAGCGTTAATCAATAAAGGATCATGTAAGGCAGTAGGGATAACTTCAGCATTACTGACAAAATGCTGGTTATTTCTTACCAGATCGGCCTGAGTATTCAAAGAACGCGTCAATGGGATGACAAAACTAACATCGGGGCGCTCCGCAAGCTGCATCAACCAAGTATGATCATAGTTACCGTTGCCCAGCATGCGAACTTCCCGCGTGCGTGGATCATCTAACAGCGTATGGCGAAGCTGGTGAACGATGCCATTTTTCAGGCCAAACAATAGTAAAAGGGGAGTGATTACTGCAATCAACGAAAAGATGATGCAGAGCGCGACCTTGCGATCGTAAACCAAATCCGCCAGCGCCATTCGAGGCAAAAGCCAGCGAGACGGCCGTGCAACGGCACCATTAACCGATTGTGAAGACACTTTGTTTTCCATCCACTTTCGCAGCATAACGTTTCAGACCAAAATCCGTGACCCGCTGCCAATCGTGACTCACAATAATAGCCACTAAACTGAGTGAGTTTACCATCTCAACTATTAGGCTAAAAAGCATCTCTGCATTGTGAGGATCCAGGGCTGCTGTCGGCTCGTCCGCCAATAACAGTTGGGGCTGATGGGCAATGGCACGGGCAAAGGCTACACGCTGACGCTCCCCAATCGAAAGTTGAGAAGGCATTTTCTTCATTAATCCCTCAATTTTCAGGCGTGAAATGGCGGTATCCAACCACGCGGATCCAGCCACCAGCCCTGCTATCTTACGAGGCAATTGAATATTTTGTTCCACTGAGAGCCAAGGGAGCAATCCGCCATGTTGCAAAACAAAGCCAAGATCTTTCGCCCGTACTTCAGCAAGTTGACGTTCCTCCCCTGTCAGAATCGGCGTGGCAATATCACGGGGCGGCGTCCCCAATTGATAGCACGCCAAATGATCGGGTTGCAATATTCCCCCGATCATTTCCAGTAAAGTGCTTTTACCACAACCACTAGGCCCCGTTAATGCTGCCACCTCCCCCACATCAAGCGACAGCGATGGCAAGCTGACGGTAAGCCCTTGTTCTGCCTGCCCACGCTGTATCTGCATCGACTCAATGTGCAGCATCATGGGAGATTTTCCAGTGGCACAGGATAGACGTTATCGCGTGGATCGCTATCCGGTGCCAATGAAATCCAGCGGTCTACATCTTCGTTATAACGCTGGTAATAATTGAGTTTGATATTCAGACGTCGGATAAAACGTTCCTGCTCCAATCCATCCCAGCTTTTCCACGTTTCTTCATCTAAGCTCAACACTTCGCTCAGATAAGGCAAGCCTTCGATATATTCACCAAGCAGCCCCATTTCACCAAGTTTGGTAGCCTGCTTGTTTTTCGCCTGTTTCGGATCATTCCCCATGGTCGCCGCCAGAGAACGCAAGCTGGCAAACATATCATCCGGCGAAATTAAACCTTCATTAGCCGCATTCACGATCTTTTTCATGACTTCACTCAGATCGCTTAATTCGCTCTTGGTCAGCAACACCTTGACTTCTGTAGCTGGAATATTCTGGTTCACCAAATCACGGTCACTGATCCAAGATTTAAATACGGGTGGCGCTTGGGTTCCCTGTTTGTCGCCGAGATACGCCAACCGCATAGCGTGCCCCAACAAGGCAGCATCACGTAGCAAAGGCTCCTGCGGTGACGGCTCTTTTCCCCCCGCATCTTTTTTTCCCGCATAGGAAGAATAAGATTCGTCAGCACCCAGTGCGCTACCAACCGTTTCTTTTCCGCTCCACGCCATTTTAATCTGTCCAGTAATGGCGTTGGCAAGACTATCAACTATCGCACCGAAGCTATTCACATCACCAGAATTAATCGGGTAGTACAGCGGCTTATGCAGGAAAGAGTTAAGCGTCAATTCACGATACTGACTCTCTGCGGAAGCATGGTTTTTGCGCCCTGCCGGCGTTTTTAGATGGAGTGTATAGAGTGCTACACCGCGATAGGTGGCTTCCAAACGTACCTGTGTGGCATCCAACTGAGTGGTAGATAATTTATCATCCCCTTCCAGTGCACCTGCATCGGTCACGAGGATCACATAACGCGCACCAAATTTTGTCCAGTCCACTTTATCCAGCGCCGTCATAACACCAGCATAAGCATCTTCATTTACTTTACTACTGGAAACCTTGGCTTGCTTGAGATCGCGAACTTTTGCCAGAAAATCTTTCCCATCTTTAACCGTATTGGGATCAACATACATTTTGCTGTCATATTCCAAACCGGGAACCGCTGTAACGTTTGAGCGATAAGCGACAAGGCCAAATTTCACCTGACCGAGTAAATTCTCTTTTTCAATGCGCTGATAAATTTTCTCAATCGCCTGCTTAGTACGATCAATATAAGGCCCCATAGAAATGGTGGAATCAATCACAAATACCACCGATGCCGAGAACCCTTTCATCATGTTTTTCTCTTTATCGGAAGAAGTGCTTTTAGCGGAAGAAATGCTTTTAGTGGAAGAAGTATTTTTGGCAGAAAACGTGTTGGCGTCCTTATTTTGTCCCGATTTAGCAACTTTACTGGCTTCACTCACGGACGCAACATTGAGTACCCGTACCTGATAGCCAGTGTCAGTAAAAATATCATCGGAATCCAACACGGGCAGCAGATAAAAATTCTTGTGCTGATCAATCATGTAATCTGGTTCACGTGCCAGTACAGAAGGTACGGTCTTGCCCGTTTTCAGCTCACCCAATAATGGCTGCAATTGCGTTGCCGGATTTGGACTGTTCAGGATCTTTTCCACATCCGTTTTGGCGCGGAAAAACAGCATCGGGTTGCGACCAGAAGGGTTGGTAAACGCCAAAGTCAGCTGCATTTTCCAATCTACGGTACAGTTAGCTTTCATCCAGCCACGAGGATGACCATGGCTATCAGGGCCAACCCGTAACCATTCTTCGTTACCTTGCTGCTGGCGTTGATAGACGTAAAAACGACTAAAGGCAGGTTGTTCCTTGCCTTTTTCACCGACCTTTGCCGATAGTTCGCAACCGGGATAAGTCAGCACACGCTGGTAGAGCATGTGTTTCCCTTCCTGTAACAGCGGTTTTTGTGCTGCCGCCTCAGCCGATACCATCAACGCCAGGGCAGGAAAACCCGCCATCAGCCAGTTAAGATATTTCATCATGCTATTCCTATGCCTCAGATCCCTATTTTTTCAGTTCCGCTAAACGAGTTTTAGCTTCACTGTTCTGTGGATCTTGATTAATCAGGATTTCGTACCAATAAATGGCCGTTTGAGCATCCGCAACAAAGCACCCTTTCTTCGTGACTGTTTTCGGATCGTATTCTTGGGCGTAATGCAAAGCGATTTTTGTATCACCAGACTGTGCCTTATAGGCATAAAGACGCTGGGCAATATCGCACTGTTTTGCCTCTTTGGCCTGATTAATTACCTCCAGCACTTGTTGACCAGAAGGCTGACTGCGTAAGCAACTTTTAACAAAATCCAGTCCGCTGCCTTTAGTCATATTTTCACGGGCACAAGGTGCTGTTTCCGATGCACTGACTATCATCGGTTCCGGTTTATCCTGCGGTTTCAACCACCACAACAGCACGCCAGCAACGACCGCAATCAACAGCACAACCAAGGCGATCAACATACCTTTGTTCGATTTTTTTGCTGATGCTGATGGCACAGGTGATGGAAAAGCAATCCGCTCATGAATCGGCAATGGTTGTGGCTCTGGTTCCGGTAATATTGATGGCTCCAGGGTTTCAACAGGGGGTATTTCTTCAGGAAGCACTGTAGGTTCCTGAGCAGGAGGAACATTATCACGAAGCTCACGTTCTTTATCTGTAGGTGCATGACCCCCTTTTGCCAGAGAACTCAGTACACCATCGGCAATTTTCAGCACGCCCATATCGCGCTGATCATCGTTGTCCTTCGCTGTGACGCGGTATGCCACCTGACGCTCCGCCAACAAGGCATCGACCAGTGCAGGGCCAATTCGCGCTTCCACCGCGCCATCGACTTCCTGCAAATCCGGCAGCACTAACCATACTTCATTACTGACCCATTGCCCCTGTTCATCTAAAAAACAACGATCCTGATTGCGCTGGACTGATACCCTGACGCCTTCAGTAGCCCCCTGCCAATCTTCAATGCGCAGCACGGCATATCCCGGTTCAACCGGTTCATAAGGTCTCAGCTCTGGTTTAATCACAACTCGTTACTCCGACGACAATTGAATACGATGAATAATGGTGCCCAGCCGCTCGTTTTGCGCGGCGGTAATTTCACGCCCAGCAGAATGACCGGCATTTTCTTTAATCATTTCGCCTAAACCGATCAACCAGTCAAAGATAAACATGGCGCTATAGTTCAGCGTTTCGTTTGTCAGCCGATACAGCCGTTCATCTCCTTTCCACAACGCCGGATCTTTCCTGTCTGGACGGGCAAAAATAGGCTGTCCTTTGTTAAAGCGGCTCGCCGGACGTTTTTCACTCGGTATGTTCTGATAGCCCAACCAAGTGATAAAATCATTCATAAGGTGCATCACACGGGAAACCTGACGTTCCATCATTTTTTCCCGCCGCACACCTGCTTGTTCCGTGTTTTCCAGCACCTTCATCAAATCCCCTTCAACGTTCATTCGTTGGATAACCGTGATTAATTCATCCACCAACATTTCAACAATGGAACGGGGAAGCCCGATAAAGTTCGCCATATTCGGCTGTTCTGGCACGGTTCGCAGATAATTGATCCACAGCTTGATCACGCGATGAGCAAATTCTTGCTCGTGGCTGTGAACGGATACTGTTTCATCTGGTGTATCACTGAACAAATCAAAATCACTGCCAATACCAAAGGAAGCTACCGATTCATCTGCCTTGTTATCATCAGTTGGCCACTCTACTTCGGCTTCCTGCATATAAAGCTCTTGCAGAGCCTTACGCTGGGGAACCAGACTCACCAACAGCTCCCCCAACATTCCGGCTCGGTTTTGCAGTGCCTTAAGGATATCGTCAGAAATCTGCTTCTTTTTCCCGACTTCTTCAGCCCCAGCCGACTGATACCACGCGTGTAAATTTCCTTCTACCAGCTCATGACGGGTTTCATCTAACTGTTCTGCTATACGAGCCAGCTTAATGTCACGTTGTGAAACGTTCCCCAGATAATCTGCCAAGCGGCGCATACCGCCATCGTCGAGTTGAAGCATCGCATCCCATGCCTCCTCAGGTGAGGCAATGTGACGCTGAATCGCTGCATCTTCAAGGAAGGTTTTTTTCATCAAAGCCAGTTTAAGCGCGGTTTGTTGATTGAACTCCACCTCACTATCCGCTTGCATCATGATAAATGGTGTGGCCTGGCGCGGTTTACGTACCAAAAAAGTATTGTTAAAAGCACTGCCGGGTTGCCATTCCTGCATCCACGGGAAGTGCCCGAAACGTTCAGTCATGGTGATTTTGACCATGCCGCCCTGCCCCCAGACTTCGCGCAGCATGTCTTCTGATTTGTTCAGCTCTTGCGTAATCCTTAAATCCAGTTTGGTGATCGCCCAAACTAAACCCGATGGGCGGCGAGCACGAGTGGCGGCATCAGCGCCTTGGGTATAACGAATCCATTCATCCAGCACGCTCCCCACATCTTTCACGTTGGATTGTTCATTCGAAGGTGTGCAAACCACCAGAACATTCATCTCTTGGTTGAGTGTGTAACGTTCAAACAAATAGGCCACTTTGCCACGCAAAATTAATTGCGCCAGCGGGTTACTGTCCTCACTTTCGGCCGCGTTTTGGAAATAATTCAGTGATTCCACTCCGAGACGGCCACGATAGCCGGGAAAATCCAGCAAATCGACATCTTCAAACAGCCTTTCCCGCGTAGAAGAGAGCAGCGGTACATGTAGCTCGACGGTCAATGCGGTGAGTTCCGCCAAAGAGAGAGATACGGGGGCAGACAACCCCTTTTCCAGCTCAGGACAAACTTCCACCAGCACATCGTTGCTCTTGTTCAGACGTTCCAGCATATCGACGTTCATAATGCTGTTGGTCTGTACCAATCGGCCGTTCTGTTCAGTCACCAGAACACTGAGTGGGGCTCTGACTACGCCAGCACCGCCCAAACGCTGCAACGTATGAGCAAAACGTCGATAGACATCGCTGAATTCACGGATATTGCCCCATAACTCGCCAAATAACTGAGCACGATCATCAATTGATAGCCAAGGTGCCAGTTCTACCGCCATTGGCCAGTATTGCAGCGCCATTTTGCTTTGACTTTTTTCCGCATGGCGAACCAAATAATCCCACAGCGCAACTACAGCATCTTCTGTCATCCCCGGCACTTTGCGCGACTGACGTTGCCCGTTCAGCGAGGCAAGCAGGGCATTGATGCGTTTTTCGTCATAACGCCAATCAATTTTTTCCTGATTGAAGTCATGAATAAACGCGTTAGCAAGGATTTTGGCAATTTCCGCTTCATTAAACAGTTGTAATTCAATCGGCCAATCAGGATTGGATTGGCTGGCATGGCGACTAAAACGAGTAACAAGACCCGTTGCCTCTTTACCCCCGCCGGGTGGGTTAATATGTTCGATAAAATCAAGCTGATGATGACCCATTTGGGTTTCCAACCGCCCATTTTTCCCCGCAGCCAGCGAGGAAATAAGATAGGATTTTCCGGCTTGGGACAAACCGAAAAAACCAATGGTCATAGGACGTGTGGCAGCGGTCGCCAATCGTTGAGCGGTATTTCGGCTACGGCGCAGTTTCAGTTTTAACCGATCTGCTTCCGTGTTCAGACGCGGCGCGTTACCACGCGCATCCTCAATCCACTCAATCGCTTGACCTGCGCCTTCGGCCACGCTACACCATGCTTGCTTTAATTGTTCGGGAGTCAGGTTATTCATTAGATTTTGATGCTCCCACTGTCGAGCCAATAATGGGTTTCACCCAGACCACTTCCAATCAGGGTATTAAGTTTAAAGCTAACATCGTTAGGGCGAGGATTTTGCGCAGATTCGACAATTTCCATATCACTGATGCGGAATTTTTCTGGGCTGCCGTTGGTTTCGGCTTCTTGTCCTCGACCTTCTTTCACTTCCAATTTCAAGCGCAATACCGCATCACCGGCTAATGCCGCGGCTAAACGAGCCCCCGGAATTTTCAGGGTATACAATGGCGTCGCTGGCCAGCGTTCATTATCTAGCTGACGGAAACCAAGACGCATTTCCCCACGCGATTCAAAATATTGTTCGCGATCCAGTTGGAACCCTGATGTATCTAGATCGATATCCCGATAGAATACGTTGCTGTCTTTCAGCAGATTGTTACTGTCGAGCATGCCGAAATAACGAATTGTCGAATAGGGCTTGAAATTGGCAGTACGGAAGTAGAAATTGCTCAACCGTGATTTCTCCGCCAACAGGCACAACATCGCCCCGACCGCCGCAGTCGATTTGGGGTCTTCTATCAAACCTTTCTTATTGAATGGATACCACCCCCCCGTTTCATAGCCATGCAGTGGGAGAATACGTGCAGGCGGTACAGGCTGTAACTGACGAATCAACGCCTGAATGCCCGGTAGACGGGAAGGACGCCCAGTTAACAGCAATATGTCGCAGTTATAGTGCCAAAGGACTTCACTCAATGCGCGCAGGCTTTGGCAGATATTGATGCGGTTATTGCGGGCATCAATAAACTCTTTATGCAGTTTCATCAAACTAATGTTCAATGGCACATTGAGAATAGAAAATGTGTTCTCTATCCCTTCTATCCCTGTCGGCAAGTTACGTTTAACTTCATCATCCACGTATTCACGTACTTTATCCGTCGGTGGATGAGGAAGCAGATCATTGAACGCGGTGCTAATTACCTGATCACCCGTTTCTGGATTGAATTTTTCATAATGGTGCAATATGGCAAGCGCCACCGGAGCAAATATTTGCAACGTCAATTGCTGACGCAGCACTTGTTTACCTGCCTCCAGTGCTTCACTGCCAAATAGCCGTGACATAAGCACTTCAGCATCTAAATCTTGATAACCGATATTCAATAATGCAGCCTTGAATGCAGGCTGTAAGTAAAGCTGGATCACATCCAACAGAATATCATCGCCGGCAACTTTAAAACCTTCGCGGAATAGCTGCGTTGGAACAATACGCACATTGCTGCCACTACCGTCATCCAAGGTATAACGGGTGATGACCAGATCGGTCGTACCGCCACCAATATCGATAGACGCGATTTTTAATGTGCGTTCATCGCCAGTTTCCAGCTTGTTATCAGGGCGCACAGTGGCAGCGAAGAACTCTTCACTACGGCCACCAAAATAGTTTTGTGTCTCGTTATAGAGGTAAACTAACTGGCCGCAAGTGGCTTCATCCCATTTCACATGCACTTCTGGCAAAGCACGTTTGCGCTCGATGTTTTTATCTTCCCGGCCACTCTCATCAATCCCCTGATCCAGATCTTCCCAACCCAATGCTTTCCACACCAGCCTGATGGCTTGCATCATCGATTGTTGGAAAATCGCACGCTCAGGTTTTGGCATAGCAGGTGGCACGGTAAGAATGATATTTTTTAACTGACGAGGTGTGCTGGCATGGGTCATTTTCAAGCGTTGGGCTGGGCTGTTAATCTGCATTAACGCCTGCGCCAACACTTCTGACAACATCATGGTCATTAAGGAACTACGGCTGTAATTCGGCGTAAACACGGGCATACGCTCAGAAGGTTTTAGGGCATAAAGCGCTTCACCTTTGTCGTTGATCATATAGGTCATCGGTGCCGCTGTTGCCTGTGGCTCACGATCTGATTTCACAAAGGCGCGACTAAACCGCCAGCCGGGGGAATAAGGCGCTTCATCCCATAAGTAGCGCTTCGGACTGGAAAGCCCGGTTGAACCTTCCGTCCCCAGACGTTGTGACGCCATGCGGAAGGCTTCTTCACCCAAGCGACCAATGGTAGGCCAAGTAAAGGCATCACTACGCCCACTTTTCGCGGAAAAATCCTGCTTACCGAATTCGGCCTGGGCAAACTCCAAACGGCTATCAAAAGGCTCTGTGTAAACATACTGAGGTTCACTCAGATCGCGTAGCTGCAACTGATAATGATGGGATAAACCTTGGTTATCATCGTTATGTTCTTCAATCAGAATCCCGCAACTGCGTGAATTACCAACATCCAATACCAGATCGACGTCAATGATCGGATTATCCTTCAATCTGACATCATTAAGCTGGATTTCAGGAACCTTCAACAAGGCATTCAGCACATTCACCAAATTGAGATAATGCGCCTGATGTTCCTTTTGACTCAAACTTTTGTCGGTATCTTCATGGTAATGACGCCATAATCCGGTAGCTCGTTCGGTATAGGTTTCCCGCAACCAGTCATCCATCCATTTCAGCAATAGAAAATCCCCCATTTCATGGTGGTTCCCTGCTAGCGCAAAACCGACTCCAGAGCGTACATCGTCATCACCCGGTGCCAAATATTGCGTGTTTTTTCTGTCAGGGAAGACTTTGGTATCAAAGGCCAGTGTCACACGCCAAGTATTTCCCTGCTCATCCGGTGTATCCAGTGCGTGAAACTTCACTCGTGACCAGTTGGTCGGCCCTTGTGCAAAACTCCCCGGTGAATTCAAACGGAAGAATGGCAGTGGCAGCCAAATATCGTTATAAAGCTCAAGGGATTTTTCCAGTGCCAGTGAGTAATCTGATTCTACTGAAAACGCAGAAGAACCCGGCGGTGAAGGCACCAGGAAGTTGTTATCCCGCTCGTTGTATACCAAGCGGATCACCGGATTATCTTCTCCGGCCAGTAGATACTCACCGTACACTTTGTGTTTGGGTAACGCGAAAGCAAAATCCAGAAACTGAATGCCACTGTCACGGATCAGTGTGACTTTTTCTTTGAAGTCAGTAATAGTTGCCAGCATGCGGTTAATTTTCCTCTCGCTTCATCGACATAGGAAATAAAGTTTTTTCGTCATAGCGCCCTTTGCATTCCGCTACGTCCTGTTTGCCTGGTCGGCAAATAACATCAGGCATAGTGTAAGTCGAACCATCAGTACACTTCGCTTCACCACTGTTATCCAGTTGTAGCATTCCCGAACTCATGGCAGCCTTGACCAAGGCCTGGCAACGAATACCATCTCCACGTACCATTTCAATCTGTCCTTTGCCGTCCTGAATCTGATAAGTCAGACTCAGTGGCTTACCAGTACGGCTATCCTGAATTCCGGCTCCTGCATGCCAGTAGCCATTAAGAAAATCAATAGCGCCCTGTTGCACCGCTGCGGCAGGGATCTTTAGATCTCCAGAAGAAGGTACGGTAGCCAATACCGGTGGTATATTAACCGCAGGTTGGGAAGGCGTTGAGGAACTATTGGTTGAGGAACTATTGGATAGAGCATCCGTAACTGGCGGTGTCGGTTTGCTCGAATTCATTGCTTCGGCGGTACTTGCTTCCGACGAAGCGTTTTTTGCCAATGACGTAGCATCAGTCTCCATTTCCTGCTCAAGAAATGAATTCAACTGTGTTGTGCCATCCGTCTTTGTGTTATCTGTCTTTGTGCTATCCGTCTTGCCACTTGTAGCACCATGAAGCGGAACCATTCCATTAGCGGATTCTTTTCCATTAACTGATGTCAGTTCATGAATGAATACAGTTTCATTAACAGACGGTTTTCCGTTAACAGGAAGCAAGGAATGATGATCACTGACAGACAATGCTTCATTCTGATGTGAAGGCGCAGAGTGAGTAGACGATGTTAGGCCCCAAATATAAATGTCGGGGACACAGCCACGTAATAACAACAACGCAAACAAAATCAACAATAGAGGCAATAACAGCCATAACCAACGGGGTAATCGCCGACGTTGTGTTCGCTCAGGTGTTGGCGCTGGAGAAGAGATTGATGCTACTGAGGCGGCAGGTTCGGATGGCACAACTGAAGCAATAGGGGGTGTGACAGGACGCGAGGATCGTAAACAATCAAGAGGATTCGGGCGAGCCTGCTGCTTCGCACTCACAAATCCCCAAAAAGTCACTACGGGCTTGCCATCGACCAAATAAACGTGATCCTGATCAGGAAACTGAACAGTTTTACTCAGTAAAGCGCCAAACAGGCGCATTTCATGTGCCTTTTGGTTAATCATTTGTGCACTGAGCTGTTCGATTGCAGCTTGGTTTGCCTCCAGTTGTCGCAATGCGGACTGTCGCTCATCATGCGTTGCCGCTGACCAAGGAACGACATTGCCGGAAAACCCCGCATACCAATCGATACGATCACCCTGCTCGTTGACCTGTGGAATAGCCAGTGAATCAGCGACCTCAGAGAGCTGGCGCAGGCGTAAGGTTTCTCGCAATTGTAGTGCTGAAAGATGAACGGCCTGGCCATTCTCTCCCATGGGCAGATAACTTTCGAGTTTATCACCACGTAAAAAAGTTTCTTTCACGATAAGCCGTTCCTTGCTATCAGAAAATACGATATTGATGTATTTATTTCGCTTAACCGGGAGAAGGAAAGCAAAATATTCCCCTCCCAAAAGATAATACGATGGAATGATCTACTCCGCATATTGAACGGGACATGATTCCTGAGACGGCATTGTAGCTATTACGGAATACGCAGTAAAACCCTTGTGCTCTTATTACTCTCTTACACCTCCAAAGAACAGAGGTTAATATAATAAAATCATCCATCTATTGTTTTTTATTTTCACCTATCACAATTTTCAGGTATATATTCCTGTATCGCTTGATTTATTACTTGATTAAACTGGCTAGCATTATTAGCAGTAAACACCTTTCCACCTGTCTGCTCGGCAATGCAATTTCCCGCTCCCGTATTCATGATATCCACAACATTGACCTGTAACCGAGGCTTCCTGCTTTTCAGCGCATTAGCCACAGCACAAGGATCACCGCCACAAGTTTCATCGCCATCAGAAATTAACAAAATAATTGCATCACGATTCACGCCATCCACCAAAGCGCCGGCTTTTTCTAATGCCAATGCCAGTGGCGTTTTTCCATCTGGCACAATTCGGTCAATCGTCCGTTTTAACGCCAGACGCTGCCCAGATGTAAATGACGATGAAGTTGAAACACGCTTACAATCAGATGCTGCCACAAGACTAATCGCCATATCAGAAGGCAGTTTATCAATGACTCTTTTAGCCGATTGTTTTGCCACAGTGATACGCCTTGGTTCTCTCTCGACATTTTGGAACGATAGCCTTTGTAACCAGAGCTGTAATTCTTGCGGTGTAACATCTATACCGAGGAACATTGATTCTGAAGCATCAAACACCAACACAACCTCAGGCGCTTGATTTTGATTGCGTTGAGCTGGACAGAGTTTCCTCACATCCGCCGGAGCCGATTTTACTGTTATTGCAGATTCCACCTTTGGCTTTATCTTCTCAGGTTTTACCTCTGGCGCGATAACCGCAGATTCTTCCGTTGGCTCTAAAACGACAGGCTCTGCTATTGATTCAGCAACAGTTTCAACGACAGGTTGCGGTATCGGTTGTATTTTCACGGGAAGATTAGCTTGCTTCACCAGAGAAACTTTCGTCGGTAAACAACCCCGCAGTAACCACAGCAATAGCAGCACGAACAATAACAACAGCAGCCACCACATCCAGCGAAACTTTCGTTTCTGTACTGGCAGAGAGGAATTAGGAAGGTTCGTGTTACCCGTTACAATATTTTTCGGTGCAGGTGAAGTAGCTTGCCCCCAGAGGATAATTGGTTGGTTATCGATACTCCAAATATGTTCCTCAGCAGGAAAATGGCTAATTTTCTCCAACAACGTAAGAAGTTCTGTATTGACGCCCCCTTTTTCACTCAATTGCTCACGCAAGCGAGCAATAACCGCAAGTTGACGAGTAATTTTCGCATGAATTTTTTCGCGCTCAGAGACTGATAACTGGGAAAAAAGCAGGGGCTGGCCTTGCAAATCACTATACCATTCAATGGCACCATCACTGCTTTTGATTGGTTTAGCAAATAATGCAGAAAAATTTACTGGTAGGTGTTGGGCCAATGCTGACTGTAATAAATCATAGTGACGCAGTGCATATTCGTTCTGATCACATTCATTTGCCATGCTACGCGTTATTCTTATCATGCTTGTTACCCACTTTTAGAGCTGTAATTCCTTTTTATGACCCCAAAGACACTATTTATGTTCTCAAAGACACTATGTATTTTTTTAGTCTAAAAATGTCAAGAAGAAGGGTAAAAATGGCGAACTATGACCAATGTAATTATTATCTTTGTCATAAATAACCACATAATAAGGAAGTTTTTTACCAAAAAAAATACAAACCAAACATATTAGTTAGCGCTGGATAATAATATCTAGCTGATCCAGTATGCTTTCCAAAGCCTTAACCCGTGTGGCTATTGGCGCTCACACGCCCCACCTTGCCGAAAATTACATAGAAGCAAGATCCAGCAATACACTCTATTTACGTTGGGTTGGCGTGGAAACACCGATAAGGATAGCCAGCGAAAGCAATCAAGCTGGTCGCCAAACTATTTGTTGGAGAACCAGCTTGCCTAGGAGTGAACCTAAATTAGGATTCGGATGCGGATTCTAATGCGGATGCTGAATAAAGGAAAGCAGCCCAATCGCTATACTGACAAACAAACACAGCAGCAGCTTTTGATGATAATGGGGTTGTTAACTTCTGAACTTTTACCCTGATCTCTACAGCAGAGTTTAACGAGGTTCCAACATAAGTTACTGACCAAAAACGCCGAGGAAAGCGAGCATACGACAAAACCGAATACAGGCTAAATCAAGTATTGGATAGTCAGCATATTGATAGAAACTCGCCAGCAAAAAACATTACTCCAGACCATATTAAAAGGGTACTGGCGGAATTCATATCACGGGGTGCTGTCGCTGGCTCAAATAAAGTTCGCTCCAATCTTTATGCTGTATTTAATTTTGGTCTATTTGCTGACAATGACCCAGCCAAGCTGAACGAGAAAGTTATCTATGGGCTAGATCGAAACCCTGTGACTGTCGTTCCGCGACAAGAAGATGCAGATAGGGCACTGGATAGATTTCTATCGTGGGATGAAATGAAAGCAATTCTGGAATTGTTCCAAGTTTATCGGACAATATTTCCAATCAATCCAGATTACGGCCGATTACTGTTACTCTGTATTTTTACCGCTGGGCAGCGCCCTTGGGAAATTATGACCAATACAAGAGATAACTGGGATAAAAAGAATAATACGCTAACAGTGCCACCCCATATATCAAAAAATAGTGATTACCATGTGATCCCATTATGTGAGTCCGCCACAAAAATATTAGAGCAGCAAGCTAAACAATATCCTGACTCTGAATTCCTATTTCCCGGCAATACCAAAGAAGGTCATCTGTTAACCGCTGAATATGGCAAGCAATTACGCAAGTTCTGTGACCACTATGACTTCGAGAAGTTTACACCAAGAGATATCCGACGAACGTTCAAAACATTAGCGGGAGATATGGGAGTAAGCTCCGAAATGAGAGACAGAGTGCAGAACCACAAAAGGCCCGGCGTCTCATCCAAGCACTATGACCGTTACGACTACCTGAAAGAAAAACGGGAAATTATAACGCAATGGGAAAGTAAATTACTATCACTATAGGGCAGAAAACTGCCCTTTGAAATCCAGACAATTGTCTAACAAAGTTGAGTTGTGCTGGATTGACTTAATTCGTATATTGCTAAATATGCCAAATATTAATTTATCTGTTTCCATTTAGGATTTAGTTCATCGCAATATTTACTTTCATTTGAATGAATGGCTGGCATTTATATATTCAATGCAAATACATCATTCATTGTTACGCTTTTTTCATTAAAAAAAAGACAGAAAATAAAAAACCAATTTCTAAAAACAGTTTTTTTGTGATCAAGTTCATGAAATTAAAATGATCATGATTTTGTCAAAACCGTTACCTATTTTTTTGTTTTTACCTCATAATGTTACGAAAAAAACACCTTTTATGGATAAAGATTAAGTGGTTCGATACACTAATCACATACGTTATCTCAGAATATTATTTTTCAACCGCAATTATTTTAACTTTTTACGCTGTTATTGTCGAAGGCCGTTTTTTATTTCACTTGATTTAATTTGGTCTTTACTCCTTCGTTATTTATTATTGCCCCCATTTTATTCACCACGGATCCGCCGAGATATTCGGACAACAGAGTCCCTTCAAATTATCGGAAAACAACGTATTGCGTCCTTAATTAACAAATTTGTCGGAGACAATGTGAGTTAGATTTAAATCTTGTACCCGAATGTTATGGCCTGCGTTGTTATCAGGTGGGATGCCTATTACATAACATTCCATCATCTCAGGGAGACACACCATGTCAATAAAGAAGCACATCGATAAATTGAAGAAAGGACAAGCCCTTGTTCAGCAGGGACAAGGAGCTGTTCAGAAAGCAAAACAGGTTGCTGGCAAATTGGGCGGCGGCATGTCAGGGACGGCAGGCTTAATTCCGGGCGGGGGTTATGCCGGCGGGATAGGCGGCAGTTCAGGCAGCAGCATGTCAGGTACAGCGGGCTTAATCCCGGGTGGCGGTTTTACCGGTGGAAAGGGGCTGGCAGAACGCTCAGCCGGGGGACAGAATGCCGCCACCAAAGCGCTGGAAAAAGTCGGCCAGATGCTGATGGGCGGGAGTGACCCGAGTGGCCTGCAATTTACCCTGACCGCAGGCGCCTTACTGCCACAAACGTTTGTGGTGACCGATTTTACCCTGAACGAAAGTTTTTCCCAGCCGTTCAGCCTGAGCGTGGGACTGGCGAGTGCCGATCCGGCTATCGACTTTCCGGCGGTATTGGATCGCACCGCCACACTGACCATTCTGCAAAACGGTCTCGAACAACGCAGTATCACGGGGATCGTTTCCCGCTTTGAACAGGGTAACACCGGGTTGCACCAGACCACCTACCAGATGACTATCCGGCCTGACCTGTGGCGCACGACCCTGAGACAGAACTCGCGCATTTTCCAGCAGCAGGATATCGCCACCATCACCACCACCCTCCTGAAAGAACACAACATCCGCGATGTGACCTTCAGCCTGCGCCATCCTCATCCGGCGCGCGAATTCTGCGTGCAGTATCAGGAAAGTGACTTTGCCTTCCTGCAACGGCTGACGGCGGAAGAGGGCATTTTCTACTTCTTCGAATGCAGTAACGGGCGCAACACGCTGGTATTCGCCGACGACTGCGGTTCAGTGCCGCCGGGCATACGCCTGCCCTATCAGCCGGGTGAGGGCAGTACGCTGGGTGAACCGGCTGTCAACAGCCTGACCAGCAGCGCACAAGTGCGACCGGCTCAGGTACAGCTTAAGGATTACACCTTCAAGAACCCGGCGTGGCCAGCGGAATTTCACCAGCAGATACGGGACGAAAATCTGCAACAACTGTACTACGAGCACTACGACTACCCCGGCCGCTTCAAGGATGAGGCGCATGGCAAGGATTTTACCCGCTACCGGCTGGAGGCACTGCGCAGCGACGCGGTGACCGGACAGGGCAGCGGCAATGCAATAGCGCTACAGCCAGGCAGACTGTTCATCCTCGATAACCATCCACGGGCAGACCTGAACCAGTCATGGCAGACCGTTTCCACCAGCCACAGCGGCAGCCAGCCGGGTGCCCTTGAGACGACAACCGGCGACAGCGGCACCACGCTGCACAGCCACTTCTACTTTATCCGCCAGAACCAGAACTGGCGTCCGGCACCACTGCCCAAACCGGTGATGGATGGCCCACAAATCGCTAAGGTAGTCGGCCCGGCCGGCGAAGAAATCTTCTGTGACCAGTACGGGCGCGTGCGTCTGCAATTCCCGTGGGATCGCTACGGTAAATCCAACGACCAGAGTTCCTGCTGGATACGGGTCAGCCAGCCGTGGGCGGGTCAGGGCTGGGGGATGCTCGCTATCCCGCGCATCGGACAGGAAGTGGTGGTGGATTTCCTGCACGGCGACCCGGATCAGCCGATAGTGACCGGGCGGACTTACCATGCCAGCAACATCCCGCCGGGTGCCCTGCCGGGCAGCAAAACCCAGATGGCGTTCCGTTCCAAAACCCACAAGGGACAGGGCTACAACGAACTGCTGTTTGAGGATGCCAAGGGCAGCGAACGGCTGTCACTGCACGCGCAGAAAGACATGTACACCAAGGTGCTCAACAACCGCGATACCCATGTAATCGCCAACCACAGCGAAACCGTGGAGAAAAACCAGACCATCACGGTCAATGAGAACAAAGAGGAAACGGTCACGCTCAACAGCACGGAAACAGTCAAGGAGGTGCGCAAACTGATCACCGGCAAGAACTACATTATCGAGGTCGGTGCGCACAAGGCAGAGACCATCACCAATACCCTGTCCATCACGACCGGCGATGTGATTGAGCTGAAATGTGGCGCAAGCGTCCTGCGCATGGACAGCAGCGGCAAAATCACTATTAAGGGCAGTGAGTTCAAATTTGAGGCCAGTGGTCCGGTGCAAATCACCGGTAAAGATATCGACCTGAACTAGCAAGGACGGATTGAGATGGAATTTCGTAACCTGACCCCCTTTGCGGTGATGAACTATTCAATGCTGGATGTTGAGGATGTGGAGCATCACGTCGCGGTCATGAAAATCGGCTATCAGCTCCTGCCTGCCGGACAGGGGGAATACAGCGCTGAATTATTGCCCGCACCGCCCCTGTGTTTACAGGATGAATACCGTGGGCAGATGAATGTTTCACAGGTGTTGCAGGAAAGTGACCTTGCCCCGTTTAAACCGCGCTGTGACGTCATTGTCAACGGCACGGCTTATGCGCCGGATTGTCGGCCTCGTACCGAATTCCCCGTGCAATTACGCGTACAGAGCAAGCTGGGCCAGCTCCTGCTCGATAAAACCCTGACCGTGACCGGTGAACGGGAATTTATCCATGATGCTGACGGCCACTGGCAACTGACTGACCCGAAACCTTTCTCAACGCTGCCGCTGGATTACCGCTACGCCTTTGGGGGCGAATGCAAAATTCTGGCCGATGATAAAGCAGGTGCTCAGCTTAAGGAAAGTGATCGGCTGACACCGGAACAGCGCCAGCAACACCCGGACGGAGAAAAAGCACCGATTGCTCACGCCATCTGTGAAAGCAATCCTCTCGGTAGCGGGTTTACCACGCCGTGGTATGCGCAGGCCAAACAACTCACCCGCTACCCGGCACCGCGCATTACCCGGCCGGATGCCCCCTTCACCGCGCAGCATTTTGCGAAGCAACTGGATGGAACATTATCTGCCGATACCCCAGCCTGCCAGCCACAAGGCTTGGGCTTTATCGGCCGTCCGTGGCTGCCGCGCCGTCAACTTGCCGGCACTTACGATGCCGACTGGCTGGCACATCGTCATCCCTATCTGCCGAAAGATTTTGACTTCGGCTACTGGAACGGTGCACCGGCTGACCAGCAGATCGACTGGCCGGAAACCGATATTTCCATCACTTTGAGCGGCATGACACCCAACGGTGAGCTGCATGTCACCCTGCCGGGACACCGTCCGTTTATTCTGCTGCGGATGCAGAACGGCATTCTGCTTCCTGTTCCAATGCGTACAGACACGTTAATTATCGACAGCGAAGCAAGGACACTGCATATGACTTGCCGACTGAGTTTCAAAGCCTCCCTGCCCGTGCGGGTCGCTGAAGCCCGGTTTGAAATCAACCCGGATGCACCACTGCTCAAACTCGCCCCACTGGAAGAGGAGAAAAAGGATGGCTGATAACTACATCGCCCGAACCGCTGGCGAATGGCTGATAATCGGTATTCTGCCGGACGTGTGCAAAACCCCGATGGGCCCATCAACGCCGCCAATCCCGTATCCGGTCATAGCGAAATTGGCGGACAGTTCGGCGCCGGAAAAAACCGTGCGTGCCAATGGCAAGCCAGTGGTGGTGTTTGCCCGCAGTTTTGTACCCACCACAATCGGTGACCAGCCCGGTGTAGCGAATGGCGTCAAAAGCGGCACGGTCAGCGGTAAATGCCATCCACAGGAGCATACCAAGACGGTGCGGGCCGGCAACAAACTGGTGCTGCGTCACGGGGATAAATTTTGGATGAATGGAGCATAAGGAAGAATCGCAATGGGAGAAACGATTAACATTACCGGTGGCCGTGATGAAAAAGTATTTTGTGAAGCTTATAATATCCGGACCTTGGCTGAGGCGGAAGTGATCCAAAAACACATACCCGCCCTCATCCAACAAGAAACTATGGGTAATCGCTGGCTCACTACCGAGGATATTGAACGTATTACAGAAGCTGAGGGCTGGCTTGCTGTCAAGGTCATTGATAAATTCAAAAGCGGGGAATTTCCGTTAGAGGAATGGAAACATATTCCCCCTAAACCGAATGAGCCTTTACCTACTAAAGCCCGCAACGACAGCCCTACCGGGACGGGGAACACCCCCGGAATAATTACCGTTCAGGACGCCCCGGCACAAGTGCCAGCAGCAAAAGCCAATGAGATTGTAAACGCAGAAACCCCCGCGGAAAAAGGTATGTGGGATAAAACCGTTGACTGGTTTAAGGAAACCGGCGATGGCTTAAACAAATGGGCTGATGAGAGTAAACACAATCTGAAGGCCGCCTGGGATAATCCAGGGGAAGCGGCTATCGGAGCCGGAAAAGCGCTCTGGAATACCGTTCCTGAAATGGCGGAATTGGTAGGCAAGGGAATGGTGATTGCCGCAACAACCCCCGCTGTGACAGCCGAAAAGGTATTGGAATATACGGGTATTGCGCCTAAAGGCATTGGCGCTGCTGCATTTCAGCAAAAAACCGTGGCGATGGTCAATAATGACGCCATTAAAATGGAAATGAAAAGCGATGCAGAAAAAGGGGGGGCCCTCGCTTTCGATATCGGTAGTATCGCTATGGGAGGGGCAGGAATAGTTAAAGGAGCCGCAAAAGGTGCCGCAAAAACAACAGCCAAAACTGAAAGCAAGGTGTTGAGTGAAGAAGCCAAAGCTGCCGAAGCAGCGGGGGGCAAAATCAAAAATCAACCGCCGGAAACCGCCAACTCCACATCCAGCAAACCCCAAAATACTAAAGAAGACCCCGTTGACAACCAGTCCAGCAACAAAGAAGGGCAAAATAGCAACAAAACCACCCCAGAAGGTGATCCCGTCGATATGGCTACCGGTGATTTCCTGCAAGTCTGGCCGGTCATTGCCATCCCCGGATTATTGCCGATCACCCTGACCCGGACCTATCGCTCCACAGCTAAGTACAACGGCCTGTTTGGCCCCAAATGGGCTGATGACTGGTCGCGGCAACTACTACTCGCTGATGACAAAGTGAATTTCACGGATGCCGACGGCGTGATCTACGATTTCAGCACGCCGGAAAATCAGGTGATCGCCCGTAACCAGCATATTCCTTATTGCGTGCTGACGGGAGAGTTACTCGGTGAATTGAAACTTACCGATCGCCAATCCCAGTTGACTTACCATTTCAATCACACTGTCGGCAATATCCGCAAACTGTCCGCCATCACCGATCGCCGTCAGAACACAATTCAGTTTGTCTACAATAAACAGTCGCAACTGATTGAAGTCACGCGCACCGATGGTTTCCGGTTGGTGTTGGGCTATCAGGATCAGCAGCTTCGAACTGTAGATTACCTTGAACAGAAAAAACAACAGCAGTTGGTGACTTGCCAATATGATCCACAGGGATATTTGAGTGAATGCGAGGCGTTCCAGCATAACCACCTGTGGCATGAATATGATACACAGGGGCGGATGATCCGCTGGCACGATACCGACCAGACCGATTTAAGCCTGACTTATGATGAACAAGGACGCGTACTCAGCACAACGTCTCCCAGCGGTTACTGGTGTGACCGTTTCCACTACGATGACAACGCCCGCATCACCACCTATCGGGACGGTGAAGGCGGTGAAACCCAATACCATTACGATCACAATGGGTTGGTTGTCCGTGAAGTCGATCCATTAGGGCGGATCACCCGCCGCCAGTGGCGTTATAGCCAAATTATCTGGGAAGCCGATCCGGCAGGCGGGATAAACACTTTCGATTACAACCCTGACGGTGCACTGACCGAAGTGAAACTGCCGACGGGTGACACCTTTGCTTACGGTTATGATGAACACGGGCAGCTCATCGAAAGTGTCCTGCCGACTGGCGAGCGTTGGCAATTTCACTATGATGAGCAGGGCAACCTGACAGGACTGACTAATCCGTTGGGGCACCAAGAAGAATACCAGTACGGTCTCCACGGTGAATTACGCCAGCGCTTGCTGCCGGATGGACGCCAGTGGCACTATGCCTATGACGAGAAACAACGGCTGGCCGCAGTGATGACACCGGATGGCAACACTACCGGCCTGCAACTGGATGTATTGGGGCGTTTGCGCCAATTTACCGATGCGCTAAAACAGCAGACGCACTACCGCTATAGCGATGACCATGCCAGCCTTAATGGCAGCCTGACTGAAGTTGAATTGCCGGATGGTGTTACCCAGCAACTGAAATATGACAGTGAACGGCGCGTGGTGGCTGCCACCGATGGCGAAGGCCGTACTACTCGCTACACTTACGGCGCTTTTGACCTGCTCAATCAGGTTACCCGACCGGATGGCACCACCCTGCACTTTGGCTATGACCGGCTCACCCGGCTGAATTCAGTCACCGCCTCCACGGGGGAAATCTACCGCTATGAGCGGGATGCCGCCGGCCAGATTATCCGCGAAACCGATTTTACCGGACGAACGCTGACCTATCAGTACGATAAACTGGGGCGCCGCACACTGACTCAATACCCTGATGGTCAGCAACTTCGCTGGTACTATTCCACTGCGGGATTGTTGATCAAACAGGAAAGCTGGCAGCCGGCAGAAAACCAACGGGTGCTTAAAGCCACCACCACTTACGAATACAACAAACGGTATCAATTGGTGAAAGCCACCAATGCCGATGCCATCATCGAGTATGAGTATGACAAAACCACCGGCCTGCCGACTGGTGAGCGTATCAACGGACGGGAAATTACCCGTGAATGGGATAACCTGACCGGGCATCCTGTTAGTGAAAGTGTGGATGGCAATACCCTGCACTTCGGTTATAACCTGTCGGGGAGTCTGAATCACTTTCAGCTCAACCAGCATGCGCCACTGACCTTCCGGCATGATGCTTTGGGACGGGAAACGGTACGCGAAAGTGCCAACGGGTTTATCCTTGCCAGCCGCTACACCGCGACCGGATTGCTGGCGCATCAGTCGGCGGGACAGGCGACTCAATTTTTCAGGGAAACGCTGGCACAAAATGACCCGCATTTTCCGCCGCAGGCCTCTGCGGTCAACCGGAGCTGGCAATATGACCGTGCCCATAATGTGCGGGTGATTGACGACAGCCGCTGGGGGCAAACCCGCTACCGTTACAATACCAACGACCAGATTCTGCATACTCTGTTTGAGGGTACGCGTCCGCATGAAGAGCAATTTCGCTACGATGCCAACGGCAACCTGAGTCAACACTTGCCGACGGATGCACAGGGGGCGATGGCACAAATCAGCCAACGCCAGAAAGCCGGGCGCGTCGTGCAGCAAGGCGATATCCGCTATCGCTATGATGACAATGGGCGTTTGGTGGAAAAAACCGAACAGCGTGACGGGTTCCGCCCGCAAACCTGGCGCTACCGCTGGGACACCCAAAACCAGCTTACCCACTGCGAGACCCCGGATGGCTCACGCTGGCAGTATCGCTACGATGCTTTTGGGCGACGAGTCCGTAAGCTGAAAGTGCACGATGGTAAACTGGCCGCCGCTAATTTACAGTTGTGGCTGGCTGGCAAACCGGATTTAGCGCCGAGATCCGATGCTATTATGGGACAGGATTACCTGTGGAGCGGCGACCAGCTTATTGAGGAAACTCCAATTTACGGCGATGGTACGCCGGTGGAAGATCAGCGTGTCCGCTGGCTCTACGAACCAGGTGCCCTCACGCCATCAGCCCGCTTTGAAAAAGGCAAGCTACACTATATTATCAGTGACCATCAGGGTACGCCGCGAGAGATGTTATCCGAAGAAGGGGTACTGGTTTGGGCGCAGCGGCTGACAACATGGGGGAAAGCGGAAAAATCTCAGGTTATTGCGTCTAATAATCCGGATTTCCATGTGGGCTGTAACTTCAGGTTCTGCGGGCAATATGAGGA
>NZ_JACOII010000043.1 GCF_016306625.1 Xenorhabdus lircayensis | reverse complement strand
TTGTCGGCTTTTTGTTGGAGGTCGTATCAGGCTTAATTGCTTATACGTTCCAACCGAAAAAGCCGAGCTTAGGTTTACGTGATCAGGAAATCGCTGTGCTTAAACAGAGTTGAGGTTAATTATGCAGTACGGTCACGTTAGGCCAATGCCACACTGTTTGGATACCGAAAATTGAATTTTAGGTTGGTTCAGCTGTACGTAACAATCCGGCATAGATGCCATCTGTTTCGACCAATTGTTGATGGGTTCCCCATTCTTCTAACTGGCCATCCTTGAGCACCAATATTTGATCCACATGACGAATAGTAGAGAGACGGTGCGCAATAGAGATGACCGTGCGTTCGGATGCCATTTGTGCCACAGCTAGAGAAATTGCCCTCTCAGTCGTGTTGTCTAGCGCACTGGTTGCTTCATCAAGCAGTAGAATTGGCGGATTACGCAGGATCGTTCGAGCCAGCGCGAGGCGTTGTTTTTCTCCGCCTGAAAAGCGATAGCCACGTTCACCAACCTTGGTTTGATAGCCTTCAGGCAGCGAGGCGATTAAATCATGAATTTGTGCAGTACGCGCAGATGCAATAAGATCCTCATCACTGGCCTCTGGGCAGGCAAAGCGTAAGTTTTCTGCGATGCTAGTATTCATGAGAAATGGCTCTTGCGTGACTACGCCGAGTACGTTTGCAAGTTGTTCAAAGCTCATCTCTCGAAGGTCAATACCATCAATTGTAATCCGACCTTGACTCGGATCAACGAGTCGAGCCAGAAGATAACCGAAGGTACTTTTACCTGCACCTGTAGGTCCGACTATAGCCACATGACTCCCTGCTGGGATATCTATTGACACATTGCATAAGCTTGACATGTCAGTATTATCGTAGCTAAAACTGACGTTTTCAAATCGTACATGGCCTCGCGGATCTTCATTACTGAGGTCTCGAACCTGAACAGGTTCTGCAATATCGGGAGGGGTGTCTAAGTATTTAAAAATACGTGTAAATAATGCCCGTGTAGTGCGTAGTTTTACCGTATTTTCCAACAAATTTTCTAAGGGCCACAACAATTGTTCCTGTAGTGCGATCAAGGCCACGAGCGTACCGATGGTAACTGGCACGCCTTGTCCAATCAGCAAACCGCCTAATAGTAATGTCAGTGCAGGCATCGCACCGAGTAGCAGTTCAATCACCGACCAGGACCATTCACCAGCAGTATGTGCACGCACTTCTAAATGCAAGGTTTCGGACGATGCTTTTTCAAAACGTTGGATCAGAAAAAGACTACGTGCCAGAGTACGTGACAGGATAATGCCTGGAGCTGATAGGGTTTCTTGTACGATCGCAGACATATCGGCATGACTATCTTGTTGTTGATGCGTCAGGCGTTCACGTATAATTCCGACTCTGTGACTGAGCCAGAGTGATGGTGGCAAGACGACAAAGGAGAACAGTGCTAGCCTCCAGTCCAGCAACAGCATAGCAATGGCGGTAGTTACGGTAATGGTGGCATTGCGAATGATTTCGGTCACCGTATTGCTGACGACAGATTGAAGTCCGCCAATGTCACTGGCGATACTTGATTGAATTTCACCTGTCCGAGTTCGTGTAAAAAAGGCAAGAGAAAGTGTTTGCAGGTGCCCATAGAGCTGTACCCGTAGCTCGTGCATTATGGCTTGACCTATCTTGGTAGATAATATCATTTGTGTCGCGTTAATCGCTGCGTTTAGAGCAGTAATCACGATTAAACCTAATGTTAACCAACCAAGAAGCTGTATATTTTGTTGAGGTAGTGCCGTATCAATAATTTCGCGTAATAAAAAGGGCGCGAGAACGCCGATACTAGCTCCAATGACGATGAGTAAGCCAATAAAAATAATGCGTCCTCGCCAAGGTTTAAATAGGGTCAGAATGCGTTGCAAAGAGACATGGCGTGCAGAAAGTTTTTCGTAATCGTCAAAATTAGCCATATACTTCGTTATCCAAGTTTTAACTCAATTAATAGTGATTTTCAGTCACCAGAAATATTAATCAGAGAAATTATGCATACAGTTAACCGCGAATTCAACTTCGAAGTGCGACACTATGCTGCTGTTTTAAATTCCTCAAAAACCCCCTTTGGAGGTCTAAACCCCAAACACTTTCTCGGCCTGTTATTGAGGATGTCTTGATAAAATTGAACCTCTTCATCCGTGATTTCGTTTAAATCAGTTCCTTTTGGAATGTACTGCCGAAGCAATCCATTGAAATTCTCATTCAGCCCGCGTTCACAGGAGCGATAAGGATGGGCAAAATACATGTCCGCTTCCAACGCTTTCGCGATTTTTTTATGCTCCTGAAATTCGCCACCATTATCAAAAGTGATGGTAAAACATTGGCTTTTGTAATCGTCCAGCAGAGCGATGATGGCATCACTGACCACTTCAGCTTCCTTCGACGGTACTTTCTTTATCAGGTACAGGCGGCTACAACGTTCCGCAAGTGTCACGATAGCGCCCGTTCCCTGTTTACCCAGTACCAAGTCAGCTTCCCAGTCACTAAACGGCTGCGTTCTTCCACTTGCGCCGGCCTATGTTCTATGGAAACCGCATCCGGGATAGGCGGGCGATTCTGACTATTGCCTTTCCGATAACGCCGTTTAGCTTGCCTAAGACATTTCCAGAGCTTTCCACCTTGCCTTTTGTTTTCATAGACATAATTAACCCGAATTCTGGATAAAGAACTGGCGAAGTGCCTGTTCCAAGAGCAAAGTTTTAGTGCACACCAAAAAATGCTCTAAAAAGGAACAGGCAATGAACAAACTAATTGAAATTTTCTGCGATGTCGATGACTTTTGTCGTTTTTTCATTCCTCAATGGGCGCAGTTTTGTCTCACTAAGGGGCATCGTCTGCGCCGCAGACAAGGTCACATGTATCCCAGCGAAATTATGACCATCCTGATCCTCTTTCACATGTCGCATTACCGTGATTTTAAACATTTTTATCTGGAGCATCTTTGGACATATCATCATCACGATTTTCCAACCTTGCTCAGTTATACCCGCTTTGTCAGTGTCGCCCCTTCCGTTTTAGTTCCACTGTGCAGTTATCTGACTCAATTAAAAGGAAAACCCACGGGAATTGCTTTTATTGGTTCCACAAGTTTGCACGTGTGCCCTAACATCCGTATTCCTCGCCATAAAGTGTTTAAGGAGGTGGCGCAGCGAGGGAAGACCTCGATGGGAGGGTTTTACGGTTTCAAATTACACTTGATGGTTAACCATCAAGGCGAAATTCTGGCACTCAAAGTCACCGCCGGTAATGTGGATGATCGGGAACCGGTTCGCGAATTAGCCAAAGAATTAACCGGGTGTCTTTATGGTGACAAAGGCTATCTGAGTCAGGAACTGGCAGACGATTTAGCGCAAACCGGTGTGACGTTCATGACGAAAAAGCGCCGTAATATGAAAGCACGAGTGTTGGCTGAGTGGGATAAGATGATGTTATCAAGGCGTTTTATTATTGAGACAATTAATGGGCAATTAAAAACCATTTCTCAAATAGAGCATTCTCGGCACCGAAGTATAAAAGGATTTCTATTGACCGTTTTAGGTGGTGTCATTGCTTACTGCCTGAAATGGAAGAAACCGTCACTGAACGTTTTCTACTCGGAAGAAGATTTTCCAATGAAGGTGAAGATGACGCATTTCACCCCATTGAAATACCTACCTCAGCATTAACCATACTGATGAATATACTGGGTGAATTAGCAGCAGGTAATGCAGTGCAAATTGTACCAGTGCATGCTGAACTTACGACGCAAGAAGCTGCAAACATACTGAATGTATCTCGTCCTTATATGGTGAAATTATTGGAAGAAGGAAAGTTACCTCATCATAAAACGGGGAGACATCGTCGAGTGTTATTTTCCGATTTGATGGAATACAAAAAGAAACGTGATGCTGACAGTTTGTCTGCTATGAAAGAACTTGGGCTAGGTTATTAAAAGATGAAATATTCTCCTTATCCCGTGGTACTTGATGCATGTGTTCTGTATCCGGCAAGATTGCGTGACTTGCTGATGCATTTAGGTCTGGCTGGCTTGTACCAACCAAAATGGTCGGACGCTATTCAGGACGAATGGAAGAGAAATCTACTGCAACAGCGTCCTGATATACCATCTGATAGGCTGGAACACACGACAGTCCTAATGAATAAAGGCCTTGCCAGATGCCAATGTCACGGGTTTTGAGTCATTAATTGAAGGGATCTCCCTGATAAAGACGATCGCCATGTATTGGCCACGGTCATACGTGCAAAGGCAGAAGTCATAGTCACTATGAACCTGAAAGACTTTCCAGCCGATATTTTAGGTGAATTTGATATTGAAGCGCTTCATCCGGACGAATTTATTTCCGACCTCTTTGACTTAAACCATGCAATTGCACTGGAAGCTGTCAGGCAGCAACGCATGGCACTGAAAAATCCACCAATGACTACAGATGAATTTATAGATATGTTGCTAAAACAAGGATTACCTAAGACGGTTAAAGCTATTGATGCTTATAAGTTTATGATCTAGTTTTACCGATTGTTGTTCGCACACAACTCATTGCTTTTTGAGGCGGCTTCATTTAACTAACTTCGGCATTTTGTTGATATCCGCAACGGGTCTGCCGGTTTTTTCTCCTCGCGATTTTTTCGCTGCGATCCCATCAGCCTGCCGCTCCTTGATCAACCCACGCTCAAACTGATTGAATGCCGACACCATATGCAATTGCAAATCCTGCATCGGGTTAAATGCATGGTGAAAAAGCAGCAAATGCAATGGAGCCAACAAGGAGCACATTACTTACTACAGACGCGAACAGCGGTATTAAATGATGATTTAAAAGCCCGATTTAAGCATTGGTATCCGGGGATAAAATTAAGTGAAGAAACGGGTCACTATTTTACAGAAGCTGTTGCCGCATAAGTGCCCCACGGTTTTTTATGCTCTCCATTTATTCTTTGTTTGTTAATAATAATTACTACAGCTATCGCTAAGGTTGAAGAAAGTAGCCATTTAAAATGGTGAATAAAATTCACTTATAAAAAGAGTGAAGGTTAAAAATAACAAAAGAAAAATATCAAGCGTGTAACATTTTATTTTTGAGAATTCATGAAGGTTTGTCCATAGATAAATTATAATGCTGACTATGCAATCATCTAAACAAAGAACACATTAAAAGATGATGTCACGTAGTCCATTAAATAAAAAAAGGAATGATATCTTTTGATTATATAAAGTTATTTTATAGCAATAAAGATCAATATATGAAAAATAATTACCTATGATTTAAAGTTGTTTAGTGGTAATCCGCACTCTCTCAGAGAAAGATATCAGGCTTTACATTGGAGCAACACACGCAACGCAGCTATGCCAGAAGGCATATCATTTACTGCTTTGTTAAATTCGGTAAAGCGTTCGTTGTTGTCTTCATATTCAGTAATTTTTGCAGTTAGAAAGTCCCATTCAATGGGCTTTCATCATCGTTTTCGATGAGGTATTTGAATGTTGCTTCTTTATAGGGATTGCTCAATGAAACAGTG
>NZ_JACOII010000042.1 GCF_016306625.1 Xenorhabdus lircayensis | reverse complement strand
GGGGCGTACGACTGTAGTACTATTGGGATTTGCCAATGAAGTAACACCGGAAGCAGCCTTGAACCACGCTAAAAATCTACAAAAATGTCTTTTATCAATTATTGGCGCATCCCGATAGCAAGCCGATTCATTCCATTCATAAGCGCAATGGAAAAAGTCAGATCAGAAATTTCCTGATCCGTAAAATGTGCTTTCAAGGGTAAGTAAGCATAATCATCAGCATGAGTCGTAACGACATGGGTGAGAGCTTCAGCCCATTCCAACGCCACCTTTTCACGGGAACTAAATTGACTGCTGACACGCCACCCTGCCAATTCAGCCAATCGACGTTCTGTTTCTTGGGCTTGCAGCAAAGATTGAGTGTGTTTGTTCAAACAGAAAGAACAACCATTGATCTGAGAAATCCGCAGATAAATCAATTCGATCAACGGCAAACCCAACGGACTTTTTTCCAATCCCTGATTTACGGCACGGAATCCTTGCAACAGTTCAGGGGATAAATCGTAATAGGCAAGACGCAACCCACCCATAAATAACACTCCTTATCTTTGTAGCTCAATGAATACCATCAACAATATGGTAAACCATCAGTTCAGATAAGGGACAAGATTGGCTTTTTTGACCATGATAAGCTATTTGATTTAAGGAAGAGACGAACAGATAAATATATTCTCATACTCAAAATAATCATCCACTCTATTTATACACCCACTGATTACTATAAAAAAACACCGCCAATTATTTTAAGCGATGTTTTGTACTAGATGGCAAACTAGATAGTTAATTTATTTCACATCTCAATATATTAAGACTTTATTTTTGGATCAGAGCCGTATTCATTATCGCCCTGAGTACCTTCTAACAGAGTAAATACGAATAAAACAATGTTGGCTACTGGAACAAAAGTTAATAAAAACCACCAACCAGAGTAAGCTGTGGCGTGATATTAGTGGAATTCATCATGGGGCAACTCTCCAATCATTATCCGCAACGCAATCTTATTTTTATTTTCACCTTTGCCTTTGCGGTGACACTCGGTGTTATGGCCCTAAACCCAACCCTTGAAGTGATTCTGGTGGGCGGTTTTTTCCTCGGATTTTGTAACTCCGCTTCACGGGTATCAAGCCAAAATCTTATTCTGCGCGAAGTGGATTCTGCCATGATCGGCCGCGCATTCTTATACGGGCAATTTTTCACATTATGCGGAAGGATTATTACGACAGGGCTGGTGCCATTGATTTTTGTTAATGATTATCGGCAGGCTTGAAATTATATTTTCGCCATCAGCATAATTGCGCCAGTGGTATTACTCTTCAGGAGATACTCAGATAGAAACGTAATTGCACTCAATAAGGAATAAGATTAGCGTGGCAGCGTCATTTTAGTATGATAAACTGCCACCTTGTTGATTCAACATCCGTATTTGAGATAAAATGCCCCAAAAGACAATAAACCAGATAAAAAACCACCTTAAATAAAAAATTATGATAAAAAAACTCAGTAATTCTTAATATAGTGGAAAATCATCGATAAAAATCGGGCACTATCTACTGTGTTCAATATTGTTACAGGTTTTCTGTTTATGGGAGTATTCATATTAAGCAATGGTGATTCAGGTTCATAAAGAATCGTCATTCCACGTTCTATTCCCTCTAAAACAACATCTACATAATTCTGTGTACTAGTGACAATAGTTTTGTCAATTAACCATGCCACTGTCAGTGCATCATGGATCCAGCACCCTGCCAATCCTCTCGTTTTAATGGAATAATTCATCCATGGGCGAATTGTTTCAACTAAAAATTCACAAAGAGGATTATTAAATGTAGATAAGTAATCCAAATCAGAATGTAACATCTGAGTTTGCGTCGTCACGTCCATCGGCACCAAAGTAATATTTGCACCACTTGTCAGCACGATATGAGCAGCTTCTGGATCAATACCAAAGTTGGTATCTTTCTGATAGCCTGGAACGTTAAATACTCCTCCCATGATGACAATTTCAACCACAGATTCAGCAAATTCGGGATATATCTGCATCGCATTAGCAACATTAGTCAAAGGACCAATCGCTACAAGCCTGATCTCACCTGGATTCTGGCATACGAGTTTACCCATCCCATGCGCCGCTGACGAAATAACCAAAGGAAATTGTTCAGGAGGAACAACTCCCTCCCATAAATCACGCAAGCCATTTTGATCAACGCTATGATCAAGTTTCTCACGCCACACTTTCATGGGTTCCAATAATCCTTGGGAAGCACCACGTAACACAGGGATATTTTCACCTAATCTCTGTAAAAGCGATTTTGCAACAGAATAACCGATTTCACTGGGTGTATTACCAGACACAGTAGAAATTAATTCAAGAGAAATTTGGGGGGCTGCTATGGCAAGAGCTAATGCAAGACCATCGTCAATATTAGCTCCTGCTATACCATTCCCTGGATCACAATCAATAATTAAACGCATACTTATTCTTTTACGAAAGATGTACAACCACAGGATTCTCCGATCTGTAAATCAAACTCAAATTCACATTCGCGAGCATCCCCATTCCATGTTTTCAGCATTTCAATAGCAGTTTTTGCCATTTTATCAATTGGCTGACGTACCGCAGTCAAAGAAGGAACGTTGAACTGCGATTGTTGCGTAGAATTGAAGCAAACCAACGCAATATCATCAGGAACCTTTATTCCATGTTCAGACAACGCACGAAGACACCCAAACGCCTGTAGTTCGTTGGTCGCAAATAAAGCACGAGGGTGTTTTCCTTTTAATATTTCCGACGTTACCTCATAACCTCCCATACGGGTATAATCCGTCGAAAAGATCCACTCTTCATGCACAGTCAAATTCGCTTGTTGTAGCGCGTCACGCCAGCCAGCAATACGATCCTGTGTATTTAACATATCACGAGGCCCACAGATAATGGCTATATCGCAATAACCATGCTGAGCCAAGTGCTGAGTAGCCTTAAACGCAGCAAGTCTTTCATTTACAATGATTGCACTGACATTTAGTTTCGCATCAACACGATCTAGCATGACACATGGAGTTCCACTTTCCTGAATCAGTTCGATATAAGGATGGCGATCGACACTGGTATATAACAATCCATCAACCTGGCGATGCAATAAGTTGTTGATAAGTTCCTTTTCTCGTTTTCTGTCATCCCCAGAATCTCCTAATAAAAGAACCTGCCCATGTTTGAACGCTTCTTGCTGCAATGCATGAGCCATTGAGGAAATAAAAGGATTAGATATATTGGGTACAACAAGCCCATAAGCTTGTGTCGTCCCCGAGACAAGAGCTCTCGCAATACCATTTGGTCGATAGCCTGTTTTCTTGATAGCTGCTAATACACGCTGACGCGTTGCCTCAGCAACAGGTCTCGGGCCATTGTTGACAACATAACTGACTACTGCTACAGATGTGCCTGCTTCTTTGGCAACATCGGTACGAGTCACTCGTTTGGGATGTAACTTCATGACATTTACTTAGTTTATAGGAAAAAGTTATAATTTAAATAATTTAGGGAATAAAATACCATGCTTTGGGATGTAATAAACATTTACACGAATCAAATAATGTTAATTCATGCCAAAGTTATCAATGATGAATTATATTGCGAAGTATTAAATAGCATCATCAGGTAAATTCAGATCCCTACCCCGTGTTTCTGGGGCAAAAAACGTTGTTATAAACCCAATTCCCGCCATAAATGCAAAATAAAATGCGATAGGCCACCAATGCCCCGTAAAAGACAACAATGCTGACGCAACTAATGGTGCAGAACCACCAGATAGAATAGAGCCTACTTCTTTTGCAAAGGCCATCTTAGCGTAGCGATTCCTCACGCCAAATAGCTCGACTCCCCATGCTGCCTGAACGCTAAATATTCCTAAGGAAGCCAATCCCATACCTATAACAATTGTTGAAATAACAATGATAGGCTCACGACTCTCCAGTAAGATGAAGGCAGGCACAGCATATAAGATTAATAATAGACAAAACCAACGATATATAATTCGGCGGCCAAAACGGTCAGATAAATAACCCGACAAGGGAATGATCAAAAAACCTAGAATTGAAGCAATAAAGACAGATATAGTTGGTATGGATTTATCTATCATCAGTACCTTAGCAACATAACCAATGATAAACCCCTGAGTTAGGTAAGATGGTCCATTTTCACCAATACGCAAACCAACCATGATCCAAAATGTTTTTGTTCGTTTCCAAAAATTCCAGTGCTCCCGCTCAGTTTTATGATCAAATTTCCTATTCAATATTTGTAAGTTACGGGCTTCTAGATCCATTTTATAACGCCGAAATACAGGAGTTTCATTCATATGTCGGCGAATAAGCAAAGCAATCACTGCAAGTAAGAAACTGGATAAAAATGGGATACGCCATCCCCATTCGAGCAAATTCTCTTTATCCATTGTCAATACTAACAACCAAATCAGTGATGCCAGTAATGTTCCACTATTGGA
Source organism: Xenorhabdus lircayensis (assembly GCF_016306625.1). Classification (GTDB taxonomy): domain Bacteria; phylum Pseudomonadota; class Gammaproteobacteria; order Enterobacterales; family Enterobacteriaceae; genus Xenorhabdus; species Xenorhabdus lircayensis. Next base: position 63,246 of record NZ_JACOII010000042.1, on the reverse strand, counting down.
ACCGAGGGCAATAATGGAAGAAACCAGACCGCGTTTTTTCGGAGGAGCATATTCTCCTAACATCACAGTACCACCAGAAAGTTCAGCCCCAGCCCCTAATCCCTGTGTAAATCTTAAAATAACTAAGCAAATTGGAGCCCAAACACCAATTTGAGCATAACTCGGAATAAGCCCAATTAATGCTGTAGAGATCCCCATTAGCATAATCGTCGTCACCATGACGATCTTACGCCCCTTACGATCCCCCAACCATCCAAACAGTAAAGCACCAATAGGTCGTGCAATAAATCCAACTGAATATGTAGCAAAACTGGAAAGTAAAGCAATCATTGGTGTCATATCAGGAAAAAATACATCACCAAAGATAATTCCCGCAGCTAAACCATAAAGTGCAAAATCGGCATATTCCATTGCTGTACCCAACCAACAAGAAAAAGCGGTCCGGTAAAAATCCTTGTGCCCTCTCCGAGTAGCCAGACATACTTCGGATGTATGCCGCTTTCCCGTCAAGGGCACTATGACACTTTCAAACTGCATAAAATGTTCCCTGAGTGTTGGAACAGTAAATTATCAATTCCGACGTTATAAACCGGGAAGAAATTTTTTCATAGTTATATTTTTATAATTTTCACTCAATACTTTATCTACTCGAGTAGATTCTTCAAATTTAAAAGCATAATAATTTTATTTCAATCACGAATACTAAGTGAAAATTTAAAATTTACAACCCATAAAAAAACAAATATTCATATCAAAATTTGTTTTACAATAAGATAAGAATACAGAATTTCTTCTTTTCACTACATATTAAATATTTTAATTTATAAATATCAAATATACTGAACTACCACCGACTAAAGACGGTGGTTTTAACCTTTTATTTGGAAGAATGAAATTGTAACCAATTAGAACAATATAATCCAACCTATTAAAAATAAATGTTTTTTAATGAAATCACCGATTCAATCACCTCAGCAGAACGCTTTTTGAACACGAAATTTTGGTGGATAAATAAGAGATAGTAAAGAAAAAATTAAATTAAATTTCAAAACACAAAAACCAACTTATATAAAAAACACAAATAAAGAATATCATTATTAACATTAAATATAAAAAAACAGCATCCCATCGGATACTGTTTTCAATCGACGATTCAAATTATTACTATCAAACTTGATACATTTTCCGCAAATAACAAGTCACTGCATCATCAACATTAGAACCAATGATTTCCATATCCGGTAAAATGTCTTTCAAACGCTGGTGTGCTCCCTGCATAATGCAGCCCTTGCCCACCACACTCAACATTTCCCGATCATTCATGCCATCGCCAAAAGCAATGCAGTCACTCAATTGATATCCGATGGATTGGCAAACCTGCTCCAGTGCATGGCCTTTAGAGACTCCACCAGCCATCACTTCCAGACAATTTCTCAGTGAAAAGCTGACATTAACTCTTTCTCCCCAGTGCGCTTTGATTCTCTCTTCCAAATCCACCAAATAATCATGATCATCACTGGTGTAATAAACCTTGCACACACCATCTGTGGGAAAGTTATCACGTTGGAAAAGCTGGTAATGGAAAACAGACTCCTGAAAAAACACCTCCTGCTCAGGTGCTTCACGATTCATTAGCCAATCATCGTTATTGAAGTAGTTAGTCAGGACATCGGGGTTATCAAACTCCAACAGGCACAAATCATGAGCAATCTCAGGATATAAGTTGTGGCTGAATACCAATTCATCCTGAGTATTGTGAACTCTTGCTCCGTTGGAAGTGATCATATAAGCATCAATGCCCAATCCATCACGGATCTGCCCCACATCAATGTGATGACGCCCTGTCGCAAAAATAAAATGAATCCCTTGCTCCGTCAGCAAGTTCAGCGTTTCCTTCGTATATGGCGTTAATTTATGGTCGGGAGACAACAATGTTCCATCTAAGTCTGAAGCAACAACATGATACATGGTTATAGTTCCTAAACTAAAATCAGTGCTGGTCAAAAAAATCACAAATCGCATTGAGAGCCTGCGCCCGTAATACATCTTTTTCGAACAGGATTTCGTGATGAGCCCCTTGGATAACCAGAGGTTTTTGTTCTTTTTTTCCTGTTCCCGCTTTTTGACGTGATTCGCAAAAAGCCAGTAGCTCCCGATTACTAACTACCTTATCTTCACTCGCTTGCAAAACCATGAGTGGAGTCTGAATTTTACCCGCATTTTCAACCAAATTATCTCCCATTAGCATACTTTCCCGCATCCAATGGTAAGTTGGCCCGCCAAGGCGCAATTCAGGATAATCAGCATAATAACGCAAGAAACGCTGATAACGGGCATAACTGTGCGTTAATAGATTGATATAATAAGGCGATGGTTGCCATTGCCCCGTTGATAGTGCATAGGCGTTACGTCTTTTAGCATGAGGTTCCGCCTGATTAACCAGAAAATTAGCCAACCAGCGGGGCATCGGTAAGTTGATACCAAACATCGGTGCACAGAGTACCACCGCACGAAAAACCGGCTCTTGGTGACGCAACAGAAAACGACTCAGGATCGCACCGCCCATTGAATGAGCCAGTGCGTAACAACAATGAGACTGACGAAGTGCCACTTCCAGCTCAACAAATGTCGCTAAGTCATCCACATAATGATCGAACTCTTCAACATGGCCTTTTTGTCGATCATCCAACATTCGCCCCGAACGCCCCTGCCCACGGTGGTCAACGATAAAAATATCGTAACCCAAATGGTAAAAATCGTAGGCCACTTCAGGGTATTTCACATAGCTTTCACTGCGGCCGGGCAAGATCACGAGTGTTTTGTCATGATGAGGAGAACAAAAGGAAACATAATGGATGGGAACATCATCAACTCCCATAAATTGCCGTTCTTCCCTCGTTCGCCAAAAATCCAGTAATAATCCATTCGTAAAGGCAGAGAACTGAGGTTCGCGGTTTAACCAGCTTTCTTTCAATATCTCAGGTGACATTCATCATCCTCTGTTATCCCCTTCAGCTTTCAAGTTGCCTCTTTGTTGGCTGCGATGCAACTCGAAATCTTTTGGGTATCAGTACCCTTCGGTTATTCAAATCATTCAAAGTGATCGCGAATCAACGCCATAAACACATCACCAAAACGTTCCAGTTTTCGCTGCCCAACACCATTAATCAGCAAAAGCTCATCCGGTGTGATCGGGCACTGTTCTGCCATCTCAATTAACGTGACGTCATTAAAAACGACAAAAGGTGGAATGTTGTTTTCATCAGCAATGGATTTACGCAACTTGCGCAATTTGGCAAATAATTTGCGATCATAATTCCCACTGTATGCTTTGTTTTGCTGATTACGGCTTTTTAGGTTTTGGATACGTGGTACGGCAAGTTGTAAAGGCACTTCGCCCCGTAATACAGGCCGTGACGCCTCCGTCAGTTGCAGCGCAGAGTAATTGGCAATATTTTGGCTAATCAGCCCCAGGTGAATAAGCTGACGCAAGACGCTCATCCAATGTTCCTGACTCTGCTCTTTACCGATGCCATAGACCGGCAATTTGTCGTGCCCAAAGTCCCTAATGCGTTGATTATTCGCACCACGCAGTACTTCTACAATATAGACAATCCCAAAGCGTTGTCCAACGCGATAGATACAGGATAATGCTTTCTGCGCTTCCACCAGACCGTCGTAACGCTTAGGTGGATCAAGGCAAATATCACAGTTACTACAGGTTGTCTGGCGGCTTTCACCGAAATAATTCAGCAGTACCAAACGCCGGCAAGTCTGTGCCTCCGCAAATGCGCCCATGGCGTTGAGTTTGTGCCGTTCAATGTCCTGTTGTTCACCCGCGGGTTTTTCTTCCAGACAACGGCGCAACCACGCCATATCCGCAGGATCGTAAAATAGCACTGCTTCAGCAGGTAAGCCATCTCGCCCAGCTCGACCCGTTTCCTGATAATAAGATTCGATATTGCGCGGAATATCAAAGTGCACGACAAAGCGCACGTTGGGTTTGTTTATCCCCATACCAAATGCAACCGTTGCCACTACCACCTGCAAATCGTCTCGCTGGAAGGCATCCTGTACCCACGTACGTTGGTTGTTTTCCAGCCCCGCGTGATAAGGCGCAACACTTAATCCCCGCTTTTGCAGGCGCTCTGCCGTTTCTTCCACTTTGGTGCGACTGTTACAGTAAATAATCCCGCTTTTTCCCTGCTGACCACGGACAAATGACCAGAGCTGATCGAGCGGTTTATATTTCTCTACCAGCGTATAGCGAATATTGGGACGATCAAAACTGCTGATATGAATAATTGGCTCGTGCAGCTCCAACAAGCGCACAATATCCTGACGAGTGGTTTTATCCGCCGTAGCCGTCAAAGCAATCACAGGAAGACCGGGGAATCGGCGACGAAGCTGCCCTAGCGCTCGATATTCTGGGCGAAAATCATGCCCCCACTGAGAAATACAGTGAGCTTCATCGACAGCCAGTAAAACAGGCTGCCAATCGTGAAACTGATCAAGGAAGTTATCCGTCACTAATCGCTCAGGGGCAATATAGAGCAGTTTAATGCTCCCCTGACGGCAACGTTGAATAATATCAAATTGCTGTTCACGGCTTTGGGTTGAGTTGAGGCATTCCGCTTCTACACCATTCGCCCGCAACTGATCAACCTGATCTTTCATCAGTGAAATCAATGGAGAAACGACCAATGTCAGCCCATTTTTAACCAGTGCCGGGATCTGGTAACACAGCGATTTACCGCCTCCCGTTGGCATGATCACCAGACAATCGCGTCCATCAAGGACGGCGTCGATAACCTGCTGCTGCCCCAGACGAAATTGATGGTATCCGAATGTTTTTCGTAATGCTTGTTCAGCCAGCGATGCCGTGCTGATGAGTTCTGCGGTAGACACGCCTTTCCTCAATCGTTAAAAGCTAATCCTTGAAAAAACCTAAAAAACAGGCTGTAAAAAAATACAAACGCGATCCAAGCGCCTGTATATTATGCTATCTCACTGCTAGAGTAATTACAGCATATCATTCAGCATGACACCGATACCAAAACAAGCCAGCTTGAAATTGTAATCAATCATCGATTCGCCATGCCAGAAAGCATTGTGGCTCATCATTCATTTCACAGAACGGGGATCTTACTGAGCTGCCACCATGATCTACCCAATCGTAGCTATGGATTGCCCGTCCATTAATATTGGCACCATAAATCCGTGGCGATAATAAACAAGTGATAACCAGTAATTACCATAACAAACGCATTGCTGGCTTCCCTATTGTGATAGTTCCAAGATAAAAATTACCACTTATTCTACACGCTACATGGTTATTTTTTATAGTCCGTTTTTTTCAATGAATCGTTTTTCGAAGCGCTTCACAGACTGGCAAGGCCGATGATAAAAGCATAAACTTAACAAGTTATTAACTATAAAGATCCATTAAATATTAGCCGTTTTACTTTTTCATTATCAGGAAACCCACAATGGAAAATATGCAGCAATTGGACATAACATTAACACCAGAAGAAGCCCGTAAATTTATCGGCGAAGTCTTTGTTTATCATATGCCATTCAACCGATTTCTGGGACTCGAGTTACTCCGCTTCGAACAAGACTACGCAGAACTACAATTTCGTAATCAAGAAAAGTTGGTCGGTAATATAGCTCAGAAAATTCTGCATGGTGGAGCAATCGCTTCCATACTGGATGTTGCCGGCGGGCTGGTTTGTGCGGGCAATTCCCTGATCACACTGGAAACACTCACAATTGCAGAGATGCAAAAGCGTCTGCCAACACTGGGCACTATTGATTTGCGCGTGGATTACCTGCGTCCCGGACGTGGCGAAGTGTTTACCGCCAGTTGCAGTATTGTTCGCAGTGGCAATAAAGTCTCTGTCGCCAGGATTGAACTGCATAATGAAAAACAAGTGCATATCGCCAGCGCGATGGGGACTTATTTGGTTGGTTGATGTTTTTTATTAGTTCTAAACACTAATCCCCGAAATACAGACTCAAAATTAAGGAATGTGCCAGCAAAACACATTCCCTTTTTGCAATTTGAATCCGCAATTCCTGATGGTAATCAAAAAAGTGATAACCCAAAAGAAAGTGTAATTAATAAAAATTTTATTTAGTCAACTATATGCGGAAGTTAATAAAAATTACAGCATAACTAATACTGTGTTAGATGAGATCTCTATAAAATAGAATAACCTTGGTAAGACTTTACTTCATTATGAAAAATCATTTAAAGGGGAAGGTTTTTCTGTTGTTTTTGTAATATCAGCAATAAGAGAAAATAAAAATAATGAAATGTATAATGGGAAAATGTATGGAAACTTACGCTTTGCTCCCACTTACAACGTAATATATAAAAATTGCTCAACAGTGGTTGCCAAAATATTAAAATCAGGTGGGGTGGGGAGTTTATTAAATCCAATTCAAAGAATAGGTTATGCCAAAAATATATATTGGACACCTAAAGACATTGCCCAATATTGTGTCTTCTTTTCTGGATTAGCCTCTTTCAATTCATTACCAGCAATTTTTGTGCATGGTTTCAAAATTGTGCTCAATCAAACGTATACGCATCACTCGCCCAGCCTTATCAGATTATTTTTTAGCCTATCGCTAAAAACAACTTTTTTGGTATTAATGACAAGTAAAAACACACGTTAATAGATAATTACTTCAAATATTAATAACAATACAGAATAAAAATCGATTTATATGAGAAGCAAAATTTTATTTATTCATTACGTCATTAATACCTTGTAAATCATTCACCCCGATGCCACATTGTATATGGGCTAACACTCTCACATCTCTTCTTAACTCTCTAAAAATTCAAGGATATTATGAATAACCAACAGACTGCCAAAGGTATCTTGTATGCCTTGGGGGCTTATCTTATTTGGGGATTCGCACCCATCTACTTCAAAACCATACAACAAGTGCCTCCCGATGAAATCGTGTCGCACCGTGTTATCTGGTCAGTGCTCTTTATGGTATTGATGTTGACGGTAACTCGTCACTGGCGTCAAGTTTCGGTGGTCATTCGCCAGCCGAAAACGCTGCTGCTGCTAGGTATCACCGCTTTCACCATTGCCAGTAACTGGCTGACTTATATTTGGGCGGTCAATAATAACCATCTACTGGAAGCGAGTCTTGGGTATTTTATTAGCCCACTGGTGAGTGTGCTGTTTGGCATGATGTTCCTTAGCGAACGCTTCCGCCGTATGCAGTGGGTTGCAGTAGGGCTGGCATTCACGGGTGTACTGATCCAGCTATGGCAATTTGGTTCTATACCTGTGATTGGCTTGTACTTGGCAACAACATTCGCACTCTATGGGCTGATCCGCAAGAAGTTGGGAGTGGATGCGCAAACCGGTATGTTGATTGAGACTATCTGGGTATTTCCGGTCGCCTTGACGTATCTGCTGTTCTTCACCCATAGCCCAACCAGCAATATGCTGGATAATACGTTATCCCTTAATATGTTGTTAATCGCTGCCGGTATTATTACCACTGTGCCGCTGCTGCTCTTTACCGCGGCTGCCGCACATCTGCGTTTGTCTACGCTGGGCTTTTTCCAGTATCTTGGCCCAACACTGATGTTCCTGCTGGCAACGTTGGTTTATGGTGAGCAAATTGGCCCAGATCATTTGATCACATTTGGCTTTATCTGGGGTGCATTGATCCTGTTTACGCTGGATGCCCTTTATACTCAGCGCCGCTTGCGCAAGTAGCCAAGTTATCCCTCCGCCCACTAATGGGCGGGGATTTCTCTTCTCTAAAAGTCTTCCAAACTAATTGATTCTGCAAGCTATTAAACCAACTAGCTAACAACTACAGCCAGTTTTTCCGCTTGAAATAGAGATAAGGTGCCAGCCCGGCGGCAATCATCAGACCGATGGCGGCAGGATAGCCGAATGTCCAGTTGAGTTCCGGCATGAATTTGAAGTTCATACCATAACTGGATGCCACCAGCGTTGGCGGCAGAAATACCACGGAAACAACGGAGAAGATTTTGATAATGCGGCTCTGTTCGATATTGATAAAGCCCATCGCCGCCTGCATCAAAAAGTTAACTTTCTGGAACAGGGATTCGTTGTGCGGCAGCAGGGATTCGATATCCCGCAGAATTTCACGTGCCTGTTCAAGCTGATTTGCCGGCAGTCGGGCACGGCGCACGAGGAAGTTCAGGGCGCGCTGGCTATCCATCAGACACAAACGGACTTTCCAGCCAATGTCTTCCTGCTCCGCAAGGTTAGACAAGGCGGAATCAAATTCATCTCCCTGTTTGCCTTCCATAATGACTCGACTCAAAGATTCCAGCACGCTGTAAATGTTTTCAATGACGTCAGCCAACTGTTCGATTTTTGTTTCGAACAAGTCCATCAGTAGTTCATAGGCATTCCCGTCAATCAGCGTCTGATTACGGGCACGCATTCGATACAATCGAAATGCAGGGAGTTCACGCTCTCGCAATGTGTAGAGACGACCGTCACGAATGGTAAATGCGACTGTCGAATTGCCAGCATGGTCTTCGGCATCTTCAAAGTAGAAGAATGAGTGGACGTGCATACCATCTTCATCTTCAAAAAAACGCGCCGATGCCTCGATGTCATCCAATTCAGTGCGGGTCGCCAAGACTTGTCCCAGCTCATTCTGGACACGGAGACGATCGTCATCCCCCAATCCAACTAAATCTACCCACATGGAGTCAGATAACTGATCACCTTCTTCAAGTTCAAGACGGAGCAGGCGATTATTCTCTAATTTAAATGCGTTCAGCATGTACCATAAGTCTCCTTATACTCCCTACGTTTATCGTAAGGCGCGAATGTTACGCTTAGAAGAAAAAGCCTGTCAACATTCAACCGGATTATTGGCCCGTTTCGAGTCTGGCATAAGCAGCCACCAGCCACTTGATGCCTTCACCCTGAAACGCGATTTGCAAGCGGCAATGTTCCCCACTGCCTTCTATATTGATAATCGTCCCCTCCCCAAATTTGGGATGGCGTACACGCTGCCCAAGAGCATAACCACTGTCGCTGGCGCTAATGGGTGTGCCCAGCCGTTTATGACTGACCGGACGGGATACCGTAGCTCGCAGGCGAACTTCCGCCACGCACTCTGTCGGCAATTCTCCAATAAAACGAGATGGGCGGTGATGCACTTCCTTACCATATAAGCGACGACTTTCAGCATAAGTCAGCGTCAGTTTTTTCATCGCCCTTGTGACACCTACATAGGCCAAGCGACGCTCTTCTTCCAATCGTCCACCTTCTTCAATGGACATTTGACTCGGGAACATGCCCTCTTCCACGCCCACGATAAAGACTTGCGGGAATTCCAAACCTTTCGCCGAGTGCAATGTCATCAATTGTACGGCATCCTGATAGGCATCCGCCTGACCTTCCCCTGATTCAAGCGCCGCATGAGAAAGGAAGGCTTGCAATGGCATCAGGTTTTCGTCTTCATCCTGATAGCTGAATTGACGGGTCGCCGTGACCAATTCTTCAAGGTTTTCGATACGTGCCTGTGCTTTTTCGCCTTTTTCCTGCTGATACATCGCCCATAGGCCAGAATCGCGGATAATGCGATCGGTCTGCACATGCATCGGCATCTCCTGAGTTTCCGTTTCCAGTGCCTCAATCAATTCAATGAAACGCTGCAATGCCGATGCTGCCCGCCCTGCCAGCACTTTTTCCTGAATCAGTAACTGGCTGCTTTCCCATAAAGTTTTTTGCTGATCACGTGCCACTTGGCGCACGACATCAAGCGTTCTGTCGCCAATGCCGCGTGTCGGTGTATTCACCACGCGCTCAAAAGCAGCATCATCATGACGGTTTGCCACCAAACGCAGGTAGGATAAGGCATCTTTGATTTCCTGACGTTCGAAGAAACGCTGGCCGCCATAAATGCGGTAAGGCATGGAGACCTGTAACAAGGCTTCTTCCAGTACACGGGACTGGGCATTGCTGCGATACAGGATTGCACACTCTTTCAGAGCACCGCCGTTATCCAGCCAATGCTTGATACGGCCGACAACATAGCGCGATTCATCCAGCTCATTGAAGGCGCAGTACAGTGAAATCGGCTCGCCTTCGCTCCCTTCTGTCCACAAATTTTTGCCCAAGCGATCACTGTTATGAGCGATTAAGGCGTTGGCAGCTTTGAGGATATTGCTGGTGGAGCGGTAATTCTGCTCCAAACGGATCGTTTCCGCTCCCGGAAAATCTTTGAGGAAACGTTGGATATTTTCCACCTGTGCGCCACGCCAGCCGTAAATGGACTGGTCATCATCCCCAACAATCATCACCTTGCCGCTATCACCAGCCAGCCAACGAATCCAAGCGTATTGAATGCTGTTAGTGTCCTGAAATTCATCTACCAGAATATTGGTAAAACGTTCGCGATAATGTTGCAGGATCTGTGGCTTGTTCAACCAGAGTTCATGAGCGCGTAGTAGCAATTCCGCAAAATCCACCAACCCTGCGCGATCACACGCTTCCTGATAGGCTTGGTAGATTTTTAGCCAGGTCGCTTCTACCGGATTACCATAGCTTTCGATGTGTTGCGGGCGCAAACCTTCATCTTTTTTGCCATTGATGTACCACATACCCTGACGGGCTGGCCACTGTTTGTCATCCAGATTCATCGCTTTGATGATGCGTTTGATTAGGCGGTGCTGATCTTCGCTATCGAGGATCTGAAAATCCTGCGGCAAGTTCGCATCAAGGTGGTGAGCTCGGAGCAAACGGTGAGCGAGGCTATGGAACGTGCCGATCCACATTCCGCCCTGACTGGTGCCAATCAGGTTTTCAATTCGGTGACGCATCTCAGCGGCGGCTTTATTGGTAAACGTTACCGCCATGATGGAAAACGATGAGGCATTTTCAACTGACAGTAACCAAGCGATGCGGTGAACCAGTACGCGCGTTTTACCACTGCCGGCACCAGCCAGCACCAGCATATTACTGCGGGATGCCGCGACCGCGTCGCGTTGTTTATCATTCAGGCTTTCGAGCAGATAAGAAACGTCCATAATTACCATCAGTTGTGTAAGTGTCACTGTTTTTTTATACAGATTACAATCTGAAATTATATCAGTGCTATCAAAGAAGCCAAATCAGAAATCTCAACATGTGGAACCAAACGCCCTTCAGACTCCTGCATCAGATCTTTATTTTCGATATTGAGCCAGCAGGCCTGCATCCCGCAACAAAGCGCACCTTCGACATCCGTCTGCAAATTATCTCCCACGTGCAGGATCTGACTTATGGGCAGATTCAGCCGTTCAGCCGCCAGATGATACATATCCGGATAAGGTTTGGCGCGGCCATCCACACCGGCTTTCAGCACAAATTCGAAATAAGAAGCAAGCCCGCATGCCGCAGGTTCGGCGTTCCCGTTCGTGATCGCCACCAACGGCATTTTTTCCGCCAGCACAGATAGGGTTTTATGGGTCGATTCTGGAACGGAGATTTGGTTACGCCAGTACATAAAGCAAGACATAATCTCATCCGTACCACGCACCGTTTCCTCACTATTGAAACCGTGATGGCTGAACATCAGTTCTGCGGATTGCCGACGCCATGACGTGACGTCATGGTAAATATCAGGCTTCCGTTCAAGGATGGTCTGACGATATAAATGCAGATCTTCATACTTAAACTGGCTGAACTTGTTATCGTACTGCCTGATAAAACACAACACTTCTTTTTCGGTTTTATCGATCACTGGATGATTATCGTAAAGTGTATCATCCAGGTCGAATGTCATCGCAGCAAACGGCGCGAGAGGCCGATAAAAACGCATTATGATTTCCCTCGTTTGGCTCTGGGGTGGGCCACATCATAGACTTTGGTCAAGTGCTGGAAATCCAAATGGGTATAGATCTGGGTCGTTGACAGGTTCGCATGACCAAGCAATTCCTGTACAGCACGCAGATCACCACTGGACTCCAGAATATGCGTGGCAAAAGAGTGACGCAATTTATGGGGATTGATATGGCTGTTTACGCCTTGCCTAATGCCCCACTGTTCAAATCGTTTTTGCACGTTACGGGCAGAAATCCGTTTCCCGCTCTGGGTAGAAATGAAAACTGCATTATCTTCCAGCTCAAACAACTCCCGCATTTCCAGCCAACGCTGAAGCCATTCCTGAGCCACACGACCGAACGGCACTTTACGCTCTTTGCTGCCTTTACCGTGTACCCAGACTTCACCACTTTCCAGATCCAAATGGCAGCAATCAAGGCCAACCAGCTCAGACAAACGCAAACCCGCGCCATACATCACTTCCAGCATGGTTCTGTCACGCACTGACAGAGGATCATTTAAATTGATATTGAGCAGTTGGTTAACTTCATCCACATCCATGTTTTTAGGTAAGTGGCGTTTTTTACGGGGAGCACTGACAGTTTTAGCCGGATTGGCATCCAGTTTTTCCTGCGTCACCATCCAGTCAAGGAAGCTACGCAAAGAAGAAAGACGTAGGGCAAGGCTGGCAGACTGCAACCCTGCCCGGCGACTGCGGGAAGCAAACATTCTGACTTTAGCCGGATCTAGTTCCTGCCATTCACGTACTCCCATCTCCAGTGACATTTCTGCCAAAACCGCCAACTGGCGTCGATAGTTAGTGATCGTGAGGGGACTTAAACGTCGCTCAACCCGCAGATAGTACAGAAAGGCTTCTACGGGTTCCAACAGTAGATCGATCGGCTGAGTCATGCGCGTTCAACCCAGCGGGATAACAATCCCGGCAGCAGTTTCGCTAGATGGTCGAGAATGTCAGTTCCCATGCCTTCATGGTAGTGCTGTTTATTATGGCTATTGAAAATCACCATGCCCAAATCCCCTTGTGATCCTAAAAGGGAAATCGCCACCGAACCAACATGACGGGCCTGTGGCATCAGCAGTAAAATTTCTGGGCCGTGCAATGTGCCAAGGTAATGGTCTCTATCACCAAATCGCTTAATGCGGACGAGTTCAAAGGAATGGCGGAAGATAGCCAGTTCCGGCGAATTCAATGGTGCGCCAAGACGCCATTTATCACTGAACAACCGAATATAACTGTTACTTAATCCAAGTGTTTTTGACCATGAACTCAGGCGGGAAAGAAAATCCTGCAAGCTCTTGGCACCAGAGAGATCTGACAGTAATTGCAACAGGCTGCTAAACAACACTTCATTCTGTTTCGCCTGCTCCACCAAATGGATCAAATCATCTTCCAAATAACGGATACGTTTCCTCTGGCGGTTCATATGCCATTCCATCAAAGAGACGCTCTCCCGCACCGGATGGGGAACCCTTATCTTATCGACCATATTGGCATTGCGGATAAAAAAATCAGGATTATTCAGTAAATAATCCACTACCGTTTGATCATCCAGCCTGTTTTCGATATGCAATGGATCGTTTTTTTCACCCATTTTCCAATGCCCTATATTTCAAAAATGACTCAATAAACACAGAATCAATCACAAATGAATCGTACCGTCATAAACGTGGGTAGCCGGCCCGGCCATAAAGAGTGGCTTACCCGACCCATCCCAGCGAATGTGCAGGGAACCGCCCGGAAGATCAACCTGTACCTGATTATCCAGCAGATTTTGCTGAATACCTATAGCCACCGCTGCACATGCACCACTGCCGCATGCTTGTGTCTCTCCAGCACCACGCTCGAAGACACGCAGCCGAATATGGCTCCGATTCATAACCTGCATGAAACCAATATTTGCCCGTTCAGGAAAACGTTCGTGATTTTCCAGCACTGGCCCCAACACTTCCACTTCGGCTGTGTCTACATTCTCAACCTGTATGACACAGTGAGGGTTCCCCATCGAAACTACACCACAAAGCACCGTACGTTCGATGGTACGGATAATATAGGTTTTCTCAGCCTTATTGGCACGAAAGGGAACGCGCTGCGGTTCAAAGTCTGGTTCTCCCATGTTGACACAGACTTGATCATCATTTGTGATGCTCAATACCATCCGGCCTGATTGTGTACTGACCTTGATATCGCGTTTATTGCTCAGTCCCTTGAGACGAACAAAACGGGCAAAACAGCGTGCCCCATTGCCGCACTGGGAAACTTCGCTGCCATCAGCATTAAAAATGCGATAGTGGAAGTCTAGGTCAGGATCGTAGGGAGCTTCAACAATCAGCAGTTGATCAAAACCTATCCCAGTATTCCGATCAGCCAGACGGCAAATTAACTCTGGAGAAAAATAAACATTCTGGGTCACTGCATCAACGACCATAAAATCATTGCCAAGACCGTGCATTTTGGAGAACTGCATATACGTACGACCCCAAGAAAAATCACATTACCGACTCATTATTGTTTAGCATCTACAGGCTGTTGAGCATCCGCTGGCTGTACTTTATCCGCCTTATTCACAGGAGCCTGTGCCACAGATGTCTCCGCAGGTGGAAAATATAGGGGGCCTTTCAAGCCACAACCAGACAGAGAGAGTAATGTTATGATAGTCAGTGTCCAACGGAATTGTTTTTTCATTATATTAATGCCTGTGATTCATGCGCCAATACTCTCTATAATCGCAGCTAGGCCCTGAAAAGCAAATAGGAAATAAACATGAACGATAGCGAATTTCATCAATTGGCCGATCAATTGATGCTTCATCTTGAAGAGCAACTGGATCATTACGATGGAGATGCGGATATTGATTGCGAAACAAACGGCGGCGTGATGACGCTAAGTTTTGAAAACGGCAGCAAGATCATTATTAACCGTCAAGAACCTTTCCATCAGATCTGGCTGGCAACCAAAAATGGGGGTTACCATTTTGATTATCGGGATAGCCAATGGGTTTGTGATCGCAGTGGTAACGATTTTATCTCCATACTGTCGCAAGCCATTACAGAACAGTGCGGTGAGCCATTCCAATTTTCGTGAGTACCTTTTCACAAGCGCCTAATAAAATAGGCGCTTTAAAGTAATCCTATGAAAAAATCATGTGCACTTGATATCAATAGTGATACAGAGTGTGGCAGGGATCATGTGACCCACATGCTTCCTCAAGGCGTTCATCAATACGGTGCCTGGTGTCATTGGTTTCCATATCATCCAATGGAAACGTACCATCCACAAAGGGGGCTACATGGGTGCGCTCACCTTTCTTAACGATTTGATAGAACTGCGGTAAGTTGAAATTGACAAAACTAGAACCATAAGTAAAACGATCGTGCGATGAAGAATAAAAGCGACTGATGTCTCGTACTAACTCTTCTTTACTTCCTTCGCAATGAGAATAAATTTCTACTCGATTTGATTCATCAAGGATATAGATATTGAATCCTTGGTTCTTCTCAATATTTTCGAAAAAGAACTGGATAATTCCTTCACAGGCAAACCCGTCTATCACTGGCGGTAAGTGTTTTTCCTTGGTATCAATCTTGACTGGCAAACCATGCAGTTTGGTATTGGAAATCGCACCATAGAATTCCACTGCATTTTCCAATTTTTGTACCGAAACGTTTAACCGTTCGAAGAATAATCCCCACGTTTGACCTGAAATGCGTAACGCCTTAAAGCGATTGGGATCTTGTCGATTACTGGAGAGACGCAATTCTATACATTCTGAAACCAATTGCTGGATACGGGTACGAATCAACCCACACAAATGCTTGCTATAACAGAATACTTCGACGTCAGACGGTGGTGCAGCATCCTGATGCATTTTACCCAATATGGTTTTCAATGCTTCCAGTACCGATTGTTCACCACTGAAATGCAGGGTTCTCACTTCATTCCATGAATTACGGTAAAGCAAATCGATACTGCCCACCAGACATTGCTGCAATTCTCCAAAGCTGAAAACATTCATATTCCTTAAGTCAAAACGAACAACTTGATTGGAAAATGCAGCAGTTGGATCTTTTTCCAAGTTGACAATAAGCGCCAAGTGACGAATTTCACAAGGGCTGTATAACGCTTTTGGTGTAGGGGCAGGTAAACGGGTCGGAAAATGCGTGGCAATATCATCCACCAAATCACACAGTTTATGCTTATCGCACTGAGATTCCCCGTGATGAATATGGATCCGGGTTTCTTTGGCCAGTAGGCCATTGAAGTATGTCCAAGAAACTAATTTATTCAGATAGCGGTTATATTCCAGCGGTTGATGACCAATAATTGATTTGATCGTTGGGGCATGATTGTAAAGATACCAGCCACTACGGTTGACACGCCCCGGAGGAACATAAATGAAGGTAAGATCCTGTTCTGACAAATCCGGCGATATCTGAGGGTTGACCAAAGTCACTTTACCGGGCAATGCTTCAAAAGCCGCATATAATTTGCGGGTCAATACGCCAATATCCTGCGGGCTGGCACTCACACTTAAATTGTTACGGCGAGCAAAACGGATCAGGTTGCGATAACTCTGCATCATGGTATCGAGCAATTCATTGTGGGCATCACGCACCTGCTCAATTTTCCACGCGTTACGATTATCCAGCATGGCTAATTTGCTGTCATCCCAACCCCATTCATGCACCAGCTGGGACATGACCTGACGACGCCATCCTGTACAGCCTTTGTCATCGCTGCTTTCCAGTAATTTTTCGCACACCTTCAGGTAAAAACAACGACGCGCCAAATCCAAGCGCGTAAGATCGTTTGTGGCAGTAAGATAACGAGTTACACGCTCCAGCATCATGCTATAGGCATCAAGACCGAAGGAAACAATCGCGCCATCATGGAAATGTTGTTTCATTTCCATCGCCAGAAGTTTTCCATTGGGGTATTCCCATGAATAGGCTTCCAACAGTAGGCTTTTCAATACCGCCTTATAAGGAGAATCCACGCTCTTGTAGAGCTGCCAAAGACTCGCCCCAAAATATTCTTCTGCTGACAACTCGCCCAAACCGCCCAGATCCAGCCATTCATTTGGCGTCAGAACTCCCTGAGCATAAAGGGAAAGGACATATTCGTCATAATGCGCCTCCTCTTCCACAGGAACCATCGTCCACAGCAAGCGTTTGCCAGCCATACAGACCGCGGTACGATAAAATTCATCAAGTAGGAGGATATGCAGGGTAGAGCCACAGTCTTCACCGTTCAAACTGCCACAGGCATTGTGCCGAAAACGGTTTTCATCAATCAGAAAAAAAGTAACCTCGATACCCAGTGAATCCGCCCACTGTTCTATCAAGGTGCATTTTTGCTCCAGTAACGCTTTCTCATCATTATCTAACCAGGATTGATGACATACCCAAACATCCACATCAGAAGAGCTACTTTGCCCTATAGAGGAGGTACTGCCCATTGAGTAAATTCCCGTAATCGGCAATTCACCATTAGAGACATGTGACAAGACACCAGCACGCTGGCCTTCTAGATCATTAATCCAAAACTGCTGTGATTCATCAGGCGTAAAAAAACAAACACCATGAGGAATATTGCTTTTGATATAGCCCGGCATCATTGGATGATGATGATGTAATAATACTGGAATTAAACTATAAACCTGCTTAAAAGCGTCACTCATTGAGCTAGTGGCGCGTTCTAGTCTAAGTTGGTTAATTGCATCCAGTCGCTGCTTCAGCGTTTCAATATAGAGATACAAGAGTTTCGCCTGATATCAGTTCCAGTGCCCAAAGTAGTCCCCTGTTTCCGATAACGCATGGTGTTACAATATTATTTAAAATTATTTTTACAAACTTATTGTCGGAAACGTGATCAATTTAACACCTTGCAGTCGAAGCGTAAAGTACGCACTACCATCTTTCCGCCTCCTCCGCAATAGCTGAACTACAATTAACTCGTTGTAAAATATTAAGTTAATCACGAAATAGATACGATAATATGTTTTTTAGAATAAATATTATAGTTGATTATTTTTCATATAGGGGATGTAACATATTGTAAAACATCAGGCTTCCATAAATATTTCATCTAATAATATTTTTTATTGCTAAATATCGCCCATTGCTTTTTACCATCCAACTAAACCCTAAATTTCAATTTGCTTTTAAATCAATCTTTTTGTTTATTTTCTCTATTTAAATAAAATATTATTTTAATATTTAAAATTATTTTTATCTAATAACCTGTATATTCATATACTATTTTGTTTTTCCCAGTATTTTCGTAACTGGAAAAAAAATCGTTGAGATGTTAAAACTGATACTATTTTCTCACTATTTAATGGCTAACTAGTGGCTAAAAGGCTGCTATATCCAACATAATTATCCATGACAATGAAAACCATTCGCATCGCTACTCGCCAAAGCCCATTAGCTATGTGGCAAGCACAATATGTTCAAAAACAACTGAAACACTTTCATCCAGAACTGAAAGTAGAGCTGGTTCCAATGGTCACCCGCGGCGATATTATCCTCGATACACCATTGGCAAAGGTGGGAGGCAAGGGGCTGTTTGTGAAAGAACTGGAGCTGGCCCTGCTTGAAAAACGAGCTGATATCGCCGTCCACTCCATGAAAGATGTCCCTGTTGAATTTCCTGACGGTTTAGGGTTGGTCACAATCTGCGAACGGGATGATCCACGGGATGCTTTTGTTTCAGTAGAATACGCCTCACTCGATGACCTGCCCACTGGCAGTGTTGTCGGTACGTCGAGTTTACGCCGTCAGTGCCAAATTCGTCAGCTACGTCCTGATCTTGTAATCCGTGATTTGCGCGGTAATGTCGGTACTCGTCTGAGCAAGCTCGATAACGGAGATTATGATGCCATTATCCTTGCAACTGCGGGGCTGAAAAGGCTTGGGCTTGAAGAGCGCATTCGTATGCCATTGGCACCGGAATTACTGCTACCAGCCGTCGGTCAAGGTGCGGTAGGCATTGAATGTCGACTCGATGATCAGCAAACTCATGAGCTACTGGCTCCCTTGAACCACGCCAGAACAGAAATCTGCGTTCTTGCTGAACGCGCCATGAATACCCGCCTTGAGGGAGGCTGTCAGGTGCCAATTGGTAGTTATGCCATCTGGCAAGAAGATAATATCTGGCTGCGTGCGTTAGTCGGCGCTCCTGATGGCAAGGTTATCGTGCGTGGTGAAAGAGTGGTATCACCAGAAGAGGCTCGTCAAGCTGGTGTGGAATTGGCGGAGGAATTATTGGAAAAAGGCGCGCGCCAGATTCTGGCTAACGTATACCAGAGGAACCCACCTGAATGAACATTTTGATCACCCGCCCTGCCCCCGCAGGAGAGGAATTGGTCAGGCGACTGAATGCTGTTGGAAAAACAGCCTTCAGCGCACCACTCATCGAAATAAACCCGGGGGCAGGTTTGCCATTGTTGTCACAAAAGCTGCAATGGCTGTCTGCGGGGGATCTGGTTTTCCTGTTATCAAAAAACGCCGTTCATTATGCCAATGAACTGCTTATTAAAAAGGGTCTGTCATGGCCTGATAAGCTATCTTATTATGGTATTGGCAAATCAACTTCCCTCATGTTTCATCAACAAACTGGGCTGGAGATCTTCTGGTCTGAGCAAGGTGAAACCAGTGAGGATCTACTGCAACTCCCCGCTCTACAGCAGATGGGCAATAAAAAGATTTTATTGCTCCGGGGCAATGGTGGACGTGAAGTTATTGCTTCAACGCTAAGGATGCGGGGAGGAGAAGTGGATTACTGTGAATGTTATTCACGACAGCCAGTCAAATACCATGCAGCTGATTTCAGTCGTCACTGGCAGCAATGTGGTATAAAAACCATCGTTGTAACAAGTGGCGAAATGCTGCAACTGTTATATAACTTAGTGACTGATAACGATGGAAAAGCGTGGTTATTGGGTTGCTGCCTGATAGTGGTCAGCGAGCGCCTTGCCAAGATCGCCCAGACATTAGGCTGGCAAGTGATAAAAGTAGCCAAGAGTGCAGATAATGACGCCTTAATGCAGGCGCTGGAATAAACCAATATGGGATGTCCATTATGACGGAACAAAAGCAATCCACCGATGCGGTTGAGACAAAACACCCTCAGCAGCCTGAAACGGCTCCCCATAAACCCAAACGCTATGGTTGGGTGGGCAATACTCTCTCAATCGCCATTTCTCTGGCAATAGGCGTTGGTGGTCTTTACATTTATTATCACAGTAAACAGCAGAATGTGGCATTAAACGCCGAAAATCTCGCTCTTCAGCAACAAATTACTTCTCTGGCACAACAGCAGTCTGCTGATCAACAAGATTTTGACACCAAACTCCAAGAGTTAAAGACTTCCTTGCAACAAGCCAGCTCACAAAACCAGCAGCTCGGTGACCGCATGGAAGAGCTTCAAACCCGTGTTTCAGCACTGTCAAATACGGATATTGAAAACTGGCGACTGGCACAGGCAAGCTCCCTCGTTAAGATGGCTGGCCGCAAAATATGGAGTGAGCAGGATATCACCACAGCCATCGCCTTGCTGAAAGATGCCGACCATAACCTAGCTGAGATGGATGATCCCAGCCTGGTCTATGCCCGCACAGCTATCATGACAGATATCGATTCTCTGACAAAAATCAAACAGATTGATTTAGAAGGTATTATTCTGACCCTGAATCAGCTATCAAACCAAGTCGATAACTTACGTTTGGTAGACAAAGTAGAACAAGCCGCGCCAATGGAGAAGAACAATCGTGAAATCACAGCTTCACTCTCTGACTGGCGTAGAAACCTGAGCAGTAGCTGGCACAGCTTTATGGATAATTTCATTACTATCTCCCCACGTGATAGCAACAAAGAACCACTGTTGGCTCCTAATCAAGACATTTACCTGCGCGAAAACATCCGTTCCAAGTTGCTGATTGCCGCACAGGCGGTTCCCCGCCGTCAGAATGAAATTTACCAAAAAGCATTGGAACCCGTTGGAAGTTGGGTAAGGACTTATTTTGATACCTCCAGCCCAGATACAGAAGCCTTTTTAGCGGATGTTGACTCACTGGAAAAGCGACCGCTTTCTATCGATGTTCCTGAACAACTGAGCAGCCAGTCAATACTGACAGATTTGGTGCGTAAGCGTATCTACAATTTACCGCATTCTGTACAATCCCAAACCGAATCTCAATTTAAGTCTCAACAAGAAACTAAGCCAGAAATCCAGCCAGAAACGCAATCACAGCCAACCCCAGCAGAAACATCCGGTCAGGCAAAAACATCCGTTGAGGAGAGCTGAGTATGCTAAAAGTATTACTGCTGTTCATTATCCTCATTGTGGGCGTGGTACTTGGCCCCGTGCTATCCGGGCATCAAGGATACGTTTTGATCCAGACGGACAGTGACAATATCATCACCAGCATTACTGCCCTGGTGATCATGTTCCTCCTGTTACAATTCTTGCTGATTTTTATCGGTTGGTGTTATCGCCGGTTAAAACGTACCAGCACATTCACTCATAGCTGGATCTTTGGTGGATACAAACGCAGCCGGGCTCGCTCACAAACCAAACAGGCGCTGCTCAAACTCGCCGAAGGGGATTTCAAGCAAGTTGAGCGTTTAATGACCCGCAATGTTGATCATGCTGAGTACCCTGTCGTGAACTATTTGCTGGCAGCAGAAGCCGCCCAGCAGCGCGGTGATTATTTCCGTACCAACCAGTATATTGAACGTGCCGCAGAAGTTGCAGATAAGGATCAGCTCCCCGTTGACATTACCCGTGTACGTATCCAGCTGGCGCAAGGCGAAGTTCACGCGGCACGCAATGGTGTGGATAAACTGTTAAATCATGCTCCTCGCCATCCTGAGGTATTACGGCTGGCTGAACAGGCTTACTCTCTTTCAGGTGCTTATCAATCCCTGATTGATATCTTGCCTTCAATGATGAAGAGCGATCTGCATGGTGAAGAAGAGATCCTTAAATTGCGACAGCAAGCCTATATCGGGTTAATGAATCAAGTTATGGCAGGAAAAGGCAGCACGGGCCTGAAAGTATGGTGGAAAGACCAAAGCCGTAAGGTTCGCCACGATATCGTGCTACAAATCGCTCTGGCCGAGCATTTGATTGAATGCAATGAGCACGAAACTGCCCAGCAAATCATTCTGAATGGATTAAAACAGCAATATGACGAACGTCTCCTGCTATTAATTCCACATATTAAAACAAGTGATTCCGAAGCCGTACAAAAAACTCTCACTCATCTGTTAAAACAACATGGTGCAACACCATTGCTCAACAGTACCCTGGGGCAGGTTGCCTTGCGTCATGGTGAATGGGCCAGTGCCGAAATGGCATTTAAGGCAGCTCTTGCGCAGCGGCCAGATGCCCATGATTACGCATGGCTTGCCGATGCACTCGATAGATTGCAGAAACGCGAAGAAGCCGCCCAGACCCGCAGCCAAGGTTTTATGCTGACTCTGAAACGTGAGAGTAATACAGAAGAGTAAGACATTTCTTATTAGACCCAGATTGACGATTCAGAGACTATTGGATCGTTAATCTGGGGACATCATGCAAACTTCAAGATAAAAAAAACACCTATCAAAAAAGACAGGTGCATAAATACAATCAGGTCTACAGACGGATAGTGCCTCACTCAACGTTGTGTCCGGTTTGTGATGAAAAGACAGTGATACTTACTCATCTATAACGTGGACCATAGGCACCGACAATCAGCTCTACATCATCCCGAGGTTTATGAAGTCATATGCTGTCATAAGGAGTGGGATGAGTATCTACGATTTTTAATAATGCATTTTGCGTGCCAACTTTTCCCATCAGGATAATTTATCCTTATCCAAGGTATTACGGACTTTCCATAATAGGTATTCGGGCTTTCACTAAAAATCATCAAAAATACCGTCTCTCATTTGAGACGCACTTCAAGCAGTTTACATATAGACAATGAAAATCAAAGAGTTACATGTCTCCAATTTGAGACATTCAATAGTATGGTTTGTCGTTGAAATACAATTCTAATCTAAAAATAGCTTTTAAAACATGTGGTTAATAAACTAATAAAAGTCATGATATTCAATTTCACGCAAGAGAATCACAAAGAAATCAAAGAGAAGTAAAAGGGAAAACAAAACGTTTTTTAGTGGCAGGAAAATAGAAAGAAAAAGCCCCGCAATAGCGGGGCTTTTTCAGAATTTGGTCGGCGAGAGAGGATTCGAACCTCCGACCCACTGGTCCCAAACCAGTTGCGCTACCAAGCTGCGCTACTCGCCGAAACATATCTTTTAAATCTCTTTTTTTATGGTGCGAAGGGGGGGACTTGAACCCCCACGTCCGTAAGAACACTAACACCTGAAGCTAGCGCGTCTACCAATTCCGCCACCCTCGCGTTTCATAAAAAAAGATGGGGTGGCTAACGAGACTCGAACTCGCGACGACTGGAATCACAATCCAGGGCTCTACCAACTGAGCTATAGCCACCATAACAGCTGTCTTTTTATATACTGCTTTTGCTACTTAAAACGTTGACCACGATAACTCATTGTCACTGCTCTTGCACGCTTTAAATGGCGCGCCCGACAGGATTCGAACCTGAGACCTCTGCCTCCGGAGGGCAGCGCTCTATCCAGCTGAGCTACGGGCGCTTAACGCCGTTGCGGTGGAGGATAGTACGGATTTAATGTCGTACTGTCCAGTGCTTTTTTAAAAGAAATGATGCGTTTGATTACGCTTCACTCACTTAGCTGATAAAGACAGCACATTTCCACCGCAACCTCATCGCAACTCGCTTTATTGATTACGAATTAATCCGACAAATTGTTTTGATTTTTCCTACAAATAAATTTCATCAGCCAATAAATTGATGACACGATCAGCAAAAATGTTCCCCCTACCATCAGAGAGAAGCGCGTATCTGGGTTAATCGCCATCCCGACTAATACAAAACACAGGAAAATCAATGTCAGATAATTGACATAAGGGAACAGGATCGATTTAAACCGATGCTGTTTTAAGGCTTCCTCATTATGCTTACGAAAACGCAACTGACTCACCAGAATCACAAACCACGGCACCATACCAGGCAATACGCTGGCACTATAAACGTAAACGAATACTGACTGTGGATTTGGGATCAGATAATTCAGGCTAGAGCCGGCAATCAAACAGCCAATGGTGATCGCTATACATCTCACCGGCACACCGTTTTTCGATAATTTCAACAGTGAAGCAGGCAACTGACGGTTTTGCGCCAAGGCATACAGCATTCTGCCACCGCTGTACATTCCACTGTTACAGCCAGAAAGTGCAGCAGTCAGCACGACAAAGTTAATCACTGCGGCCGCAGAAGCAATACCAACCTTAGCAAAGGTCATCACAAATGGACTGCCATACGAGCCAACTTCTGTCCACGGGAACAGCGTAACGACAATGAAAATGGCACCGACATAGAAAATCAGGATGCGCCACAGAATATTGTTGATCGCTTTCTTAAGGGTAACCTGTGGGTTTTTCGCTTCACCAGCGGTGATGCCAACCAATTCGACTCCCTGATAGGATGCAACAACAATACAGAGGGCAAATAAAAAGCCTTTCCAACCACCAGAGAAAAAACCACCATGTGAGGTCAGGTTATCCAAACCAATGGGTTGCCAATCATTACCCAAACCGAAAAAAATCAAACCGATGCCAATCAGGATCATCACAATAATCGTAGTGACTTTGATCATGGCAAACCAAAATTCCAACTCACCGTACAGCCGCACAGCCGCCAAATTCGCTAAGGCAACCAACCCGACCGCCACCAGCGCAGAAATCCACTGGGGCAATTCAGGGAACCAGAACTCGGAATAAACGCCGATGGCGGTGATCTCTGAAATCCCTACGGAAACCCACATGAACCAGTAGCCCCATGCTGTCAGGCACCCCCAATAAGGGCTGAGGTATTTATGTCCAAAAGCAGCGAATGAGCCCGTAACGGGTTCAAGAAATAGCATTTCCCCCATCGATCTCATGATGAAAAAAACAAAAATCCCAGCAATAATGTAAGCCAGCAAAACAGAAGGACCGGCCCATTTCAAGGTACTTGCTGAACCCATGAACAACCCTACGCCGATTGTGCCACCTAGCGCAATCAGCTCAATATGACGTGCCTCAAGTCCCCTTTGCAGGCTCTGTTTTGAATCATTCATAAAACTCCCTATCCACTTTTATGATGTCTATATTTGCAAACAGAAAAAATACAGGAATTAATAATCAATCGTTGTAAAAAAAGGCTGGGATCAAAACACGTTTTGCCAGTCAGTGAAATAAAAAATTATAAAATTGAGTCAACGCCTGTGTTGTTTGGCGTCGCAGTTGAAGAGAACAACATCAATAATGACTATTTTTTGATCATTCAACAAGACGGTTATTTCACGTTTTTGCCAAATGAGTCGACCAATGAAATTGACTACACAACGTCAGTTACATCGTGAATGGATGGCTGATCCAGATTACCGCACTGCATATGAATAACGCATAACCAATGCAGCAGGTTTATGACCTTCAGCTTTCAAGTTGCAGCTTAGATGACCACAACTTGAAATTTATTGGGATAGATAACAAAAAAATTGTCAGGCTAGAGCTTGCCACCGTAATAATAACCAAGGAACCTTAATAGCTTGATCTGCCTACGGATTCGGCTTGGCTGAGATAGCAGGCGGTACAACCACTCCAAACCTAGATTTTGCCAGATTTTCGGGGCACGTTTGATATGTCCGGTAAAGACGTCATAAGTTCCCCCGACGCCCATATACAGCGCATCTGGGTGTATCTTGCGACAATCACGCATGAAGATTTCCTGTTTAGGCGATCCCATTGCCACCGTAACAATCGCTGCACCGCAGGTATGAATGTGCTCAAACACCGCATCACGCGTTTCCGGTGTAAAATAACCGTCCTGACTGCCCACGATGTTGACGTTCCACTGGGTACGCAATTTGTTCTCTGTCTGTGCCAAAACGTCGGGTTTTCCGCCTACCAGAAAGACTGTCGTACCTTCACGACCCGCTCGTTCCATCACAGATTCCCACAAATCCGCCCCCGCAATACGTGATACATCTGCATCAGAGTATTTACGGCGAATGGCACGCACGATGCTAATACCATCTGCATATAAATATTCCGCCTCATCCAGCAACATATTCAATGCATTGTCTTTTTCTGCCGTGAGGACCTTTTCTGCGTTAATCGCGACCAGCGTACCTGTTTTTACCTGCCCATCTTGAAAAAGATGATCAAGAAAATGCGACATACCACGAAACCCCCAGATATTAAGGCCACGAATGCGGTATTTGGGAATGTTATTCAACGCCATTTTTCTTCCTTACGTCCAAAATAACAGATGTTTTTTGCGATGCAGCCAAATTACTGACGACAAACTCTCGAATCAGCCCTGCGCTTTCAAACAGCCAATACAGTAATTTCGCCACAACCAGACATAGGCCAAAGACAATACAAAAGAATACGACTCGAGAAACAAAGGAATCCACACCTTCACGGGCAAGGACAATCATGTTAAAAATTGCACCAAAACAGAAAGCCTGCAAAATCGCTGCCTTATAGCGATTAGTTTCCTGTTTTCCCGCTTCATAGATCCAATCAAACCATTTGATGATAAAACCAACAGCAATCGCGCCCAGAGGGATAAAAAATACGCCGCCCATGACCACAAGCGACCCAATCAATGTTGGTGAGATCGCAAGGCCAGAGTGATTATTCAGCACATCCCACGTAAAGTAGTTAGCTGTATTCCAGACCAGACCAGGTCTCTCCGGCCATAGCCAACTAGGAATAAAGACATAAAAATCACGGATAATCGGTGCTAGCCCCTGAAAATCTATTTTACTGTAGTTATCCAGCAACAGAGCTAAGTTTTCCCACGGCGAGAACGTATCCCTCGTGAGATACAGAAACGTATAAAACGCTTCTGCACCGCTTACATCCAAGCTGTAGCGCTTCAACGCCAGCCAGAACATACCGACAATTCCCATAATGCCCGCTGCAAACAGCATCCACAACGTGATCCAACCACGGACAATACCAATAAACAGAAACAGCGCAAACGCAATGATAATGTTAGCTCGTGTTCCTCCAACGATCACATAAGTTAAAATACCAAATGCTACTGTCGCCACCAAGAACCACAACCAGCGGGCTTTAGTCGGTTTCAGGAAAAATACCACCAACATGGCAGGGATAAAAAAATAAAAGAATCGCTTGAGCGCCACGCCGGAAACCTGGCTGGAAAATATCTGACTATAGGACTGTAATTTAAACAGTAAGAAACCATTCTGCATAAAGAATGAACCCAACGTAACGATAGCAATGCCAGCGAGCAACAGCCACGTCAGATTGGTTTCCACCCGATTCATGGTGAACAGGGGATTGCACGATGAAGCAACCAATGATGTTTCAGGTTCTATATGATTGCTGCGTGTTTTATAGCTAATTCGTGTTTTATAATTAAGCCGCGTTTTATAAGCCACATAGTAAATGGCGTAAAAACAGCCAGATGCCAACATCGCATGCAACAGCGAATCCACTGGCACTACCTGCACATAAAACTGGAACACCAACATGCTGGTCAACGGGAAGCCAAAGTAGAACGTCAGCAAATACAGCAATGAGAAAAAGACATTAAAATTAAAGCGGACACGCCGAAATTCTTGATACGTCAAGGTCAGGATAAAAACCAATGAGATCACATAAACGACAAATAGCCCACCGAATTGTGCCAAGGTCATTGATACTCTCCAGATGCAGCCGATAGGGCGGCTTTCCACCCCTCAATGAAATTGGGCTCAAAAAAGACAATCGCCTTTTTATCAAGGGACAGCATCTGGCGCTGTGCTTCCTGCACCCAGTGTTTATTCAGTTCATCGCCATCAAACAGAACAGGAACATGCTGTTCCAGCAAATCATGCCAAAATGGATTTTGGCGGCTCAGAACAAACGGAATACCAAATTGAATCAACAAACAGAGTGTTCCAATACCCTGCTGGCGATTGAAAATGAAATAGCCCAAATCGCATTGGCGCACCAATGACAAATATTCGTCGAACGCCAGTTTATCTTTCAAGATACTGACGTTTTGCGCTGGAAACAGGGATAATGCGGTTTGCTCTGCACGCTGGATATAGGCTTGGTTATTACCGGGATAACCCATTGGCATAATCACCCGCGCCTCATCACCAAACTGGCAGTGGATCTTATGCAATGCTTCAATATGGCGGTTAGATTGATCGCCTGAATTTCCCAGCAAGATGGTGATCCCTTCCGGTGAACATGTTTTCTCCATTACCGTCAGTGTAGGATCCATACGGGTTGGGAAATAGAGCAATGATGATGGCACATAAGGCTTGGACTGGCCAAAATATTGGAGATCGCCGTGCGTGGCAAAAATATGCCCCACCCGCTTTTGTGCCAAGCGACGAAGCAGATAGAACAAACGGAATTTCAGTTGGCGGGATTCTTCATATAAATCAGCCCCCCACGCATGCCACCAAAATTGATGTTGCTTGATTTTGCCCACGAATAAAGCCAACCACAAAGCAGCATTAAACTGCCCGTGGAAAAAGAAACGGGTTGTTCTATTTGCCTGCGCTTTTTCGATCACGGCCCGTGATAGGTCAGCCTTGCTGTCATAAACCAAGATCGTCAAGTCAGGATAATTCGATAGCCATGTGTGGTTTTTGGACACCACCATAAAACACGGTTTGGCCGGAAAATTGATCTCCTGCGCCAAGACGTCATTAAAGAAACGCAGTAACGTTTGATTGTGATGCGGGATATCCGATCCCAGAACGTGAATTAGGGTTGTCATGCTCGCCTGCGGTAAATAATAAATACGCTACAACAAAGAATGAAATAAACAATGTAAGTTGCCATATATGACTGAGCCGCCCCCAATGCCCCATTTTCCGGTATCAACCAATGGGAGAAACCGGTCAGCAGAAGGAACTGACTGACTTCAGTCAATACATAAAAACGCAGTGCAGCTTTCGCTATCACCAGATAACCAAAAACATAAGCGCCAACTTTCAACACGTCGCCCACTAACTGCCATGCGAATAAACCCCGCATGGCGATAAATTTGTCTGAAAATAGCAACCAAATGACGAAATCACGCAACAGCCAGACTGAGAAACTGGCGGCAGCTACGGCAGGTAAGACAAATTTCAGCGCTTTCACAATTTCGCTGGTAATTTCTTGCTTACTCTCCAAACGGGAGAGTGTTGGCAACAGATAGACAGTGAAAGAAGCAGTGATAAATTGTAAATAGGCATCCGAAATGCTGCTTACTCCCAGCCAAATTCCAACCTCTTCCCAGCTATAACGCTCTGCCAGCAGGTTTCGCATCATGACATAAGCGACTGGCAACGTAATAGAGGTCAGCAGGGCCATAAGGGTGAATTTTCCCAAATGGCTGGCAATCGCGCGATCCCACGTAGGTTTCAAAACAGAAAATGGTTTCAAGGCCGAAAATGTAATGACCTTGCGATGCAAAATGATCACCCCCGCCGGGAAGACCACCAAAGCGGGCACCAAAGCCAACCCTGCTAATGCCCCTTCATAGCCCCCCAACCAGTAACAGAGGCCATAGGCAATTACGCCTACTAAGCTACCCAGAATAATCGCCAGTGCATTTCCTTGAGCATCCCTGAATCCTTTCAATATAGCCAGAAAATAGTTGGCATAAGCGATTCCCATTTGAATAAATGCGAGCGCCTGCACAACAGTTTTGTAATGGTTGTGACCAAACAAGCCAATACTGATGACATCACTGAACAAGAGGAAAATGACCGCCAGCAGAGTCGAAGAACCCAGAATAATCGAAGACGATGTGCCCAACACGGCCCTGAGTCTTTCCGGTTGCTGATAATTTTCCGCCACGTATTTGGTGACGCCGTTAAAAATGCCCGCACCAGACAGTACGCCCAATACAGTAATAAGTTGACGAAAGTTGCCTGCTTGCCCAACACCCGTTGGGCCAAAAGACACCGCCAGCAGTTTAATCACCAGCAGTCCCACACCGATTTTGATCAGTGTGGAACCCGCCGTCCAGACAGAAGCTTTGGCAAGTGACATATCAGGCGAAAAATTCCTTGATACGGTTGATGACGACTTGCTGCTCTTCGTCAGTGATGTTGTAGAACATTGGCAAACGAACTAAACGGTCGCTTTCACGGGTCGTAAAACGATCTTCACCGTGGAAACGGCCACATTTCTCACCCGCGGGACTAGTATGCAACGCCACGTAATGGAATACGCTCAGAATACCGTTTTCTTTCATGTAACTATTGAATGAGCTGCGTTCTTCCACATCTTTTAGCTTGATATAGAACATGTGGGCGTTATGTTCCAAGCCTTCTGGAACCGTTGGCAAGGTCAGGAGTCCAACATCTGCCAACGGTTTCAGTGCTTGATTGTAGTTATTCCACAGGGCCAGACGGCGCTGGTTGATTTCCTCAGCAATTTCCAGTTGCCCCCACAGGTAAGCTGCTTGCAGGTCAGACATCAAATAGCTAGAGCCGATATCACGCCAAGTGTATTTATCCACTTGCCCACGGAAAAATTGGCTGCGGTTGGTGCCTTTTTCACGAATGATTTCAGCACGGGCGATCATGGACTTATCATTGATTAATGTCGCTCCACCTTCACCACCGGCTGAGTAGTTTTTGGTTTCATGAAAGCTGAAACAACCAATATGC
The DNA here is from genome assembly GCF_016306625.1 of Xenorhabdus lircayensis. Classification (GTDB taxonomy): domain Bacteria; phylum Pseudomonadota; class Gammaproteobacteria; order Enterobacterales; family Enterobacteriaceae; genus Xenorhabdus; species Xenorhabdus lircayensis. The sequence goes on along the minus strand of NZ_JACOII010000042.1, from coordinate 32,614 downwards.
CCAATCGTGCCCAGTGCGCGACCTTTATAGGTAGACATAACGCCTTGTGCCGCATCTTCCACTACATACAGGTTATACTTTTCCGCCAGTGCCATGATGGTATCCATTTCACAGGCCACGCCCGCATAATGTACCGGCGCGATGGCGCGGGTTTTCTCTGTAATGGCAGCTTCAATTTGGGTTTCATCAATGTTCATGGTATCAGGACGAATATCCACGAACACAATGGTTGCCCCACGCAGGACAAAGGCATTGGAAGTCGAGACAAAGGTATAGCTCGGCATGATAACTTCATCACCCGGCTGGATATCCAGCAAAATGGCTGCCATTTCCAGTGAAGCCGTACAGGATGGTGTCAACAACACCTTCGGACAGTTAAAACGCTGTTCCATCCATGTTTCACAACGTTTGGTGAATTCGCCATCGCCACACAATTTACCACTGGCCATCGCCTGTTTCATATATTCTAGTTCAGTGCCGACTACCGGTGGTTTGTTAAATGGAATCATTTCATCCTCTGTATAACCAATATGCGGTGCTTTCAATGATGGCACCACGACGTGTATAAAGACGCAAGGCAGAGATGTTGCTGATTTGTGTTGCCACTCTCAGCCGATATATCTGGTGATGCAGACACCACTGCTGCGCCGCCGACATTAATTTTTTTCCAATTCCTTGATGGGGATTACCCGGTACGGCAGCCAATAATCCAATGCGTGCTTCATGGCTACCGATATCTCTTAGGGTAACAAAACCCATCATTTGACCGTGTTCATCATTGATAAGCAGGCATTCGTGGTCAAACGTGCCCAAAACCGCTTTTTCGACCCAAGTCGCATAGAATCGACCACTGTCATCCGGCTGATACCACGGCGCACGGAAGCGACTGGACGTAAATACACGAGCCGCAACCGCCTTCAATGCGGGTATATCTTGTGCTTTTGCAGAAATCAGTTTTGGTTCCGCATCTTGTCCCGTATGAGTACCAGTGATATCTCCAGCCCCAATCGATAACAGTAAATCCGCCTCGCCTTCCACCAGAGAAAATCCCAGGGCGGACAGACCATCAATGATGGCCGTTTGCTGGGCAGGAACCTTTGCTTGTACCAATGCGAACTCGTCCAGTAGGTCAGACGTCAGCGCTGCCGCTTCTGGAGAGGCTTCCTGTAATAAATGCAGGCGAGCAGTGGACAAACCAAAAAACTGGCTATCCCAAACCAGTGGTTCAAGGTTGGCGTGAATAGACATTGAGCAAATCCATTAAATATTTGCCGTAACCCGTTTTTGCCAAGTCTACAGCAGCCGTTTTTACCTGCTCAACACTCAGCCAGCCATTGCGCCATGCTATCTCTTCCAGACAGGCAATTTTGAAACCTTGCCGTTTTTCGACGGTCTGAACAAAGGTGCTGGCTTCAATCAGGCTGTCATGAGTGCCCGTATCCAACCACGCAAACCCACGCCCTAATAATTCGACGTTCAATTCGCCACACTCCAGATACATCTGGTTAATGCTGGTGATTTCCAGTTCGCCGCGGGCAGAAGGTTTCACTTGTTTGGCAAAATCCACCACTTTGTTGTCGTAAAAATAGAGCCCAGTCACCGCCCAGTTGGATTTAGGCTGAACGGGTTTTTCTTCAATGGAAAGCACTCGATATTGTTCATCAAATTCCACGACGCCAAACCGTTCTGGATCCATCACTTGATAACCAAATACGGTAGCGCCTGTTTCGCGGGCAACCACACTTTGCAATTTCGGACTAAACGCCTGACCAAAAAAGATATTATCGCCAAGCACCAGACAGCAGGCATCATTGCCAATAAACTCTTCGCCAAGCAAAAATGCCTGTGCCAAGCCGTCTGGAGAAGGCTGTTCTGCGTAGCTCAGATGGATGCCAAATTGTTCGCCATTACCCAGTAGCCGTTTAAAAGCGGGTAAATCTTCCGGTGTAGAGATAATCAGGATATCGCGTATTCCCGACAGCATTAAAACTGACAGAGGATAGTAGATCATCGGCTTGTCATAAATGGGCAATAACTGTTTTGATACGCCACGCGTTATTGGATACAAACGGGTGCCAGAACCCCCTGCCAGTATAATTCCTTTCATGTGCTCCCCCTGACGGGCTTATTCATTTCCCAGTCCAAGACGTTCCCCTGCATAAGATCCATCTTGAACCCTGCGCCACCAATTCTCGTTTTCCAGATACCATTGCACGGTCTTGCGAATACCGGATTCGAATGTTTCCTGTGGTGTCCAATTCAATTCACGCTCGATTTTCGCCGCATCAATCGCGTAACGCAAATCATGCCCTGGGCGATCTGTCACATAAGTAATCAGATCACGGTAATTCTCAACACCCACAGGTTTTTCAGGTCGGAACTCTTCCAGCAACTCACAAATCGTTTCCACAACATCGATATTTTTGCGCTCGTTATGCCCACCGATGTTATAGGTTTCACCGGATTCTGCCTTGGTAACGACCAAATGCAACGCTCGTGCATGGTCTTCCACATACAACCAGTCACGGATTTGCTCTCCCTTGCCATAGACCGGCAGTGGCTTGCCTGCCAGCGCATTGAGGATCATCAATGGGATCAGTTTTTCCGGGAAATGATAAGGCCCATAGTTATTGGAACAATTGGTGATCACAGTCGGTAATCCATAGGTACGGCGCCATGCCCTGACCAGATGATCACTGGAAGCCTTCGAGGCCGAGTAAGGGCTGCTCGGTGCGTAAGGAGTGGTTTCAGTGAAGAAACCGTCTTCGCCGTGCAAGTCACCATAGACTTCATCTGTTGAGATATGATGGAAACGGAATGTCGCCTGCTTTTCCTGATCCAGCTGCTGCCAAAATGCACGGGCCGATTCCAACAAAGTATAAGTACCCATGATATTGGTTTCGATAAAAGCCGCAGGCCCATCAATGGAACGATCAACGTGGCTTTCTGCCGCCAGATGCATGACCGCATCCGGTTGATATTGTTGGAATACAAGATCCAAGGCGTCACGCTGGCAGATATCGACCTGCTCAAACGCATAGCGGGGGTGATTGGCAACCAGAGACAGTGATTCAAGATTACCGGCGTAAGTCAGGCTATCCACGATGACAACGCTGTCTTCAGTCTGGTTGATAATGTGGCGAACAACCGCAGAACCGATGAAGCCTGCGCCACCTGTGATAAGAATTCGTTTCAACGCCAAACTCCTTTTGTATCAACAACCCATTTTTGTTTTATTGCATCACCATTAATGGCTTTAAACTGGCTGTGATCCACCAGCAACAATACAACGTCAGCCTCTTCCAATGCCTGTTTCACATCCATCAATTCCACCAAACTTTTCAGTGAATTGGGCAGTTCATGCACGTTTGGCTCAACAGCGAAGGTTTGCCCTGCATGCCACTGTGCAACCATTTTTGTAATATGAACAGCTGGACTTTCGCGCAAATCATCAATGTTTGGTTTGAAAGCCAGTCCAAAACAGGCAATTTTAACCTCATTCGCCCGTTTACCACTCTCTGCCAAACAATCCGCCACTGCGGCCTTCACTTGATCAACCACCCACAGTGGCTTGCCATCATTCACCAAACGCGCAGTATGAATCAGACGGGATTGTTCAGGATTCTGGGATACGATAAACCACGGATCGACTGCAATACAGTGCCCCCCCACACCTGGGCCGGGTTGCAGGATATTTACACGTGGATGGCGATTTGCCAGACTGATCAATTCCCATACATTGATATTCTGTTCGGCACAGATCAGGGAAAGTTCGTTAGCGAAGGCGATATTGACATCACGGAAACTGTTTTCAGTGAGTTTGCACATTTCCGCCGTTTTAGCATTAGTGATAACACATTCACCTTCAAGGAAAATGTTGTACAGCTCACTTGCCCTGCGGGATGATTTGGCTGTCATGCCACCCACGACGCGATCATTTTTGATCAATTCCACCATGACTTGACCCGGTAAAACACGTTCAGGGCAATAGGCGATATCAATGTCTGAATTTTCACCTGTCTGTTGTGGGAATGAGAGGTCAGGGCGTGCCACAGCCAACCACTCTGCCATCTGTTCTGTCGCGCCAACGGGCGAGGTGGATTCCAAAATGATCAAATCACCTTTTTTCAAGACTGGCGCTATTGACTCCGCGGCAGAACGCACATAAACCATGTCTGGTTCATGATCTCCTTTGAAGGGAGTCGGTACGGCAATCAAAAAAGCATCCGCAGGTTGTGGAGTCGTCACCGCTTTCAAATAGCCGCCTTCAACCGCAACTTTCACCACTTTATCTAAATCAGGTTCGACGATATGAATCGCGCCACGGTTAATCGTCTCTACCGCATGTTGATTGACATCTACACCAATGACCGTCTTTTTGCGGGAGGCGAATGCTGCTGCGGTAGGCAAGCCGATATAGCCAAGGCCAATAACAGAAATTGTTTCAAAACTCATAGAGTCACCTGATTTCTCTTCAATGCTTCAAGAATTCTCTGGCAAGCCTGACCATCACCGTAAGGGTTATGGGCATGGCTCATTTGTTGATAGGCGATGTCATCCGTCAACAGACGTGTCACTTCTGCAACGATAATCTGTGTTTCTGTTCCCACCAGTCGCACCGTACCTGCATCAACAGCTTCAGGTCGTTCGGTAGTATTGCGCATGACCAGAACTGGTTTTCCCAGAGAAGGGGCTTCTTCCTGAATGCCTCCTGAATCGGTCAAGATCATGTAGGCATGATTCATCAAATAGACGAATGGCAGGTAATCCTGTGGTTTGATAAGGATAACATTATCAATATCATGCAGAATACGCTTAACGGGTTCACTGACATTTGGGTTCAAATGAACAGGATAAACCACCTGAACGTCAGGATGTGTTTTGGCAATTTGCGCCAATGCTTCGCAAATGCGCTCAAATCCCTCGCCAAAGCTCTCACGACGGTGGCCGGTCACCAAAATCATTTTTTTATTCGAGTCAATGAAAGGATAAAGTTCAGCAAGCTGGCCATACATGGCTTCGTCATTCATGATGCGGTCACGTACCGACAGCAGAGCATCAATAACCGTATTGCCCGTAACAAAAATGCGGTTTCCAGCAATGGATTCTTTTAAGAGGTTATCTCGTGAATTTTCCGTCGGGGCAAAATGGTACATTGCCAAGTGCCCCGCGATTTTACGGTTGGCTTCTTCCGGCCACGGAGAATAAAGATCTCCCGTTCTCAACCCGGCTTCAATATGGCCTACCGGAATATGTTGATAAAATGCAGCCAGGCTGGTTGCCATCGTCGTCGTGGTATCACCATGCACTAACACCACATCCGGCTTGAATTCTTCCAATACAGGTTTCATACCTTGCAAGATCCGGCATGTAATATCCGTGAGATCCTGCCCTTTTTGCATGATATTGAGATCAAAATCTGGTGTTATCCCAAACAAGTGCAGCACCTGATCCAGCATCTCTCTATGCTGGGCAGTGACACACACTTTTGTGTCAAAGGCAGTATCCTTAGCCAATGCGTGTACCAATGGCGCCATTTTAATGGCTTCCGGCCGAGTACCAAACACAGTCAACACTTTCACAGTGGCTCTCTTATTTTTTCAATCATTGCCGATACTTCCACGAAAGGGTGTTAATCACCATTTCCATCTCTGTTTCCGATCTATCTATACGCATGCAGAATACAGGCTACCGGAAACAGTTATTAGCTTGCTATTACCCTGAAAAAACGATGAATTATTTACATGAAGTTATTCATATGAACTGGCGGAGCGTGGACGCCTTACCAAAGCAACCCCTGCACCAACCAACATGCCAATGGCCCCCCACATGATCATCATGAAAGCACGACGAGGGCTGTCTCGGTTAACAGGTTCTTCAGGTGTCCTGAGGTAGCGGTAAGTCTGGAAAGTGTCTTGCAAAGTTGGACCAACGTTCAATGTAGCCAGCATCGCCATATTTTGATCATAATCGATGCTGTAATTCGGTCCTGTCGCTTCCAAAGTTTCAATTTGGGCTTGCAGCAATGGCGTACCCAGCATAAACATTTTGGATTCAGGCAATTCTTCGATAGGAATGTTTGTCTGATTGCGGTGAATACCTTGTTTCTCAGCAACTTTCAATGACTGCTGCAAGACATTCAAATCGCGATTGTACATCGCTTTGGCCACCATCTCCTGACGTTTAACCAACGCTTTCATTGATTGGGTACGCGTTGCCCATGCACCTTTAATTTCATTGTTCAGGTGAGTATTCGCCCGTTGATTAGCAAACGCTATATATTTGCGCAGCAGTTGATTAGCATCAGTTGCTGTTTCTGCCGTCAATTTGATACTGTCATTGGGGGCTTTTTTATCATCACTCCGTGTGATCTGGGTATTGTTGATCAATTCTTCCAGCAACACAGCATCCGATTTGGTATTCCCTTCCCTGCGTTGTTTGTAATAATCAGAATGTAGCCAAAATTCACGACGGGTATCATACGCCGAGACCTGTATCATGAATTCTTTATATGCACCGTCTGGAATAGTCGGCAATTGTGCCTCTGGCGAGGCATTGATGTGGGTATCCAAATTACGCAAAAATTGTTGTTGCGAATAATAACTACCCAGATTATTGGTCGTCGGTAAATCCACAATAGCGGTTGCGCTCCACTTTTGCTGCATCAGATAAGATGCCCCCAGAGCGACGGCAGCGAAAATCATTGCCAGTGCGATAATCCATATCTTTCCACGCCACAGAGCATGACACAGTGCACGAATATCCAGCTCATGCTCTATAGCAGGTTGATCCTGTTTAGATTTCGTTTCTGAGTTTATCACTGCACAAAACCTCTTTGATAAGTCAATGTTTTAATGATGACTTGCTTCCCGACGCACACGACGTTTACACCGTTTAACAAAACGGGCTACCCGCCATGCTCGCTTGATGCAATAACCATACAACATAAATGCAAGCAAAAATAATGCCAACATCGCCCACTCAGGCACAAAACTTAACCGTTCTCCAATAATTCCAACTGATGCTAATAAAACTGCCGCCAAAGTAATCAAGATAAATGCCTGACGGGAAGTGAACCCCGCACGCATGATCAAATGATGAATGTGCTGACGATCTGGAGAAAACGGACTCATCCCCTTGCGCAATCGACGGTACATGATAGCAACCATGTCCATCAGTGGAATCGCAATGATCCACAATGCTGTCACAGGACTAATAGAGCTATTTTCCCCTTGAGTCGCTTCTGTTAGTAACCAGATAATAGTAAAGCCAATCAGGGTGCTTCCCGCATCGCCCATAAATACTTTGAAACGTTTTCCGAGTAATCCAAGATTGAGGAAGATATAAGGCAAGATCCCTGCAATAAACGTAAAACACCAAAATGCCAGTGCTGTATTGCCATTTTCGTACAGTAAAATCCCCAATGCACCGAAAGAGACACAAGATAGCCCACCCAACAGGCCATCAATGCCATCCACCATATTGAAGGCGTTAATAGCGGCCCAAACAGCGAATAAGGTCACAACATAGCTGAATGGCCCCAGTGCCATTTCCCATGACCCGAAGGCATTCCCCAAGCTTTCAAGCTTAAGACCAGCGAAATACATCATGCTGATACCTACCAATGCCTGAATGGCTGCCCGAATCTTCACGCTGATATCAAAACGGTCGTCCAATGCACCGATAAAAACTAATATGCCTGCACAAGCCAAATATAACCATTTATGAGGTATAAACTCTTTTGTAATAACGAATGCAAAACAAACACCAAAAAAAACAGATATTCCACCAACCAAAGGGACTAAACCATGGTGGCGTTTACGATAGTTAGGCTTATCAACTAAACCGATCTTTTTTGCTACTTTGCGAGCCACAAACAAAAACGCGAATGAGAATATAAATACGTAAAAAATTTCGATACTCATGCTGGGAATATTCACAATAACAACTCTCTGTAAAAATAATGATGGGGCATCTATTATTTATTGACTTATGGATGTCCATTCAACACCGAATCCATAAGTTCCCTGTTAACAAAACAAGGCATCCTGACTTATAAAAATTAATCAAATGGATCATGCAAACTGTAGAGCGTGATCAATAATTATTTATTGAACAATTATAAAGTGTCCGTCTAGAAAACACGCATCTAATCATTCGAAAAACATGCAAAATATGTACCATTTCAGGCGAATAGGGTAAGTCACCGATAAAAAAAACGCCACAACAACGTGGCGCTTTGGCGAAATGACTACTTTTTTATTGTGAAACTATCCAATTTATTTGCAGAACTATGAACGTTTCATAAAGTCGAAGAATTCTTCGTTTGTTTTTGTCATAGCCAGTTTGTTGATAAGGAACTCCATCGCATCAATTTCACCCATCGGATGAATAATTTTACGTAGGATCCACATCTTCTGTAGCTCATCCTGTGTAGTGAGCAGCTCTTCTTTACGTGTCCCAGAACGGTTGTAATCAATAGCAGGGAAAACACGTTTTTCAGCAATCTTACGGGACAGGTGCAATTCCATATTACCTGTACCTTTAAATTCTTCGTAAATGACCTCATCCATCTTGGAACCGGTATCAACCAGCGCAGTCGCGATGATGGTCAGGCTACCGCCTTCTTCAACGTTACGTGCAGCACCAAAGAAACGTTTTGGACGATGCAATGCATTCGCATCCACACCACCAGTCAATACTTTACCGGAAGCAGGTACTACGGTGTTATATGCACGAGCCAGACGAGTAATGGAATCCAGCAGGATAATAACGTCTTTCTTGTGTTCAACCAGACGCTTCGCTTTTTCGATGACCATTTCAGCCACTTGGACGTGACGAGAAGCGGGTTCATCAAAGGTTGAAGCAATCACTTCACCTTTTACCAGACGCTGCATTTCGGTCACTTCTTCTGGACGCTCGTCGATCAGCAGTACCATCAGAACACAGTCTGGGTGGTTGTGAGCGATGTTAGCTGCAATATTTTGCAGCAGCATGGTTTTACCCGCTTTTGGCGGAGCAACAATCAGACCACGCTGACCACGACCAATCGGAGCTGCCAGATCCAGAACACGAGCAGTCAAATCCTCAGTAGAACCATTACCACGTTCCATGCGCAAACGGCTGTTGGCATGAAGTGGAGTCAGGTTTTCAAACAGGATTTTACTGCGGGCGTTTTCAGGTTTGTCAAAGTTAACTTCATTAACTTTCAGCAGGGCAAAATAGCGTTCACCTTCTTTTGGTGGGCGGATTTTCCCTGAAATGGTATCACCGGTACGGAGGTTAAAGCGGCGGATTTGACTAGGAGAAACGTAGATATCATCGGGACCTGCAAGGTAGGAACTGTCTGCGGAGCGGAGGAAACCAAATCCATCCTGTAATATCTCCAGCACACCATCTCCGAAAATATCCTCTCCGCTTTTCGCATGCTGTTTGAGAATAGAGAAAATGATGTCTTGCTTACGCATACGAGCCAGATTTTCCAGCCCCATATTTTCGCCGAGAGTAATCAACTCAGATACCGGCGTATTCTTTAATTCGGTAAGATTCATAATGGTGGGTTCTTTAACTCGGGGTATATCTCGAACTATGAACGTGAATGGTATGGCAGCGTTATCGATGCCTGTTTATTTGTACCAGAAACGAATAAATCCTTCTAACATATTAAATTATATTACAAGGCAATGGCTTGAAGTACTCAGATTGATTTCAAAATAAAGCTGACAAACTGTCAAAACACGACTGAGATAATAAAGAAAAGTGGTTAATTTCAATATAGGAACTATCTCAGCGTAAGCATTATCTCGGTGTGAGCACTGTTTATAACTATCTATATGTTATCTAGATGTCATAACAATCAATATGTTATAACTATTTATAATGTGAACACTATTATAAGGCTATAGCAGTGGACACTATTTCAGCATGTACGCTGTCTTAATGGACGCTATACCTAGAAAAGGCTCAACATAAAAATGTCTAGCATAAAAACACCTTGCTTAAAGATGTTCAGCATCGGGACGCTATCAGCGTACTAAGCTATATACTGAATGCCTCGTATATAGGCTCAGAAACTTTACCAAATGCGATATGCTATCAGATACTTCAGGTGATCCAGAAATAACAGATTTATCAGACACTACAGATTGTTTAGTATGCAACATGCTTAATGTCAACTCTTTACATCAATAAACCTTTATATCGAATAAAGAATTCACTTATCCAATGCTTCATACAAGCACGTAGTCGCTAACTTACCATGCTTCGTAGCGGACGTCTAGCGGTCAATGGGATAAATCACTCTACACGCTAAACGCCCGTAATTACTGTGACCTGACTCTAAATTAGAGGTGTTGTTCCAAAAACTCTTTCAGCTGAGTTTTTGACAAAGCGCCCACTTTTGTCGCGACCTTCTCACCGTCTTTAAACAAAATCAGTGTTGGAATACCACGAATACCGAATTTTGGTGCTGTTTCAGTATTATCATCAACGTTTAGCTTAACGACAGTCAGCTTTCCTGCATATTCTTCGGCAATTTCATCCAGAATAGGGGCAATCATTTTGCAAGGACCGCACCATTCAGCCCAAAAATCAACGAGGACTGGGCCTTCTGCTTTCAATACATCGTTTTCAAAACCAGCATCAGTAAGATGGGTAATATTCTCACTCATTTTTTTGCTCCAAAAGTAAAATCTTTTACAGTGTCAGTGTACATTAACTAGCATAAGCTGTCTTTATTTCAGCGGATACACTTTCTTAAAGCAATAGTTAGCTGATATTCTACCACACTATGAGCAAAACACATTTGACAGAAAAGAAGTTTTCCGACTTCGCATTGCACCCCAAAGTCCTAGAAGCCCTTGATAAAAAGGGGTTCTCCAACTGCACGCCGATACAGGCGCTAACATTGCCTTTCACTGTCGAAGGCCGAGATGTTGCGGGACAAGCACAAACCGGAACAGGCAAGACGCTGGCATTTCTCACGTCTACTTTCAATTACTTATTGACCAATCCCGCTGCGAAGGAGCGTAAAACCAATCAGCCAAGAGCGCTGCTCATGGCTCCCACTCGCGAATTAGCTGTCCAGATTTACTCTGACGCAGAAGAACTGGCAGAAGCCACTGGGTTGAAAATGGGTCTTGCCTACGGTGGCGATGGCTATGATAAGCAACTTAAGGTGCTGGAATCTGGCGTCGATATCGTGATTGGTACAACAGGCCGTTTGATCGATTACACAAAACAGGGACATGTCAATCTCAGTGCCATTCAAGTTGTCGTGCTCGATGAAGCAGACCGCATGTACGACTTGGGTTTTATCAAAGACATCCGCTGGCTGTTCCGTCGGATCCCTGCGGCTACAGAAAGAATGAATTTGCTGTTTTCCGCCACTCTGTCTTACCGGGTGCGTGAACTGGCCTTCGAACAGATGAATAATCCTGAGTATGTGGAAGTGGAGCCCCTGCAAAAAACAGGACACCGTATTCAGGAAGAACTGTTTTATCCTTCCAATGAAGAAAAAATGCGTCTGCTACAGACCTTGCTGGAAGAAGAATGGCCTGATCGCTGCATCATATTTGCCAATACCAAACACCGCTGTGAAGATATTTGGGCTCATTTGGCTGCTGATGGGCATCGTGTCGGTCTACTGACCGGTGATGTTGCACAGAAAAAACGTCTGCGTATTCTGGAAGAGTTCACTCAGGGAAATCTGGATATACTGGTCGCCACTGATGTTGCCGCTCGTGGGCTGCATATTCCATCTGTGACGCATGTATTTAACTATGATCTACCGGATGACTGTGAAGATTATGTCCACCGGATTGGCCGAACTGGCCGTGCCGGAGAAAGTGGTCATTCTATCAGCTTGGCATGCGAAGAGTATGCGCTGAACTTGCCTGCTATTGAAGAATATATCCAGCATCAGGTACCTGTCAGCAAATATAACAGTGATGCGTTATTGAAAGATTTGCCAGTACCTAAACGTCGTAACCGCGCCCGTTCGGGGGGACATCCACGGCGCACCAATATGCCGCGCCGTGGCAATACAACGCGCAACCGTAAACACCCAGGCTAAAGTGACTCGATGCTGAAATAATACATGCTGGAATAAACATTATGCTGAGTTCTTCTTCGCTCTATGCCGCTATCGATTTAGGCTCAAACAGTTTCCATATGCTGGTTGTCCGTGAAGTATCCGGCAGTATTCAAGTAGTCACCCGCCTCAAACGCAAGGTCAGGCTGGCCACTGGGTTGGATAAAAATAACCATTTATCACAACAGGCAATGGAACGGGGATGGCAATGCCTCCGACTCTTTTCCGAATACTTGCAGGATATTCCTGCCACGCAGATCCATGTTGTTGCTACAGCAACTTTGCGGCTTGCAGCAAATTCGGCTGAATTTATCGGGAAGGCCTCAGAAATATTGAGCAACCCAGTAAATATCATCAGTGGTGAAGAAGAGGCTCGGCTGATTTATCAAGGTGTTGCTCACACCACTGGTGGGCCTGAAAAGAGGCTTGTCGTGGATATTGGTGGTGCCAGTACAGAGCTAGTAACAGGCACCGGAGCCAAAGCCAATCAGCTATTCAGCCTTGAAATGGGCTGTGTCACTTGGCTGGAGCGCTATTTCAATGATCGCAGTCTGACAGAAGAAAACTTTGCCAAAGCAGAATCTGCCGCCCATGATATTCTCAGTTCGGTCACCCCTACACTGCTTGAGCAGGGCTGGCAAATTTGCGTAGGCGCTTCCGGCACGGTACAGGCTTTGCAGGAAATCATGATCGCTCAAGGCATGGATGAGCGGATCACACTGTCTAAGCTTCAACAACTTAAGCATCAAGCGATTGAGCGCGGTAAGCTGGAAGAGCTAGAAATCGATGGGCTGACACTGGAACGGGCACTGGTTTTTCCAAGTGGATTGGCAATCTTAATAGCCATTTTTCAAGCATTGAACATCGAAAGCATGACACTGGCAGGGGGGGCATTACGTGAAGGTCTGGTTTACGGGATGCTGAATTTACCGGTTGAACAAGATATTCGCGCAAGAACCCTACTTAATATTCAGCATCGCTTTCAACTGGATATTGAGCAGGCACAGCGTGTCAGGCAATTGGCCAAATATTTTTGCCAGCAAATTGCCAAGCCATGGGCGTTGGATGACCGTTGCCGAGAATTATTGACCAGTGCATGTTTACTCCACGAAATAGGCCTGTTCATTGATTTTCGTCAGGGTCCAGCGCACTCCGCTTATCTGATCAACCATTTGGAACTGCCCGGTTATACCCCCGCCCAAAAACGTCTGCTGGCTACCCTGTTGAAAAATCAAAGCGGCCCTGTGGAGTTAGCATCACTCAGTCAGCAAAATGCCTTACCATCGTTGCAAGCCCAACGGTTATGTCGCTTATTACGTCTCGCGATTATTTTCGCCAGCCGCCGACGGGATGAAACGTTGCCTGCTTTACGGTTACAGGTGGAAAATGAAACTCTCATTATTACCTTGCCTTACCAATGGCAGATACAGCACCCACTCAGGGCTGAAGCATTGCAGCAGGAAATGAAGTGGCAGAGTTATATCCAATGGTCGTTGTTCCTTGAAGAGCAAAATAATTCTCGTCTAGGCTGACCCTTTACTTTGTACCCATACCCTGTATCCATCACGAATACAGGGTTCTCATCGGCTTACTTATCGGTGTTTTTCTGCCCAAGCCCCAAACGCGATTTAATGTCAGCAAGGCGTGACTGCCCCTGTTTCATTCGTTCTTCTGCACTGATCACCCTCTTACCCTGTGGCCAGTCCAAATCATCCCGTGGCAACTCAAGCAAGAATCGGCTTGGTTCGGGGCGGATAAGTTCACCATATTGACGACGCTCTTTGCTAAACGTGAAAAAGAGTTTTCTCCGCGCACGCGTAATGCCGACATAAGCCAGGCGGCGCTCTTCCTCAATATTGTCTTCATCGATGCTGCTCTGATGCGGCAACAAACCTTCTTCCATACCAACCAGAAAAACATAAGGAAATTCCAAACCTTTAGACGCATGTAACGTCATAAGTTGAACTTGATCCAACTCTTCATCTTCCTCACCCCGCTCCAACATATCTCGCAGAGTAAAACGTGCCACCACTTGAGAAAGGGTCATCGGTTCATTCAAGTCATCTCCCTCAAGCATTTCGCTCATCCAAGTGAAGAGTTGATTGACGTTTTTCATTCTCATTTCAGCTGCTTTGGGGCTAGGTGAGGTTTCATACAGCCAGCTTTCGTAATCCATACCACGCAGTAAGTCTCTCACCGCCAGTAGTGGTTCACGTTCCGCCTGACGAAATATTTCATCCATCCAATGGGTAAAGCGCTGCAATGCAGCCAGACCACGCCCAGCCAAATACTGTTCCAAACCAAGGTCAAAACTGGCTTGATATAGACTCTTATTACGCTGATTGGCCCACTCTCCCAATTTCTGGATCGTCACCGCCCCGATTTCTCGCCGTGGTGTGTTGACGATACGCAAAAACGCACTGTCATCCTCAGGGTTGGTCAAGACACGCAGGTAAGAGAGCAAGTCCTTGATCTCAGGCCGAGAAAAGAACGATACCCCCCCCGAAATTCGGTAAGGAATACGGTTTTGCATCAACATTTTTTCGAAGATACGGGACTGGTGATTACCACGATACAGAATGGCGTAATCTTTATATTCGGTTTTATTGATAAAGTGATGAGCGATCAATTCTCCCACAACACGCTCAGACTCGTGATCTTCGTTGTTGGCTTCGATCACCCTGAGTGGATCGCCATAATCCAACTCCGAAAAAAGTTTTTTCTCAAATACATGGAGGTTGTTGGCAATCAGAATATTCGCCGCTTTCAATATCCGCCCTGATGAACGGTAATTTTGTTCCAGCTTGATCACATTCAACTGAGGAAAATCGGCTTTCAGCAGGATCAAGTTTTGTGGACGAGCACCACGCCATGAATAGATGGACTGATCATCATCGCCAACCACCGTAAAACGTGCTCGGTTACCAACCAACAGTTTTACCAGTTGATACTGGCTGGTGTTAGTATCCTGATATTCATCCACCAGCAAGTAACGAATTTTATTTTGCCAGCGCTCCCTGACTTCTTTATCACGCATTAACAGCAGGGTTGGTTTGGTAATCAGATCATCAAAATCAAGAACGTTACAACTGTTCAGATGCAAATCATAGCGTCGATAACACTCTGCAAACTGGTGCTCCTGCGCCGAATGTGCCGCCCTAACCACCTGCTCTGGTGACTTTAAGTCATTCTTCCAGTTAGAAATGCTAGAGACCAGTTTTTGCAGCAGATCCTTATCTTCTTCCAGTAAATCCTCTGTAAGATCTTTCAACAAGGCCATCTGATCTTGATCATCAAACAGTGAGAAATTGCTCTTCATGCCTAACGCCTTGTATTCACGCTTGACGATCTCCAATCCTAAGGTATGGAAAGTCGAGATCATCAACCCTCTCGTTTCCTTACGGCCTAAGGTCTGCGCCACACGTTCTTTCATCTCACGTGCCGCCTTATTGGTGAAGGTGACTGCCGCAATATGGCGAGCCTGATAACCACAAGAGCGGATCAGGTGGGCAATTTTATTGGTGATTACTCGGGTCTTGCCGGAGCCTGCACCCGCCAGAACCAGGCAAGGCCCTGTGACAAATTCAACCGCTTGTTGTTGGCTTGGATTTAATCGCATACTATTTCGAAGGTTATATCAGGATGAAAGGTCAGAGAGCAGAATTGTAGCAGAAAGCAAGGTTGAGAGACGGTTTTGTTTACGTTAATGGATTATTACAGGACAAGATAAAGATGAGTGTCTATATAAACTATTTTTTTGGTTTCAATACGTATTACAATTGCCTTTTATTTTTTAACGGATTAATAAAAAAATAGGGGAAATGGAATTCCTAAAAATACTCTTAACCCATAAATAAATGCCTATCTTTTTTGCTACCCTTCACACAAATAAACATCAACCAATGGTCGTAGTCATAGTTACACTCATCCCATTGTTATTTACCATCTTTCATCTTATATCTAAACACGCCGGAGAGATAGATAGCCAAGTCATATATTATTCATTACCTTGCTGGATATCCGTAACCAATATCACCACCAGCCTTTTTAAATGAAGTAAAATTGGTTATTAAGCAATGTAATAAATTAAGTAGATATCTTTTTCACTAAGGGTTTAAGTTATTTTATCTAAATATATAAATAGTGATTTTCTATTAATTGAAATACATAGCATTTTTTTAACTTCATTGGTGTTATAACAACCATTACGCTTATTGACCATTGACATAAAATCAATAAAAGGGGGATGTAAATGCAACGTAAGACAGGATTTTTCTTTGATGAACTCTGTTTCTGGCACAATTCTGGGTTGTCCCATGTCATCGTATTTCCCGTTGGTGGATGGGTGCAGCAACCCAATAGTGCAGGGCATGCAGAGTCACCAGAAACCAAACGCAGAATGAAAAGTTTAATGGATGTTTCTGGTTTAAGTCATTCATTGCAACTGCGCAGCGCTGAACCGCTCAATGATGCAACGTTAATGCTCGTTCACCCCGAAGATTACTTACAGCGTTTTAAGTCCATGAGTGATAATGGTGGGGGAATATTAGGGCCTGAAGCACCAATGGGGCAAGGCAGTTATGAAATCGCCAAATTATCCGCCGGACTCACCTATGCTGCGGTAGAAGCCGTGTTACAAGGCGAACTGGATAATGCCTACAGCCTTTCCCGTCCTCCCGGACACCATTGCCTACCCGATCAAGCGATGGGCTTTTGCTTCCTTGCCAATATCGCCCTTGCCATTGAGAACGCCAAAGAACAACTTGGTGTTGGTCGAGTTGCAGTCATTGACTGGGATGTTCACCACGGTAATGGCACACAGCATATCTTCTGGGAGCGTGATGATGTTTTGACTATTTCACTGCATCAGGATGGCTGTTATCCCGGAGGTTACAGCGGCGAAGAAGATATCGGTGTTGGCAAGGGTGAAGGTTTCAATATCAATATCCCATTGATGGCCGGAGCCGGGCATAATAGTTATCTCTATGCCATGGATCAAATTGTGCTCCCTGCATTACGACATTACCAACCTGAGCTGATTATCGTTGCCTGCGGCTATGACGCCAACGCCTACGATCCACTAGCCCGAATGCAATTGCACAGTGACAGTTTCCGCGAAATGACCCGTAAAGTGCAACAAGCAGCAGATGAGCTATGCCATGGCAAACTGGTGATGGTTCACGAAGGCGGATATTCCGAAGCCTATGTGCCTTTCTGTGGTTTGGCCGTTATGGAGGAATTAAGTGGCATTCGCACTGAAGTCAACGATCCTGTTCTGGCCATGGTTCAATCACAACAACCGAAAGAGAGATTCGAAGCATTCCAACGTCAAGCCATTGATGAACTGAAACTGAGATTTAACCTGTAGAGATTAACATATCCTGCCCGAAGTTGTTTTATCGGGCAGAATAAATATCATCTTATCCGCCGACTGCAATACGTTTCATATCAGTCATATAACTACGCAAAGTATGGCCGATAACTTCTATCGGATGGTTACGGATCGCTTCATTAACATCACGTAGTTGTGCGTTGTCGATGCCACGATCTGCAACTGATTTCCCTAAATCCCCCGCTTGCAGAGTTGCCATAAATTTTTCTTTCAACAGGGGAACCGCAACGTGAGAGAACAGGTAATTACCATATTCCGCGGTATCAGAAATCACCACGTTCATTTCATACAGGCGCTTACGGGCAATGGTGTTCGCAATCAGCGGCAACTCATGCAGTGATTCGTAATAAGCAGACTCTTCAATAATGCCGGAATCTACCATCGTTTCAAATGCCAGTTCCACCCCAGCCTTCACCATTGCAATCATCAGGACACCATGGTCAAAATATTCCTGTTCACCAATGTTGCCAGTGTAATCTGGATAATTTTCGAATAATGTATTGCCGGTTTCCTCACGCCAAGTCAGTAAGTTTTTATCGTCATCCGCCCAATCTGCCATCATTGTGGAAGAAAACTCGCCGGAAATGATGTCATCCATATGTTTCTGAAACAGCGGAGCCAAGATCGCTTTCAACTGCTCAGAAAGAGCATAAGCACGTAATTTCGCTGGATTAGAAAGGCGGTCCATCATCAACGTAATACCACCCTGTTTCAGAGCTTCAGTGATAGTTTCCCAGCCAAACTGAATTAATTTTCCGGCATAGCCCGGTTCGGCGCCATCGGCAACCAGTTGGTCATAACACAACAAGGAGCCTGCCTGTAACATGCCACACAGAATGGTCTGTTCACCCATCAAATCCGATTTAACTTCTGCCACGAAAGACGATTCCAGAACACCAGCGCGATGACCACCCGTTGCGGCTGCCCACGCTTTCGCGAGCGCCATCCCCTCGCCTTTCGCATCGTTTTCCGGATGCACAGCAATCAGGGTAGGAACACCGAATCCACGCTTATATTCTTCGCGAACTTCCGTTCCCGGACATTTAGGAGCAACCATCACAACAGTGATGTCCTTGCGTACCTGCTCGCCCACTTCGACGATATTGAAACCATGGGAATAGCCCAATGCCGCCCCTTCTTTCATCAAGGGTTGAACAGCCTGAACTACCGCAGAGTGCTGTTTGTCTGGCGTTAGGTTGATAACCAGATCGGCCTGTGGAATTAATTCTTCATAAGTGCCAACCTTGAAGCCATTTTCGGTTGCTTTACGCCATGATGCGCGTTTTTCATCAATCGCTTCTTTACGCAAAGCATAGGCAATATCCAAACCAGAATCACGCATGTTGAGACCTTGGTTTAGCCCTTGCGCACCACAGCCAATGATCACCACTTTCTTGCCTTTTAAATACCCTGCCTCGTCAGCAAATTCTTCCCGCGTCATAAAACGACATTTGCCTAACTGTGCCAATTGCTGGCGCAAGTTCAACGTATCAAAATAATTAGCCATGGTGACTCCGATATAATTGGTGTGAGGTCGTTTGCATAGAGACAATATATGACATGAAAGCCATTGCTTAAATTGATATATTGACAAGACTATATTGCAGTTTATACAACAGACCTTCTCACAGAAAAAAGTCTCTAGGCAAAAGGCTCAAAAACGATGGATCTACGTGATTTAAAATTGTTTTTACACCTTGCGGAAAGTTGTCACTTTGGACGAACTGCCAAGGCCATGCACGTCAGTCCATCCACACTTTCACGTCAAATCCAGCGCCTTGAAGAATTATTGGGACATTCGCTCTTTCTGCGAGATAACCGAACAGTAAAACTAACCACTGCTGGTGAACAACTACAACAATTTGCCCAGCAAACGCTCCTGCAATATAAGCAGCTACAGCATTCATTAAATCACCAAAACCCATCACTGACGGGAGAATTGCGTCTGTTCTGTTCAGTCACTGCTGCGTATAGCCACCTTCCACAAGTCTTGGATAAATTTCGGACAGAGCATCCTTTGGTGGAAATCAAACTGACAACGGGGGATGCCGCTGACGCCGTTGATAGAGTTCAATCCGATGCTGCTGATTTAGGTATTGCGGGCAAACCGGAGAAACTACCTGATAATGTCAGTTTTACCAAAATAGGTGAAGTGCCGCTGGTACTGATTGCACCCTCCCTGCCCTGTGCCGTGAGAACCCTCGCTATACAGGAACACCCCGACTGGAATACCATTCCTTTTATTCTGCCCGAACACGGGCCTTCTCGTAAGCGCATCGAGCTTTGGTTACGTCGGCATAAGATCCTGCATCCCATGATTTACGCAACGGTTTCCGGCCATGAAGCGATTGTTTCCATGGTGGCATTAGGTTGTGGGATTGCACTGATCCCTGCGGTTGTCGTCGAAAATAGCCCTGAACCTGTACGCAACCGCATCTCACTACTGGAGAGTATTTCTCTGGTCGAACCGTTTGAATTAGGTGTCTGTACGCTGAGTAAGCGTTTAAATGAGCCGTTGGTTAAGGCATTTTGGGAATTGTTATAACTTGGGAACTGTAATTCGAAAATAGGGCACTCTATATGCGACGCAAAATAGATAGATATCTTGAAGCTGTCAGGTTATATGAGTATCACAAACAATATTTAGTACTTTCTCATAATATGAAAACGGAGTGGCACCGCCATCCTTGTATTCAATTGAGTGTCTCATATGATTCTTCACAGATAAAAATTGATACTGAGAAGGGATCGCAACAAGTATATGGTTTTATTATCGCCGGCAATATTAAACATCGATTGCATTCTGAACGTGAACCCTGTTTCAATTTCCTGATAGATCCCGCTCATCCCCTATATCATTTACTATCACATCAAATCAAAAATTCAGATATTGTTTACCTCGAATCAGAATCAGCTAGTTTGATAGCAGATTATTTCATCTACTGTTTACAGTCAGACATACCACCAGACATTCTTGCCCTAATTCGTTGGTTAAATAATACGGGTGACTGTCATTGCTATCAGGATTTCCGCATTATAAAGGCGACAACACTCATTACAGAATTACCCGTTAAGATCATCTCCTCCAGTGAAATATCCGATCACATCCATCTCTCAGAAAGCCGATTTCTACATTTGTTTCGGCAGGAGATGAGAACCAATTTCCGTGGTTATTTATTGTGGAAACGGTTCCATCACGCACTTGAAAAAATAAATTCACCAGATTCGCTGACGCTACTCGCTTTCCATAGCGGATTTTCTGATAGTGCTCACTTTAGCCGAACCGGTATGATGTTATGTGGATTCAGCCCCTCTGAATTAAAAAACGCCACCGCAGCCTTTCCTGATACTCTCCCCTATAAGGCACTAAGATAGCCAGTTTATTCAATTAAAAAAATCCCTCACCATTAAGCTACATCTCTGTTCAGGTCATTTAAAACCAACATCAGGGTATTTAGACAAATTACTACAAACATAAATAGTCCTATTTTCAGTTGTGCCCATAGGAAAAATGGTGGGAGAGAAAATGCCTACATCGTCAGTGATTACAGAGAAAACAGCAAAACGTAAGCTGGCTCTAATCATTGCAACACTTTTATTTATCTCTGCAGGCTTAGGCTAACTATCCCCAACCAAAACGCAATATGGCATTGGCGATGTGGTCAATGACCATCGTGGTTGCCCCCGTCTGTGGCCCTATACTCGGTGGCTGGATCAGTGATAGCTATCACTGGGGATGGATATTCCTGATTAATATTCCGTTCGGTCTCGCTGTTATCGCTATCACTTGGATGTTGCTCAAGGATCGGGAAACTAAAACAGAAGCTAGCTCAATTAACGCTGTGGGATTGGTTTTATTAGTCGCTGGTGTGGGCTGTTTTCAGTTGTTGCTTGACCGAGGAAAAGAGCTCGATTGGTTTAACTCATTAGAAATCACTGTATTAGCTATCATAGCGGTGGTTTGTCTCACTTTTTTGATTATCTGGGAATTGACCGATAACGAGCCCATCATAGATTTATCGTTATTTAAATCCCGTAATTTTACGATTGGAACCATATGCATCAGTCTGGCTTTTTTACTTCACATCGGGACGCTTGTTCTGCAACCTCAATTATTACAGAGGGTGTTTGGTTATACCGCAACTTGGGCAGGATTAGCCATGGCGCCGTTAGGCATCATGCCGATAATTCTTGCACCACTTATTGGTCGTCTCGGTTCAAAAGTCGATATGCGCTATCTGGTGATGTCCAGTTTTATTATTTTTGCCTTGTGCTTCTTCTGGCGAGCTTATACTTTCGAACGAACCATAGATTTTTCCGCCGTAGCCTGGCCCCAGTTTATACAAGGCCTTGCCATCGCCTGTTTGATTATGCCACTGAATGCCATCATTTTATCCAATATTAAGCCTGATAAAGTTGCTTCTGCGGTGAGTTTGTTCAATTTCCTGCGTACTCTGGCAACATCAGTGGGAACATCCATCACAACGACTATCTGGTCGAACCGTGAGTCAGTTCACCATGTCCAACTAACACAAGCCATAACACCTTATAATCCCATTGCGACACAATCCTATGAAAATATGCAGCAACTTGGCCTGTCACATACACAAATTAGCAGTAAGTTGACTCGCGAGATCACTCATCAGGGGTTCATTATTGCTGCCAATGAAGTTTATTGGTTATTCGCATTTCTTTTCCTGATGATGCTGTTTTTGATATGGCTGGCCCATCCTACAATCACGGCCAGAAATAATAAAAATAAAGAGTAAGACCAGTAAAATAGCACCCTATTAAGGTGCTATCTTTTATTATTTCTTTTAAGTCAAAAATAATTTAAACGAGGAATTATCCGTTTCATCATGATATTCATAGCCCAGCGCATCCAAATGGCGCTCAAAACGTACTTCCGGCCCTAAAAGCTCAAAAGCAGCCAGCACACGACCATAATCCGTGCCGTGGCTACGGTAGTGAAACAGAGTGATATTCCAGTGAGTACCCAGTGTCTGCAAAAATTTCAGCAAAGCCCCCGGAGATTCAGGAAAGGCAAAACTAAACAACCGTTCCTGCAATGGCTTAGATGGTCTGCCACCTATCATGTAACGGACGTGCAGTTTCGCCATTTCATCATCAGTAAAATCAGCGACCTGATATCCCGATGCTTTCAATTCTTCAATAATTTCACGGCGTTCAGCATTTCCACGACTCAATCTGATTCCGACAAAAATGCAGGCTTTACTTGGATCGGTGGCATCCGAATAGCGATAGCTGAATTCTGTTACTACACGTGTTCCCAAGATCTGGCAAAAATGCAGGAAACTGCCTTTTTGTTCAGGAATGGTAACCGCCAACAAGGCTTCGCGCTGTTCTCCCAGTTCGCAGCGTTCTGAAACATAACGTAAGCCATGAAAATTCACATTGGCGCCAGAAAGAATATGCGCCAGCCGTTCTCCCTGAATCTGATGTTGTTGGACATATTTCTTCAAGCCCGCCAATGCCAGCGCACCGGAAGGTTCCGCAATCGCCCTGACATCGTCGAAGATATCTTTCATGGCGGCACAAATGGCATCACTATCCACCGTAATGACATCATCGACATATTGCTGGCATAAACGGAATGTTTCATCGCCAATGCGTTTCACTGCCACACCTTCCGCAAACAACCCTACTCTTGGTAAATCAACCGGATGTCCAGCTTCTAATGCTGCTTTCAGACAAGCGGAATCTTCGGCTTCCACGCCAATGATTTTCATTTCAGGTACAAGTTGTTTGATAAGAACCGCGACGCCCGCAATCAATCCGCCACCACCAACCGGAACAAAGATGCGATCAAGATGGACATCCTGCTGTAGCAGTTCCATCGCCAGTGTTGCCTGACCAGAAATCACGACAGGATGGTCAAAGGGGGGGATGAAAGTGTAGCCGTGCTCTTTTGCCATCTCGATCGCTTTTGCCTTCGCTTCATCGAAATTCGCACCGTGTAACAGGACTTCTCCACCAAAGCTGCGTACTGCATCGACCTTAATATCCGCTGTCGCTATCGGCATCACGATGGTGGCTTTTACGCCAACTTTACTGGCTGACAATGCAACACCTTGGGCATGATTACCCGCAGAAGCCGTAATCACACCTTTAGTTTTTTGATCTTCCGTCAAACCAGCAATCATCGCGTATGCGCCACGCAATTTGAAACTGTGCACCAACTGGCGATCTTCCCGTTTAACCAAAATCGTATTATTTAAACGAGCAGAGATTTTTTTCATTTCCTGTAACGGAGTAACTTGAGCAACATCATAAACCGGTGCACTCAATGCGGCTTTGAGATATTCCGCCCCGTTGGGTTCAGTATTCAGGGGATAAACTGCCACAATCAGCTCCCCAGTTTGGTTTTATCGCGCACAGCACCTTTGTCAGCGCTAGTCGCCAGCAAAGCATAGGCTCGCAATGCAAAAGAAACCTGACGATCTCGGGACTTAGGTGTCCATGCCTTATCTCCGCGAGATAATTCAGCCTGTGTACGTTCAGCAAGTTCTGTTTCAGCAACATCCAGCTGAATTTTACGGTTTGGAATATCAATATCAATGATATCGCCATCATGGATCAGTCCAATCAAACCACCGTTCGCCGCTTCTGGGGAGACGTGGCCAATGGATAGCCCTGATGTACCTCCTGAAAAACGACCATCCGTAATCAGCGCACAACTTTTGCCTAGCCCCATCGATTTCAAATAGGTGGTGGGATAGAGCATCTCTTGCATGCCGGGGCCGCCTTTCGGCCCTTCATAACGAATGACGACCACATCGCCAGCAACCACTTTTCCGCCCAAAATCGCGTCTACTGCATCGTCCTGACTCTCATAAACTTTGGCAAGGCCACGGAAAGTCAAACTTCCTTCATCAACGCCTGCTGTTTTCACGATACAGCCATTCGCTGCAATGTTACCAAACAGAACCGCCAGACCACCATCCTGACTATAAGCATGAGCGCGCTCACGAATGCACCCGGCCTCACGATCGGTATCCAACGATGGCCAACGACAGTCCTGCGAAAAGGCCTGAGTAGTACGGACCCCTGCTGGCCCCGCCGCATACATGCTCTTAACGCTTTTATCCTCTGTCAGCATAATGTCGTACTGAGCCAAGGTTTGTGGCAAATCCAAATCCAAAACATTTTTCACATCGCGATGCAAAAGCCCTGCACGATCCAGTTCACCGAGGATGCCAATCACGCCACCAGCACGGTGTACGTCTTCCATATGGTATTTTTGGGTGCTTGGAGCAACTTTGCATAAATGAGGAACCTGACGAGACAAGCGATCAATGTCTGCCATAGTAAAATCAATTTCACCTTCCTGCGCTGCTGCCAACAAATGCAGAACGGTGTTAGTCGACCCCCCCATCGCAATATCCAATATCATGGCATTTTCAAATGCGGCTTTGGTTGCGATATTACGTGGTAAAGCGCTGTCATCATTTTTTTCATAGTAACGTTTGGTCAATTCAACAATGCGCTTACCCGCGTTGATGAACAAAGTTTTACGATCCGCATGTGTAGCGAGCAGTGAACCGTTGCCCGGCTGAGAAAGCCCCAGCGCTTCGGTCAGACAATTCATCGAATTCGCCGTAAACATCCCAGAACAAGAACCGCATGTCGGGCAAGCCGAACGTTCGATTTGATCACTCTGTTCATCACTGACGTTCGGATTGGCACCCTGAATCATGGCATCAACCAGATCCAGCTTGATGATCTGATCGGATAAGCGTGTTTTACCCGCCTCCATTGGGCCACCAGAAACAAAAATAACCGGAATATTCAGACGCAACGATGCCATCAGCATCCCTGGTGTGATTTTGTCGCAGTTGGATATACACACCATGGCATCAGCACAGTGGGCATTGACCATATATTCCACCGAATCAGCGATCAATTCACGCGAAGGCAGTGAATAGAGCATTCCACCATGCCCCATCGCAATACCATCATCAACAGCGATAGTATTGAATTCTTTCGCAACTCCCCCTGATGCCTCAATCTGTTCAGCCACCAGCTTACCTAAATCCCGCAGATGTACATGCCCCGGCACGAACTGAGTGAATGAATTAACAACCGCAATGATAGGCTTTCCAAAATCTGCATCAGTCATACCTGTGGCTCGCCATAAAGCACGGGCTCCCGCCATATTACGGCCGTGTGTTGTCGTGGCAGAACGGTATTTAGGCATTGTTTTTACTCCCATGTCTGTCTTATCTAATTAACTTCAGCAATTAAAACAGGCGGGGAACGACCGCCTGTTGGGTCTTGTATTTTTTATGAAGGGTTAACTGGATCCAGCCAGCCCCATTTATCTTCTGTCGTACCATCAAATAAGCCAAAAAACGCGCTTTGGATTTTTTTGGTGATAGAACCGCATTTGCCAATACCAACCTGAATGCCATCTACGCTACGAACAGGTGTGATCTCTGCGGCAGTTCCTGTCATAAATACTTCATCCGCCAAGTAGAGCGATTCACGAGAAAGTGTCTGTTCACGAACTTCCAGACCAAGGTCTTGCGCCAATTTGATAATGGCATCACGGGTGATCCCCGGCAGAGCAGATGAAGTAAATGGAGGCGTGAACAAAATCCCATCTTTTACTTCAAATAGGTTTTCTCCCGCGCCTTCTGAAACATAGCCATGCACATCCAGCGCAATACCTTCCTGATAACCATGACGTCGTGCTTCACTTCCCACCAGCAAGGAAGAGAGGTAATTGCCTCCTGCTTTTGCGCCAGTTGGGATCGTATTTGCCGCTACACGATTCCATGAAGAAACCATCGCATCAATGCCCTGCTCCAAAGCTTCTTCACCGAGATAGGCTCCCCACGGGAAAGCAGCAATAATGACGTCTGTTTTATAACCATCGGGAGGGTTTACTCCCATTCCAACATCACCAACAAACACCAATGGACGAATGTAAGCACTGAGTAATTTATTTTTGCGAAGTGTTTCACGACAAGCTTCCATCAATTCATCAACGCTCTGGCTTACTGGAAAACGGTAAATCTTGGCTGAGTCATGCAAGCGCTGCATATGTTCACGATGGCGAAAAACAACGGGTCCCTTGTGAGAGTCATAGCAACGAACCCCTTCAAATACTGAAGTGCCATAATGCAGGGCGTGGGACATAACGTGAACTTTAGCATCTGCCCAAGGCACCATTTTCCCATTGAACCAAATATAATCGGCTTGCTTTGTCATTCTCAGTTTTCCTTCAATTGCGCACTATGCGCTTATTAATTGTGCTTCTTTGTGTTGGATCTCGACACCAGCAACATCCACTAATTTCATCAGTTGAGAAAAAAGTAAATTGACAGAACGCTGGCTGGTCACTGTGAGTTCAATACTTACATTATCACTATCTGTTGCATGATCCATATTCAATGCGCTTACCTGAAATCCACGGTGACGGGTAACTCTCAGAATTCGTTCCAGAATCTCAGGGCAAAATCGTGCCTGAATAGCAAGTTGATGCTGCATCATAATGACTCCTCCAACATGGTGTCGTTGCTTGCGCCTGGTGGAACCAATGGCCAGACATTCTCTAATTCATCAATGGATACGTGTAATAAATACGCTCCCTCGCTGCTAAACAAAGCATCCAGTGCTTCACTCACTTGAGTTTTATCCGTGATTCGCTGCCCTGGAATGCCAAAGGCTTGGGCCAACGTAAGAAAATCAGGGTTATCGGTTAAGATCGTTTCGCTATAACGTTTTTCAAAAAACAGTTCTTGCCACTGCCGAACCATGCCTAACCGCTGGTTATCCAATAAGATCATTTTGACCGGTAACTGTTTGCGTTTGATTGTGCCCAACTCCTGAACATTCATCATGAAAGAACCGTCACCGGATATGCAAATAACCATATCTTCCGGACGTGCCATCTGAGCACCAATCGCCGCTGGAATACCAAAGCCCATTGAACCCAAGCCACTTGATGTGATGAAATTCTCCGGCTGGCTGAATGTCATGTGCTGCGCCGTCCACATCTGATGCTGCCCAACATCGGTCGTGATCACAGTGCTGGGCGACGCACGGTCAGAAATTTGTTTCAACAGCAGCGGAGCATAAATGCTTTCGCCCTGATAGTCATAACGCCATACATGTTCGTTTTTTAATTCTTTGATTTCTTGTTGCCAGTCTTGGATCGATAAAGTTTGCTGCAAATGAGGCAACAATGTTTTTAAATCGCCCAATAATGAAACATGAGTCTGATGTAATTTATTGAATTCAACGGGATCAATATCTAAATGGATGACTTTGGCATTAGGTGCAAAGGTATTCAGCTTTCCTGTCACACGATCATCGAAACGAGCGCCAGCAGCAATTAACAAATCACAGGATTGAACCGCAAGATTGGCAGCTTTAGTACCGTGCATTCCCAACATGCCCAAATAGCATTTATGCTCACAATCCGCAGCCCCCAAACCTTTCAATGTGGAAACAACGGGCATTCCTGTTTCTGCAACAAAACGGCGTAATTCAGGAACTGCACCAGACATGCCAACTCCACCACCCACGTACAGAACTGGCTTCCGAGACGATTCTAATAGTTGACACGCCTGCTCTAGCTCTTGCTTAGGGAGGGAGAATTTAGGGGATACAGGCATCAGGTACGGTGCAAGAGCACCTTGAGCTAACTGAATATCTTTCGGTAAATCAACCAGAACAGGGCCGGGACGACCACTCATAGCAATGGTAAAGGCATCAGCTATGATTTGGGGTAGCTTTTCCAGCGAATCAACAAGAAAACTGTGCTTTGTACAGGAAAGGGACATTCCCAAAATATCGATTTCCTGAAAGGCATCCGTCCCGATAAATTCAGAACTTACTTGGCCAGTGATAGCCACAACAGGAACAGAATCCAACAGTGCATCAGCCAATCCAGTGATTAAATTTGTCGCACCTGGCCCTGATGTCGCGATACAAACTCCCGGCTTGCCACTCGCCCTTGCATAACCGATTGCTGCCATAACAGCACCTTGTTCATGACGGCATAATACGTGTTCGACGCCCCCGTCATACAGCGCATCATAAACTGGCATGATAGCTCCGCCGGGATAACCGAAAACTTTTTCAATTCCCCGCGTTCGTAACGCTTCTACAACCGATTGTGCCCCGTTCATTGCCGTTCTCCCCTGTTGTGTTTACCTTGTAATTGGTTGTTGTGATGCTTTGTTATGTTCGTTTCTATGTATCCAAAAATGTGCCAAAAAAAACCCCCGCGCCTTTCGGTGCGGGGGTCTTTTGAAATCTGGCTGTTTTCTTCTAAGCCTTCCTTCGTCTAAGTGCAACCCCGCACGGTGGGATAATCACCACCACACTCACAATAATTAGGCTAATCACTAGGACAAATGTGTTCATAATTCTGTTCGTTTTCACTCGTATGCTTGACGTATATTTAAGAGTTATCACTTTATATGGTTGTTGACAACAATTATTTTTATTTTTCCATAACAAAATTATTTTATTTATATTTTTCACTTAGATAGAAATGCAAGCAGATAAATTCACTGGAATTTATTCCTTTTGCACTCAAAAAAATCACTATCTATCTGTTTAATAAAATAATTAATAAATAAAATAATAAAAAAACGAATTAATCATCTATCTACCAATAGAGCAACAAAAAACACGAGCAAAACCAATATTGTTTGTTAATGGTGGTTACCATTAACAAAATGCAATCACAAAATTAGTTAATAAAATTTATATATAGACAATTGGATAATTGAAAAGCAATGCTATCCGTATAATATTCATTCTCTTTATCAGAATAATCTAAAACTGAAAAAATATTCATAAATAACATAAAGTTATTATTGGAATCTAAATAACAAAATGGTTTTCGGGATAGTCACAATGATCAATATATTTACGAGCTTTTTCTCAAAATAACAAAAGGCGACTTTTTATTATTTTTTATCGATTCATGATAGCAGCTTTATTGCTAAGGAGAGCACCATGACACTCGCCGTTATTCATACACGGGCAACAATTGGTATTGATTCCCCCATTGTCATAATAGAAGCACATATCAGTAATGGCTTACCCGGTCTAACTCTCGTTGGCTTGCCTGAAACAACGGTTAAAGAAGCCAGAGATCGTGTCAGGAGTGCTCTGATCAACAGTGGTTTTACTTATCCTCCCAAAAGGATTACCGTCAATTTAGCCCCAGCAGATCTTCCCAAAGAAGGGGGAAGATATGATTTACCTATTGCTATCGCAATCTTGGCAGCATCAGAGCAAATCACGACAGATAAGCTACATAATTATGAATTTTTAGGGGAATTAGCGCTTTCTGGTGAAATACGACGGATCATGGGAGCTATTCCCGCTGCATTGAGTGCAAAAAGGGCAGGAAGGCAACTTATTCTCTCCTCAGAGAATCAAGCTGAACTGACAATCTTATCCCAGAATGAAACATTGATGGCAAATCACTTACTTCAAGTATGCCATTTCTTGCAGGGAGAAAAAGCCATTTTACCCTCTCCTCCTCCCATTGAACTACAGACCGAACCGTGTGTTTTGGATATACAGGACATTATTGGACAGGAGCAAGCCAAGCGAGCATTGGAGATCACAGCAGCTGGCGGCCATAATCTTCTGCTACTCGGCCCGCCAGGAACAGGCAAAACCATGCTTGCCAGCCGTTTACGTACTCTATTGCCGCCATTAACGCATCAGGAGGCTCTGGACGTCGCTGCAATCAATAGTCTAATCGGTTCTCCTGTTAATCCTCAAAAATGGCATACACGCCCATTTAGAGCCCCTCATCACAGTTCATCAATGGCGGCTCTCGTTGGTGGGGGTTCAATACCTAAGCCAGGGGAAATTTCCCTTGCACATAATGGCGTATTATTTCTGGATGAATTACCTGAATTCAATCGAAGTGTCCTTGATGCTCTGCGTGAACCATTGGAGTCCGGCGAAATAGTGATATCCCGCGCAAAGGCAAAAGTCTGTTTCCCCGCTCAAGTTCAACTGATTGCAGCCATGAACCCAAGCCCAACAGGCTATCATCAGGGGTTACATAACCGAAGTAGCCCACAACAAATATTGCGCTACCTTTCCAAACTCTCAGGCCCTTTTTTAGATCGTTTTGATCTCTCTATTGAAGTTCCCCTGCTTCCGCCTGGTATTTTAAGCCAATCGTCAACAAAACATGGCGAAAGTAGCCATGAGATCAAAAAACGGGTACAAACCGCCAGAAAAATACAAATAGAGCGATATGGGCATATTAATGCTCATCTCAATAGCAAACAAACTGAAAATATTTGCAAACTTAGAATGGAAGATGCAGTTTTTCTGGAAAATACTTTATTGAAATTGGGGTTATCCATACGAGCCTGGCACAGAATACTCAAGGTTTCCCGTACAATTGCAGACTTAAAAGAACAAAAAAGAATAGAAAAACCAGATATTATGGAAGCGCTCAGCTATCGATGTATAGATAGGTTACTTATTCAACTACAGAAACAATCTAGATAAATTAGAAGAGGAGCGATTTCGCCCCTCTTGATAGATCATTAATATCAATGATGGTATTAATCATCAGTATCGGTATAGTCCTCTGTAGAATCTATCTGCGGTTTTCCGCCGGAAAGAGTATGAAAACGTTTTGGACGGCTGATTTTTGCCAAATACTTAGTCCATACCTTTTCTTCTGTCGTTGCAGGTGCACGTTCACCACGGCAAACTGCAACAAACAGTTTTTCTTCTTCTGTTTGAGGTTCACGTTTACCAAGATCCAATTCATTGAACGCATGACCATGACGTTCTAGTAATTGGGCTTCTTTGATGGTGAAATCACCATGACGGGAAAATCCTCGTGGATAATTTTTATTATCAAAAAAACGATTAGTCGTGATGAAGCTTTCAGCCATCTGACACACTCCTAACTCTAATGTCATACTAATTATGGCGCGGAGTATTAGGGAGGCTTGACATTCTGTAAAACAAAATATTTAAATCTTAACGACAAAAACTATTGGAGATGCATGTGGACACCGAATTACTGAAAACCTTTTTGGAAGTCAGTAAGACTCGTCACTTTGGTCGGGCAGCTGAATCGCTTTATCTAACACAATCCGCTGTTAGCTTTCGAATCCGCCAACTAGAAAATCAGTTGGGTACCAATTTATTCACACGGCATCGCAATAATATCCGCCTAACTGCGGCCGGAGAACGCCTTGTACCCTATGCAGAATCACTAATGAATACTTGGCAATTAGCGAAGAAAGAAATCAACTATGTTGCCCAGCATACAAAACTCTCTATCGGTGCTACAGCATCCCTGTGGGAAGGTTATCTAACTTCCTGGCTGAATACGTTTTACCAGCTCCATCAGAAAACGAGGATCGAATCTCTGATTTCTACACGCCAGTCGCTAGTCAAGCAATTGCATTCTCGTGAATTGGACCTCTTAATTACCACAGAACCACCAAAAATGGATGAATTCCAAAGTCAGTTAATAGGTAATATCCAGCTTATTTTATCAACAACCCGGCATAATCTCGAAAAAGGCGTTGAAAATTACATTAAATTGGAGTGGGGGGCTGACTTCCATCAGCAGGAACAACAAATTTTAAAGAATGATCATCCACCTATTATTACAACCACATCGGCACATATCGCCAGAGAATTATTGGATAGTGTAAATGCTTCCACCTTCCTTCCTGTGCACTGGCAAGAAGAAGATCCAAAACTCGTAACCTTACCTGATAATGAGTTAATAGAACGACCATTGTATGCTATATGGCTGCAAAACAGCGACCAACAACCCCTTATTCAGCAGTTAATAAAAATTCCTGTCAAGAAAGCGCCTGTAACTACCTGAAAACAGCTTTTATGGTAAAAAGGGGAGAATAATGATGTGCAGAAGAATAACGCCTGCAATGAGATTAAAATTATATGAAAAAATGATAAGCAAGAAAAAACCCAGCTAAATTTAGCTGGGCTATTAATCTGAAAGCTATATGAATTATTACTTAGTTGTTAACTGGCAGGGGCGGAGAGACTCGAACTCCCAACACCCGGTTTTGGAGACCGGTGCTCTACCAATTGAACTACGCCCCTAAATACGGTGGCGGTGCGGA
>NZ_JACOII010000041.1 GCF_016306625.1 Xenorhabdus lircayensis | reverse complement strand
GTGCTGGTGTTGTTGCTAAAGTGATCGCATAATTTTTTTAATGTGTTCATTTTGGAAGGGCATCAATAGATGCCCTTTTTATACGTTGTTTTAAGAAGAACCTATCTCATCAATAGTTGTTCATCAATAATTGCCCAATAGCAGACAAATCGCTGTTTAACGGTTATTCTTAATTATTGGTGAGATAGGCTCTGATACAACGGATGGGCTTTGATATCATTCAGATACAAAAGTCCTGCTGAATTATGGCGCCGAGTCAGATACAATTACAATTATCTTTGGGTTCGGTCTGATTTGTTTTGCTCTTGCGAGGCAAGCTGGCTATCTATTTACATCATAGTTACTTACAAATAGTTACAGGTTGGTTTATGAGTGCGAATAGCGATGCTCAAGAAAGCGGGCGTAGTCTTGATATAGCAAAATGGCTATTGGTGGCAGTGCTGCTGGTGGTTGCTATTGTGGGTAATTACTATTACCGAGAGTATAACCTGCCTCTGCGCGCGATAGCCGTCGTTGCTATTGTTGCCCTTGCAGGAGCAGTTGCATTGTGGACTGCGAAAGGTAAAGCTGCATTAGCATTTGCCCGTGAAGCCCGCATTGAAATGCGTAAAGTCATTTGGCCAACTCGCCAGGAAGCGCTGCATACAACTCTGATTGTTGCGGTTGTGACGGCTATCATGTCCCTGATTTTGTGGGGATTGGACGGTATTCTGGTGCGTTTAGTTTCATTTATTACAGGCCTGAGGTTTTAAAAAATGTCTGAATCCCCAAAAAAGCGTTGGTATGTCATACAGGCATTTTCTGGGTTTGAAGGTCGTGTCGCTCAATCTCTGCGTGAGCATATCAAATTACAAGATATGGAAGATTCTTTCGGTGAAGTAATGGTACCGACAGAAGAAGTTGTTGAGATCCGCAGTGGTCAACGTCGTAAAAGCGAGCGTAAATTCTTTCCTGGCTATGTCTTGGTACAAATGGTAATGAACGATGCAACTTGGCATCTGGTTCGCAGTGTACCTCGCGTAATGGGTTTTATCGGTGGCACATCTGATCGCCCTGCACCAATCAGCGATAAAGAAGTTGATGCGATTATGAATCGTCTTCAGCAAGTTGGTGATAAACCACGGCCAAAAACACTGTTCGAACCAGGAGAAATGGTTCGTGTCAGCGATGGCCCGTTTGCAGACTTCAATGGTGTTGTAGAAGAAGTCGATTACGAGAAGAGCCGCCTGAAAGTTTCGGTTTCTATCTTCGGTCGTGCTACACCAGTCGAGCTGGATTTCAGTCAGGTAGAGAAAGTCTGAACTGATGCTTAAATAAGCGGGCTCGCTTGCAAGGGGTGTGAAATTAGCATACAATTTCGCGCCTTTTGTTTTTATCTGGGTTGTTTTTTAGAAAATGTTTCCTAGATAATTTAGGTAAGTTTTAAGTGGCTTGGTCTTTTAGACGGGGCCTACATCGTCAGGGGAGCCTCATGTTTGAGGCGATAACACCCACATAGAGGAAATATAGATGGCTAAGAAAGTACAAGCCTACGTTAAGCTGCAAGTTGCAGCTGGTATGGCTAATCCAAGCCCACCAGTTGGTCCAGCTCTGGGTCAGCAGGGCGTTAACATCATGGAATTCTGTAAAGCGTTCAATGCTAAAACTGAAAGCCTTGAAAAAGGCCTGCCAACTCCAGTTGTTATTACTGTTTACGCAGACCGTTCTTTCACTTTCGTTACCAAAACCCCACCAGCGGCTGTTCTGTTGAAAAAAGCAGCAGGTGTGAAATCTGGTTCTGGTAAACCGAACAAAGAGAAAGTTGGTAAAGTAACCAGCGCTCAAATTCGTGAAATTGCTGAAACTAAAGCTGAGGACATGACTGGTGCTGACGTTGACGCTATGATGCGTTCAATCGAAGGTACTGCTCGTTCCATGGGCCTGGTTGTGGAGGGTTAATCAATGGCTAAACTAACCAAGCGCATGCGCACTATCCGTGAAAAAGTTGATGTAACTAAACAATATGACATCAACGAAGCTGTTGCTCTGCTGAAAGAACTGGCTACTGCTAAGTTCGTAGAAAGCGTTGACGTAGCTGTTAATCTTGGTATCGATGCTCGTAAATCTGACCAAAACGTTCGTGGTGCAACTGTACTGCCACACGGTACTGGTCGTTCAGTACGTGTTGCTGTATTTGCTCAGGGCGCTAACGCTGAAGCGGCTAAAGCTGCTGGCGCTGAACTGGTAGGTATGGAAGATCTGGCTGAACAGATTAAGAAAGGCGAGATGAACTTCGACGTAGTTATCGCATCTCCAGATGCAATGCGCGTTGTTGGCCAACTGGGTCAAATCCTGGGCCCACGTGGCCTGATGCCAAACCCGAAAGTTGGTACTGTAACTCCTAACGTTGCTGAAGCTGTACAGAACGCTAAAGCAGGTCAGGTTCGTTACCGTAACGACAAAAACGGCATCATTCACACCACCATCGGTAAAGTTGACTTCGACGCTGACAAACTGAAAGAAAATCTGGAAGCTCTGCTGGTTGCGCTGAAAAAAGCTAAACCATCTTCTGCTAAAGGTATTTACGTCAAGAAAGTTAGCCTGTCTACTACCATGGGTGCAGGTGTTGCGATCGACCAGTCTGGTCTGAACGCAACAGCAGCTTAATCATTTAAGCTGAGATAACGCTTTACCTTAGCGTCAGATTTGTCTAAAATCTGACGCTTCGAATTTGCCTGATAGCGTGTTCAATAACACACAACCTTCGAAAAATAAGGCATTATCGGCAAATAACAAATTTTCGGTTGGAGCTTGGCCTTAATCCAAGCCCCGTCCAAGACCGCAGGCGTAAGTAATTACTTAATATCCTGCGTAGACGGTGACAGAGCCAAATGAAATTTATTTTCTGGATTCTGCTCACCGTGTTTTAGCGCTCAGGCACATTTTGTGTCTTGAGTGAAGTGAGTTCCGGGTTTTCCCGGTTAATCCAGGAGCAAGAAGCTAATGGCACTAAATCTTCAAGACAAACAAGCGATTGTTGCTGAAGTCAGCGAAGTAGCCAAAGGCGCGCTGTCTGCGGTTGTTGCGGATTCTCGTGGCGTTACCGTAGGTAAAATGACTGAACTGCGTAAAGCATGCCGTGAAGCTGGCGTTAACGTACGTGTTGTACGTAACACCCTGCTGCGTCGTGCTGTTGAAGGTACTGAATATGAGTGCCTGAAAGAAGCGTTTGTTGGTCCAACCTTGATTGCTTTTTCTTCTGAACATCCGGGCGCAGCTGCTCGTCTGTTCAAAGATTTCGCGAAAGCGAACCCAGCATTCGAGATTAAAGCGGCAGCCTTTGAAGGTGAGTTTATCCCAGGATCAAATATCGATCGTCTGGCAACACTCCCAACTTACGAAGAAGCAATCGCACGCCTGATGGCAACCATGAAAGAAGCCTCTGCAGGCAAACTGGTTCGCACTCTGGCTGCGCTACGCGATCAGAAAGAAGCCGCTTAATTGCCTATTTCCTTCGTCGCTT
The DNA here is from genome assembly GCF_016306625.1 of Xenorhabdus lircayensis. Lineage (GTDB taxonomy): Bacteria > Pseudomonadota > Gammaproteobacteria > Enterobacterales > Enterobacteriaceae > Xenorhabdus > Xenorhabdus lircayensis. The sequence goes on along the minus strand of NZ_JACOII010000041.1, from coordinate 46,181 downwards.
TTTAACGTATAAACTTTTTCTGAATTTTAGGAACACTTGTTATGTCTATCACTAAAGAACAAATTCTGGACGCAGTTGCAGAAATGTCTGTAATGGACGTTGTTGAACTGATCAGCATGATGGAAGAAAAATTCGGCGTTTCTGCTGCTGCAGCTGTAGCTGTAGTTGGTGGCGCTGCTGAAGTTGTCGAAGAAAAAACTGAATTCGACGTAATCTTGACTGGCATTGGTGCTAACAAAGTTGCTGTAATCAAAGCAGTGCGTGGCGCAACTGGCTTGGGTCTGAAAGAAGCTAAAGACCTGGTTGAAAGCGCACCAGCAGCACTAAAAGAAGCAATCAGCAAAGATGACGCTGAATCTCTGAAAAAATCTCTGGAAGAAGCTGGTGCTTCTGTTGAGATCAAGTAAGATCAGTTTTAAGTTCGCAGCCTAACTTTAAAGGCTGACGGCTGGCGATTTTTTGATCGCCAGCCTTTTTGCGCTGTAAGGGCATTGTTTGTAAAGGTTGTAGTTGAACGCCTTGTTTTAACAGCATTGTCTGAGGCCATATTGCCTGAGAGCGGTATTGTCTGAAAGCGATATTGTTCGAAAAGCATTATGTAGGGAGTTAGTAGCATTTCACACTGTTTGGCTGCTAATTAACCCAAAATACTTCTTCCTATTGACGACTTAATATACTGCGTTCTCAGCTACGATCCACTCGGGTAGCTCGGTAGTAAGGTAACGCAATGAAATGATTTAAGAGTAATAGTAATGAGTATTACGGAAAATATTCTATTTTCTGTTCGAAAAAAATAGTGTTGCAGCGTGCTGTCCTTAAGGGCGGACAGAGTGGGTCACTTGTCAGCGAGCTGAGGAACCCTATGGTTTACTCCTATACCGAGAAAAAACGTATTCGTAAGGATTTTGGTAAACGTCCACAAGTTTTGGATGTTCCATACCTTCTTTCTATCCAACTTGACTCGTTCCAGAAGTTTATCGAGCAAGATCCTGAAGGCCAGAATGGACTGGAAGCGGCCTTCCGTTCTGTGTTCCCAATTCAGAGTTACAGCGGCAATTCCGAGCTGCAATATGTAAGCTACCGTCTTGGCGAACCTGTTTTTGATGTCAAAGAGTGTCAGATCCGTGGTGTGACTTTCTCCGCACCGCTGCGCGTTAAGCTGCGTCTGGTGATCTATGAGCGTGAAGCGCCAGAAGGCACAGTCAAAGATATCAAAGAACAAGAAGTCTACATGGGTGAAATTCCACTCATGACTGATAACGGGACTTTCGTTATCAACGGTACTGAGCGCGTTATCGTATCTCAGTTGCATCGTAGTCCAGGCGTTTTCTTTGACAGTGATAAGGGTAAAACCCATTCATCTGGTAAGGTACTGTATAACGCACGTATCATCCCTTACCGTGGTTCATGGTTGGATTTCGAATTTGATCCAAAAGATAACCTGTTTGTGCGTATTGACCGCCGTCGTAAACTGCCGGCTTCGATTATTCTGCGCGCGATGGATTATACTACTGAAGACATCCTGAACCTGTTCTTCAACAAAACCGTTTTCGAAATTCGCGACAATAAATTGCAGATGACTCTGGTTCCAGAACGTCTGCGTGGCGAGACTGCTTCATTTGATATCGAAGCGAACGGCAAGATTTATGTTGAAAAGGGCCGTCGTATCACTGCTCGTCATATCCGCCAGTTAGAAAAAGATCAGGTAGACCGCATTGAGGTTCCTGTCGAATATATCGCGGGTAAAGTTGTAGCAAAAGATTACATCGACCAGAACACAGGTGAAATCATCTGTGCTGCTAACATGGAACTCTCTTTGGATCTGCTGGCACGTCTGAGTCAGTCTGGTCATAAATCTATCGAGACCCTGTTTACCAACGATCTGGACCACGGTGCATACATCTCCGAGACTCTGCGTGTTGACCCAACCAATGATCGCCTGAGCGCGCTGGTTGAAATCTACCGCATGATGCGTCCGGGTGAACCACCAACACGTGAAGCCGCAGAAAACCTGTTTGAGAACCTGTTCTTCTCTGAAGATCGTTATGATCTGTCTGCGGTTGGTCGCATGAAGTTCAACCGCTCGCTGGATCGTAACGAGATTGAAGGTTCCGGTATCCTGAGCAAAGAAGACATCACTGACGTGATGAAGAAGCTCATTGATATCCGTAACGGTAAAGGTGAAGTTGACGATATCGACCACTTGGGCAACCGTCGTATCCGTTCCGTTGGCGAAATGGCTGAAAACCAGTTCCGCGTCGGTCTGGTTCGTGTTGAACGTGCCGTGAAAGAGCGTTTGTCTTTGGGCGATCTGGATACCCTGATGCCACAGGACATGATCAACGCCAAACCAATTTCTGCGGCGGTGAAAGAGTTCTTTGGCTCCAGTCAGCTGTCTCAGTTCATGGACCAGAACAACCCACTGTCTGAAATTACCCATAAACGCCGTATTTCAGCGTTGGGTCCAGGCGGTCTGACCCGTGAACGCGCAGGCTTCGAAGTTCGAGACGTACACCCAACTCACTACGGTCGTGTATGTCCAATCGAAACGCCTGAAGGTCCAAACATCGGTCTGATTAACTCATTGTCCGTTTATGCGCGTACCAATGAGTATGGTTTCCTTGAAACCCCTTACCGCTTAGTTCGTGATGGTGTAGTGACCGATGAGATCCACTACCTGTCTGCGATCGAAGAAGGTAATTACGTCATTGCACAGGCTAACACCGTATTGGATGAAGAAGGCCATTTCGTTGAAGAACTGGTCACTTGCCGACATTACGACGAATCCAGCTTGTTCAACCGTGATCAGGTTCAGTACATGGACGTTTCGACACAACAGATCGTGTCCGTCGGTGCTTCCCTGATCCCATTCCTTGAACACGATGATGCCAACCGTGCATTGATGGGTGCGAACATGCAACGTCAGGCAGTTCCAACTCTGCGCGCTGATAAGCCGCTGGTAGGAACAGGCATGGAGCGTGCGGTAGCAGTTGACTCCGGTGTAACCTCTGTTGCTAAACGCGGCGGTATGGTTCAGTACGTTGACGCATCCCGTATCGTTATCAAGGTTAACGAAGATGAAATGTACGCGGGTGAAGCGGGCATTGATATCTATAACCTGACCAAATATACCCGTTCCAACCAGAACACCTGTATCAATCAGATGCCATGTGTTTCTCTGGGCGAACTGGTTGAGCGTGGTAACGTACTGGCTGATGGTCCATCCACCGACTTGGGTGAGCTGGCACTGGGTCAGAACATGCGCGTGGCGTTCATGCCATGGAATGGTTATAACTTCGAGGACTCCATCCTCGTATCTGAACGTGTTGTTCAGGAAGACCGTTTCACCACCATTCACATTCAGGAACTGGCCTGTGTGTCCCGCGACACTAAACTGGGGCCTGAAGAGATCACGGCTGACATCCCTAACGTGGGTGAAGCTGCGCTGTCTAAACTGGACGAATCCGGTATTGTTTATATCGGTGCGGAAGTGAAAGGCGGCGACATTCTGGTTGGTAAAGTGACACCGAAAGGTGAAACTCAGCTGACACCAGAAGAAAAGCTGCTGCGTGCGATCTTCGGTGAGAAAGCGTCTGATGTGAAAGACTCCTCACTGCGCGTACCAAACGGTGTTTCTGGTACGGTTATCGACGTACAGGTCTTTACTCGTGATGGTGTAGAGAAAGACAAGCGTGCGTTGGAAATCGAAGAAATGCAGTTGCGTGATGCGAAGAAAGACCTGACAGAAGAACTGCGAATTTTCGAATCTGGCTTGTTTGCCCGTATTCACTCTGTACTGGTTGCCGGTGGTATTGAAGCGGAAAAACTCAGCAAACTGCCTCGTGAACGTTGGTTGGAGCTGGGCCTGGCTGATGAAGAAAAACAAAATCAGCTGGAGCAGCTGGCAGAACAGTATGACGAACTGAAAGCAGAGTTCGAGAAAAAACTGGATGCTAAACGCCGTAAGATCACACAGGGCGATGATTTGGCACCGGGCGTGCTGAAAATTGTCAAAGTGTATCTGGCTGTGAAACGTCAGATCCAGCCTGGTGACAAGATGGCTGGTCGTCACGGTAACAAGGGTGTTATTTCCAAGATCAACCCAATCGAAGACATGCCTTACGATGAAAACGGTACACCTGTTGACATCGTACTGAACCCGCTGGGTGTACCATCACGTATGAACATCGGTCAGATTCTGGAAACTCACTTGGGTATGGCGGCAAAAGGCATTGGTGACAAGATCAATGCGATGCTGAAACAGCAGCAAGAAGTTGCCAAACTGCGTGAGTTCATCCAGAAAGCCTATGATTTGGGTGACGATACCAGTCAGACAGTTGACTTGAACACCTTCACCGACGAAGAAGTGATGCGTCTGGCAGAAAACCTGAGAAAAGGTATGCCAATCGCAACACCAGTCTTTGACGGTGCAAAAGAAACCGAAATCAAAGAACTGCTGAAATTAGGTGGTTTGCCGACTTCTGGTCAGATCACACTGTTCGACGGCCGTACTGGTGAGCAATTTGAGCGTCAGGTAACCGTTGGTTACATGTACATGCTGAAATTGAACCACTTGGTTGATGACAAGATGCACGCCCGTTCTACTGGCTCTTACAGCCTGGTTACTCAGCAGCCGCTGGGTGGTAAGGCACAGTTCGGTGGTCAGCGCTTCGGTGAGATGGAAGTGTGGGCATTGGAAGCATACGGTGCTGCGTACACCCTGCAAGAAATGCTCACCGTTAAATCCGACGATGTTAATGGTCGTACCAAGATGTATAAAAACATCGTGGATGGTAACCACCAGATGGAACCCGGCATGCCGGAATCTTTCAACGTATTGCTGAAAGAAATCCGTTCGTTGGGTATCAACATCGAGCTGGAAGACGAGTAAATCGTTTTACCGCTGGTACTGTCCGGCATGAAGATGTCGGACAGTCTATCAGCCAGTGGTTACACTGGTCATAAGGGGGGAGTGGCATGTGCCACTCACCTAACAGGTCTAACTCCGACAGGAGCCATTTCGTGAAAGACTTATTGAAGTTTCTGAAAGCGCAAACCAAGACCGAAGAGTTTGATGCGATCAAAATTGCTCTGGCCTCCCCAGATATGATCCGTTCGTGGTCATTCGGGGAAGTAAAAAAGCCGGAAACTATTAACTACCGTACGTTCAAGCCTGAGCGTGACGGTCTTTTCTGTGCACGTATTTTCGGGCCAGTAAAAGATTACGAATGCTTGTGTGGTAAATACAAGCGATTAAAACACCGTGGTGTGATTTGTGAGAAGTGTGGCGTTGAAGTGACCCAAACCAAAGTTCGTCGTGAACGTATGGGACACATCGAGCTGGCATCTCCAACCGCGCACATCTGGTTCCTGAAATCGCTGCCATCCCGCATCGGTTTGTTGCTGGACATGCCTCTGCGCGACATTGAACGCGTACTGTACTTCGAATCCTATGTGGTTGTCGAAGGCGGCATGACTAGCCTTGAGCGTAGCCAAATCCTGACTGAAGAACAGTATCTGGATGCACTGGAAGAGTTCGGTGATGAATTTGATGCAAAAATGGGCGCAGAAGCGATCCAGTCTTTGCTGAAAAATCTGGATCTGGAAAACGAATGCGAAACTTTGCGTGAAGAGCTGAATGAAACCAACTCTGAAACTAAGCGCAAAAAACTGACCAAGCGTATTAAACTGCTGGAAGCTTTCATTCAGTCTGGTAACAAACCAGAGTGGATGGTTCTGACCGTACTGCCAGTTTTGCCACCGGATCTGCGTCCACTGGTTCCACTGGATGGCGGTCGTTTCGCAACGTCAGACCTGAACGATTTGTACCGTCGCGTGATTAACCGTAACAACCGTCTGAAACGTCTGCTGGATCTGGCTGCGCCAGACATCATCGTACGTAACGAAAAACGTATGTTGCAGGAAGCGGTTGATGCGCTGCTGGACAACGGCCGTCGCGGTCGTGCGATTACCGGTTCCAACAAGCGTCCTCTGAAATCCTTGGCAGACATGATCAAGGGTAAACAGGGTCGTTTCCGTCAGAACCTGCTGGGTAAACGTGTTGACTACTCAGGCCGTTCTGTAATTACCGTAGGTCCATACCTGCGCCTGCATCAGTGTGGTCTTCCTAAGAAGATGGCACTGGAGCTGTTCAAACCATTCATTTACGGCAAGCTGGAACTGCGTGGTCTGGCGACTACCATCAAAGCAGCCAAGAAAATGGTTGAGCGTGAAGAAGCCATTGTATGGGATATCTTGGATGAAGTGATCCGTGAGCACCCGGTTCTGCTGAACCGTGCACCGACCCTTCACCGTTTGGGTATTCAGGCATTTGAACCCGTACTGATCGAAGGTAAAGCGATTCAGTTGCACCCATTGGTGTGTGCGGCTTATAACGCCGACTTCGATGGTGATCAGATGGCTGTTCACGTACCGCTGACGCTGGAAGCACAGCTGGAAGCACGTGCGCTGATGATGTCTACCAACAACATTCTGTCTCCAGCGAGCGGTGAACCAATCATCGTTCCATCTCAGGACGTTGTATTGGGTCTGTACTACATGACGCGTGACTGTGTTAACGCGAAAGGCGAAGGCATGGTTCTGAGCGGTTCTAAAGAAGCAGAGCGTGTTTACCGCGCAGGTCTGGCTTCTTTGCACGCTCGTGTCAAAGTCCGTATCACTGAAGAAGTGAAAGATGGCGAAGGCAATGTCACCGTTAATACAGGTCTGGTGGATACCACTATCGGTCGTGCCATCCTGTGGATGATCGTGCCTAGAGGTTTGCCATACTCACTGATTAACCAGGCGCTGGGTAAAAAAGCAATCTCCAGAATGCTGAACACCTGTTACCGCGTACTGGGCCTGAAACCAACAGTTATCTTAGCTGACCAGACCATGTATACCGGTTTTGCTTACGCTGCCCGTTCAGGGGTATCCGTAGGTATCGACGACATGGTTATTCCTGAGAAGAAAGAAGGCATCATCGCGGAAGCAGAAGCAGAAGTGGCCGAAATTCAGGAACAATTCCAGTCTGGTCTGGTAACTGCTGGCGAACGCTATAACAAAGTTATCGATATCTGGGCTGCGGCGAACGAACGTGTTGCTAAGGCGATGATGGAAAACCTGTCTACTGAAACTGTTATTAACCGTAACGGTGAAGAAGAACAGCAGGTTTCTTTCAATAACATCTTTATGATGGCTGACTCCGGTGCTCGTGGTTCTGCTGCTCAGATCCGTCAGTTGGCAGGTATGCGTGGTCTGATGGCGACTCCAGATGGCTCCATCATCGAGACCCCGATCACCGCGAACTTCCGTGAAGGTTTGAATGTACTCCAGTACTTCATCTCAACTCACGGTGCTCGTAAAGGTCTTGCGGATACCGCATTGAAAACGGCGAACTCCGGTTACTTGACTCGTCGTCTGGTTGATGTTGCCCAAGACTTGGTTGTGACTGAAGATGACTGTGGTACTCATAACGGTATCCTGATGACTCCGGTTATCGAAGGTGGTGACGTTAAAGAGCCACTGCGTGAGCGCGTATTGGGCCGTGTGACGGCTGAAGACGTTCTGAAACCAGGCACAGCGGATATTCTGGTTACACGTAACACTTTGCTGAACGAAAAATGGTGTGATCTGTTAGAAGAAAACTCTGTTGACAGCGTGAAAGTACGTTCCGTAGTAAGCTGTGAAACTGACTTCGGTGTTTGTGCGAACTGTTATGGCCGTGACCTTGCTCGTGGTCACCGTATTAACAAAGGTGAAGCAGTTGGTGTTATCGCGGCACAGTCAATCGGTGAGCCGGGTACACAGCTGACGATGCGTACGTTCCACATCGGTGGTGCGGCATCTCGTGCGGCAGCAGAATCCAGCATTCAGGTTCGTAACAAAGGTCATCTGAAACTGACCAATGCTAAATTCGTTACTAACTCAGCGGGCAAACTGGTTATTACTTCCCGTAATACCGAACTGCGCCTGATTGACGATTTCGGCCGTACCAAAGAAAGCTATAAAGTGCCTTACGGTTCGGTATTGGCGAAAGGTGATAGCGAGACAGTGACCGGCGGCGAGACCGTTGCGAACTGGGATCCACATACCATGCCAGTCGTGAGTGAAGTATCCGGTATCATCCAGTTCTACGACATGGTAGATGGTCAAACCATCACCCGTCAGACGGACGAACTGACCGGCCTGTCTTCACTGGTAGTTCTGGACAGTGCAGAGCGTACCGGTAGCGGTAAAGATCTGCGTCCAGCACTGAAAATCGTTGATGCTCAGGGTAAAGATGTTCTGATCCCAGGTACAGATATGCCTGCTCAGTACTTCCTGCCGGGTAAAGCGATTGTTCAGCTGGAAGATGGCATATCCATCTCTGCGGGTGATACGTTGGCGCGTATTCCTCAGGAATCTGGCGGTACTAAAGATATCACCGGTGGTCTGCCACGCGTTGCGGATCTGTTCGAAGCTCGTCGTCCGAAAGAGCCGGCTATCCTGGCAGAAATCAGCGGTATCGTTTCCTTCGGTAAAGAAACCAAAGGTAAACGTCGTCTGGTAATCAGCCCGCTGGATGGTAGTGATGCTTACGAAGAGATGATCCCTAAATGGCGTCAGCTCAACGTATTCGAAGGTGAAGTTGTTGAACGCGGCGACGTGATCTCCGATGGCCCAGAATCTCCACATGACATTCTGCGCCTACGTGGTGTTCACGCGGTTGCTCGTTACATCACCAACGAAGTACAGGAAGTTTACCGTCTACAAGGCGTTAAGATTAACGATAAACACATCGAAGTTATCGTTCGTCAGATGCTGCGTAAAGTGACTATCGCGAGTGCGGGTAGCTCCGAATTCCTCGAAGGCGAGCAGGTTGAATACGCGCGCGTTAAAGTCGCGAACCGTAAGCTGGAGCAGGATGACAAAGTACCGGCAACCTTCCATCGTGACCTGTTGGGTATCACCAAGGCATCACTGGCAACAGAATCCTTCATCTCTGCGGCGTCGTTCCAGGAAACAACCCGCGTACTGACTGAAGCCGCTGTTGCAGGTAAACGTGATGAACTGCGTGGCCTGAAAGAGAACGTCATTGTTGGTCGTCTGATCCCTGCGGGTACAGGTTATGCTTACCATCAGGAGCGCATTCGCCGCCGTCACGCAAACGAAGCGGCCGAAGTGCCACCAGTTAGCGTTGATGAAGCCACTGCAAACCTTGCTGAATTGTTGAATGCAGGTTTCGGTAGTAGCAGCGATAAAGAGTAATATCGTAATAAGTAGCATACTCTATACGTATAGCTAATCGTGAAATGCCCTCTCTTAGTAGAGGGCATTTTTTATTGGATGGAAAATCAAAATGAGATGAATCATTCATATTATTGCAATTATTTTCTTCCCATTTTGATGCGTTTTACCAATCCATATTTCATTTTGTCGTCACTACGACATAGGATAAAATAAAGTTGGATGATAATCCTTTTTTCTGGATCAATTATCTATTACGGACAGATTCGACTGAAAAAATGGCAAGAACTTTTGCTAATAAACCAGATCCAATGCTTTTGTAACCGATTGATAATCGACTATAAGATGTAAAATTATTTATTCGATAATTAACAATGGATTATTCGATAACACTATAATTTTTTCCTTTATTATAAGTGATAGTTAGGTTGAGAATAATTTTATGGAGGATGATATTGATGGATGTATTGGCAGATGTGCTGGAAATATTTTATAGAATCATAAAATGTATAATGAAATTTTTAGCTTGGATATTTAATGTTGCCGTAAAAGATATTGTTATTTCTTTGTTTTCTATAGGCATTCTATTCTTGATTATCTTTTATGGAATAATACCTAGGTTTATGTTTAATCTGTTATTGTTGGCAATGTTGGTTGGTTTGGTTTATAAAATTCGTGGAAAAATAAAAAATTATTTGAATAAAAAAGGCATTATGGATTATTTTAAATAAATATGCTGATGTTAACTCAAGATAATGATAATTCATTAGAGTAGACTAATGGGTTTATAGCATATTAAGAGCCTATTCCATTAGGCTCTTAAGTTAAATGCCAAATATCACTATAACTATTTGATAAATCAAATCTATCCTTTATTCTTTAACATTTTAATAAAAGTTTTCCGCGCAGTTGGAGAGCCAAGGCGCTCCGCTTCATTTAGTAGTTTCAACGCCTTATCAATATCGCCACTGCTAATGGCTCTCTTGATGGCGTCATTGAAATATTGTTCGGTATCGTTCAGTACAGGTTTCACTGTAGGTGCAACAGATTGCGGTATAGACGCAGCAGGGGCTGTTGTTACCTGTGTAGCACCGATTGTGACTGGTTTGGGTGCAGGTGTAGAAAATACCTGTCCAATCAGAATATTGCCGGTATCGCGTTCTGATTTCACTTTTAGTGTTAATGCTCCAGTCTCTGTATGGCGAGCAATCGGGTCTGGGATATTAGGAACCGCATTACCTATCCCCTGAGCATAGGCTTTAGCGGGATCGACCATTTGCGTAGAGGCTTGCAAATCAGCACGGGTGGTATAAATAAGTAAATAAATTCGCTGTTGTCCCAATGCTGGTGTCAGCTTTAATACACCTTCAAGCCGATCAACGGACATAATGCCTGGCCGTTGATAGCGAAAATAGTGGCTTGGATAAAAGGCAGCAGGATGGAGTTGCTCATCAAGGACTAAAACATTTGGCGAATATACTTGCTTATCCTTTATCAGACTGTTCAGTATAATTTCCAATGAGCCTTGATTAGCTGGCAAAGCAAATGCGGCTATCGCTCCGCGAATATCTCCGTCATTAAGTTGTTGTGACGCGTCATTGAGGATAATGGTCTGCGTGTCATGAGCATTAATTGGCTGCCACTGTAATTTCTGCAAGGCTGACATAGAAAAAGTAGGCGCGATAGCGTTAGACGTTTTTATGTCAGACTCTGTTTTATTCGTGATTACTGCATCGGATACAGCGGTATCTGATGCAGCATAACTCACAGCAGGAATTATGTTGCAGAGCAGAGCACTGAGGCAAAGTGGGAGTAGTTTTGTTTTCATTACCACCAAGCCTCAAATTGGGCACCAAACGTAAATTCATCACTGTTACCACGGCTGAATCGTTGTGCTGATGTATCACGGTAAGCAACACCTTTGGTGTAACCCCACTTCTCATCCCATTTGGAGTAAGTGGCAAATAAACGAATGGCTGGGCGTGACCAGATACTATCTCCAGCTTGCCATTGTTGAGCCAGTGTGATTTTGTACTGATTATTGGTTGCCTTGGTGCGTTGAGATTTCACATTGTCATAACCAACTTCCATCAGAGTACTCATTATCGGTGTCCACTTGTACATTGGACGGACACCCACGGTGTACCATGTGTTGCCATCGTTATTGTCGCGGTCAATATTCTGATACATGGCGACATACATGAGATCCCATTTATCTGTGATACTGATTGCGCCATGATCTATAAGTCGCAGCATATGCCCGTCATTGTTTACACTGGCACCTTCGGAACGACCATTGTTGTTAGAAGTCATCGCGTCAGTTGCGTACTGTAAGACAAATTTGTTGAAACCACCGAATATACTTTGAGTATGTTCGGCGGTCAGCATCACACCGTCTTTGGATGCCTTTTTATCAAGCTGGTATCCCTTGCGAGCATTGGCTCGTCCATAATTAATGCCAAGCTCCAGTGTGCCGCCAGCATTGACAGGTAAGTTGGCTAGCCGTATATCGAAAACATCATTCGAGGTTGGGATTTCTTTACGTTCACCAGCGATCCAACCACGCGACCCTCCGGATTCTGTATTGCGGGTTACTGCGAGAGACAATTTACCAAAACCAAGATCAAGATTCTCCAAACCCGCACCAGGGCCGGAAATATCCCAGTAATAGAAATCGATCATATGCACATCGTGTCGTTGATAGAAACGTTTACCGACCCATAGTGTTGAGCCGGGCAACCAGTCAATGATATTCGTTGCCTGCACGTTTGCTTCACGGAAAGCGGGGTTGGTGGATTCCCAGTCTTTTTCCTGGGCTACAGAGTAAGCAATATTGGTATCAAAATAGAAACGTTTGTCGCCATCTTTCCATAATTCTTGCCCTAGTTTAAGTTCCGCGTAGGTTTCACATTCGTTGCCTAGACGGTATTTACTCGGCGTTCCCGTGGTTTGAGCACATTTTTGCTCACCGCCACTACCGGTCCAGCCAATGCCCGAACGGGCATAGCCGTGAAATTCTACTGCAACAGCTTGCATGGATAATAGGCCAGTTAGCATGGCCAATGAGAGAGACAATATACGCATGATGATTCCCCTGTTATTTTTTATAGCGCGGATTTAAACTCCGGGCTCTTCATGTAAACGCTGACATGAGGTTCCGTCTTCGCGGAAAAGGTGACAACGATGGGGAGCTAACCCAATAGTGAAGTTCGCTCCTTCTTCCACGAGAACAATATCAGGTTGGCGGTAAACCAAGTTTTGATGAATGGCAGGTATGCGGATGTGAATCTGAGTTTCATTCCCCAGTTGTTCCACGATCTGTACTGTCCCCTCTAACGTAACATCGGCTACATCATTAGGCAAAAGGTGTTCGGGGCGAATTCCCAAAGACACATTACTTCCGACAGTGAGTCCTTTACTTTCAACAGGTAACCAAATAGGTTGACCATTGGGTAGGATAATTTGCACCTGATCGACGGCAATGGCAGAGATTTTGACTGGTAGGAAATTCATTTTCGGTGAACCAATGAAACCCGCAACAAAACGGTTGGCTGGGTAGTGATAAATTTCAAGTGGTTTGCCAACTTGGGCAATATTGCCGCCATCCAGCACAACAATTTTATCCGCCAGTGTCATGGCTTCGGTTTGATCATGGGTTACATAGATCATTGTACGTCGCAGGCGCTTGTGCAGGCGTGAAATCTCAATTCGCATTTGTACACGCAGAGCAGCATCCAGATTGGAAAGGGGCTCATCCAACAGAAAGATATTCGGTTCCGCCACTAGTGTTCGACCAATGGCGACTCGCTGACGTTGTCCGCCGGATAGCGCCTTGGGACGGCGAGCCAGCAAGTGGGCAAGTTGGAGGGTTTCTGCAACTTGTTGCACTCGCTTTTGAATATCGTTTTTTTTGGCCCCAGCCAGTTTCATTCCGAATGACATATTGTCTGCAACAGAGAGATGGGGATATAGTGCATAAGATTGAAAAACCATGCCGACACTGCGTTTGGCTGGCGGAACATCATTCACTCGCTTTCCTGCTATCAACAAATCACCGGATGTGATGTCTTCCAACCCCGCGATCATCCTTAGTAACGTTGATTTTCCGCACCCTGATGGGCCGACAAATACGACAAATTCCCCTTCCTGAATATCAAGATTGAGATCTTTGGAAATGACTGTTTCACCATACGATTTAGATACATTGCGGAATGTGACGCTAGACATTTGTTCCCTCCCTCGAATTTGCCACCTCAGCTTCCTATGTGTTTCTTATTCATCGTAGTGAGAAACCTAGTGAAAAACTGATGGCAGGATTGTGTACAAAACAACAGACGTGAGAATCCTCCATCCCTGAGTTTTTTATGGGGGAGGAATTAGGATGATGAGCTTAATGTGATTGGGGAATGGAAGAACAAATTGTCAGATAAGGTGTGACTTAAATCGCAAAAAAAGATGTCATATTGGTTTTAACTTTCTGATTTTAATTATTTTTGTAAGCTGGCTCACACTCATTTGAAGTGAGGCGTAGAGTAGGGGAGGATGAGTCTTTTTCATGTTGATTGCACACTGGGAACCATTTTCTAGCTTTGTAGTGAAGAAATTAGTAATGAAGAAATTCATCCTGAACTGACAAATGATAAAAAGGGCGGAATGATGACTAAAAAAGTTTTGAAAGTGGGTACCCGCACTCTGATACTTTCCGTTTTAACGACGTGGATACTAGCAACTCCCGCTTTTGCGAAACTGGAGGAAGGCAAGCTAGTCATTTGGGTCAATGGTGATAAAGGTTACAACGGGTTGGCACAGGTTGGTGACAAATTTGCAAAAGAAACGGGAATTCCAGTCGTTGTTGAGCATCCTGATAAATTGGAAGAAAAATATACCCAGATCGCTGCTAGCGGAGATGGGCCAGATATCATTTTCTGGGCACATGATCGCTTTGGTGGTTATGCCCAATCAGGCTTGGTAGCTGAAATTACACCTGATAAAGATTTTATTGATAAGCTATTTCCTTTTACGTGGGATGCCGTACGTTATGACGGAAAATTGGTGGGATATCCTGTCGCAGTTGAAGCACTCTCTCTTATCTACAATAAAGATTTGATCAAATCTCCCCCAAAAACATGGGAAGAGATCCCAGCCTTGGATAATGAGCTGAAAAAGCAAAATAAAAGCGCAATTATGTTCAATTTGCAGGAGCCTTATTTCACCTGGCCGTTGATTGCGGCTGATGGTGGGTATGCTTTCAAGGCAGAGAATAGTACTTATAACGTTAAAGACAGCGGTGTTAATAACGCAGGCTCCAAAGCGGGAATGCAGTTTCTGATTGATTTAGTCAAAAACAAACATCTCAGTGCTGATATCGATTACTCCATTGCCGAGGCTGCCTTTAATAAAGGCAAAACAGCAATGACGATCAATGGTCCGTGGGCATGGGCGAATATAGATAACAGCAAGATTAATTATGGCGTGACCTTGTTGCCAACTTTCAAAGGAAATTCCTCTAAGCCCTTTGTTGGCATTTTAACTGCGGGAATTAATTCGGCCAGTCCCAATAAAGAACTAGCGAAGGAATTTCTGGAAAACTACCTGCTTACTAACGAAGGCTTGGCAATGATGGATAAAGATAAGCCGTTGGGAGCGGTAGCTTTGAAATCCTATCAAGAGATCCTTGCGAAAGATCCGCGTATTGCTGCCACGATGGAAAACGCTCAGAAAGGCGAAATTATGCCGAATATTTCGCAAATGAGTAGTTTCTGGTACGCCATGCGCAGTGCGGTGCTCAACACGATCAGTGGTCGCCAGACGGTAGATGCGGCGCTTAATGATGCCGAAGCGAGAATAACAAAATAAACGAATGATAGGCTCCTGAGTTCAAAGGAGCCTTGGCGTCTATTGGAATAGGCCCTTAATCACGAGAACTTCATCACGGGCAATAGTAACAGGAAGTGCAAGATGTCAGCGACACTAGAAAAAACAGTATGGTGGCAGCACCCGGTCTTGAAATGGTTTGCGGTGGGGTTGTGTCTATTTTTTACCGGCTATCTAGTCGTGTTGATGTATGCGCAGGGAGAATACTTGTTTGCTATGTTGACACTGGTATTACTGGGAAGTGGTATTTATGTTTTTGCCAACCGTAAAGCTTATGTCTGGCGCTATACCTACCCAGGAATTGCCGGAATAGGGTTGTTTATACTGTTTCCGCTTATTTGCACCATTGCCATTGCTTTTACCAACTATAGCAGCACCAACCAATTGACTCTTGAACGTGCCCAAAAGGTATTAATGAGTCGCCAATATCAAGCAGGCCAGACATTTAATTTCAAACTTTATCCTGAATCTGAACAGTGGGTTCTGGCACTGACTATCCCTGATAACTCCCATTTACTGGTGTCAGCACCTTTTTCTTTGTCTGGGACAGAAGAAATTATTTTGCCTTTGCATGAGCAGGAAAAAGCGTTTGAGCATGATGCTGCGACATTACGCACGATTACCCAACATCGACAGGTATTAGGCCAATTAGTCGCTGTTCTCCCCGATGGTAATAAGTTGCGAATGAGTTCACTGCGCCAGTTTTCCGCTATACACCCTCTTTATTCCCTTGGCGAAGATGAAGTCACGCTGACGAATAAACAAACTGGCATACAATACAGACCGAATATGGATATAGGATTCTATCAATCCATTAATGCTGAAGGGGGATGGGATAAGGAAACGTTAAGTCCCGGGTTCACGGTTTCCATTGGTTGGAAAAACTTTCAGCGGGTGATGCAGGATGAGGGGATCCAAAAACCATTTCTATCTATTTTTGTCTGGACGGTGATCTTTTCCCTGCTGACAGTAATATTGACCGTTGCGCTGGGTATGATGCTTGCCTGTATTGTGCAGTGGGAAGCCATCAAAGGAAGGGCAATTTACCGAGTGCTACTGATTTTACCTTATGCTGTTCCCTCGTTTATTTCTATCCTGATTTTTAAGGGATTATTTAACCAGAGTTTTGGTGAAATTAATCTGGTGCTTAATGGGTTGTTTGGCTTGAAACCGGATTGGTTTACAGATCCAACATTAGCACGCACGATGCTGATTATTGTGAATACGTGGTTGGGTTATCCTTACATGATGATCCTCTGCATGGGGTTGCTCAAGTCAATCCCTGATGATCTCTATGAGGCATCGGCAATTGATGGGGCAGGGCCATGGCAGAACTTCACCAAAATTACCTTTCCATTACTGATTAAGCCATTGACGCCGTTGATGATTGCCAGCTTCGCTTTTAACTTCAATAACTTTGTCCTGATTCAATTGCTAACCAATGGAAGACCCGACCACATTGGTACGACAACACCTGCGGGCTATACCGACCTCTTGGTAAGTTATACCTACCGTATCGCTTTTGAAGGAGGTGGTGGGCAGGATTTTGGCCTGGCGGCGGCGATTGCTACGTTGATATTCTTGCTGGTGGGGGCGTTAGCCATCATCAACCTAAAAACCACCCGTATTAAATTTGATTGAGGAGGAAAAGGTATGGCGATGGTGCAATCCAAATCGCAGCGGTGGCGGATATGGACAACACATGCATTGATACTGAGTTTTATTGCCTTGATTCTGTTCCCGATGCTGATGGTCGTTGCCATTTCTTTACGGCCGGGAAATTTTGCTACTGGTAGTCTGATTCCAGATACTATTTCGTGGGAGCATTGGAAGTTGGCATTGGGCTACAGTGTGGAATCTTCAGATGGGCGGGTTATTTCACCGCCGTTTCCTGTTCTGTTGTGGTTGTGGAATTCCATAAAAGTCGCATTTATTACAGCCACGGGGATTGTAGCGCTATCAACGACTTGTGCGTATGCTTTTGCCCGCATGCGTTTTCGTGGCAAAAGTATCTTACTTAAAAGCATGCTAATTTTTCAGATGTTCCCTGCGGTACTCTCGTTAGTGGCGCTATATGCCTTATTTGATCGTCTGGGAGAATATATTCCCTTTCTTGGCCTCAATACCCACGGAGGTGTGATTTTTGCCTATATGGGAGGGATTGCTCTGCATGTGTGGACGATCAAAGGTTATTTTGAAACGATAGATCGCTCGCTGGAAGAGTCGGCCATGCTGGATGGGGCGACATCATGGCAAGTTTTCCGTTTGATACTGCTGCCGCTTTCTGTACCAATATTGGCTGTTGTGTTTATCCTGTCTTTTATTGGTGTGATTACTGAAGTGCCTGTTGCGTCCCTGCTGTTACGGGATGTAGACAATTACACGCTGGCAGTGGGAATGCAGCAATACCTTCACCCACAAAATTATCTCTGGGGAGACTTTGCCGCTGCGGCTGTGCTTTCTGCCATTCCTATCACTGTGGTTTTCTTACTTGCTCAACGTTGGTTAGTTGGTGGATTGACATCGGGAGGCGTGAAAGGTTGATGTCTGATTAAAGTCTATCAGCGCAAAACTTTTCGCAAAAAACATCAGGTAAAAACTATCAAACTTCGTACCAGATTCGTACTGAAATAGTAAGCTGGTACGAAGTTTACAATGATAACCATCTTATTGAACCGTAAACATAAGCTGTCAGAGCGTTTATGCTGCATTAGCAGCAAATTTAAGGCCAGAAGCATGTACACACGCGTGATGATTTTCAGGGTGAAATTCTCTTTTGGAGAGCGTTCAATGAAGGTGGGTTTCTGGATTTGTCCGCAATCGTTGCCATTCCTCCTTTGGCCTCGTCAATATGCCGCAGAGCTAACAGAAAAGTGGTTTCGTCTCCTTTTCATCCAACTCATAATAATGCCATTTTCGCGCTTTCTATTTTGTTTACGCCAAGGATGAACCACCAATATTGTTTTATAGCTGGTGGTTCTAAGGGTTATGAGCCTTGCTTTCGGCGCTCTCCTACTGTTCGCAACAATTGGTTGATATATGCATCCGTAAACATAGCTTCCAATGTGGTGGTGAGCTTGCGCCGCCAGTTAGGATATTCTGTAGTGGTTCCCGGAATATTGACGGGTTGTTCCATATCCAGCCAGTCTTCAGGTTGCAATCCCAATAAGGCGCAAGCACTATGGGCGATATAGCGGTGGACGCCTTGGTTGATAGCGGCTGACATGGGCTGTTCGGCTTGAATGAGAGGTGCTGCTTGCTGCAAGGATGATGATGTATCCATCATTGTCAGTTCTTCCGATAGATAACTGCGGCGATTTAAACTGGCCGATAATGCCTGCTTACAGAGTTTGCGCTCAGTATATAACTCAGCAAGGAGTGCTTTATCAGGGTATAAACCAATGGCTTTTCCTAAAGCTAGATCTCTGTTTTGCCAGAATCCGCGTAAGGTGGGTAAGTCATGGGTGGTAATGGTTGCCATTGCTTGCACGGGATATTCATCGGGAGAACGATATTCACCTCGCTCATTGCGCTCAAAATAAAACACCTTATAAGAATAAACCCCTCGATCCCGTAATTTATCGACAATTTCTTCCGGCACAATTCCTAAATCTTCGCCAATCACCAAGCAATGATTGCGCTGGCTTTCCAGTGCCAGTATCGCCAACAGGTCATCAACCGGATAGTGGACATAAACGCCTTTATCAGCGGTTTCTCCTTGTGGTATCCACCAGAGCCTGAGTAGAGACATCACATGATCGATACGTAATGCCCCGCAATGGCGCATATTGCTACGCAATAACTCAATGAAAGGTTGATAGGCCTGAGTTTTTAATACATGGGGATTCATTGGCGGAAGCCCCCAGTTTTGTCCTCGTGGTCCCAGAATATCGGGTGGCGCTCCTATGGATGCCTTGGTGCAATAGATGTTTCGGTTACACCATGTTTCTGAGCCGCCTGGTGCCACACCGACAGCAAGATCACGGTAAATGCCAATCGGCATGTGATTGGTTTGGCTGGTAGTGAAGCACTCGGTAAGCTGAATATCGGCTATCCATTGTAACCAAAGGAAAAATTCTACTTCCTGTGGGTGTGAATGACAAAATGCCTTAACGGCGTCACTTTCTGGTTCACGGTATTGCTCCGGCCATACGGGCCAGCCCCAATAAGTGATATTTTCTCCATACAGTTTATGGTGAAGAGCATCATAAATCGCTTGAAAGTAAAGATTTTTGCCGCCTTTGGTTACAAATTGCTGAAACGCGATTTGTTGGGAGTCATTGTCAGACCGGAGCTTAAATTGCGGATAAGCCAGACGTAGTGCGGACATTTTTAGTGTCATCACGGTGGGGTAATCGACCCATTCCGCTTGACGGGCATGTTGGAGTTTGAGCTGTGTCTCCGGCAATTGCCACCATTTTTGCGCTTCGGCACTGCACGTAAAATCTTCCACCTTATGCACTGCAATATAAATGATATTGAGCCAGTGACGGGAGGATGGGCTGTAAGGGCTAGCATTTTCGGGCATTGCGGGATATATGGCATGCAGGGGATTCAGGCCAACAAAGGCACCACCACGTTGTGCCAGTTCTTGCAGCATACATCTCAGGTCGCCAAAATCGCCAATTCCCCAGTTATTTTCTGAACGCAGGGTATAAAGTTGAACACAAGCCCCCCAAAGTTTTTCACCATGTGTTAGGGCTTGCGGCTCGTAGCAGCGTTCGGGAGCAACAATAAGTTGCATGGATTGCTGTTGAGAGTCGGCTTCTTGTTTCGCTTCCGGTATTAGCGTCAGAGTGTGGTATCCCAAAGGGAGATCGGTTGGCAAAGTGAGTTTATTTTGGCAGTGATCATGAAATATTTCCCCTTGTTCAGTGTGTATCTGCCATTGGTAACTGTTTGTCTCGTGCAAGGGCAGAGTTACTATCTGCCCTTGCATAATCACTTTAACGTTAGGCAAAGAAGGAGCATGAGCAGAGGCATGTAAGTGAGAAACCGGTCTACCGACCAGTTTCTCTGTATTCATGGCTTCCAATATCCGATGCCTGATTTCAGCTGGGATAGCTTGCGGCTTCCCATAGGCATTAATATATTCGCTGGCAATTCCGGCCTCAGTTGCCAAATCATCGAGGCGTTTGTTTTCCATACTAAATCCCTATTTGGTTTGCCAGATACGCTGTTGATAATCCTGAATGGCGCGATCAGAACTAAATTTACCCATTCGGGCGGTGTTGAGAACAGTGCTACGTGTCCAAACTTGGGTATCACGATACAGAGTGTCAATTTGCTTATGGGCGTGGCAGTAGGAAGCGAAATCGGCCAGTACCAAATAAGGGTCACCACCATCAGTCAGGCTATGTAACATGAGATCAAATGCGTGTGTATCTCCGTGGCTGAATTCGCCACTGGATAGGGCATCCAGTATGTCTTTTAGATGATGGTTCTGTTGGAGAATATCTTGTGGATTGTAGCCGTTGTTCAGTAAGGCTTTTGCTTCTTTTACGGTCTTTCCGAAGATAAAGATATTGTCGTTTCCAACCTGTTCGGCGATTTCAACATTCGCACCATCCAATGTTCCGATGGTCAGCGCGCCGTTTAAGGCCAGTTTCATGTTGCCTGTACCAGAGGCTTCTTTGCCCGCTGTGGAGATTTGTTCTGATACATCTGCGGCTGGGATCATCAATTCCGCTGCGGAAACATTGTAATCGGGGATAAAAGCGATCTTGATGCGATTACGAACGATTGGATCATGATTGATCTTTTCGGCGGCATGATTGATGGCAGCAATGATATTTTTTGCCAGATAGTAACCAGGGGCGGCTTTGGCACCGAATAAGAAGACACGAGGATGGATATCCAGCTCTGGATTTTCCTGGATTTGACGATAAAGTGACAAAATATGGAGTAGATTCAGATGCTGACGTTTGTATTCATGTAGACGTTTTATTTGCACATCGAAAATGGCATGAGGATCAAGTTTTAGCCCCATCACTTTATTTACATAGTTGGACAGGCGGATTTTATTTTCCTGTTTGATGGCTCGATAAGTCGTACAGAATGCGGTGTCGTCAGCATAAGGCTCAAGCAGTTTGAGGGTATCAAGATCGTTAACCCATTCGCGATTTAATGTCTGGCTAATCAATGAAGAGAGCGCCGGATTACACTGTTTTAACCAACGACGAGGGGTTACTCCATTGGTCACGTTGTGGAATTTAGTTGGCCACAGTTGATGATATTCAGGGAACAGGTCTGTCACGATCAAGGATGAATGCAGTGCTGCGACTCCGTTGATGGCAAAGCAGGCGACAACGCAGAGATTGGCCATTCTGACTTGATTGTCATGGATTACTGCCAATTTTTCCCAGACTTGTTGGTTATCAGGCCAGATTTGCTCCACGGTTTTTTTAAAGCGTCGGTTGATTTCTTGAATGATGAGGTGGTGACGTGGCAGTAGCTCGCTAATCAGTTGTTCATCCCAACGCTCCAAGCCTTCTGGCAGCAAGGTATGGTTGGTATAGGCGAAGGTTTTTCCCGTGATTTCCCATGCTTTTTCCCAATTCAAATGGTGCTCATCAAGCAGAACACGCATCATTTCAGGAATAGCGATAGTTGGGTGGGTATCGTTAAGCTGAATAACTTCGTATCGTGGCAGTTCTTCTATTTTGCGTGCTGCTTGTTGGTGGCGGCGCAGAATATCTGCCACAGCACAGGCACACTGGAAGTATTGTTGCATCAGGCGCAGGCGTTTACCGGCTTGATGATTATCATTCGGGTAGAGCACTTTGGTCAGGCTGGCAGCTTCAATGTCTTGTTGTTCGGCATGCAGGAACTGCCCATCATTGAAAAGTGACAGATCAAAGGGGCTATCATATGTTGCTTGCCACAGGCGTAGTGGCTGAGTTACGCCATTATCATACCCAATCACTGGTAAATCCCATGCTTCACCAATCAGGGTTAATGAAGGGATCCAAGTTTCATGACCATCGGCAGTTGTCACGATCTCACCACCAAAACTAACGTCAACTTTTAATTGTGAGTTATGGCGGAACCACGGATAAGACTCGCGCCCCCAGTTGTCGGGTGCCTCAATTTGTTGCCCGTGTTCAAAGGATTGGCGAAATAGGCCGTATTGATAATTTAGGCCATATCCCGTAGCAGGTTGATTGAGGGTCGCCATTGAATCTAGAAAACAGGCTGCCAGCCTCCCTAGCCCCCCATTACCCAAAGCGGGATCGGTTTCTTCTTCCAATAGGTCACTCAGAATGATGCCATTTTCCGCCAGGTAAGCTTGCACATCATCATACCAACCAAGATTCAATAAGTTGTTGGCTGTCAGGCGACCTATCAGAAATTCCATCGAGATATAGTTTACATGACGTTGGCTGCCAGAAGATGGATTGGCACGGTTTTGCTGAATGGAAAGGGGGAGTAATTCAGAAAGAGCCGCACTAAGAGCTTGCCACCACTGATGTGGCGTCATTTCCTGAGCTGAATCAAGGCCAAAACGTTGCCATTGGCGCGTGAGAGCCGCTTGAAATGCGGCTTTATCTAATTCGTTTTTTTTATCTAATGTGGGGCTTTTGTCTAATGTAGATAGTTGCATGGCGTCGTCATCCTGTCACTGAATAAGCAAAGTTTGCGGATTATTTAACGGGATATGCTGAAGGCTAGAGAAGTGGGAAGCATCATCCCATGAAAATATTCGCGGGGAGGAGTGTAAGGGCGTAGCCATTTCTTTCGAACTTTTTCGCAATTTCATAGAGAAATGGAAAGGTTGCAATCAAAGAATGTGACAGGGTGCAACTTAACACAATGAAACCAATCAACTTGTTTGCAAAAGATGGGCGTTTCTCTAAATTTGGTTGGGCGTTGATGAATGTTAATAGTGTAAGTGAGTCAATTGCATCGGACAGAATGTTGGTATCAGTTTTATTCATTGCTTGTGAGGGGAGAAAATTAATGCTTATCCCATCGAAACTCAGTCGCCCCCTTCGTCTGAATAATATGGTCATGCGAGAGCGTCTGCTCGAAAAGTTTAATGAGGTACAAGATTATCGATTGGTGTTGATAACTAGCCCTGCGGGGTATGGTAAAACTACTCTGATGTCCCAATGGGCTGCTGGGCAAGATAATCTGGGATGGTATTCTCTTGATGACAGCGACAATCAGCCGGAGCGTTTTGCCAGCTATTTGATCGCGGCCATTCAGCAGGCAACGAAGGGACACTGCGTGAAAAGTGAGGTGCTGGCCCAGAAGCACCAATATGCCAATTTACCTGCATTGTTTGCTCAATTGTTTATTGAACTTAGCGAATGGCAGCAGCCGATTTTTCTGGTGATCGATGATTATCACCTGATAGTGAATGGTCTTATTCATGAAGCGATGCGTTTTTTCCTCCGGCACCAGCCAGAAAATTTGACGCTGGTGATTCTATCGCGTCACCTGCCATCGTTGGGAATTGCCAATCTACGCGTGCGCGAACAATTACTGGAGATTGATAGTCAGCAGTTAGCGTTCGATTATCAGGAAACCCAGCAATTTTTTGCCAAACGGTTAGTCGCTCCATTGGATGCTGATAATTGCAAACAGTTGTGCAATGACGTTGCGGGATGGGCAACTGCGTTGCAGCTTATCGCCCTCTCTGCCCGTCAATCGGGCAATACGGCTGAAATATCAGCAAAGCGCCTTTCGGGGATTAATGCCAGCCATCTTGCGGATTATCTCGTGGATGAAGTTTTAAATCGGGTGGATCACGCGACGCGGGATTTTTTACTGCATAGTTCTATTCTGCGCTCCATGAATGATGGTTTGATTGTTTGCCTGACGGGGGAAGAAAACGGCCAGCAGCGGCTTGAAGATATTGAGCGTCAGGGGTTGTTTATCCAACGCATGGATGATTCTGGTGAATGGTTCTGTTTTCATCCTTTGTTTGCTTCATTCTTACGCCAACGCTGCCAATGGGAAATGGCCGCAAAAATGCCAGAATTACACAGGGCGGCAGTGAAAGGGTGGTTAATGCAGGGATATCCGGGGGAAGCTATTCATCATGCCCTTGCTGCGGGAGATACGGTGTTGTTACGGGATATTTTGCTGCAACATGCTTGGGAATTGTTTAACCAAAGCAAATTGTCCCTACTGGAAGAGTGCATGAACGCACTGCCGTATGAGCAATTGTTGGAAAGCCCGCGTTTGGTGTTGTTGCAGGCGTGGCTGGCGCAGAGTCAGCATCGCCATTATGAGGTGAATGCGTTATTGAATCAGGCAGAACAATCGTTGAAGCAGAAACAGATAGCGATTGAGCCAGAGTTGTTGGCGGAGTTTGATGCTCTGCGAGCTCAAGTAGCGATTAACGATGGACGGCCGAATGATGCTGATGTCTTGGCTGAGAAGGCACTGGCGACCTTGCTACCGGATAATCAATATGGCCGCATTGTGGCGATGTCAGTGAAAGGAGAGGTATTGCACTGCAATGGGCAACTGGTCAGTGCATTAGCTCTGATGAAGCAGACGGAACAGCTTGCCCGTCTTTGCCATGTTTATCACTATGCTTTATGGGCACTGTTGCAACAAAGTGAGATTTTACTAGCACAAGGTTATTTGCAGGCAGCCTATGATATTCAGAACCAAGCTTTTGATTTGATTCGTGAACAGCATCTGGAACAGTTGCCGATGCATGAATTTTTGCTGAGGATCCGTTCGCAGCTTTTGTGGTGTTGGGCACGCATTGATGAGTCGGAAGAGGCAGCTCGTCGAGGGTTGGAAGTGCTATCCAATTTTCAGCCACAGCAGCAATTACAATGTCTGACCCAACTGGCAAAATGTTCTTTGGTTCGTGGGGACATTGATAATGCCCGCCGTTACTTATCTCGTTGCGAAAACTTGTTGAGCAATGGGCATTATCATCGTGATTGGCGAACGAATACCGACAAGCTACGTGTCATCATCTGGCAGAGTTTGGAGGATAGCAGTTCGGTGACTCAATGGTTGATACAGGCAGAACGGCCAGAAAGCTTCTGTAATCATTTCAATCAAAACCAATGGCGCAATATTGCCCGTTCTCAAATCTTGCTGGGTCAGTATGAAGAAGCCGAATCCATCTTGAAGACGCTAAATGAATACGCGAGAAAATTGGTGTTGATCAGTGATCTGAACCGTAATCTTTTGCTGTGCAATCTACTTTACTGGCAACTTGAGTGCAAGGCTGAGGCTCAGGATGTTTTGATGGAAGCCTTGAGTTTGGCTAACCGCACGGGGTTTATCAGCCATTTTGTTATTGAAGGAGAGTTGATGGCCTTGCAACTGCGCCAGCTTATCCAACTCAATATTTTACCTGAGATGGAACAGCATCGGGCGCAGCGTATCCTGCGGGAAATTAACCGTCAGCATCGGCATAAATTTGCCCATTTTGATGAGACATTTGTTGAACAATTACTCACTCATCCTGACGTACCGGAGCTTATCCGCAATAGTCCGTTAACCCAGCGTGAATGGCAGGTATTGGGTTTGATTTATTCTGGCTACAGCAACGAGCAAATTGCCACAGAACTGGATGTGGCGGCGACCACCATCAAAACCCATATACGGAATCTGTACCAGAAAATGGGGATCACGCACCGGCAGGAAGCTATTCAGCAGGCTCAAATCTTAATGCAAATGATGGGGCTAGGTGTTGAGTAGGCAAATATTTAACTGAGGTGATATTTTCTTTAATAAGATAAATAAATATAAATGATAAATGATATAAAATTAAAATATAAATTAATTTTTAAAATCATTTTACATTTTTTGTTGGTTTTATGTGATCGCTATAACTTTTTAATGGGTCTAAGCTAATCCCATCATAGGTAGTACGTTTTTTGTTAAAAATAACTAATGGTGGTTAGTGATTATGGAAAATAAAAATCATCTCGAAGATATGCTTTCCCGTTTTGTCGGTTACGGCCCTTATTTGGAAATCGATGGCGAAAGATATATAGATGCAGCATCAGGAACGTTTAATTTACCGCTTGGCTACACAAACCATAGGATTGCAGAAAAACTCAAGCAGCAGATTGATAGATGTACACATTTGAGTTCGGCTTATACACATGAAATGTCACAGTATATTTTGAGTAAATTGGTGAAACATACACCAGAAGGGATAGACCGTATCTGGTTGCGGGATGTTTCTGGCTCCAGCGCGGTTGAATGCGCCATTCGCATTTCCCAAAAAGCCACAGGGCGCTCAGGTGTTATCTCGTTCTTTCTTGCTCATCACGGTCAATCTCTTGCGACAGCGCAGATCTCTGGTAATGCGTTCAGGATTAAAGACTTTCATATTAATATTGATGGTTCGATAAAAATTCCTGCACCTACCAGTGTCTTGGCGGAATCGCAATTACAGCCGGAAGAAGAGCAGTTTGTCGATCTAGAGCAGTTCATTCAATTGGGCTCTAGCGACAATATTGCATGTCTGATTATTGAACCGATTCAGGGGAATGGTGGGAATACCGTTTTCCCTGTGGCGTTCTACCGTAAGATCAGGGATATCTGCCACCAACATGGCATCATCATTATTGCGGATGAAGTGCAGACAGGTTTTGGTCGTACCGGAACTTTCTTTGCTTCGACAGGTTATGCCAAGGAATTGGAGCCGGATATCATTGTCTTCGCCAAAGGTGCCGGAGGAGTCGGTATTCCGACTGGCGGCGTACTGATGCGTTCTTCACTGGATGTGCTGGAATCGTTCGAACATTCAAGCACTTCTGGCGCCAACCCTCTTTCCTTGGTTGCCCTCAACGAAATCATCGACATTATTGAAGATGATCACATTCTGGAAAATGTACAGCAGCATGAAGCCTACTTGCGTGATGGGTTACTGGAATTGCAGCATAAATACCCAGACATTACGGGAGTCAGGGGGGTGGGTTATATGTATGGCTTTGATACGCCAACGCCAGAATTTGCGGCGGAGGTGATTGCAACCGCAGCCCGCCACCATTTGATTCTGCGTGGTTCCCGTTATGGCAAGGGGCGGGCCCTCAAGGTACGTCCTCCATTAATTTGTACAAAGGAACATTTGAATGAAATCCTGCATAAGCTGGATCTGACTTTTGCGGAATTAACGTCTATCGTGCAGAAACACAGGGAGGTTGCATAATGAAAGCTCTTAAATTTCATCAAGTATGGGATGTTCAGATACAGGATGTTGAACCCTTATCCTGCATTGAACCGGATGATGTTGTCGTTGATATTGCGGTATGTGGTGTTTGTGGCACTGATGTGGGAATTATCACTGGTTCTTACCCTGTTGCGGTGCCAGGAACCACATTGGGTCATGAAACCACAGGAGTCGTGGCGCAAGTGGGTAGTGGTGTGACCCGATTTCAGGTTGGCGATCGTGTCGTTATCAATCCGACATATTCCTGTGGGCATTGCCGGATGTGTCAGACAGGTAACCAAAACCACTGTGAAAGAAAATTGGGAACGGAAGCTGGTGTTTCCTATGACGGTGCGTTTGCTGAACAATATCGAGGGAAAGAAAGTTCACTGGTCAAGTTAGATGATCATGTTGGTATGGAAGAAGCTTCGTTAACTGAGCCATTGAGCTGCACTTTGACGGGTGTGGATAAACTGGGAATCACTCATACCAATATTCGCGCAGCAGTGGCGGGCGCTGGCCCAATGGGGATGCTTTATATTTGGGCGCTGCATGAGCGGGGTGTCAAAGCTTTTATGGTCGAGAAAAATCCTAGCCGTGTGCAATTTGCTACCAAAAACCTGCCCGCAGAATGTCGGTTATATACCGATTTTGATGAAGCGTTGACACAGGAATATGGCGACAAATTAGCTCGGATTGATCTGTGTGTCGATACAACGGGGCAATTGACTGAATATGTTTTTGACCACTTGGCGCCAGGTGGGAAGTTGCTCAATGTTGCCCTGAAAGATAAACATGCCAGTCTCGATATTCTGAAAATTGCGGATAAAAGTCTTTCGGTCATCGGTTCCATTGACTCCCTGAACAACAGTTTTGAGCGTGCTTATGCCATGATCCGAGATGGTGTGATCCCTGCCAATCGTTTGATTAGTCAGGTCTTTGATTTTGACGATTATCGGCAGGCTTTTCTGACCGTTGGCTGTGATATTGCGGAAAAAACGCAAGTACCGCTCAGTACACCAAATTGTAAGGTGTTGATTCGCCTTGCTGATCTTAAGTGATGGAATGTTTCCTATGGATAAATTGAATGTCATTTTTGATATTGATGGAGTTATTGTCGATAGTGAGCAGTTGCATTTTGATGTGTTGTGCGAGCTGGCTCCTGACTACACTCGCCATGTTCAACCACAGCAACTGATTGGCTTGAGCCTATCGGAAACACTGGATGAAATTGGCATTCCACCACTGGAACAACAAGGCATCACCGATAGGATCATTTCAGTCTATAAGGAAAAGCTATCTGATCATTATCTACGTCCGGGAATTATCCAACTGATAGTGGCCTTACAGCAAAATGGTATTGCTTTTGGTTTTGTCTCTACAGCGCCGCGTGAAGTGTGTTTGGCAAATTTGAGCTTGCTGGATTTGAAGGATAAACCTGCCTTGATCTCTGGTGATGATGTCGAAAGAACCAAGCCTTTTCCTGATCCTTATCTAGCGATGCTGAAACTGAAAGCGATGGATGTTGGGCAAACATTGGTGATTGAAGACACTGATTTGGGTATCGCGGCGGCAAAACAGGCAGGTATTCCGTGGATATATGCTTGGCCTCATGCCTTGTCGATGGCAGAACAGTATGGGCAGGCTTCCTGCATCATTGAGAAGTTAGCGGATATTCCCCAATTCTCTGGGATAAGTGCTAAGTTAATGTGATGTTTTGGTGATCAATATTTGGTGTCCTCCGCCAAAGCCTGTGGGGGGCATTATCTATGGAGGAATTAAGTTGTCTGAAGAATATGCAGTCTCTTCGATAAAACAGCCTATCATGGCAACCCGAGTTTCGTTTTTTATTGCTGGATTTAGTATTGCGAGTTGGGCACCGCTGATCCCGTTGGTGAAGGAGCGGTTGGGGTTGAATGATGGTTCAATGGGGTTGTTGATACTGGCGTTTGGTATTGGCTCTTTCATTATGATGCCGATAGCGGGAATGTTGGCGACTCGCTTCGGTTGCCGGAAGATTTTTACCTTCTTTACCTTACTGGCTATCTTGATATTACCGGGATTAAGTGTGCTTTCGACCCCATTGACACTGGCTTGTGCCTTGTTTGTGTTCGGTGCCGGAATTGGGGCGACAGATGTAGTAATCAATATTCATGCGGTCAATATTGAGAAAAGAGTACATCAGCCGATTATGTCGGGGTTTCATGCGTTGTTCAGCTTAGGTGGAATTGCGGGAGCAGGATCTGTCAGCCTATTACTGTTTATGGGCATTCCTTCATTTCAGGTCACAGTTGCCGCGGCACTCTTCGTTATCCTTTTGTTATTGCCAGCGTGGAATGGATTGCTGGATAACGCCGAAACGGAGGAAACGCCATTTTTTGCCTTACCTCGTGGCATTGTTGTCCTGATCGGTTCTCTCTGTTTTGTCGTGTATCTGATGGAAGGCTCCATGCTGGATTGGAGCGGGATCTTGTTAAGTAGTGTGCATAACATGAGCAGCCATCAGGCGGGCTTTGGCTATACCCTTTTCGCCATTACCATGACATGCGGTCGATTTTTGGGTGATAAAATTATTGCAGCGTGTGGATATCGGCGCGTGTTTTTGGGCAGTGCAATTTTGGCGACCTCGGGTTTTGTTCTGATCTATCTGGCATCTGGCATGGTTCAGTTGGGAATTTCTTTCCTGATGATAGGGGCTGGGCTATCTAATTTGGCTCCGATGTTCTTCACCGCCTCCGGGCAGCAGAAAGTCATGCCTGATGCGTTGGCGGTTTCTGCCGTTTCGACGATGGGGTATTCGGGGATTCTGCTCGGCCCGGCAATTATTGGAGGTTTGGCACATCAGGTCACGCTGCATGGTGCTTTTGCTTGTATTGCTTTGCTTTCTCTTTCATTGTTAGCGGGATATGGTTTGGTTAATCCCACCAAAAAATAACAGGGTAAATATTGATGAATTTGCAGCAATGCCATTGGTTGAATGAGCCCGCTTCATGGCGGTGCCAGGATAATGAGCTTCATGTCACGACGGATAATAAAACCGATTTCTGGCGTGATACATGGTATGGTTTTCAGCGTCATAGTGGTCATGTATTTGGTGGTTATATTAATGATTTTCAGCTTGATGATGGTTTCACTTTTCAGTTTTGTATAGAAGGCCAGTTTAAGCAGTTATACGATCAGGCTGGCATTATGCTGCTGGTGGATGAGCAGCATTGGCTAAAAGCGGGCATCGAACATTCTGATGGTCAGGCAACTATTGGCAGTGTACTGACGAATGGATGTTCTGACTGGGCGATGGGTGTTTTTCCGGGTAATCCCGATAAGTTTTGGCTACGGATAACTTATGGTGAGGGAGCTATCAGGTTGCAATATTCTACTGATGGCGTGGCATGGCCGTTACTGCGATTGTCCCCTTTTGCGGTGAGTAATCAGCGTATCTTTGTCGGGGCTATGTGCTGTTCGCCAGAGCGTGAAGGATTACAGGTGAAATTTTCAGATTTCAGGCTGACATCATCGTTGAAAAAACATTTGCATGATTTGAGTTAGTGTCTTAAATAACCTTATATCTTGATTATCTAACTGTAAAAGTGATGATCAAGATATAAAATTTATTATGATAATATCATTGAACAAGGTTATTAAAGTTGGAGTATGTTAATAATCAAATACATTTATCCATATGTTTTAATATTTTATTTTTATCCTATGTCGAGTTATTAAGGTGAATTTATCTTCCATATATTGGATATATTAAATCTACCAATAAAATAAGTTTGTTATGGTTTTATTTGGTGATAACTTATTTTCATTGGTCATTGTGTTTTTTTATTTATATTGGTTATACCCAATTTAATGAGTAAGTTGCATAATGTAAATAATT
This sequence comes from Xenorhabdus lircayensis, assembly GCF_016306625.1. Taxonomy (GTDB): domain Bacteria; phylum Pseudomonadota; class Gammaproteobacteria; order Enterobacterales; family Enterobacteriaceae; genus Xenorhabdus; species Xenorhabdus lircayensis. The sequence goes on along the minus strand of NZ_JACOII010000041.1, from coordinate 15,060 downwards.
TCATGAGGATAAATTATGAGTTATGTATTGTTGCCTGCGCTTATTTTCCCTCAAGCTCGCAATTGTTTTTTGGATAAATCTAAAATACAAGGAGACATTGAAGTTAAAGTTCCCCCATATGATAACTTGAGTAAAGAAGACAAGCTTTATATTTATTTCGGATCACATAAAAGCGAAGTACATACTATGGGTGACCCGTCAGATCCTGCCGAAGTTAAACTGTTCTTCTCATTTTATTTTAATAAAAATCAGTTTTCAGGGGATTATGTAGTAACTTATAACGCTTCAAATTACTCTTCTATTCAGGGTAGAGATTCATTTGCCACAAATATCATAATTATTGGATCTGATGATAACTAATAATGGGCTGTGGCTCTTGGAATAATACACTCTATAGGTCTCAAATTGCAGCTAACAAATTCGTAATTATCAAAGATAAAGGCGATATATTCCCGCCCATTCTATCGGGCGGGAATGGCAGTAGTTATTTACCGCCCCAAATAATTATCCCAATCTTTCCAAACAGGTTGTAAACCTGATTTGACCAGAGCTTCAGCAACCTGAAAAACAGAACGGTTATCGTGGGGAGCAAATTGTTCCAATTCGTGATGGTCATCGGCATAGCCACCCGGCTGGGTTTTTGAACCTGCACTGATGTTATTGATAGCGAGCGGTACAACGTGATCGCGAAAGAACGGTGATTCGCGGGTAGAAAGAGAAAGTTCCACATCCGGTGCCAGCAGGCGGAATGCGCAAATCAGTTGTAGCAGCTCGGCCTCATTCATCAAAGAAGCGGGTTCAATGCCGCCCGCACAGGGGCGTAGACGTGGAAAGGAGATGGAGTAACGGCTTTTCCAGAACTGTTTTTGCAGGAAAAAGAGGTGCTCCGCGACCATATAGCAGTCAGTTCGCCAATTGTGGGATAGTCCGATCAAGGCTCCTAACCCAATCTTGTCAATCCCCGCTCGCCCAAGACGTTCCGGTGTTTCCAATCGCCAGTGAAAATCCTGTTTTTTGCCTTTCAAATGGTGCAATTGATAACTGGGTGGGTGATAAGTTTCCTGATAGACCATGACTCCATCCAATCCCAGTGTTTTCAGTTCAGCGTATTCCTCTTGTGCCAATGGTTGGACTTCCATTGAGACAGAGCTGAAATAGCGGTGGATCAGAGGGAGGTAGCGGCGAAAATAATCCATGCCAACTTTGTTCTGATGTTCCCCTGTCACCAGCAGAATATGTTCAAATCCCTGTTTTTTCAGCGCGAGGCATTCCGCTTCTATCTCCTGTTCATTGAGTGTCTTGCGTTTGATGTGATTACTCATAGAGAAACCACAATAGGTGCAGTCATTGGCACACAGATTGGAAAGATAAAGTGGGATAAAAAATCCCACGGTATTACCAAAGCGCTGGCGGGTGAGTTGCTGTGCCCGTTGGGCGAGTGACTCAAGATAAGGCAGTGCAGCAGGGGAGAGCAAAGCCATAAAATCATCCAGCGTCAAGCGATCGCTGTTTAGCGCATGTTCAATGTCCTGCGCTGTTTTACTGTTGATGCGTAGAGTGATGTCATCCCAATCCAGTTGCTGCCAGCGTTGGCGAAATGTGTTGTTTGTCATAACGCCCCCAGAAAATCGGTCAGCGGGCTGGAAGCCTCAGCATGGGATTTCTGGTTTGCCACGCCAGCCTGATGTGACAGCTCGCCTGCTTCAATGGCGGTTTTGAACGCCTGAGCCATTTTGACAGGATGACGAGCAACTGCGATGGCGGTATTGACCAGAACAGCATCCGCTCCCATTTCGATGGCCGCCAGTGCATGGCTCGGTGCTCCGATTCCTGCGTCTACAACAACGGGCACGTTGGCCTGTTCGATGATGATTTGCAGAAAGTCGCGAGTCAGTAATCCTTTATTTGAGCCGATAGGAGCACCCAACGGCATGACAGCCGCACAGCCGACTTCTTCTAGTCGGCGGCACAGCACAGGATCAGCACCACAATAGGGCAGGACGATAAATCCTTCTTTCACTAACTGTTCTGCCCCTTTTAGCGTTTCAATCGGGTCGGGTAGCAGGTATTTTACGTCGGGATGGATCTCTAATTTAATCCAGTTAGTTCCCAACGCTTCCCGTGCGAGACGAGCGGCGAATATCGCTTCTTCCGCAGTTTTGGCTCCAGAGGTATTGGGCAGTAGTCTGACGCCCAACTGTTGCAGTGGCGCGAGAATGCCATCGTCATTGCCATGGAGATCGATGCGCTTCATCGCCATTGTCACTAATTGGCTGCCAGAGGCCCGGATCGCTTCGATCATTAATCCTGCATTGGCGAATTTGCCTGTTCCGGTAAATAGGCGGGAGTGAAACGGGGTATCAGCAATCTTTAACATAATTAGCCTCCAGCAATATTAGCCACCAGCAATGGCCTGAAACAGCAGAATATTGTCCCCGTCATTAATCTGATGGGTGTGCCATTCTGAGCGCGGAATAATGGTTTGATTGATAGCCAAAGCGGTTCCTGATTGAGTACGCTGTATATGTTCCAGCAACTGCTGTACCGTCATGGACGCACTCAGTGTAATAGTTTGATCGTTGACGATAATGTTCATGCCATTTCTTTCCCGGCTCGATTTTTATCCGAATCAGCTTTTGTGCTAACCGTTCTGCAAACTGGGCACTGTGATGATCGGGTAAGCTGTAATGTGCTCCAGCTCTGCTGTTTGCCATCAAAGAGCCGGAGTTTTCCACTCAAGGAACAGGGAAGGCCAACCAGCATTTTGATTGTTTCCAATGCTTGCAATGTACCGATCACTCCAACGATAGGGCCTAAAACACCGGCGGTCCGACAATTGCGTTGAGGTTCTTCCTGATCGGGATAGAGACAGGCATAGCAGCCGTATTGGTAAGGAGGCTCGAATACCATCAGTTGTCCACTAAATCCGACCGCACTGCCGCTGATAAGCGGTTTGTTTTCCGCAACACAGGCGGCGTTGATGGCGTGGCGGGTGGTCATGTTATCGCTGCAATCCAGTACCAAATCGACCTGATTGATAGTATTAGTCAAAGACTCATAATCTTGCCGTTCGGTCAGATCAGTGATATTGATTTGCGGGTTCAGGTCAGCCAGATGTTTCGCCGCTAATTGGGCTTTGTTCGCGGAAATATCTGTCGTGCGATAGAGGATTTGGCGTTGCAGGTTTGAAATATGCAACTTGTCATTATCCGCAAGGTAAAGGTTTCCCACTCCCGCAGCCGCGAGATAGAGCGCCGCAGGTGAGCCTAATCCACCGAGTCCGACAATCAGCACCTTGCTGGTCTTTAATTTTTCTTGCCCTTCAAGGCTAATGTCTTCCAGTAATAATTGGCGACTGTAACGCATAAATTCTTGATCGTTTAACATAAAAGCCCCCGATCCTGCCCTTCAACCAAATGAAGTAACCTGGCCGTTGCCTGTCTCCAGTCTTTTGCTTTTGTGATGGCACTGACCAATGCCACACCACCAACACCTGTTGCAACCACATCCGGTACACGATCCAGTGAGATGCCGCCAATAGCGATGGTGGGGTATTCTGGTGTGATCCCAACTTGATGTTTTAGTGCCTCAAGACCTTGCGGTGATGAGGGCATTTCTTTAGTGGTCGTGGGGAAAATATGCCCCAATGCGATATAAGAGGGCCGCAGGAGTTTCGCTCGTGCCAGTTCGTGTTGGTCGTGGGTGGAAATGCCCAGGCGTAGCCCCGCTTGTTGGATTGCATTGAGATCGGCGATATCCAGATCCTCCTGTCCCAAATGAACGCCATAGGCTTGGTGTTTGATCGCCAGACGCCAATAATCGTTAATGAACAAACGGGCGTTGTATTGATGACCGAATGTAATGGCGGATTTGATCGCGTTCTCTACCTGTTCTTCCGGCTTATCTTTGATACGCAATTGCAGAGTTCTGACGCCTGCTTCCAGTAATCGCTCAATCCACGTCAGGGAGTCCACTACGGGATAAAGCCCCAAACGATGTGCTGTCGGGGCAAAAGGAGCAAGCGGGGTCTTTGACGTGTCAGGCTGATTTTTCATGAGCTGGCTTTTCATGAGTCATGTCCTCTGCACTGTGATACAGCTCGCTGCCACGGGTACGAAATTCTTCTGACATCTGTTCCATACCGGATTCCTGTTCCAATTTTGCCGCATAATCGCGTACGTCTTGCGTAATTTTCATTGAACAGAATTTGGGGCCGCACATGGAGCAAAAATGAGCAACTTTGCCCGATTCCTGCGGTAAGGTTTCATCGTGATAGGCACGGGCGGTGTCAGGATCAAGCGCTAGATTGAATTGATCTTCCCAGCGGAATTCAAAGCGTGCTTTCGACATGGCATTGTCACGGATTTGAGCACCGGGATGGCCTTTGGCAAGATCAGCCGCATGTGCCGCAATTTTGTAAGTAATCAGGCCTTGCTTCACATCGTCCTTATTGGGCAAGCCGAGATGTTCTTTGGGCGTGACATAGCACAGCATTGCACAGCCAAACCAGCCAATCATGGCGGCTCCGATGCCGGAGGTGAAATGGTCATAACCGGGGGCGATATCAGTCGTCAGTGGCCCTAATGTATAGAATGGGGCTTCGTGGCAATGCTCCAGTTCTTCCGTCATATTGCGGCGGATTAATTGCATTGGGATATGCCCCGGCCCTTCGATCATGACTTGAACATCATACTCCCACGCGATTTTGGTCAGCTCGCCAAGGGTATGCAGTTCAGAAAATTGTGCTTCGTCATTGGCATCCTGAATTGAGCCGGGTCGTAGGCCATCTCCTAAAGAGAGGGATACGTCATAGGCAGCACAGATTTCACAAATTTCTCGGAAGTGGGTGTAGAGGAAGTTTTCTTGATGATGAGAGAGACACCATTTCGCCATGATTGAGCCACCACGGGAAACAATGCCCGTCAGCCGCTTGGCGGTCAGCGGCACGTAACGCAGCAATACACCAGCATGAATGGTGAAATAATCCACCCCTTGCTCGGCCTGCTCCAGTAAGGTATCGCGGAACATTTCCCATGTCAGGTCTTCTGCTATGCCGTTGACTTTTTCCAGTGCTTGATAAATGGGTACGGTTCCGATAGGGACTGGGCTATTGCGCAGTATCCATTCGCGAGTTTCGTGGATGTAGCGTCCGGTGGAGAGATCCATCACGGTATCCGCGCCCCAGCGGGTAGACCAAATTAGCTTCTCCACCTCTTCTTCAATGGACGAGGTGACGGAGGAGTTACCGATATTGGCATTTATTTTGACCAAGAAATTGCGGCCGATAATCATCGGTTCGGATTCGGGATGGTTAATGTTGGCGGGAATAATCGCGCGACCGGCAGCAATTTCCTGACGGACAAATTCTGGTGTGATGTTTTCTGGTAAGTTAGCACCGAAATTTTGCCCTGCATGTTGCTGGCGCAGGATTTCACTGCGAATGCGTTCTCGTCCCATATTCTCACGTAATGCGATAAATTCCATTTCTGGTGTGACGATACCTTGGCGCGCATAGTGCAATTGGGTGACGCGCTTACCCTGTTTGGCTTTCAGTGGATGTGGGCGATGGTGAAAGCGCAGGTGATCTAGCCCTGCATCTGTGAGGCGTTGCTGGGTAAAATCGGAACTGAGGACTGAAACAGGCTCGGTATCATTGCGTTCGTCGATCCACGGCTGGCGGATCTTGTGCAAACCCGTCTGCACATTCAGTACGGACGTAGGATCGCCATAAGGGCCGGAGGTGTCATAAACGGGAACCGATTCATTTTCCTCAAATTGGGGATTTTCTTTTGTGCCACCTATGAGTGTGGGGGATAGTTGGATCTCACGCATCGGCACTTGAATATCTTGGCGTGAACCTTCGAGGTAAATGCGTTTTGAGTTGGGAAAAGTCACGCCTTGGACTGAATTGATGAACGCTTGTGCTGCATCTCGTTGGGCCTTACGTGGCCTTGCAGGATGGGCTTTTGGTGAGATATCAGCCGTTGGGATGATGGTATTTGAAACCACGGTATCGTTGGATTTAGACATAGCAAATTCCTGACTGTGTTATCGCCTGTGTCATTGCTGATCAGGCTTAAGTTGAGAAAATTGCTTGTCTGGAGCTCGCAGGAGTAATGGTTGGTGCTGATTGGTATTTGTACACGGTATTTAGATGTACGATGATACTGACAGCGGAGTGATTACTCTTGTTCCCTTCGCGGGTATTAGCCCGATCAGGTTCTGCGGATCCCGAATTAACGGTCTCAGCCTGTGTCCATCGTGGTATACGCTGAACGCTAGGCACTCCGACAAGAAAACATCCCAGAGTATAAAGTGGATTGTAAAAACTACAACCTAAAATAACGTCGTATCCAGCCCTTTTATAGAACCCAATTCAATTGATTCCATCCACGGTGTTCTGCTTCCGAGCGTAATTGCATATCTGCATTGACAGTAAATACTTCGTTGGCAAATAAACACATTGGCAAATCATTTATGGAGTCCGTATAGACTGAAATATGCTGTGGCGATAAGTTCTGTTCTGCGAGCCATTGTTGCAAACGGGTGACTTTCCCTTCACGAAAGGTGGGAACTCCTTGAATATCGCCGGAATAGCAGCCATTTTCCATCGCCATATCAATACCCATTGCGGTTTGTACGCCAAATGCCGCAGCGATTTTCTTGACTACGAAAGAAACCGTGGCAGAAATAATAATGATGGGAATGTTCTGTTGCCGGTAAATATCCAATTGTTTTTGGGCTGCGGGATAGAAGAGGGGTTTGATTTTTGTTTCTACAAAATCTGTTAGCCAAATATCTATTTGTTCATGGGAAATTTGGCTGAGTGCCTGCAAACTGAATGCCAGATATTTGTGCATATCCAGTTTACCTGCACAATAGTCAGCTATCATTTTCTGGTCTGCTTCTATAAAACGAGGATCAGTAATGATGCTTTTCTCCCATAGATATTGTGTCCATAACTGGCTGGAATCTCCGCCAATCAGGGTTTCATCCAGATCAAATACGGCAATTTGTTGTGACATAGTTGCTATTCCTTAGTTTAAGGTATGTATTTTATTTTTATTAAATTCGAATCGGGAATCTGATTGACACTATACCTACTGGTTTTAAATTAATGAATATTCATAAGAGTCACTAATATAACAGATTGAAGACGGAAGATGATGAAAAGAGTATTCTGAATTCGGACAAGACGTTATTAAGACAATGGCCCAACTGATGGTGGAACAGATAACAGATGATGCAACAAAAACTGGCGGGTATAGAACGGGGCTGGTGGATTGTCAGTCTTGACAATCAGGTTTGGCTACCACAAGGGGAGTTACCGTCAGGAACTGCCAGACAGTGGTCATTGCAAGGCCATAAGGCACAACCCATCGGCGAGTGGCTGGGAGAAACGGTTTGGTTGGTTCGCCAGAAAATGGCTTCAGATATGTCTTCTCCCCGTTTAATTGCTGATCGGGATACCGAATTATTTCAACTGGTAGGACGTGGTGTCCAATTGGCTGAGTTTTATCGTTCGCATCACTATTGTGGTTACTGTGGTCATGAGATGCAGCATAGCGAGCACGAATGGGTCTGTTTGTGCAATCATTGCCATGAACGTTATTACCCACAAATTGCGCCCAGCATTATTGTAGGTATCCGCCGTGATGATCATATTTTGCTGGCACAGCACCAGCGTCATCGCAATGGTATCCATACAGTACTTGCCGGATTTGTTGAAGTAGGTGAAACCTTGGAAGAAGCGGTGCATCGCGAAGTGATGGAAGAGAGTGGGATTAAGATCCGTAACTTGCGTTATGTCGCGTCCCAGCCGTGGCCTTTCCCAAATTCATTGATGGTGGGATTTTTAGCCGATTATGATAGCGGTGAAATCACCCCTGATCCCGTCGAGCTTATTAGCGCAGATTGGTATCGCTACGATAATCTTCCGTTGATTCCTCCTCCTGATACGATTGCCCGCCGTCTAATCGAAGATACGGTTGCGTTATGTCGTCATCAATAACCCGATGATAGGCGAGTAAATCACGTTATTGGAGGTTATGACAGAAGTTCAATTTCTGGCATGTTACAATTTCCGGCATGTTAAAATGCGTCAGCTTTTTGTCGCGTATGTTGCAGTGAAAGAAGGCTGTGGCCAATTAATCAAGGGAACTTGTCATGAATGAGTTGAAAAACGACCGCTATCTGCGTGCATTATTACGTCAGTCTGTTGATATCACACCTGTATGGATGATGCGTCAGGCCGGCCGATATTTACCTGAATATAAAGCCACGCGTCAGGCGGCGGGCGATTTCATCTCGTTGTGCAAAAACACTGAATTGGCTTGTGAAGTGACTCTCCAGCCTTTGCGCCGTTTTCCATTGGATGCGGCTATCTTATTTTCCGATATTTTGACTATTCCAGATGCAATGGGATTGGGACTTTATTTTGAAGCGGGTGAGGGGCCACGTTTTCAATCTCCGATTTTGAATCATGCCGATGTGGAAAAATTGCCCGTGCCTGATCCAGAACAGGATCTGGGCTATGTCATGGATGCCGTACGTGCCATTCGCAAGGCGCTGGCAGGGCAGATCCCTTTAATCGGTTTTTCAGGTAGCCCGTGGACACTGGCAACGTATATGGTTGAGGGAGGAAGCAGCAAGGCTTTCACCAAAATTAAGGCCATGATGTATGCGGAGCCCGCTACTTTACATATGTTACTGGATAAATTGGCAAACAGCGTTATTCTATATTTGAACGCGCAAATAAAAGCTGGCGCTCAATCTGTCATGATTTTCGATACGTGGGGGGGCGTTTTGTCCCACCGTGATTATCTTGAATTCTCCCTGCAATATATGCATAAAATTGTTGATGGATTGATCCGTGAACACGAAGGCCGCCGAGTGCCTGTTACCCTGTTTACCAAGGGGGGAGGGCAATGGCTTGAGGCGATGGCTGCAACGGGATGTGATGCACTGGGTTTGGATTGGACAACCAATATTGCTGATGCCCGTCGTCGTGTTGGAGATAAGGTCGCTTTGCAAGGCAATATGGATCCATCCATGTTGTATGCTCAGCCAGCTCGCATTGAACAAGAAGTTTCGACGATTTTACAAGATTTTGGTGTAGGCAACGGGCATGTTTTCAACTTGGGGCATGGTATCCATCAGGATGTCCCACCGGAACATGCCGGAGCATTCGTTGAAGCCGTACATAGACTTTCAGTAAAATATCATCAATGACTCTATGATTGATACAAAGATACTACGTCAGGAACAGATAGAGAAATCACGACAGGTTATTCGCCATGATGCTTTTTCTACGCCTTTTACGCCAAGGTTCATTGCGGGTGCTGATGTTGGATTCGAAGAAAGCGGTACGGTAACCCGTGCCGCAGTTGCGGTTTTGCAGTATCCCTCGCTAGAATTGGTCGAATACCAAATCGCCAGAATTGATACGGTACTTCCCTATATCCCTGGTTTACTCTCATTTCGTGAATACCCTGCATTGATGGCTGCTTGGCAAAAGTTAAGACAGCGGCCTGATTTAGTCATGGTGGATGGACAAGGTATTGCCCATCCTCGGCGTTTTGGAGTTGCCAGTCACTTTGGATTGCTGGCGGATGTTCCGACAATCGGTGTGGCAAAAAGCCGTCTGTGTGGTGAACATGCACTAGTGGGAGAAACTCCGGGAAGTTGTCAGCCATTGATGGATCATGGTGAGCAGATTGGTGTCGTGCTGCGAAGCAAAAAGAGATGCAATCCACTCTATATTTCCATTGGACATAAGGTCAGTATTGCCAGTGCTATATTCTGGGTTGAACAGTGTATAAAAGGATATAGGCTGCCTGAGCCGACCCGTTGGGCGGATGGGATTGCCTCAAATAGATCGTTTTTTAAGCAAACAATGCAGAAAAATCTATAATTGTGGCGGAAATGTGTGGATATTCTTGATTTTCAGGTAAACTTCGGCGCAAATTAGGCATCATGAGTAACGACCAATGTTAAGAAACCCGATCCACCTGAGGTTGGAGAAACTCGAAAGTTGGCAGCATTTGACTTTTATGGCTAGTCTATGTGAGCGGATGTATCCAAATTATCAGGTGTTTTGTCACCAAAGTGGGTTTGTAGACCCCGCACAGTATCGACACATTCTGGATCTAGTGTGGGAAATATTGGTCGTCAAAGATGCAAAAGTGAATTTTGATAATCAGCTGGAAAAATTGGAAGCCATTATCCCATCATCAGAAGATTATGATATTTATGGTGTGTATCCAGCGATTGATGCGTGCATTGCATTGGGTGAAGTAATTCATTCTCGTCTGAGTGGCTCGACGTTAGAACATGCAATAGCCGTCAGTGAAATATCCATCCGTACTGTTGCTATGCTGGAAATGACGCAGGCCGGTAGGGAAATGACCGAGGATGAGTTAAAAGTATTACCTGCCATTGAGGACGAATGGGATATTCAATGGGAGATTTTCCGTTTATTGGCAAATTGCGAAGAACGGGACCTCGAATTAGTTAAAGGATTAAAGGCTGATCTCCGTGAGGCGGGGGTGAGCAATATCGGCATAAATTTGGAGCAATAACTCATAAAACGTGACTTAGTGCTTGATTTGCCGTATTTAAAGGCTTCACATTTGCCCTCACTCTGTTCTACATTGGTGGGCGAAAAGAAGTGGCTATCGGTGCGTGTATGCAGGGGTGCTGTCAAATCGGCATATCCGTCGCACTCGATGCTTTGCAAACGATAAACACACTGTAAGGATAATCTATGAATAAGACCGAATTAGTTGATGCAATTGCAGCAGGCGCAGATCTGACCAAAACTCAGGCTAAAGCTGCTCTGGAGTCAACTTTGAACGCAATCACTGAATCCCTGAAAACTGGTGATGCAGTGCAGCTGGTAGGCTTTGGTACTTTCAAAGTTAACCATCGCGCAGAACGTACCGGCCGTAACCCACAGACTGGTAAAGAAATTAAAATTGCAGCAGCAAACGTACCTGCTTTCTCCGCTGGTAAAGCTCTGAAAGACGCAGTTAAATAAGCGCATTGCGAAAAAAAATGAGAGGGGGAAATTTAAAACCCCTTTTGTTGATTCTACAGGGGCTGCTAGCATTAGGGTTCATCTCTTTGCTCAGCGCCTGTTCGATTCAGTCAAAAACACCACTTTTCAACGCCAGTGGTTTTGTAACCGACGGCGGTGTTATCCGCTTATGGCGCTTGAATGCTCAAAACAGTAAGCCTCAGGTTATTATGAGCGTTTACAGTCCGTACCGTAATAAAAATACCATTGTTACTTTCTACGAATATCGCTATGGCAGCTTATGGCAAATCCGTCGTAATGTGCTTGATAATCCTCCAATCGTAGAAACGTTGCGTATTGATCAAAATAACGCGGTCATTTTTAAGCTGCGGCAATTGAAAGCACGCAATGAACTGCTTTCCGATGATGATGTGATTCGTCTGCGGTTTGATGCCAAGCAGATAGCTGAAATCAGTGATGTCTTAATTGCAGGAAAAATTAAGCTATTACAGGGGCATTGGCAGGATGGTCAAGTTACCACCTGTTCAGGGAAACAATTATCCACTGAGTTTGAGCCTTATGCTCGGAGATGGATTAAAGAAAGGCAAAACAATAGTTCCGGTTCACTGACTATTGCGTGGCTAGATTCGCCAGAAGGGAAGCAGTTATTGTTGGTCGCTAATGATGATTTTTGTCGTTGGGAACCGACGAAAGATAAGCTGTAATTCTATTCCTTTCGCCGGCTTAGATTTATTTCAGACGAGTAATCGCCCGGTAGCCAATGTCTTTGCGGTAAAAATATCCTTTCCAACTAATTTGTTCGGCTCTCAGGTAAGCCTTTTTCTGCGCGTCAGCAATGTCGTTACCTAAAGCAGTAACACATAAAACACGCCCACCCGCAGTGACAACATCTTCGTCGTTGAAAGCGGTTCCAGCATGAAAGACCTTTTCATCGCTATTTGCTTCCAGAGCTAACCCACTGATAATGTCACCTTTGGCATAATTGGCTGGATAGCCTCCCGCTGCCAGGACGACACCCAATGCAGGACGAGGATTCCATGAGGATGTTTTTCCGCTTAACTGGCCTTTTGCTCCTGCAAGACATAGTTCGACCAAATCAGAGTGCAGACGCATCATGATAGGCTGGGTTTCAGGATCACCAAAGCGACAGTTAAATTCGATCACTTTCGGTTCGCCCTGTTTATCAATCATCAAACCCGCATAGAGAAAACCAACGTAGGTATGACCTTCGGCCGTCATTCCTTCGACAGTAGGATAAATGATTTTTTCCATAACGCGCTGGTGGATTTCATCTGTTACCACTGGCGCTGGTGAATAAGCTCCCATGCCTCCGGTATTTGGCCCGGTATCGCCGTCACCTACTCGCTTGTGATCCTGACTGGTTGCCATAGGAACCACGTTTTTGCCATCCACCATGACAATAAAACTGGCTTCTTCCCCATCCAGAAATTCTTCGATGACAATACGATGCCCTGCATCGCCAAAAGCATTACCTGCCAGCATATCTTTGACAGCGCTTTGTGCTTCTTCCATGATCATGGCGACGACTACACCTTTGCCGGCGGCCAGACCATCGGCTTTAATGACGATCGGTGTACCTATTTTTTCCAAATAGGCTAGTGCGGGTTCAATTTCTGTGAAATTTTGATAGTCCGCCGTAGGTATATGATGGCGAGCGAGGAAATCTTTGGTGAAGGCTTTGGAGCCTTCCAGTTGAGCAGCCGCTTTTGTTGGGCCAAAAATAGTCAGCCCTGCTTGCTGGAAAGTATCGACCACGCCGATAACCAGTGGAGCCTCAGGCCCCACGATAGTCAGACTGATATCATGGCTTTGGGCAAACGCCAATAATCCATCAATATCGGTCGCGGCAATGTCCACGTTTTCCAAATTCGCTTCCAGCGCAGTGCCTGCATTACCCGGTGCAACATAAACCTTATTTGCCAAAGGCGATTGTGCTGCTTTCCATGCCAATGCATGCTCTCTTCCGCCATTGCCAATAATCAATATGTTCATCTGAAGCTCCTATTAATAAGGCAGAAGTTGTTAATGGCGGAAATGACGCATGCCAGTGAAAATCATGGCGATACCGTGTTCATCGGCAGCGGCAATCACTTCATTATCACGAATGGAGCCACCTGGTTGGATAACACAACTCACACCCGCTGCGGCAGCGGCATCAATACCGTCACGGAATGGAAAAAACGCATCTGAAGCCATGGCACAGCCTTGAACTTCCAATCCTTCATCGGCCGCCTTAATACCAGCGATCTTGGCAGAGTAAACACGGCTCATTTGTCCGGCACCAATGCCAATCGTCATATTATCCTTGGCATAAACAATGGCATTGGATTTGACGAACTTCGCGACTTTCCAGCAGAACAGAGCATCCTGCATCTCTTGTTCTGTTGGTTGGCGTTTGGATACAACATACAGATCACTTTCTTCCACCATTCCTAAATCACGATCCTGAACTAACAAACCACCGTTGACACGCTTGAAATCTAAGTTAGCAACAAGCGAATGCCATTCACCACATACTAGAATGCGAACATTGTGTTTAATTGCCAAAATTGGCAGGGCGGCTTCATTAATAGAAGGAGCAATGATGACTTCAACAAACTGGCGCTCAATGATGGCTTTGGCGGTATCGGCATCCAGCTCTCGGTTAAAGGCAATGATGCCACCGAACGCGGAAGTTGGATCGGTTTTGAAGGCTCGGTCATAGGCGGTATGAATGTCAGTACCAATCGCAACACCACAAGGGTTGGCGTGTTTGACAATCACACAGGCGGGCTCGGAGAAAGTTTTCACACATTCCAGTGCGGCATCGGTATCTGCAATATTGTTATAAGAGAGAGCCTTGCCTTGTAACTGGGTTGCCGTCGCAATCGAAGCTTCAGTGATTTGTTCTTCTATATAGAAAGCTGCATCTTGATGGCTGTTTTCGCCATAACGCATATCCTGCTTTTTAATGAAATTCAGATTCAGCGTGCGAGGAAAGCGTCCTGATGGTTGGCTAGTCTCGCCATGATAAGCGGGAACCAGTTTGCCAAAATAGTTGGCAATCATACTGTCATAAGCGGCTGTATGCTCAAATGCCTTGATGGCTAAATTAAAGCGAGTGGCCTGTGTCAGTGAGTTTTGGTTGCTATCCATTTCCTCAATAATCTTGTTGTAATCCTGGCTGTTGACAACAATCGCGACGTCTTTGTGATTTTTGGCAGCAGAGCGAACCATCGTTGGGCCGCCGATATCGATATTCTCTATGGCATCTTCCAGAGAGCAATTTGGCTTTGCGACGGTTTGTGCAAAGGGATAAAGATTAACGACTACCATATCAATCGGTGAAATCTGGTGTTGTGACATCACTTCATCATCTTGTCCACGTCGGCCCAAAATGCCGCCATGAACTTTGGGATGAAGTGTCTTGACCCGTCCATCCATCATTTCGGGAAAGCCCGTATAGTCTGAAACTTCAGTGACGTTTAGTCCGGCCCCGGCCAGCAGACGAGCAGTACCCCCTGTTGAAAGCAGTTCGACACTGCGACTGGATAAGGCTTTGGCAAATTCAACAACCCCCGCTTTGTCAGAAACACTCAGCAGGGCACGACGGATTGGACGAAGCTGTTGCATTGGTGTGATCCCTTGGATTTCATAAAACAAGAATGTGTTATTGAGAAAAAGCTACTGATTGAGAGAAAAAATGGCTTCTGCAATAACATTTCAAAACAATTTGAAAAAATCATGTGGCGATTTTTCCCTCTGAGATTGTAACGAAAACGTTTGCGTGATGCTCGACAAATTTCATCAAAATATCGAAATGTGCATAACTCTGTGTGTAAGTTGGTATAAATAGGCTATTTGCTGTGTAATGCAGCAAACGATAATTTTTTTCGAAAAAAACTATTGCCAGTCTCAGAAAACTCCCTATAATGCGCCACCACTGACCGACGCTGAGCTGAGACACGCCGCGGCGGGCAGGCGGCAGAAAGCGAAAATAACCGCTTGACTCCTGAGGCGAA
>NZ_JACOII010000040.1 GCF_016306625.1 Xenorhabdus lircayensis | reverse complement strand
ACCATGCTTCATCCTTAAAAAGCCGGAAGCATATCACAGTAACTAACCATTTAATACATGACCTCAGCTTTGTCGGTTGCAACTTGAAATCTATTGGGTATACATTTTTGATGAAATCAAATATATCTTAATCTCAATAAGATATCAGCAATTATTAAAATAGTCTGATTTAAAAATCAAAATCTGACAATACACTATTTCATCTACATACCAAAATAATTCTATTAATGATGATAAACGCTTAACTTCATCCATGTATTTACTTCAAGATAAAGATTTATAATTTATTCTACATAATTAGATAATCTGTATTTTAAAGAAACACATTTGTAGCCAGATGATAAAATAAATCAATGTGAGTTAATAAGAGTATAAAAAATACCAAGCGAAAAAATATCACTTGGTATTTTTTGGGATTATCTTCTGTTACAAGCTCGCTTTTGCAAGCGCCTGAGATAAATCAGCAATTAAATCATCCACATTCTCAATACCCACGGAAATACGAATCAACTGTGGCGTAATCCCTGAGGCTAGACGTTTTTCCAGCGGAATGGACGCATGAGTCATGCTAAATGGCTGACCCACCAGACTTTCCACCCCACCTAAACTTTCTGCTAATGTGAATAAGTGCAACTCTTTAATAACTCGACGCGTATATTCCTCATCGCCTTTCAGTACGATAGAGATCATGCCACCAAAACCTCGCATCTGACGTTTTGCCAGCTCATGTTGAGGATGAGATGTAAGGCCAGGATAGTATACTTTCTCGATTTGGGGCTGCTGTTCCAGCCAATGTGCAATCTTCTCTGCACTGTCGATATGGCGTTCCATGCGCAGTGCTAAAGTCCGAATGCCACGCAGGACAAGGAAACTGCTGAATGGATCAAGAATGCCACCAATAGAATTTTGTAAGAAGCCGACTTGTTCCGCCAACTCCGCGTTGTCACCCACCACGGCAAGGCCAGCGACAACATCGGAATGACCATTCAGGTATTTAGTTGCAGAGTGGACCACGATGTCAAAACCCAAATCAAGCGGGCGCTGAATATAGGGCGAAGCGAAAGTATTGTCCGCAACACTGATAATGTTATGACGCTGGGCAATCTGTGCAATAGCCGCCAAATCAGCCAATTTCAGCAATGGATTGGTAGGCGTTTCCACCCAAATCATTTTAGTGTCAGATTGAATGGCGGCTTCCAGCGCCGCAGTATCCCCGGCCTCAACATAAGTGACTCGCAGGCCAGCCGTCCGACGACGTACTTTTTCTAACAAACGATAAGTTCCGCCATACAAATCATCTACTGCGATAATGTGACTATCTTTATCAAGTAACTCCAAAATGGTAGAACTAGCCGCCAATCCAGATCCAAAAGCATAGCCACGGGTGCCATTTTCCAGTTCAGCAATAGCCCGTTCCAAAGCATCACGTGTTGGGTTACCACTGCGGGAATATTCATATCCGGTATGCTGACCCGGAGCTGGCTGTGCATAGGTGGATGTTGCATAAATTGCTGGCATTACAGCGCCAGTGTGATCCGGGACATAGCCTGCATGAACGCTTTTTGTGTCAAACTTAATTTTATCAAACTTAGCCATTGAGTTATTCCTGAAAGAGATTAATTGAGTTGTTGACGCCATGCGTTCAGCACATCGGTACGAGTAACAAGGCCGAGGAAGTGATTGTCATCATCAACAACCAGAGCCACATGACCCGCATCAAAGGTAGCAATCAGCTGCTCCAACGGTGCTTTTTTATTGAGTGTATGAATCTGACTGGTCATCGCCTGAGTCACAGGCAAAGAGAAATTGCGGGAATGGGCCTGAATGGTATGCATGAGATCCCATTCATCAATGATACCTACGACTTGCTCGTTTTCGATCACAGGTAACTGTGAAATATCATATAGACGCATACGGCCATAAGCGATTTGCAAGGTATCTTGCGGTGAAACTGAAACCGTTGCTCCGTCTCGATAACGATAAGTGATGTAATCACTCAAATCGTTTTCTTGTGGCTGTGAACGCAGCCCTTGTTCCAGTAACCAATAATCATTAAACATCTTCGACAGATATTTGTTGCCACTGTCACAAGCAAGCGTGACCACGCGTTTTGGTGTTGTCTGTGTGCGGCAATAGCGCAGTGCCGCCGCCAGCAATGTTCCCGAAGAGGATCCCGCCAGAATGCCTTCTGTCAGTAGCAAATCCCGGGCGCTGGAAAATGCTTCTGCATCGGTAATGCGATAGGCATGATGAACTTGAGAGAAATCGCCAAGAGGTGGGACAAAATCCTCTCCGATACCTTCCACAAACCAACTGCCGGCTTCGTCATAATGGCCGTACTCAACATAATCGGCAAGAATGGAGCCTTTAGGGTCGGCAAGGACAAACTCAGTCTGAGGGGAAACGCCCTTAAAGTACTCGCTCAAGCCACCAAGCGTACCACCAGAACCAACGCCAACTACCACAGCATCCACATTCTGTTCCATCTGCTGCCAAATTTCTGGGCCTGTAGTGGCAATATGAGCGGCTGAATTCGCAGGGTTGTTGAATTGATCAATATAATAGGCTCCGCTGATTTCTTTCGATAGCCGCAGTGCGTAGTCCTGATAATACTCTGGATGCCCTTTCCCCACATCAGAGCGTGTCAGGCGCACATCCGTTCCCAGCGCTCGCAGGTGATAAATCTTCTCCCTGCTCATCTTATCAGGCACGACCAAAATCAGTTTATAGCCTTTCATCGCAGCGACCAACGCCAACCCGATACCTGTATTACCCGCCGTAGCTTCAATGATAGTGCCTCCCGGCTTCACTAATCCTTGAGTTTCGGCCTGCTCAATCATTGAAAGTGCAACACGATCTTTAATCGATCCACCCGGATTTTGGTTCTCTAACTTAATAAACAACTGGCACGGGCCAGTATCCAGATGAGTGAGTTCGAGTAACGGTGTATTCCCTATCAGTTCAAGAACCGAACGTGGTGCTGCCATATTAGCCTCTTGAGAGTCGGTAAAATTTACACGTAAAACTTTCAGATTGAGAGAGAATAACGCCGCATGGCAATCGATTTGAAAGAACAAATAAAAACTACATATAACAAAAGGTAATTAATTAATTCGATATTGATAGAAAAAACATTTTCCCTCAACATTCTGTAATACGCTGATTAAACAACATTATTGCCACTGTAATATCAAAAGAATATCACCACCCCTACATATCATCTCCTTGCCCCCAGTAAATCCGGCAAAATGACATATACTGAAATTACAATAAAGAAACATTTTATTAAAAATAACATAACAAAAAAAGGGGCAGTTATGTATACATACCGCGAAGCAGCCAACCTTGCAGCATCCGTTTTATATGCAGCCAAGATGAATGAGCAATACTACAATAATCCAACACCTCCAGCTGATCCACGCATTAAAGAAGATGGTTGGAAGCTTACAGCGTATATTACAGGAAATGATACGTCTTTCTCAGTAGACTCTAGGGAGGAAACACTACCGGATCATGTCTGTTACGGATATGTTGCAGAAAAAAGGAATTCTCCCGGCGAGTATATTATTGCTATACGAGGAACAGATGTAACAATCTGGCAAGAAGATATACATGACATTTCATTTAGTTCTACATCACCCTGGACCAAACATCCCGAATTGGAGGTAAGCCAAGGCTTTTTTAGCGTTTACGATTCAATGAAACTGATTATTCCCATTGACTCTGAATATGATTTTGATTACAGCAATCTCAAGCTCGCCAACGCGATTACCCAATTTATAGGCATAAATGGTCAATTCACTATAGCTGGTCATAGCCTTGGCGCAGCAATTGCATCCTATCTCATGTATGAAATTGGCACTATGGCTCCCAACCACTCAGCCTGTTTATTCGCCTGCCCAAGGCCAGGAAACAGTGCATTTTCCAGAGGCGTTACCCAGAATTTTAGCAATTTTGAGGTGTTCAACTATATAAATGATGAAATACCTAATTTGCCTCCTGAATTCTTGGAGTATTCATCACTGGAACATATCACAAAGTTTACATCTCAAACTACCATAGATATCTCGGATAACCCGTTATGTGACCACTATTTAATAGACTACATTGCCAGATTAGATGCGGATGTATTCAGAAGAGTGGCAAAATACGGTGATGCGGGCTCTTGTATAAACCTATGATAGTTGTTCAAGTTAAATCAGATAACTTGATTTTTTTGCCAACCACTGCAATACCTATTTGGTTAGGAAATGTTAGGAACTCATAAATAGGAGCATAAAAATGAAGTGGCATGGTCACACATTACGTAGTTACACATATAGTGCAATGTTACTGGCGAGTAGCCTGTTCACCCCGGCATTATGGGCAAAAGGGGAAGCACATTTGTTGTTTCACATGGGGTTGGGTGCCAATGGCAAATTCTTTGTGGGCGGCACACTGCAAAATAAAGGCGATCAACCTGTGGCAGGAGGTTATCTCGCTGTGTTGCCCCTTAACGCTAAATGTGAGCCAGGAACACTGGCAGTACACTCATTTAAGCCATTGGCTCCAGGGGAAAAAAAAGAGTTTCGCGTCCCAGTCAATACCCCGTTAAGCAGTTATCGTTTAATTGGTTTTGGTGCTTATGATGATATGGGCTTTCCTCTCCCCACCGTAGATGAAACAGCAAAAATCATTCAAGAACGTGAACCCAGCGAGCGTAAAGCTTGCCAATCAGCACGGAAGCCCGCGGCTGCAAATAAAGCAGAAAAACCAAAATCATAATATTAGGCTTTATTTGACTAATCTCCGGATGGTTTATCTTTTATTGACACCCTCTTCAGGGCGGGGATATAAGGCGCACCTAGATAAACCATCCGTTTTGTAACCTATTATTCCCTGCAATTTAAAAATTTATTGGGTAAATTCTCTATCCGTATTTATTCGTAATAATACAAATCCATCCCAACCTTTTTCTCCCACAGTTTGCAAGGCAGTTACTGTAACTTCAGGGCGGTTAAGCATTGACTCAAGTGCCTGACGAACTCCTTCAGTAGCTTCATCCCGCTGCTCATGCAAAATCATGCCTTCACGAATCATATTGTCTACGATGATGATACTTCCCGGATGCCCTAATTTGATAGCCCAATCGAGATATAATGAACTGCTGCTCTTATCAGCATCAATAAAAATCAAATCAAAAGGTGGCTCCGTGCTCAAAGTCGGCAAAGTTTTGCCGGCATCTCCCACGATGATTTTGACCTTGTGGGCAAGTCCCGCCCGTTCGATATTATGCAGGGCGACTTCGGCTATATTAGGCTCTTTTTCCAATGTGATCAGTAGACCATCATCGGGCAATACCTTTGCCATACATTGGCTGCTATAGCCACCCAATGTACCAATTTCAAGAATGCGTTTTGCGCCACTTATCTGCGCCATCATCATCAAGAACTGCCCTTGAAGCGGAGAAACATCAATGGCCGGCAATCCTTGACTGGCGTTGTACTCAATTGTCTGTTCAAGATGTGGAACTTTATGTAATAACTTTTTCTTGAGATAGTTATCAACGTCTGTCCACTGTTGCTGAAAAGCTGCTTGCTGCGGATTGAAACTCACGATCATACTCCTCTCATTGTTAAGGCTGGGTATTCACGCCTGTTTTCAAAACTTGCAAGATGAAAGGGATAAAATCACTCCCCCAAAGAGAGCATACAATACACACAAGATCATATAGGGTGCAATATTAAATCCATTTAAAATTAAAAAGTTATCAGCATGCAACTACAACGCCCCAGCCCTGTCATCAAGTTGGCTGGCGCCTGTTGTCGCCTGACAAATATAGACAGTTGCTTTTAGCACCAGTTTTGGTTTCGTATTCATGTTCGAGCACCTTTTTCACACTTTCCACCAAATCAGGAGTAACCAATGCCACCACACAACCCCCAAAACCGCCACCGGTCATGCGAACACCTCCGCGATCACCCATAACGTTTTTCACAATCTCCACCAGCACATCAATTTCACTGACGGTAATTCCGAAATCATCACGCATGGAAATATGGGATTTCGCCAACATTTAATAACCCACCATAAACTTACGGACAGTGGCTGAACGCAATAACGGCGGATAAAACAGTGCGTGTAACTGCCAGTGTTCAATCTGCGCGTTCCACGTATCAATGACGTGGCGGATATTCGCCAATGGAAGCTCCGGCAACGTTTTGCTGTGATCTGGGGAAAAACAGAGTACCCGACAAACGCCACCTACTGGCTCAGTTTTAAACAGCGGATGATCAGCAGAAGGGATATCAAAGCAGTGTTCATCGTAATTCAGCAACGCTGCGTGGAGTGGCTTTTCATCAATTCCACTCCACGGCCGTTTAGCACGGTGTGGTGAAACAAGAATCCATTTACCAGTCAAAGGGTTATATCGCCTGTGTGGACAATCAACAGGACTGAATTGCATCTTGGGCATAATTGGATTCTCTCTGTCTTCACCAAACCAACAGAATACTAGAAACTGCTTGTTATTTTACGTTATAACCATTGGGATTCTGAGACTGCCAGCACCACGCATCTGCGGTCATTTCCACGATGGTACGACTTGCCTTCCAGCCCAATTCACGTTCAGCTTTCTCTGGGCTTGACCAACATTCGGCAATGTCTCCCGGACGACGGGGACAAATTTCATAAGGAATCGGCTTGCCACATGCGTTACTGAAGGCTGCCACCATTTCCAGTACGCTGGAGCCTTTTCCAGTACCCAAATTGTAAATATGCAGGCCCGATTTTTCGCCAACGGCATTCAATGCAGCGATATGCCCGTCGGCCAAATCCATGACATGGATATAATCGCGAACTCCCGTACCATCGGAGGTCTGATAATCATTGCCATAAACAGACAGTTTTTCCCGACGGCCTACCGCCACTTGGGCAATATAAGGCATCAAGTTATTGGGAATGCCCTGTGGATCTTCCCCCATCGTGCCCGAAGAATGCGCCCCAACCGGATTAAAGTAACGTAACAACACCACAGACCAATCATTTTCTGCGTGATGAAGGTCAGACAAGCAGCGCTCCACCATATACTTGCTGGTGCCATAAGGATTAGTCGTATTGCCCACCGTGGATTGTTCGGTAATCGGCACGGCATCTGGATCACCATATACCGTCGCGGATGAACTGAAAATAATACTTTTTACACCCGCTTTATGCATGCTGCGTACCAGCACCAGCGTCCCATTGACATTGTTGTCATAATATTCGATAGGTTTGGCAACAGACTCCCCAACCGCTTTCAAGCCAGCGAAATGAATGACCGACTGAATTTGATGACGAGAGAAAATGGCATCAAGGAATGATTCATCACGAATATCCCCTTCGTAAAACAGTGGCTGTACACCCGTCAATACCTCGATGCGAGCCAGCACTTCACGATTGGCATTGCACAGGTTATCAATGATGATCGGCGTCATTCCTGCTTCAAGCATTTGGACACAAGTATGGCTACCGATATATCCCATTCCACCTGTCACTAATATTTCCACATTAACCTCTTTTTAAAAATGATATCAACTAAGAGTATAAAAAGAGTTAGAGCGTTAGTGAACTAAAACTAAAATATGGCAAAATCAGGTAATAATCACTGCCAATAATAAAACCCGATGATGAAAACAATCACTTTTACCTCTGTCCAAGCCACTACGATGAATGATCCCTTTTTCACGAATATACAAAGGGGTGCACTACCCGAACATCCCGATATTCAAATCACGCAGGCTTATTTTAATCAGGCTTACTATCGGGATACATTATTTGATGAATGTGGCATTACCTATCCGACCAGATTACAAAACGCGGTCAATAAACGACGGGCGGAGTATCTGGCAGCTCGCTACTGCACTCAACAAGTTTTAAATAACTTGGATTATCCTGATTTTCAGGTAACGAATGCCCAAGATCGTTCTCCAATCTGGCCTGACAATATTTGTGGTTCTATCTCCCATTCAGCCAACTGTGCCATTGCGTTTGCGGCTTTTGACGATAAGTACCGGATGATCGGCGTGGATATCGAACAGGAAATTAAATCAGATACCATCGAAAGCGTTTCAACCAGCGTCATCAATCATACCGAAGCGGCATTACTGAAGGAGTGCACATTACCTTTCGAACAGGCCTTCACCCTTGCATTCTCCATCAAGGAGAGCCTGTTTAAAGCACTTCATCCCCATGTAAAACGCTTTTTTGATTTTCATGCCGCTGAAATTACGTCAATTGATTGTAGTGATCACACCGTGAGCATCAAACTCCTGCAAACATTATCTGATGAGTATCGAGCTGGCTCGCATTTTCACGGAAACTTTGCCCTAATGCCGCAGCAGCAGGTGCTGACGTATATTGTCGGGTGATATGCTTCGCTCGCAAAAAGGAGGAACCTAAATTAAAACGGTCAAAAAGGTGAATCATGAAAAAACATCATTCATTGCTTATGAAGGGATTGATGGACTCATCAAAAATTTACCACAAATAGTGCAGTCAATATCCGATCAACTCAGCCCTCTGGCGATTTTGTGCTCAGTATGTATTGCACCTGTGGAAAATGATGAAGATCTGAATGTTCGAATAGCACTTACTGATGAATTATATTCATATGCTGAAAATACCGAGCATGCTGCTGCAAAATTCGCTGATCTTATCACCGATCTTGTCTATGAATACGAGATCCAAAATCGTCAAGTTCCCAATGTTCTTCCACGTTAAGCATAAGACAGATTGATAAAAACCATAGTGAAACCACCATAAACAAAAATAAAATGGTGGTTTTATTCCCCATTGTTTAAATCACTTCATTTTTGATTAGCACACTTAATCTAACGATATCGTTAATATTGCATTCGCTAAATATTCGCCAGTCGTCACATTATTCACTGTTTTTCTTAATGTATTTGTTAAAGTTAATACCCTACCTTCAAGACCAACTCTTAATGCGGGCTTGCCTTTATTATCAAATAAAATAATATCCTTCCCTCCAAGCGTTAACAAAGAATCCACGCCTTTTTTATCAGTTGATAAATTTAATTCTATCTTATTTCCAACTAGCTTGCCTATCAAACCACCAGAAGTTAATGATACATTTACATTGACTGGATATTCACATGTGTCTTGGATTCACATTTTTCGCATCTCCCCCCATGTTTAATTCAGTATTATTTGAGTTACTATTACCAGAAAACGTTAAGTTAATAGTCTTATACACACTAATAGAGCAACATTTGAATATTATCCTCCATAGAGGAGTTTTGGGTGTCAGCCTGTGAGGTAAATACACTCATTCCAATCATAGTGCTAGTTATCATGCTAAATTTTTTTAGTTTCATTTCGTTTTCCTTAGTAGTCTAAATCTTCAAACACAGCATTGAATTTATCTTCACCGATATTGAAATTAATTTTTTACTCAGGGTTCACTTAATAGAAAACAATGTTATTTTTTGAAAAAAATAGAGCATATGCACCTATATAAGTCAGTTAACAATTGGACAATAACCTCAGATCTTGTCTTATTTTTATATAGTTTCAGCTTTCAACTTATGCGAAGTTTCTTTTTAAAATTACATTGATTTTATTGAATAAAAAAATTTATTTATTTTTTATTTGTTTGTTTACATTTCGGAAGTATCACCGAACTTTCCTATATTTCATTTTCAGTATAATCACAAAAATAAATAATAAAGGCTCACCTTTACGATGAGCCTTTAAAAACAGTTTATCAATAGATAAAAACAATCTACCCACTTAACGCATTAAACATCTTTCTTTGACGCCTGCAAATACAGCAGCTCCAATCCAATGGTGGCAGCGGCCAAAGCCGTAATCTCAGATTGGTCATAAGCCGGAGCCACTTCCACCACGTCCATTCCGACGATATTCAGCGGTTGCAAGCCTCGCACGATTTTCAATGCGCGATCTGATGTCAGTCCACCAATCACTGGCGTCCCCGTACCCGGTGCGAATGCCGGATCAAGGCAATCAATGTCAAATGTCAGGTAAATCGGCAAATCACCAACCACAGTTTTGATCTGCTCAATAATGTCATCAACCCCGCGATCATTAACCTGACCCGCATCCAGCACTGTGAATCCGTTATCAGTATCATGCTCAGTACGGATGCCAATTTGTACTGAATGATGAGGGTCTATCAGCCCTTCATTTGGCGCATGATAAAACATCGTACCATGATCAAATTTACTGCCATTTGGATAGGTATCCGTATGGGCATCAAAATGGATCAGCGCCATTTTGCCGAAATGTTTCGCATGGGCGCGCAACAGTGGCAAAGTAACAAAATGATCACCACCGAAAGATAACATACGCTTACCCGATGCCAGCACCTTTTCAGCATGTGCCTGCAACTTATCACTCATATCCTGGGCATCACCGAAGTTAAATACCAGATCACCACAATCCACCACATTCAGGCGCTTGCGCAAGCTAAAGTTCCATGGCCAACGACTGCTTTCCCACGCCAGATTAGTCGATACCTGACGGATGGCGGCTGGCCCATGGCGGCTACCCGCGCGCCCCGATGTTGCCATATCGAAAGGTACTCCGGTAATCACCCATTCTGCATCACTGGAATAGGGTTGAAAGTTCAACGGAAAACGCAGGAAACCGAAGGCATTTGAAACCAAAGAATTATCAATTTGGTTCCCTAAGGAGCTAATACTCATGATATATCCTCGAAAGTCCCGTGCTCACTGGTTGAGAGTAAAAGTAACAGTGGCACAGGCCTTGTTTACGCCAGAAGATTACTCATCTTCCAAATAGGTGTAGCCATATAAGCCACTTTCAAACTCTTGCAGGAATTGTTCCTGCAAATTTTCATCCAGATCAGCCGATTTCACTTGATCACGGAAACGAGTCAGCAATACCTGAGGCTCCAATTTGACATATTGGAGCATATTGGCGACAGAATCTCCCTCTTCGCTCTGCTGATAAGTCACTTCACCATTTTCTGAAACATAAACATCAATGGCGGCCGTATCACCAAATAGGTTATGCATGTTGCCTAGAATTTCCTGATACGCCCCTACCATAAAGAAGCCGATCAATGGTGGGCAATCTGGATCATAAGCTGGCATTGGCATCGTTGTCGCCACACCATCTCCATCAATATAATGGTCAATGGTACCGTCAGAGTCGCAAGTAATATCCAACAGAACGGCACGACGATCCAGCGGCTTATCTAGCCCTTCAATCGGCAGAACAGGGAATAGCTGATCAATCCCCCACGCATCTGGCATCGACTGGAACAACGAGAAATTCACGTAGAATTTATCCGCCATCCGTTCCTGTAATTCATCAATAATAGGGCGATGAGCACGGCTGCTTGGATCAAGATCCTGCTGAATGTGGCGGCAGATATTTAAGTACAATTCTTCTGCCCATGCACGCTCTGACAGATCCAACATGCCGTGGGCATATTGGGTGTGAACATCATGAAGATCAAACTGGCTATCATGCAGACATTCACGCAGGGAACGACGGCTACCGTCAGACTGCATCTCCAACCATGTTTCCCACAAGCTGGCCAGGGGACGTGTAGCATCTTCAGCCGGCGGCGTTGTTTCAGTAAATTCGTTACGTTCTACTCCAATCACATTGGAGATCAAGACCGTATGGTGGGCAGTCAATGCGCGACCGGATTCAGTAATCACGGTTGGATGAGGCAAGCCGTGCTCTTCACACGCATCACCAATGCCCCAAATGACGTTATTCGCGTATTCATTCAAACCGTAGTTAACCGAGCATTCTGACTGGGAACGTGTACCTTCATAATCGACACCCAAACCACCACCAACGTCAAAACACTGAATGTTGACGCCCAGTTTAGACAACTCAACATAAAAACGGGCAGACTCACGCACGCCGGTTGCCACATCTCGAATATTCGCCAATTGGGAACCCAAATGGAAATGCAGCAGTTGCAAACTATCCAACCGGCCCACAGAACGCAGAGTTTCAATCAATTGCAATACTTGTGCCGCAGCCAGGCCAAATTTAGATTTTTCACCACCACTGGCCTGCCATTTGCCTGAGCCTTGAGACGCCAGACGTGCCCGCACTCCCAAACGCGGGATCACATTGAGGCGCTTGGCTTCTTCCAGCACCATCTCAATTTCAGACATCTTCTCGATAACCAGATACACCTTGTGTCCCAGCTTTTCACCGATCAGTGCCAGACGGATATATTCACGATCTTTGTAACCATTACAGACAATCACAGTACCTGTCATGCCAGCATGGGCCAATACTGCCATTAATTCCGCTTTAGAACCTGCTTCCAATCCAATCGGCTCATCAGCGTTTGCCAGTGTTTCAATAACACGACGTTGCTGATTGACCTTGATTGGATAAACCAGAAAGTAATCCCCTTTATAGCCATAAGATTCGCGCGCGCGCTTAAATGCCGCATTAATGGAACGCAGGCGATGTTGCAAAATCTGGGGGAAACAAAACAATGCCGGTAAACGCAATTGTTTTTTCTCTTCCTGAACTTTTTTCACCAGATCGGCGAGTTCAACTTGAGCTTCCGGTAAATCAGGATTTGGACAAACACTGACATTACCTAGGTCATTGACATAGTAATAGTTGCCACCCCAGTATGCGATGTTGTAAGTCTGTCGCATTTTACGAGCGATATTATCATTCATGGCAGTCTCCTTCATGGAGTCGAGGTTTGCCTTCACCTGTAAAGTCAATAACCCAAGAGACACTATTTTATCGTGCGTATCTTGCGCATTAAAAAATGTCAGGGAACAGCATGCTCTTAAATTATAGGAACGTTTAGAGAGAACTAAACAATATACTTACTGTGTGATTATATGATGCCAATTCGATATTGCCTGCTTGCTTATATGCTACGAGTAACATCGAAATGAATTCAAATTTGAAAGGAAGGAACAAGATGTGGATACATCAATGGCATAATGTGGCTGTTGGCCGTTAACAATCAGCAGATAATGGTTCATAACCCCATTCACTCCACATGGCTTACTTACCGCAAGCCGTTTCTCAATTGAGAAGCAGGAAACACGCATATCCCCTGCAAACGCCCGTAACCTAGAATGTAAAAAACTTACAATGCAAAAACTGATTCAGTTACGCGCGCAGTTTATACCTGTAATCCATCAAAATTGCAAAATGAAATTTAGCTAAATGAGCTTACTCCCTTCATCCTTTTTAGAAGGGAAACTAAAATGTCACACAGTGAAGGATATTTAGAACTAAAAAGGCTGGTATCCTTAGCAAGAGTAACTTAAAATAGCCGTCTAGATGGTAAAACATCCTCCCTTAACCCATCCGCCTTTAAACCAAAATTATATTTAAGGTAATGAAATATAATGACTACACATCTTTTCACTTCTGAGTCTGTTTCAGAAGGACATCCAGATAAAATTGCCGATCAAATTTCCGATGCCGTCCTTGATGCAATCTTAGAGCAAGATCCCAAGGCTCGTGTTGCCTGTGAAACGTATGTTAAAACTGGCATGGTCATGGTTGGTGGAGAAATCACTACCAGCGCTTGGGTTGATATTGAAGAAATTACTCGCCATACAGTTCGTGAAATCGGCTATACCAGCTCAGATATGGGCTTTGATGCCAACTCATGCGCAGTAATCAGTGCGATTGGTAAACAATCTCCGGATATCAATCAGGGGGTTGATCGAGCGGATCCACTGGAGCAAGGCGCAGGTGATCAGGGCTTGATGTTTGGTTATGCAACCAATGAAACTGATGTTCTAATGCCGGCACCTATCACTTATGCACACCGTTTGGTTGAACGTCAGGCTGAAGTCCGTAAAAACCATATCCTGCCGTGGTTACGCCCTGATGCGAAAAGTCAGGTAACATTCCAGTACGATAACGGCAAAATTGTTGGTATTGATGCCGTTGTGCTTTCGACTCAGCATTCCGAAGAAATCGATCAAAAAGCGCTGCAAGAAGCCGTGATGGATGAAATCATCAAGCCTGTACTGCCGGCTGAATGGCTTACTCCGATGACCAAATATTTCATTAACCCAACAGGTCGTTTCGTGATCGGTGGCCCAATGGGTGACTGTGGTCTGACTGGCCGTAAGATCATTGTAGATACCTACGGTGGTATGGCGCGTCACGGTGGCGGGGCATTCTCAGGTAAAGATCCCTCCAAAGTTGACCGTTCTGCTGCCTATGCAGCACGTTACGTCGCCAAAAACATCGTTGCAGCAGGTCTGGCTGATCGCTGTGAAATCCAAGTCTCTTATGCCATCGGTGTTGCTGAACCAACATCTATCATGGTGGAAACATTCGGTACAGAGAAAGCCCCAACTTCAACACTGATCCAATTAGTGCGTGAGTTCTTTGATCTGCGCCCTTACGGCCTGATTAAAATGTTGGATCTGCTGCACCCAATCTATCGCAATACTGCGGCATACGGTCATTTTGGTCGTGAGCAATTCCCGTGGGAAGCAACAGATAAAGCAGAAATTCTGCGTTCAGCAGCAGGATTGAAATAATCCTTTGCTAATCTATGAAGCCCGCAAATATTCTGCGGGTTTCTTGTGCTTTATCGACTATTTATCAAAATATTAAATATCTACTATCAATTAAATATTAAAAAATCAGTGAGATATTAAAAATACAGTATGCAGCCGTAATGAAATCCGTCAGAGTTCCCCTCTCCTTACAGCAAGCTGTTATGCGTACCATGCGGCAAAAATTGGTGCAGGCAAGTCATTTTCTGCAAGAAACCTTTCCTGAACCTAACGTAACCTATCGGCAACGAGGCACAATTGCGGGCAGTGCCCGGCTGCAAGGTTGGGAAATCCGCCTGAATCCGGTTTTGTTGATCGAAAATCAGCAAGCATTCATTGATGAAGTCCTTCCTCATGAACTGGCGCATTTATTGGCTTATCATCAATTCGGTAAGGTTGCTCCACACGGGAAAGAGTGGCGTTTTATTATGGAAACAGTGCTTAAAGTGCCAGCCAACCGAACACATCAGTTCTCTGTACATTCTGTCCGCAATAAAATATTTACTTATTGCTGCCGCTGCCGGCAACATGAATTGACAATAAGGCAACACAATAAAATCCTCAGAGGAAAAAGTTGCTATATTTGCCGGCAATGTGGAGAAAAATTGATACTGTTGGAGCAAATTGAGTAAAGACAACAAAATGCCCTTCAATCACAGGGCACCTTGTTTAAGAAATCCGCATCAATATCAGTACGAGTGAGTGACGTAATGCATTCATCTGCCAATCAAGCTGGCCGCTTTAATGTTGTCTGCTTCTTCAATGACCTGATCGGCTGTTTTTCCATGAAGGGATTGAAAAAATCGTTGTTCCAACTTTTGTATATCCCCATATTTGATATTTCCATTCTTGTTATCCTTCAACAAATCGTCAAAGTCGATACTATTGATCATGGTAACATTCAATGAATCATCAAATTGTAATTTTTTGTCTTCTGATAAAGTATCTCTGATTTTTTCAATGGATGTTTTTACAGCAATTTCATTTGTACCATCAATTTTGAGTTGATTATCACACCCAACCAATACAAACCCCAATAAACAAACGACTAACAATTTTTTCATGACCAATCCCACCTATTACCGATAAGGTAATAGTAGCAGAATAAGGACAAACAAGTCGTTTTAATAATAATTTTTATTATTAAATTGGGGATATTTATAATTTATTTATTGATTATCTTCCGGCATTAAAGTATGCATGGTTTTGAATCTTGTTTGCAAACATAAACATAAATCAGTTAACGTAATTGCCTAATTTATTGACTGCAATATTGAAAAATTTCAACATTGGGCTCCTACTTTTTTATTAAGTCACCTTTATCCCCCCCTACTCCTTCCGATAAATATATTTTATAAAGTTATTATTACCTTGTGATCTATAAACAATTTTAATAATCAATTGCGCCAAAACTCTAAGGCTGTTAAAAAGATCACAAAAAACCATTTAACACCTTGTTATTAACATAAAAAAATATCAATGGGGATTTTTTCTCAGCAAAAGTGTAAAAACAGTTGATTAATTTTAATAATAACCATTATCATCTATTTTTAAATGAAATCATATCAAACGCCTCGGCATTCCCACCTTGACAGCTTATGATCCTAAAAAGACAATTTTCGATGATAAGAAAGAAATTTGAATCCGCCGTATGTTATAAATTAATTCATAAAAGGAGAAGCGATGTCTGCTATTCATTACTCCATCAAATATTTTCTATCAGTGTTATTAATATTATTACCGATATCTTCTCAGGCAGAAAAAATTACAGTCAAAGATATCTCTGGACGAGAAGTAACGGTCAATACCCCCGTTGAACGAGCCATGCTCGCAGATAGTCGAGTGGTTATTGCCCTGAATATTCTGCATCCTTCGGAACCACTGAAAGGCATTGTGGCGTGGGATAATGCGCTAGAGAGAAAAGCACCTGATCTCGCCACAGCCTATGAAAAGAAATTCCCTCAGTTAAGAAAAATTCCTGTCTTTCCTAATCCCTACACAAGTGATTTCAACATTGAAAAAGCCATGACTTATCAACCTGATCTGGTTATTTTCGATATTGGTTTGAAGCCTAAACTGGATAGCAGCAATACAATTAACTTATTGGAAAAGATAGGTATTCCCGTCATTTTCATCGACTTCCGCCAATATCCTCTGTCCAATACTGTACCCAGTATGAAACTGCTAGGAAAAGTATTTAAACAGGAAGAAAATGCCAATAAATTTATTCAATTTTATGAAAATCGCCTGTCCATGATTAACAAGCGTATTGCTACATTACTTCCCGAACAGATCCCCAGCGTTTTTATTGAACGCCATGCAGGTATGTTAGGTGCTGAAGATTGCTGCAACACCTTTGCCACCAATAATTTCGGAGAGTTTGTTGCTGCTGCGGGTGGCGATAATATGGGCAGCAAATGGTTTTCAGGCATGGGCGGTAAAATTAATGAGGAGCAGTTACTGGCTAGCAATCCCGATAATTATCTGATGACAGCGGCAGATTGGGATACCGTTCACTCAAACAGCCAATCTGTTCCATTGGGTTATACAGGGGATCAGGCGACTTCAGAGAAACGGTTTCAAAAATTGCTTTTACGCCCCAAACTGAAAGTCCTGAACTCATATCACGAAAAACGCGTCATGGCGATCTATCATCAATATTATGACACACCATTCAATATCATTGCTGTAGAAGCCATTGCCAAATGGCTGCATCCCGACCTCTTCAAGGATATTGATCCTCAGGCAGATAATATTTACGCCCATAAAACATTTACGGCACTTGATGGCAGTGGTGTTTTCTGGATAACGGCAAAATAATTTCGCCTCTCAACCAAACCCACTCGTTTTTCGAGTGGGCACTTTCCTTAAATAGATGACATGTCTATCCCAAAAGTGTTTTCCAATTCACGAAATAAAAATTTTTCTCATCTATTTTCTTATTATTTAAAGACACTCAGTCAGATTCAGATTAGGACTATAAAAGTAAAAGATAATACCGTTTTATACTGAGTAATCACATAAAAGCAACAAGTTGAAAGATAAAGGATATAACGCATTAAAAAACGAGGAATATCTCTCCCTGAAATAAAAAACAATAGGAATAAAAGCAATACAAAACATTTTTGTCATGAATTAATAATACGTTGAAAAAAATCATAACAAGTAATGATGATATGGTAAATAAATACATTAAATACAGGAATCTCTATGCCTAATCTCCCCAAAAAAAAATCTTTATATCAGATACTCTATGTTCAAGTCATCTTTGCAATCTTACTGGGTATAACTCTTGGTCATTTTTATCCCGATATTGGTGAATCATTAAAACCATTAGGTGATGCTTTCATTAAAATTGTGAAAATGATCATTGCTCCTGTGATCTTTCTGACGGTAGTCACTGGGATAGCAGGAATGAATAACATGAAAGCGGTTGGCAATGTCGTAGGAAAATCGATGTTGTATTTTTTAACATTTTCAACACTTGCTTTAGTCATTGGTTTA
Source organism: Xenorhabdus lircayensis (assembly GCF_016306625.1). Taxonomy (GTDB): domain Bacteria; phylum Pseudomonadota; class Gammaproteobacteria; order Enterobacterales; family Enterobacteriaceae; genus Xenorhabdus; species Xenorhabdus lircayensis. The sequence continues at coordinate 109,796 of NZ_JACOII010000040.1, read as the reverse complement.
GTAGTCGCCAATATCATTCGCCCTGGCGATGGACTGAATATCTCGCCTGAATCGTTAGATAGTAGCAAAATTATCGGTTATGTGGAGAAGGCCCACGAATCCTCCATTGTCGGTTTTCTCATGAATATCATACCGGAGACCGTTGTTAGCCCACTGGTGAATGGCAATATTCTCCAAGTCCTATTTGTCTCTATTATTTTCGGTCTCTCTTTAGCAGCAATAGGAAAGAAAGGTGAACCTATATTAGTATTTTTACAACACTTATCTGATCCTGTTTTTAAAATGGTAAGTTTGTTGATGAAATTGGCGCCTATTGGTGCATTTGGTGCCATGGCCTTTACCATTGGTAAATATGGTATTTCATCGATTGGAAATTTAATGATGTTAATTGTCACTTTTTACATTACATCATTGCTCTTTGTGCTTATTGTTCTGGGTGCGGTTGCCAGATATAATGGTTTCTCCATCATTCAGTTAATTAAATACATTAAAGATGAACTCTGGTTAGTCTTGGGAACATCATCTTCTGAAGCCGCTTTACCCAGTCTGATGAAAAAAATGGAAAATGCGGGTTGTGAGAAATCGGTTGTTGGCTTGGTTATTCCAACCGGTTATTCATTTAATCTTGATGGCACTAACATTTATATGACGATGGCCGCGTTATTTATTGCTCAAGCAACCGGAATTGATCTGAGTATTACCGAGCAAATATCGTTATTATTAGTTGCAATGGTAAGTTCAAAAGGGGCGGCCGGGGTAACTGGTGCAGGCTTTATTACGCTAGCCGCTACTTTATCTGTTGTTCCCAGTATACCGGTAGCCGGTATGGCTCTTATTTTAGGCATTGATAGATTTATGTCTGAATGTCGTGCCTTGACCAATTTAGTTGGTAATGCTTGTGCCAGTATTGTTGTTGCTCGCTGGGAAAATGCGTTGGATAAAGAAAAAATGCATCAGGCATTAAATGGAGATATCCGAAGTTCAGTAGAAAAAACATCAACTTCATCATCAAATGAATAAAATATCATTCCTATAGAGAGTAAATAAAACTCTCTATAATTCATCCCCAAAGCCATCAAATATACGGATGGCTTTCAACTATTACTAGTCAATCATTTCATCCCCAACATTTAATAATAGAAACAATCACAAAGAGTAACAGTAGTTCAAAAATATTACTGAAAATATATTTATGGCGCTTGATTAAGTTAATCCCTCTTTTTTACTGCCTTACTGTTTAACAAATAGTTAAATTTTATATCTATCATTTATTGATACAGATATTTTATATTTCAATTCAATTCTGATAGAAAATTAAGAATTAACCCGATAATCACTTCGGAACATATGTCCTAAGATACAAAGAAACCAAAGTACCCGGAGAATATAATGAAAAAGCCACATGATATTGCCAAAGAATTATTGCCCGCTAAATCTTATAAGATGTTGATTAACGGTGAGTGGGTCGATAGTGTTTCGAAAAATACGCTGAAAAGCTATAACCCGGCAACGGGTGAATTGCTGACAGAATATGCAGCGGGTAATGCCGAAGATATCGAGCTTGCCGTCAAGGCTGCTCAAAAAGCCCTGCCAGCATGGAGCAAAACTTCCGCCGCAGAAAGGCAATCTCTGTTACTGAAAATTGCCGATCTGCTGGAGTCAGAAGCAGAGCGCTTTATTGCCCTTGAAACATTAGATGGTGGTAAGACTCAGGCCTTATGCCGTCATTTTGATATTCCTTTCTCCGTTGATCACTTCCGCTATTTTGCAGGGGTTATCCGTGCTCATTCTGATGCTAGCGATGTTATCGATAACGATACACTTAGCTTGGTGATCAGAGAGCCAATTGGCGTGATCGGACAGATAATTCCATGGAACTTCCCGCTGTTGATGGCTGCGTGGAAACTCGCCCCTGCTCTTGCCGCCGGTAATACTATTATCATCAATCCTGCAAGCCTGACTCCAATCACTCTGCTTGAATTGGGCCGCATCATGAATCAAGTTTTGCCACCGGGCGTTGTCAATATTGTCACGGGGCGTGGCTCAGTTGTCGGTCAGGCGATCCTCGATCATGAAGGCATTGACAAGGTAGCCTTTACCGGTTCAACAGAAGTTGGTTACAACGTTGCCGCAGCCGCAGCGAAAAGGCTGATTCCCGCCACACTGGAACTGGGTGGTAAATCTGCCAATATTGTCTTCCCTGATGCCAATATGAAAAAGGCGATTAAATATGCCGCCAACGCCATTTTGCTGAATCAAGGGCAAGCCTGTGAATCCGGCGCCCGCCTGTTCCTGCATAAAGATATTCATGACGAATTCCTGGCATCACTGAAAACAGTATTTGAATCAGCCAAAGTGGGTGATCCCATGTTGGTAGAAACCGAAATGGGCAGCCAAGTCAGTGAGGAACAGATGAATACCATTTTGGGTTACATCGACCTTGCAAAACAAGAAGGGGCTACCATTCTGACAGGCGGAAAACGCATAACGGGTGAAGGATATGATGATGGCTTCTTTATCCAACCGACTATCCTCACCAATGTGACCAATAATATGCGGGTTGCACAGGAAGAAATTTTTGGGCCGGTGCTATGTGTCATTCCATTCAGCAACGAAGATGAAGTCGTCGCAATGGCCAATGATTCCGAATATGGTCTGGCGGGTGCCGTATGGACGCAAGATATTAACCGTGCCCTGCGAGTTGCTAAGGCAGTAAGAACTGGGCGTATGTGGATTAATACTTATCACGAGCTGCCCGCCCATGCTCCTTTCGGTGGCTATAAGAAATCAGGGCTTGGGCGTGAAACTCACAAGATGATGCTGGATGCTTACACCGAAGTGAAAAATATCTATATCAGTACTAAAGAAGACTAATGGATTAGAAAAGAAGAATGGGTTCAAGAATAATCGCCACCTGCAACGGTGGCGATTTTGATCATGGCTTATTTAGTCATTAAGATTCATTACAACTAGAAGAAACTACAGCCAGAAGAACCAGGCAATTGCAGAAATAATGGCAATACATGCCACATTCAGCACCATGCCCACTCTGACCATTTCCACTTGCTTGATATAACCGGAGCTGTAAACAATCGCGTTAGGTGGTGTTGCTACAGGCAACATAAATGCACAGGATGCACCGATACCAATAATCATGGTCAAGACCATAACTGGCATGCCCAATGCTTCTGCAACCGTGGCGAAAATCGGCACAAGTAATGCTGCACTGGCCGTATTACTGGTAAATTCTGTCAGGAAGATAATAAATGCAGCAATCGCAACGATGATGACAAACCAGTGGCTTGCACCGAAAGTTGCTGCCATACCATTCGCCATCACTTCACTGGCACCGGAGTTTTTCAAGACAGCACTCAGTGTCAGACCACCACCGAACAGCATCAACACGCCCCATTCGGTGTTGTTCTGAATCTGAGACCATGTTGATACACCAGTGATACCAATCAGAATAGCCGCGCTCACCGCAATGATCGTATCCAGATCTTTCACACCGCCAAGGGCGTCGCTGATCAATGAACTGAAAATCCAGCACACAACCGTCAGCAGGAAAATGCTCATGGCAATAACACGCTTACCATTCCATTCCAACTGTTCCAGTTCCAGATCAAATTTGTGGTTCAGGTTTGGACGCAACATGATGTACATCAGTACAACCATGACAGGCAATAGAATGATCACCATTGGCACGCCATATTTCATCCATGTGATGAAATCCATGCCCAATTGCGCAGCGGCGATGGCATTGGGTGGGCTACCGACCAACGTCCCTAATCCACCAATACTGGCACTATATGCCACTCCCAACAGTACAAATACAAATGTATTACGTTCAGAGCGGACATCCAGATTCGCCAGAATACCAAGAATTAGTGGGAGCATCATCGCGGCGGTCGCAGTATTGCTGATCCACATGGAAAGCAGTGCAGTAATACCAAATATCAACAATACCGCCACCGATAAACGTCCACGGGCAATCATCAGCAGACGGTTGGCTATCAATCTGTCCAGACCTTGGATATGTAGCGCCGTTGCCAGAGCAAAACCCCCAAAGAACAAAAAGATTATCGGGTTTGCAAAAGATTTCAACGCGTCACCGGTATTCATCAACCCCATGCCAACAGCCAGAATTGGAATACACAGTGCAGTAATCGTGACGTGAATGGCTTCCGTAAGCCACAACACACCAACAAATGCCATCAATGCCAAGCCTGCATTTGCTTTTTCTCCATAAGGCAAAAACTTAAGCAGCATGACAAGCAAGATAATGTCCAGCGCGAGAATAATTAGGCCTCTTTTATTTGAGGGGGTAGGCCCAACCGCTGGGGTTAAAGATTCAGAAGCGTCCATTAAGACTCCATAAAACAATGAAACATAACTCCGTAATGTAAAAAGAATAATTAATGAATCATTGCCATAAATGTTAAAGAATTACATTACATGTGAAATAATAAGGAGTATCAACAAGGAAGAAAATACGAGTTGTGTGATTTTGGGATCTATCGCGCGGGATTTGTCTAATTACTGAATGATTGTTCGAAAAGTGAACTTTATTTCTGTTATTATATCACACTTTCATATCGTAACAGTATGAATAATAACCATTGTAAATGAAATTTTCTTTTGCTAAAAAGGCGAAAGAGAACACTCTCTTTCGCCAAAACATAAAAAATATTTATCTCTTAGGGTAAGCAGCCGACAATTATGCCTGACCCTTCACTTCTTTCAGACCGTTGAAAGACGCACGGTTACCCAGTGCTTCTTCAATACGGATCAGCTGGTTGTATTTAGCAACACGGTCAGAACGGCTCATAGAACCCGTTTTGATTTGACCCGCCGCTGTACCCACTGCCAAGTCAGCAATAGTAGCGTCTTCTGTTTCACCAGAACGGTGAGAGATGACCGCAGTATAACCGGCATCTTTTGCCATCTTGATTGCAGCCAGAGTTTCAGTCAGAGAACCGATCTGGTTGAATTTGATCAGGATGGAGTTTGCGATACCTTTTTCGATACCTTCTTTCAGGATCTTGGTGTTGGTTACGAACAGATCGTCACCAACCAACTGGATTTTGTCGCCCAGCACTTTAGTCTGGTAAGCAAAACCATCCCAATCAGATTCGTTCAGGCCATCTTCGATGGAAACGATTGGGAACTCTTTGGTCAGGCCTTCCAGATAATGGGTGAATTCCTGAGAGGTGAAAGTTTTACCTTCACCTTTCAGTTCATAGTGACCCGTTTCTTCGTTATAGAATTCGGAAGCTGCGCAGTCCATCGCCAGAGTAATGTCTTTACCTAGTACGTAACCCGATTTTTCAACAGCTTCTTTGATTGCGGCCAGCGCTGCTGCGTTGGATTCCAGGTTTGGCGCATAGCCACCTTCATCACCTACCGCAGTGTTCATGCCTTTTGCTTTCAGCACTTTTGCCAGATTGTGGAATACTTCAGCGCCCATGCGTACAGCTTCTTTCAGTGTGCTTGCGCCAACTGGCTGGATCATGAATTCTTGAATATCTACGTTATTATCAGCGTGCTCACCACCGTTGATGATGTTCATCATTGGCAGAGGCATGGAGAATTTACCCGGAGTGCCATTCAGTTCAGCGATGTGCTCATACAGAGGCATGCCTTTCGCTGCTGCCGCTGCTTTGGCGTTCGCGAGGGAAACGGCCAAAATCGCGTTAGCACCGAAGTTAGATTTGTTTTCAGTACCATCCAGCTCGATCATGATCTTGTCGATGTTAGCCTGATCTTTCGCATCCTGACCAGCCAGAACCTGTGCGATTGGGCCGTTGACCGCAGAGAGAGCTTTCAGTACACCTTTCCCCATGAAGCGGGATTTATCGCCATCACGCAGTTCCAGAGCTTCGCGAGAACCTGTTGATGCACCTGATGGCGCAGCAGCCAGACCGACAAAACCCCCTTCCAGATGTACTTCTGCTTCTACGGTTGGGTTACCACGGGAGTCGATGATTTCACGGCCAAGCACTTTAACGATTTTGGACATTAGGTTTTCCTCAGTACAAGTTAAATTCCGGGCAACAGATTGACACTAAAAAATATTTAATTTAAAACCAATCCATTGCCCCATATCTTATTTCAACTGGCCTTTCTGATATTTGCCTGCGGCTTCAACAAAGCCTGCAAATAACGGATGACCATCGCGAGGCGTTGAAGTGAATTCTGGGTGGAACTGACACGCCACGAACCACGGGTGCGCTGGGTTCTCAATGATTTCCACCAGTTTATTGTCGCTTGAACGGCCAGCAACACGCAAACCCGCATCTTCAATGCGTTTCAGCAACAAATTGTTCACTTCATAACGATGGCGATGACGCTCAATGATGTCACTCTGGCCATAAAGTTCACGCACCAGACTGTCTTCAGTCAGGTGGCACAGCTGGCCACCAACGCGCATCGTTCCGCCGAGATCACTCTCTTCGCTGCGTACTTCTACGTTACCGTTCTCATCACGCCATTCAGTGATCAGACCAACAACCGGTAACTTACATTCAGGCTCGAATTCAGTGGAGTTAGCCCCTGCCAGACCCGCAACGTTACGAGAAAATTCAATCAGAGCAACCTGCATACCCAGACAAATTCCCAAATATGGAACTTTGTTCTCACGGGCATAACGTGCCGTCATGATCTTGCCTTCGATGCCACGACCACCGAAGCCACCGGGCACCAGAATCGCATCCAGATTTTTCAGCACGTCAACACCACGGGTTTCGACGTCTTGTGAATCGATCAGCTTGATATTGACAGTCAGACGTTTTTTCAGCCCGCCATGTTTCAATGCTTCAATCACTGATTTATAAGCATCTGGCAATTCAACGTATTTGCCCACCATCCCAATGGTAACTTCACCCGATGGATTGGCTTCTTCATAAATGACCTGTTCCCATTCGGACAGATTAGCTTCTGGGCATTCGATGCTGAATCGTTTACAAATATAATCATCTAAGCCCTGAGATTTCAAGAGGGCTGGGATTTTATAAATGGAATCAACATCTTTTAAAGAGATAACCGCTTTCTCTGGTACGTTACAGAAAAGCGCAATTTTTGCACGCTCATTGGCTGGGACGATACGATCTGAACGGCAGATCAACACATCCGGCTGAATACCAATGGACAATAATTCTTTCACGGAATGCTGGGTCGGCTTAGTTTTCACTTCGCCCGCTGCGGCCATATAAGGCACCAAAGTCAGGTGCATGAACAGAGTGTTTTCGCGACCTACTTCTACCGCCATCTGACGAATAGCTTCGAGGAACGGCAAAGATTCGATATCACCGACAGTCCCACCTATTTCCACCAGCACAACATCATGACCTTCTGCACCACGGATAATGCGGTCTTTGATTTCATTGGTGATGTGAGGGATAACCTGAATGGTGGCGCCCAGATAATCGCCACGACGTTCTTTACGCAGCACTTCAGAATAGACACGGCCAGTCGTGAAGTTATTGCGGCGTGTCATTTTGGTTCGGATGAAACGTTCGTAATGACCTAAATCGAGATCAGTTTCAGCGCCGTCTTCGGTTACGAAAACTTCCCCGTGTTGGGTTGGGCTCATTGTACCTGGATCGACGTTGATGTACGGGTCCAGTTTCATAATGGTGACATTGAGTCCACGGGCTTCGAGTATAGCCGCCAAAGAGGCTGCGGCAATGCCTTTACCCAGAGAGGATACAACCCCGCCGGTCACAAAAATATAATTAGTTTTCATGCTGAACCTGAAAGTTTAGGTTTAAAAGGATGATGAATATAACAGGACGGGAAAGCAGTATACCCTAACCTTAATTTCGCTACAAACCATCTAAACAGGTTAAAGTGCCACATAATCAGTAGCACAGCGAAATGTTTGCACTTCTTTCTCTTTAAATTCAGCAAGTTATTAGTGTGATTTTTTTTCACCCGATTCAGGTTATTCAGCCATTCATGCGACGTCCTTTTCGCTATTTTTACGCTATTTGCCGTGATTTCTGTCCTATGACTACTGCTTTTTAACCCGTTGCCACATTTCTTCCATCTCATCCAGGGTAGCAGTTTCCAGTGACGAGCCTTTGTCGAGGATCCGTTTTTCGACGTTGCGGAAACGATTTTCAAATTTATGACAGGCTTTTTGTAGTGCCATCTCTGGTTTATGCCCCAAATGGCGAGATAAATTAACGACCGAAAACAGCAGATCGCCCAGCTCTTCTTCCAGTCTGGTTTCATCAACTACCGCCTGCTGTGCTTCGTCCATCACTTCGTCAATTTCTTCGTAGACTTTATCCAGCACAAGGCCAAGTGTATCCCAATCAAAACCAACCGAAGCACAGCGCTTCTGGATTTTATAGGCTTTCATCAGTGCCGGCTGGCTGGTGGGAATATCATCCAGCACGGAATGCTGATCTTTTTCTGCCCTTTCAGCGGTTTTACGCTGTTCCCAGCTTCCTATCGCTTTTTCGCTGCTGATCCCCGCGTGTTGGTTGAAGATATGGGGATGGCGACGCTCTAGTTTGGCGCATACAGACTCACAGATATCGTCGAAATCAAACTGATGCTGTTCTTGGGCCATCTGCGCATAAAATACAATATGAAATAGCAAATCCCCCAATTCTTCTTTCAGGGCGTTGGCATCATTGCGCTCAATCGCATCGAGCACTTCATAGGTTTCTTCCAGCGTGTAAGGCGCAATCGTGGCAGAGGTTTGTACTTTGTCCCACGGACAGCCATTCTGGGGATGGCGCAATTGCGCCATAATCCCCTTGAGTCGTTCAATGGAGGTAGGTTTCATCTTATCCATGTTTTAATCAATTACCGTGTAAACGTCTGGCTTCAATCACATCAGGCAGCTGATTGAGCTTTGCCAATACCCGCCCGAGCACTTGTAGGTTATAAATCTCAATGTTCATGTCAATGGTGGCAAGCTGCTGCTTAACATCACTGCGGCTGCTGACGCCCAGCACATTGACTTTTTCATTGGCGAGGATGGTCGTAATATCACGCAATAATCCACTGCGGTCATTGGCAAGCACCCGTACCACAAGTGAATAACCACTGGAGTAGCTTTCTCCCCATACCGCATCAACGATCCGCTCCGGTGAACTGGCTTCCAATTCCACCAGCTGGTCACAATCAGCGCGATGGATGGAGATCCCACGCCCACGGGTGATGAATCCAATGATCTCATCACCGGGGATGGGCTGGCAGCAACGGGCAATGTGATGCATTAAGTTGCCAACGCCTTCTACGACGATGCGACCATTATCTTTGGTTATGCTGCGCGGTGTATAGGTTTTGTTTTCCAGATTGCGAAGCGCTTCGCGATCCTCTTCTTCCGCCGTGGTTTTGTTGAATTTGCTTTGCAGGAAATTCACTAACTGGTGGATGCGGATATCACCGACGCCAATGCCCGCCAGCACTTCTTCCAACGAATGGACGTTATAACGGGCAATCAGTTCTTTCTCTGCTTCCTTGACCGTTATCCCCAAGTGTGCCAGCTCATTATCCAGCATTTGGCGGCCAGCAATGATGTTCTTGTCTCGATCCTGCTTACGGAACCAGTTGTGGATTTTCGCGCGGCCACGGCTGGTAGTCACATAGCCAAGGTTAGGATTCAGCCAGTCGCGACTTGGATTAGGTTGCTTCTGGGTAATAATTTCGATCTGATCACCCATCTGGAGCTGATAGCTAAACGGCACGATGCGCCCACCAATTTTCGCCCCAATGCAGCGATGCCCAACATCACTGTGGATATGATAGGCAAAATCCAGCGGCGTGGAGCCGGTTGGCAGGTCAATGACATCCCCTTTTGGTGTAAAGACATAAACACGATCATCAAACACCTGACTGCGCACTTCATCCAGCATTTCGCCGGTATCCGACATCTCTTCCTGCCATGTGATCAATTTACGCAACCATGTAATGCGACTTTCATAACTGCCAGATTTGCCGCCACCAATCGCAGTACCTTCTTTGTATTTCCAATGGGCTGCCACCCCAAGTTCAGAATCATCATGCATCTGACGGGTACGGATCTGGATTTCAAGGGTTTTACCATTTGGCCCCAAGACGACAGTATGAATTGACTGATAGCCGTTTGGTTTCGGGTTGGCAACGTAATCGTCAAATTCATCGGGCAAATGACGATGGTGAGTATGCACTATCCCCAACGCTGCATAGCAATCCTGCAACCGCTCGACGACAATCCGCACTGCACGCACGTCAAACAGCTCATCAAAGGAGAGGGATTTCTTCTGCATTTTGCGCCAGATGCTGTAAATATGTTTAGGGCGCCCGTATATTTCTCCGCGGACCCCCTCTTTCAACATGTATTTACGCAGGGTTGTCACGAATTTCTCGATATATTGTTCACGATCAATCCGGCGCTCATGCAGCAGTTTGGCAATTTTCTTATACTCATCGGGATGCAGGTAACGGAAGCAGAAATCCTCCAGCTCCCATTTTAACTGCCCAATCCCCAGTCGATTGGCGAGAGGAGCGTAGATATTGGAACACTCTTTGGCCGCCAGCACTCGCTCATCTTCACTGGCATCTTTCACCTCCCGCAAATGAGCGATGCGTTCCGCCAGTTTAATAATCACACAGCGAAAATCTTCCACCATCGCCAACAGCATCCGGCGAACATTATCCACCTGTACTGAGCAAATCGAATCGGTATGAGTCGCTTTCAATTGGCGAATGGCATCCATTTCCAGCACGCCATTCACCAGATTCGTGATGGCTTCGCCAAATGTTTCTGTCACTGTTTCGCTATCAAGCAGCTTGGCATTAAGGATGGGAAAGAGCAGCGCAGCTCGCATACTGTCATTATCCATGCTCAATGTGGATAGAATCTCCACCATTTCCACACCGCGCCACAGCAACAGTTCCGCATCGGGGTGATCTTGGACTTTTTCGTGACAGTAACGCCATGTTTCGGCCAATTTCTCACTGGATTGAGGGCTAGTGATGTTTAAACTCGCGATCCACTTATCGACAGCAAATTCACCTGCCGGTGTGAGATGCGCACTTCTTACCGCAACCATAATTTCTCCCTACTCGATAGCCATTGGCTCACGACTAAATAGCGCCATGGATTCCAAATGGCTGGTGTGCGGAAACATATCCAGCATCCGCACACTGACAAGATGATAACCAGCCTCCAGCAGAACTTTGCTGTCCCGTGCCAATGTCGTGGGGTTACAGGAAACGTAAACCACTTTTTCGGGAGCCAGTTTTACAATATGTGACATGACGCCCACAGCACCTGCGCGGGCAGGATCCAACAACACCTTATTAAATCCCAACGCGGCCCAAGGCTGCTGGTGAATATCCGACTCCAGGTTCTCATGAAAAAAATCGACGTTATTAAGTTCGTTCCGTTGGGCATTATATTGCCCACTCGCAACCAACGCAGCAACTCCTTCTACACCCACTGCGACCTTCACTTTAGTCGCAATCGGCAAGGTAAAGTTCCCCATGCCACAAAACAGATCCAGTACCCTGTCTGTGGGCTGCAAATCCAGCCACGCCAACGCCTGTGACACCATTTGTTGGTTAACTTCATCATTAACCTGAATAAAATCCCGCGGGCTGAACACTAATTTTAAGCCATCAACTTGATACCACGGTGCTGGCTGCCCCTCCATCAAGGGCTCAAGTGATTGTTCCTCACCCGCCAAATAGATCTTCACATTATTCTGCACCGAAAAAGTGCCCAGAGTTTCCCTATCTTCGTGCTTCAATGGATCAAGATGACGCAACACGATTAATGGGCCATTATCCGCCAGCAGCAACTCAACATGTCCCAGACGTTTAACCGCATTCAGGCTATTCAAGCATTGCGACAACGGCAGCAATAATTGTTCCAGTTCAGGGCGCATAACGGAACAGTGTTTAATGTTCACCAAATCGTTGGTCTGACTCTGACGAAATCCCATCAATAATGTGCGCTGCTTGGCGTGATATTGCAGACCGAGCCGAGCCCGGCGCCGATAGCCATATTCTGGGCTGTGAATAATGGGATGTGCGCTGATGTCAATGCCGGTTTCTCGCTGGATCAGGTGTTCCAGCACACTAGCCTTGGTATTGGCTTGCAGCTCGCTGACAACGTGTTGCTGCTGGCATCCACCACACATCTTAAAATGTGGGCAGCGAGGTGCCACGCGATACGGGCTATCTGATAGCCGTTTCACCACTTTGGCCTTGGCAAACTGGCGTTTTTCCTCTGTCAGTTGGATCTGTGCCTGCTCACCCGGCAATAATCCTGAAATAAAAATAGTTTTTCCCTGATGACGAGCAATGCCTTGCCCTTGAGCATCAAGGTTATCTGCGGTAACGGAAATAATGCCTCGGTTTACGGAACGACGATTTGGGGAGTAAAATTGCACCATGATTCTGACTGACTTTGAAAAATTGAGTTCTGATTTTCCCACAATGGACGCCTATGACCAAATATAGCCTACGCACCCGTATGATGAGCCTGATATTGGTTCCTGTTTTACTGGTCGGAACGCTTGTGAGTATATCATTTATCTCATACCGCTATTACGAGTTGAAGAGCCTGATAGTCCGCGGTGGGATCAGCATTATTGAACCGTTATCCATCGCCAGCGAAGTTGGTATTAATCTGGACAATCGACAGCGAGTCAAGTCATTGATAAACAGCCTGCATCGCCGGAACTCTGAAATCGTCAGGGCAATCGCGATTTTTGATAACCACCATAAATTATTCGACATTTCTAATAAAAAATATGATGTCAATCGTCTGAGACTCACCCCTAATGAATCGATTCCAACGACGTTATCCAAGACGGAGTATGGCAATAGCATCATCTTGAAGATGCCCATTATCTCAGAAACGCCTTCTTCTCAGCAGTGGAACAATCCCGCCAGCGATACTCTGCCCATCGGCTATATCGCGATTGATTTGGATTTACGCGCCGCCCAGCTTCAGCAATACAAGGAAATCGCCACCTCAATCATCCTGTTGATTCTGTGTCTGGGGGGAACAGCCTTGTTTGCCCATGCGCTGGTTCGCAAAGTGACACAACCGCTGAACTGCATGGTCAAAGCCGTGGATCGCATCCGGCAGGGACAATTGAACAGTCGCGTGACAGGTGCCATGCCGGGAGAGTTGTCCGCACTCCAGAATGGTATCAATACCGTGGCAGAATCGCTCTCAAAGTACAAGGACGAGATGCAACTCCATATTGATCAGGCCACGTCCGACCTGCAAATTACTATGGAGCAGTTAGAAATCCAGAACGTTGAACTGACCATTGCTAAAAAACGGGCGCAGGAAGCCGTCAGGATTAAAACAGAATTTCTGGCCAATATGTCTCATGAATTGCGCACGCCGCTTAATGGCGTGATTGGCTTTACCCGCCAGATGTTAAAAACCCCCATTACGTCTCAACAGATGGAATACCTGTACGTCATTGATCGTTCGGCCAATAATCTACTGAAAATCATCAATGACATTTTGGATTTCTCACGGCTGGAATCCAATAAATTAGTACTGGATCAAGTACCTTTCCTGCTGCGGGATACCGTCAATGAGGTTATTGAGCTGCTCACTCCGGCTGCCAACGTGAAAAACCTTCCGCTGCATCATCATATTGATGAGAGATTGCCTAACCTGATGATCGGTGATCCCATTCGCTTGCAGCAAATACTCACTAACCTGATTGGCAATGCGATCAAATTCACGGATAAAGGCCGCGTGACGCTGGAGATCAAATTACGCCAGCAGCAACATCACCTCGTGCAGATTGACTTTGCCGTGACTGACACGGGTATCGGCATCAAACCGGAATACCGCCCGATTCTGTTCCAAGCTTTCAATCAGGCGGATGCCAGCATAACCCGTCATTACGGGGGAACCGGACTGGGTTTGAGCATCACCAGGAGGCTGGTCAATGAAATGAAGGGGGAGGTTGATTTCACCAGTGAAGTTGCCAAGGGCACGGTGTTTTATTTTGATATCTGGCTGGAAAAAGAAGAATTTTTATTCGGTTCATTGCCGGAACATCAGCCAGTTCCTTCGGTATCACCACGTTTATCCATGACCGTAATGGCGGTGGATGATAATCCCGCTAACCTAAAATTGATTGGCACTCTGTTGAGTGAACAAGTTGAAAATACCTTGCTGTGCAGCAATGGCATGGAAGCACTGGAAACGGCGAAAAAACACCCTCTGGATCTGATTTTGATGGATATCCAAATGGCCAATATGGACGGTATTCGAACCTCTGAACAGATCCATCAATTGCCCCAACATAAAGAGACACCGATTGTGGCTGTCACGGCTTTTTCTTGCTGCGAAACCAATACCTTCCACGAAGCAAAAAATACACCATTTATTGACTGTCTCTCCAAACCTTTGGATGAAAATCGTCTAAAAACATTGCTGAATCAGTACAGCCAACAAAAAAAACCACCAGCCATTGATCGGGATATGGCGTTGAAGCAAACCGCTGGCAAAGAATCATTGGCACGGGAGATGCTGGAAATGCTGGTGAAATCTTTACCTGAAATAAAGAATATGATTGAGCAGGTTTTAACCACTGATGGAGAGGTGACTCGCAAACACTTTCAGCATTATGTCCACCAATTACACGGCAGTTGCTGCTACAACGGTGTTCCAAAACTGAAAGCGATTTGCGAATTCGTCGAAAAACAACTTCAGCAAGATGTTGCCATTACCGATCTTGAGCCGGAATTACTGGAGTTCTTGGATGAAATCAATCACGTGATTGTGGCAGCCCCTGATGTACTCAGGGCAACCAAGCCTCTTATTTCGTTACCATAAACTTACGGTATTCTTCATAAGCATAATGGTCAGTCATGCCACTGATATAGTCCTGAATCAGACGCGCCCGATAGTAAAATTCAATGACATCTTTTTCGGCTTCATCAGTGGCAACAATTCCCTCCACGGCTTCGCCATAAGCCAAACGATGCTTGGTGGAAAGTTTGTGCAGCAAGCGTGTTTCAATAAAATATTTTTTATGAAAATTATTCTGGTTCAGTTCGATGAAGTCCTGCCGGGGCAGTTCCAGCAAGGGGCTATACACATCCAGCAATCCGGTAATAATCCGGTAGCCCTGCAATTCCAGTTCTTCCACCTCAGGATGATTGAAGACCCATTTGCGCGTGACACTTTTCAAGGTTTCCAGTAGACGGTGTTCATCTCCATCCCCTTCCAACAAGGCGTGGTTAAATGTACCCGCATAAATTTCCGGCAGATGTTCAATAAACAGCTTGGCGGTATAAGGAACCAATTTCCCCGTAATAAACACCCGCAGGTACATAAAAAATTGTTCGTGGATATTGCGACGTGCTTCGTTGTTGGCAGTTTTCTTATAGGCTTGTATCACGGTGGCTTCGAACAAATCGCCTTTCCTATGACCATCGTTTTCTTCCCACTCTTTTTTCAGGTATTCCACCAACTGATCAACATTAAAAATGCCCTTTTCAACGGCATCGTCCAAATCAGCAATGCAATACGAGATGTCATCTGCGGCTTCCATAATGTATGTCAGCGGGAAACGGCAGAAATCCCCCATTTGCAGTTCTTTTCTCAATTCACGGATAAAACCGTCTTCTGACCAGTAATAGCCTTTTTTCTTCATTAGGTAACTGAATTCTTGGGGAGATTCGTCAAGGCGATAAGCCGGGCACGTATATTTCAAAATACAGCCAATTTGGGCATAGGTGAGATTCAATTTAAGCAAATTATGCGCCAGCCGGATAGCTTGGGCATTACCTTCAAACTGGCATAAATCCATACGTAATTGCCGACGGAACAAATCTTTCTTTTCTTCACCGGTCAGGCGTAACTCTGCTACTTTGCAGCCATCTTCCTGCTTGATGCGATCAGACGAGGTATCTAGCGTATAATCAGGATCCAATCGACGGGAGAACCAATCTTTAATCGCGGCTTCGCCAAAATGCCCGAATGGAGGATTCCCAATATCGTGCATCAAGCAGGCCATTTCAATCAGGCTTTCAAAAGCAAGTAAGCGATCACTTAGCCCATATTTTTTCAGCAAATCCTGCTTTGTCAGCTCCGAAATAATCGTTTTTGAGATATAGCGCCCTATTTGCTGCACTTCGAGCGAATGTGTCAATCGGCTGCGCACAGCAGCATTGCGCTCAAGTGGAAATACCTGTGTTTTCTGCTGCAATCGCCGAATGGCGGCTGAGTTGATAATCCGCCCACGATCACTTTCAAATTGGCGAGTCACTTGATCTTCATCATCAGGGTGGATGGAAGATTTACTGAACTTACGTTGGTAATTCAACTTCTGCTTGAAATCAATCTTAGACATTAATCCCCCCATGCCGAATGAAACGATTATTTAGAATTGGGATCTCCGGTAAATGATTATTCAATGATACACTTCCCGGTCAAATCAGCCCATTAATAACAAGCGAGTATGACACAATGAAAGTAGGCGTAATAGGTGCAATGGAACAAGAAGTGACTTTACTGCGTGACCAGATCGAAGGCCTGCAAACATTGTCACGAGGCGGATGTGAAATCTATACCGGCCAACTGAATGGCGTTGATATCGCCTTGTTGAAATCCGGTATTGGTAAAGTCTCTGCCGCGCTTGGAACCACCTTGTTGATTGAACATTGCCAGCCAGATATCGTGATTAACACTGGTTCAGCAGGTGGACTCGATCCCAAACTGAAAGTAGGAGATATCGTGGTTTCCGCAGAAGTTCGCTACCACGATGCCGACCTCACTGCTTTTGGCTATGAACCGGGACAAATGGCACAATGCCCACCTGCTTTTATCGCTGACGAACAATTAATTGCCATGGCTGAAAAATGTATCCAATCCCTCGATCTGAATGCGGTTCGTGGTCTAGTTTGCAGCGGTGATGCCTTTATCAATGGTTCAGAGCCATTGGCACGCATTCGAGCTACCTTCCCGAAAGTTGCTGCGGTTGAAATGGAAGCTGCGGCCATTGGTCATGTTTGTCATCAATATAAAGTACCATTTGTTGTCGTTCGCGCTATTTCTGACGTTGCCGATCAAGAATCCCATATCAGCTTTGATGAGTTTTTGGTTGTTGCCGCTCGCGAATCCACTCTGATGGTCAATGCCATGCTAACCGAATTCAGCAAACAATAAGCCATCATTTAAAGTGGAGCATCAATAATGAAATCATTTTTGAAAACTGCCTCTTCTCGATCCATTTGGCTGGCATTCTCATTCCTTCTATATGGTTTTCTATATAGCTTTTTATATGGTTTCAGTGCTCCACTTTACGCGGCCGCTTCCCGCGTTATTAGTCTTGCTCCATCAACGACAGAGCTTGCTTATGCCGCAGGACTGGGCGATCAGCTTATCGCAGTTAGTGCTTACTCCGATTATCCTGAAGCCGCCAAAAAACTGGAGCAAGTCGCTGACTGGCAAGGCATCAATGTAGAACGGATCATCGCTCTGAAACCCGATCTGATTCTGGCATGGCGTGGTGGTAATCCCCAACGTCCGCTGGAACAACTCGCAGCCTTAGGCATTCCAATTTTTTATTCTGATGTGAAAAAAGTAGAAGATGTTGCAATAGATCTGGAACGACTTGCTGCTTATAGCCCACATCCAGATATGGCTAAAAAATCGGCCACGGATATTCGCCAGAAGTTTAATCAATTAAAACAGGCCCATGCCAATCCGCATCCTAAACCTGTGTTTTTACAGTTTGGCATGAATCCGATTTTTACCTCATCCAATCACACCATCCAAAGCGAAATTGTCTCCATATGCGGCGGCAGAAATATTTTTGCTGACAGCCCAGTTCCATGGCCGCAAGTTAACCGTGAGCAAGTACTTACCCGCAAACCGGAAGTGATTGTGATGGGCGGAACGGAAGAACAAAAACAGCGGGTCGCTGATTTCTGGCAGCCACAGATGAATATCAGGATCATCGTACTGAATGATGACTGGTTTAGCCGTGCGGGGCCAAGAATTGTTTTGGCGGCGGGGCAACTGTGCAATCAGTTAAATTATTTCGATAATCAAGCAAAATAAGTCATGAGAAAACAAATAGAGCAACACTCGGTTGTTCTCATTCTTATTTAGATGGATTTAAAATATGAGTAACACCTTTTATCAAAGGGCTGAGTTCTATGCTCTAACAGCCGCCGCGCTTAACGGCACAATCGGCGTGTTGACCCATTTCGGGCTCAATTCAGGGCTCAGCCACCATCAGGTCGCATTCTGGAAGTGTTTTATTGCCTTTCTGATATTGCTGGTATATTGCCTGATAGTACCTTCTGAGCGACGTACATTTTTCGCTTTACGCCATAAAAGCCTTCAATTTGCCATACTCGCTTTCTTTGGCATTTTTTGCCTGTATTTCTTCGAAACTTGGGCATTTAAGGAAGCTCCCATTCCGTTAGTCTCTTTTCTGGTCTATGCCGCGGGTGGCATTACACTCATTCTTTCTTCACTGTTTTTGGGAGAAAAAATGGGCATCAACAAATGCCTCTCGTTCGTGCTAATCCTTATGGGCGTTTACTGTCTATTTAATTTCGCAGAACAAACCTCCAGCAGTAGTACAGGCATTATGCTGGCATTGTTGGGTGGGTTGGGATACGCCCTATTTATCTTTCTCTCAAAGCTCATGAACATCGGTAGCGGGGTTTCTGTACTGCTCTGGTTGTTTGGTTTCGGCACTATCTACCTCGCTGTTCCTGCGATGCTGGAAGGGTTACAGCTTCCTTCTGGTATCGCATTGCTGATGATTCTGGGGCTTGTGCTGCTACCCTCAATTGGAGGGTTTTACTTTACAACTAAGGCGGTGGAAAAAGGAGAAGCGAGTAGCGTGCAGATTACTGAAACCAGCGAGCCGTTATTTTCGACACTGTTCGCATTTCTATTCATTGGAGAAACTTTAGGATGGTTGGGATCATTGGGCGCGTTTTTCATTATGTCTGGCTTGCTGGTCAGTATTATTAAGAAGTCCCGCCAGCCGCAATTGATTTCATCATGAATATGAATATCGCGGCAATATATTGCAAAATAGCCTCCTATAAAAAGGGGGCTATTTATTGCAATGGCTAGTCATCTCAATCAGACACTGAAGGAAGAGCCGCAACCGCAGGTCGTTTTTGCATTCGGATTGGTAACGATAAAACGGGAGCCTTCCAGTCCTTCCGTATAATCCACACAACCGCCGACCAGATATTGCAGGCTCATTGGGTCAATAACCAGTTCAACACCTTGCTTCTGAATTGTCATATCACCTTCGTTAATTTGGTCATCGAAAGTGAAACCATACTGGAAGCCGCTACAACCACCACCTGTAATATAGACCCGCAGGCGCAGGCTCGGGTTATCTTCATCAGCAACCAGCACTTTGACTTTATTGGCTGCGGCATCAGTAAACTGCAAAGGCAATGCAGCATCATCGCTCATATTTTTACTCCAGTCCGGTTTTCCGGTAAAATTCTCGGAAAGTCATTTTAGGCTTTCTGATCAGTTAGCGACGATTATCCAATACCTGACTGATTCGTTCAAGTTTTGCCACACAAATGTAGCAACGTAAATGTCCCCCTCACCTCATTATGATGATTTGGCTTCCCCATTGGGGTGCTTTAGAATGGCATCCCCATATCTGTACCGTTATCTTTCAGGAGCTTTTATTAATGAGCCAGTCCGAAACGCTTTACTCTCAGGCAAAACATGTGATCCCCGGCGGTGTCAATTCACCTGCACGTGCTTTTAACGGGGTTGGTGGTACGCCTGTCTTTATCCAACGTGCCGATGGTGCCTATCTTTATGATGTCGATGGCAATGCCTATATCGATTATGTCGGTTCATGGGGTCCGATGGTGCTGGGGCACAATCACCCGGCCATCCGCAATGCCGTCATTGAAGCCGCAGAGCGTGGCCTGAGTTTTGGGGCACCTACCTCTGCCGAAGTAGAAATGGCAAAGCTGGTAACAGAATTAGTCCCTTCCATGGATATGGTTCGCATGGTGAACTCAGGTACAGAAGCAACCATGAGCGCCATTCGTCTGGCTCGTGGCTATACCGAACGCGACAAAATCATTAAATTTGAAGGCTGCTATCACGGTCATGCCGATTGTCTGCTGGTCAAAGCAGGTTCAGGCGCTTTGACTATTGGGCAGCCTAATTCACCGGGTGTTCCTGCTGATTTTGCTAAACACACCCTGACTTGCGTCTACAATGACCTGAACTCCGTCCGTGAAGCCTTCGAAAAATACCCTGAAGAGATCGCCTGTATTATTGTCGAACCTGTCGCCGGTAATATGAACTGCATTCCTCCGTTACCAGAGTTCCTGCCGGGTCTGCGTAAACTGTGTGATGAGTTTGGTGCTTTGCTGATCATTGATGAGGTGATGACTGGCTTCCGTGTCGCACTGGGCGGCGCACAAGAGTATTACGATGTTAAGCCGGATCTAACCTCTCTTGGCAAAATCATCGGCGGCGGTATGCCAGTGGGTGCCTTTGGCGGTCGTCTGGACATCATGGAAAAACTGGCACCAATTGGCCCGGTTTATCAGGCAGGAACCCTTTCTGGTAACCCAATCGCCATGGCGGCGGGTCTGGCCTGCCTGAACGAAGTATCCCAAGCGGGTGTTCATCAACGTTTGAGCGAACTGACCGACAAACTGGCCTCTGGCCTGAAAAACTCGGCAACGGCAGCAGGTATTTCTCTGGTTGTTAATCACGTTGGCGGCATGTTCGGTATTTTCTTTACTGATGCGGAAAGCGTCACCTGCTATCAGGATGTCATGAAGTGTGATGTGGAACGTTTTAAGCAGTTTTTCCACCTGATGCTGGAAGAGGGCGTCTATCTGGCACCTTCTGCGTTTGAAACAGGCTTTATGTCTATCGCTCATACTGATGACGATATCCAGCGTACTGTTGACGCAGCAGCACGTAGCTTCGCTAAACTGAAATAAGCTATCCCGTTTTCCCAGACGTCACTATCCCGTACTATCTCGTGGCGTCTGAGTAAAAACTCACATCAAAGCCCGTATCGCCTGAATGGTTGACATCACCGCCAACACACCAAGCAAAATCAGCACCATCCAGCGAAAATGCAGTGGGCTGAGACGTGTGCCGATAGTGTTTTATATTTATCTGACAGATTAACTCCACAGTACGGAAACATTACCAATTTATGATTATTATTCTCAATAATGCTATTGATGGAGAATAAAAAATACCCTCATCCACTTAATGCTGTGAAATTGGCTCGTCTTGCTGTGGATCGTTCATCTCAGGGTCAAATTATTCCTTTTTATCAACAATATGATTTTTTATTCGCAAAACCCAATGAGCTCCCATGTCTTGAAATGTGGCTACCCATTAAAACCTGCCTAGAAGTTGTCAGTTCCTTACTGTGAGTGAGAATTTTTGATTTTCCCACCGACTTCCATGTCGGTAGGGCCGCATTTTATTACTGACCAAACATCTCGCGCAGCCAGCCTGGGGCTTCTTCTTCATTATCCTCTATCGGCTGTTGCACGGGTTGCTGGCACAAGGACTGAGGATCATCAGTCCAGACAGGCAGTGTTCTGATGCCGGTACCGGCACAGTTGAAACTGCCATCTTCATTGACTGACATATCCACAATGCCTTCCGGTGGACGGTTATTCAGTATCAGTGGGGTTTCATTTTCCAGATAACGGCGATAAATTGTCAACGCCCCCGTCGCGCCCGTCAAATTAGTTGGGCCATTGTTATCACGTCCTGTCCAGACAATCGCGACTTCTTTACCATCAATTCCCGTAAACCAACTGTCACGCAGATCGTTCGTCGTTCCAGTTTTACCCGCTAAATTATATTGACCATATTTACCCTTCAGTGAGCGGCCTGTGCCCCGTGCAATGACCTGCTGCATACCATACAGTGTCAGATAGGCAGCCTGTGGCGGCACAGCCCGCTCAGCCTGCGGATAGCTCTGGTAAACCACTGTACCGTCTTCAGCCATGATAGAGCGTAATGCAGAGAGTTTTGCGCGATTACCGCCGCTGGCGATGGTCTGGAATTCTTGTGCCATTTCCATTGGTGTCAGCGCAATTGCGCCCAGCAACATAGCGGGAACTTGTTTGATTTCTTGCGCAGGAATGCCCATTGAAACCAGTGTACTGGCAATGCGATCCAATCCAATATCCATCCCCAGATTGACGGTAGGAATGTTTACCGAACGCGCCAAAGCATCGACCAACATCAATCGGCCGCTGAAATTACGGCTAAAGTTCCTCGGCTCCCAAGTTTTCCCTCCTGCCAATGGGACAGAGATGGGTTCATCTGCCAGCCAGGTATTCAGGCGATATTTATCTGGCTGGCTCAATGCGGTCAGATAAGTCGCAGGCTTAGCTAAAGAACCAATCAAGCGGCGGGCATTCAGTGCCCTGTTAAATCCTGCATATTGTGGTTGAGCCCCCCCCACCATCGCGCGAACTTCGCCACTGATGCGATCCACAACCACCATTGCACCTTCCAAATCAGCAATGTTGCGCGCTTTTCGCAATTCAGCAACACCTTCTTCCACAGCTTGTTCTGCTGCATCCTGCGAAACAGGATCTAAGGTAGTGAAGATTTTTACACCCGACAGGTTATTAACTTTATCACCTAACTTTTCCTGTAATTCCTGACGCACTAACTGCATAAACGCAGGTTGTGGCGTAATACTCTCACTTTTAGGTTTTACGCCCAGTGAGCGGACACTCAACAAGTCATAATCCTTTTGCGTGATGACGTTCCGGTTCTGAAGAATTTTCAGCACGATATTGCGGCGTTCCAGTGCTTTTTTAGGATGGCGCCACGGGTTATATACCGATGCCCCTTTAACCATCCCCACCAGCAATGCCTGCTGATCCAGCGTTAATTCACTAATCGGGCTGCCAAAGTAGTACTGGCTCGCTAACGGGAAACCATGGATCTGTTCATCGCCACTCTGCCCCAAAAAGACTTCGTTCAAATACAGTTCAAGAATGCGATCTTTGCTATAACGTGCATCCATCAACATTGCCATCAGCGCTTCATTCGCTTTACGGGTCAAAGTACGCTCATTGGAGAGAAACAGGTTTCTCACCAGCTGCTGAGTCAGAGTACTGCCTCCCTGAACAGTACGCCCCGCAGTCAAATTAGCCAACGCAGCGCGGATAATGGAAATTGGCCTGACTCCGCCATGTTCATAGAAATAACGATCTTCTGTTTCCAGCAAAATCTGAACCAGTGAATCAGGAAAACCTTCACGCGGGACAAACAGGCGTTGTTCGCCATTCGCCGACTGCATCATCGTAATCAGTTTTGGATCAAGGCGGAAGAAACCAAACTGCCGCTGGTTTTCTACGTTTTCGATGCGGGTAAGATGATTGTCTTCAAAGGACAGTCTGGCCTGGATCTGATTTTCCTGACCATCAGGGAAATCAAATGAACGACGCAGAAGTTCAATATTGTTTCCCTTGAGTACAAATTCACCCGCACGGGTTATTTTTGTCACTTTCCGGTACTGCATACCTTCCAGCAATTGGATCATTTCGTCCCTGCTGTAATTCATGCCCGGTTCAAGATTAACCACCCGACCATATACTGCAGCGGGTAAATCCCAGACTTTACCGTCAATGCGCTGACGAATTTTGTTATCCAGATAAAAACCGTAGGCAGCAATAATCACTGCCAACACAATAAAGACTTTTAGCAGAAACCACAAAATCCAGTTTCCCCGATTTTTGGGAGATCGGCTCTTCGGTGAGCGGGCATTCTTCCCTTTTTTCGTCATGACTTCATCCTCATCGTCGTCGTCAAAATCATCATTTTCATAATCATCATAGTCATCCTGCCGAACGCGATTTTTTGATGCTCGCCCACGACGAAGCCCCGATTTTTTACCCTTGCGTCCGATTGGCTGACGATCATCATCAGACATACCGAATTCTCCACATGTTTATTTAAGGCAGTTGTATGAATCAAAACACGATTACATATATTTTTTCACGCGCCGTGTTGGCGCAGTATTAGCAGGATCATCCGGCCATAAGTGTTTGGGATAGCGCCCTTTCATCTCTTTTTGCACCTCACGGTAAGCCCCCCGCCAGAATGCAGCAAGATCTTGTGTTATCTGCAATGGTCGATGGGCAGGAGACAACAACTCAATGACAATCGGAACGCGTCCTTTCGCCAAGACTGGATTTTGCTGCTCTCCGTACATTTCCTGCATTCTCACTGACAGCACAGGAGGCTTATCATTAAAATACTGGATAGTGATCCTGCTCCCGGTTGGCACAGTGTAATTAGCAGGCAATTCATTATCCAGTATTTGCCGTTGCTGCCAATCAAGCAACCCCATCAGGCAAGTTGATAAGTCAACCTGACGTAACCCTTTCAAATCAGTGACGTCTCCCAGAGCAGGAAGCAGCCATTGTTCAAGGGAATTCAGCAAAGCGGTGTCATCAACTGCGGGCCATTCTATTTCTGGCAGCCATTCTGTTGCCCTTTGTAAGCGTGTGCGCAATTGCGATGCTTCCACTGACCAGTTCAATGCTGACAAGCCTTCTTGCTGAACCCAATTCAGCAAAGCTTCCTGTAATTCAGCTTCCGACGGTTTTGCCAGAGGCTGTACTTTGACGACTAAACGCCCACACTGCAAACGCCGCCACGCCCGCAGCGAACCTTTACTATCATCCCACTCTACGGCTGTATGCTCAGTAAACAAATGCGGATATTGCTGCATGGTCTGTTCAATATTCAATGGACAAGCCAATAACACCCGGGCATCAGGGCTTTTACTGCCCTGCTGTAGTGAAGGGGCAACCAGCCAGGTTTCTCCCGAAAGCGGCTCTTCACGTTCCAGAGCCACACCTAAGCCGTTGGCTAACTGAAAACGCCCAAGATTATCACGGTTTTTGGCGATCCGATCAGGAAATCCCTGCACTAATAATTCAGGTACAAGAGCGAGTAATTCAGGTACAAAATCGAGGCTAACGTTCCCACTCTTGCCCGCAAGATTCCTGATAAGCTGATTGGCTCGTTGCTGCCAATGGCGCTGATTTGAAGTCATCCAATGAATCAGATCGGGCTGTCCACGGCGCGGTGGTTCTTCCAGAATGGCAACAAGTTTCGCCGCTGTTGCCAATGCTGCGCTGCCTTGTGTTTTTCCTTGCTGTTTGTCCGCATACTCTTTACCCAAACAGAGCATTGCCGCCAAACGCGGTTCACTGCCGGATTCGGTCATTTTCCAACCACGGGCCGTCAGTTGTTGATTATCATCCAATGCCCCCAATCTTAGCAGCAACGATTCCGCAACAGCCAAAGCGGGTTGTGGTGGATTGTCCAACCAATGAAGTTGGGTCATGTCGCGACATCCCCACTGTAATAGAGAGAGTAACAGGCTGCTTAGATCTGAATGCAGAATTTCCGGTTCACTGTGTTCCGAAGCTCTTTCTGCCTGTTCCTGACCAAATAAGTGCCAGCAAACCCCTGACTCCAGTCGCCCGGCACGTCCTGCCCGCTGAATCATTGATGCTTGGCTGATGCGCTGAGTTATTAGACGAGTCAATCCGCTTTTCGGTTCAAATCGGCTGGTTCGTTCAAGGCCGCTGTCCACCACCAGCCGGATGCCTTCAATCGTCAGGCTGGTTTCTGCGATGTTGGTTGCCAGCACAACTTTACGCATGCCCGTTGGCGCAGGTGCGATTGCCTTGCGCTGGTCTGACAGCGATAACGCCCCGTACAACGGACACAATAGTGTCTCTTCATTTATCTTCCCATCCAGCTGCGACAGAACACGCTGGATTTCACCGACTCCGGGTAAAAACAGCAGCAATGATCCCGTTTCCTGCTGCAATAAGCGCAATACCGCCGAGGTGACTGACTGTTCAAAAGGCTGATGAGAAGAAAGGGGATGATAGGATCTCGCTACCGGATAGCTGCGTCCTTCTGACACCATCACTGGCGCATCCGGTAATAAAGAGGAGAGACGCTGGTTATCCAGCGTTGCAGACATCACCAGGATACGCAAATCATCACGCAATCCTTCCTGCACATCCAGCAACAACGCCAACGCCAGATCAGCCTGTAAACTGCGTTCATGGAATTCATCAAGGATCACGAGTGAGACATCACTCAATTCAGGATCTTGCTGAAGCATACGTGCCAGAATGCCTTCCGTCACCACTTCAAGGCGTGTGGCAGCACTGATTTTTGTTTCCGAACGCATCCGATAGCCTACGGTCATGCCAACAGGCTCATTCAATTGTTCGGCGAGACGCTCAGCCACACTACGTGCAGCAATACGCCTCGGTTCCAGCATAATGATGCGCCCTGCCAATTGTGCCTGCTTCAGAATTGCCAATGGCAATCCGGTCGATTTTCCAGCTCCTGTTGGTGCGTGTAATAACACTTGCTTCGACGTTTGCAATGCAGTAATCACTGACTCCACTACGTCATAAATGGGTAATGACAAAGGATCACCATAATGAATTAACTTTCAATGGGTGCCATTGTAGCATTAGCACCTTTGATTTCATTTCATCGAATTTCAGGTCATTGAGCCTGTCGACCCATTAATGCTACCGACCATTGGTTATGAGGAAAATTTATGGAATTTGCACCGCCCCTGAAGCCCGCCACCCTAATCCGCCGTTATAAACGTTTTTTGGCGGATGTCCTCACGCCAGAAGGAGAAACACTCACCATACACTGTGCCAACACTGGTGCTATGACAGGTTGTGCTACACCAGGAGATACTGTGTGGTATTCCACATCGGATAATCCCAAGCGCAAATACCCGAATAGCTGGGAACTGACGCAAACTCAAGATGGACACTGGATTTGTGTCAATACACTCAGGGCCAATGACTTGGCCTATCAGGCCATTGAAAAAAATGTAATTTCGGAATTATCTGGCTATGAGAAAATTAGCCGTGAAGTGGGCTATGGAAAAGAGAAAAGCCGCATAGATTTATTGTTACAGTCAAAACAAAGAGTTGACTGCTATATTGAAGTCAAGTCAGTGACATTGTCGCAGGAAAATTATGGTTACTTTCCGGACGCTGTAACAATTCGCGGGCAAAAACATTTACGTGAGCTATCATTGATAGCACAACAAGGTCAGCGTGCTGTCCTGTTGTTTGCTGTTTTACATTCTGGGATCAGTCAGGTTGCGGCAGCAAAACATATTGACCATGATTATGCTTTTCTTTTGGAACAAGCATGCAATTCAGGGGTCGAAGTTATTTGTTATAAGGCCAGTATGACAGAAAACAGGATGGTTATAAGTGACAAATTGCCTTTTTTATCAATGGGATAATTTGTAAACAGATCATGCTGATGAGGGCTGTTTTGCGATATATTTAGGCAGTAAACACGGTTGCCTTCACACCATTGCAAAACTAATGGCAGGAACAATTGCCAACCTCGCAGTCATCTGCTATTTATAGCGGCCTATTTTTTTCCTCCCTACTGTTGGGGGGGTCGTTTGATAGTGCGTGTGTAAGGAGAAGCATTATGCAAGAAGGGCAAAAACGTAAAACCTCGTCCTTGAGCATTCTCGCCATCGCTGGGGTAGAACCTTACCAGGAAAAGCCAGGCGAAGAATACATGAACGATGCCCAGTTAGAGCATTTCAAGCTGATTCTGGAAGCATGGCGCAATCAACTCAGGGATGAAGTAGACCGTACTGTATCTCATATGCAAGATGAGGCAGCAAACTTCCCTGATCCAGTTGACCGTGCGGCGCAAGAAGAAGAGTTCAGTCTTGAATTACGTAATCGGGATCGTGAGCGTAAATTGATCAAAAAGATCGAAAAAACGCTGAAAAAAGTCGAAGAGGACGACTTCGGCTATTGTGAATCCTGTGGGGTTGAAATCGGCATCCGCCGTTTAGAAGCTCGCCCAACAGCCGATTTATGTATTGACTGTAAGACGTTGGCCGAAATTCGCGAAAAGCAAATGGCTGGCTAACCCATAGGGTTAAATACGGCGCTGAATGGCGCCGTATGCCCCTATATTGATCCTGATATGACTCAATCTGAACATTTCTCGTCATATATTGGGCGCTTCGCCCCATCTCCTTCTGGCGATCTCCATTTCGGTTCCCTCGTGACTGCACTGGGCAGTTATCTGCAAGCACGTGCCTGCCACGGAAAATGGCTGATGCGGATTGATGACATAGATCCTCCACGAGAAGTTCCTGGAGCAGCTTGTCGGATATTGAAAGCCCTTGAGCATTACGGCCTTTACTGGGATGAAGAGGTTTTCTATCAATCCCAGCGCCATGAAGCCTATCGTGCTATCCTCGATCAATTAAAACAGCAGGGAAATAGCTATTGCTGTACCTGTACCCGCCAGCACATTCAACAACTGGGTGGTTTTTATGATGGTCACTGCCGGCATTTACACCTATCCGACCACAATGCCGCGATTCGTCTGAAACAACACTATCCGGTTTACGGTTTTTGCGATAAATTGCAGGGTTACATCGCCGTACCCACGACAATAGCGGAAGAAGATTTCATCATTCATCGCAAAGATGGTTTATTCGCCTATAATCTTGTCGTTGTTATTGATGATAACTATCAGGGCGTCACTGAAATTGTCAGAGGAGCAGATTTAATTGAACCGACGGTTCGCCAGCTATCTCTGTATCAGCACTTGAATTTTACAACGCCAAATTATGTGCATTTGCCTCTCGTGCTAAACAGCGAGGGAAATAAATTTTCTAAGCAAAATCATGCCCAACCGATCCCGCTGAGTGATCCAAGGCCATTGCTTATTAATGCGTTATCGTTTTTGAATCAACCTACTATCGCAGGCTGGCTGGATCTCACCACAGATCAACTACTACAGCAGGCTATCGTTGGTTGGAATATAAACGCAGTTCCGCCAAAAAAAACATAACCAACAGCTAATTTAAATAAAGTGTTTCTATTGGCACTGTAAGCATTCTCAAAAAATGTTCAGTAAGTTATGATTGGCGGCTGTTTTTTGTCTTACTTAATTGATTAGTCACTATCGAGGTGTACCATTTTTAACCGAGTAGCAACTTTCTGCCGTAATTTGCTAATCCGCGATAACAGAATAAAACGCGACACACAGGCAGTCAGTGAAAGGCCAGTCACCGTATCTGACCATTCTGCTCAAACAGAGAGCAGCTCTTTGCGTAAACGTCGCAGAGAAAATCATTCATCTTCATCACATGCCGAAAACGACAAAATGAAGAAAAAATCCGCAAAGGCAAAGCCTTCGGACTCCCCGATCACGGTGATCCCACGAGAGCAGCACCCGATTTCACGCAAGGACATCAGTGATAATGCCCTGAAAGTTCTGTATCGCCTGAACAAATCCGGTTTTGAAGCCTATCTGGTCGGTGGCGGTGTTCGTGACTTACTACTGCACGAAAAACCCAAAGATTTCGATATAGCAACCAATGCTACGCCAGAGCAGGTTCGTAAGCTGTTCCGTAACTGTCGTCTTGTCGGTCGTCGCTTTCGCCTTGCCCATATCATGTTTGGGCCTGATGTGATTGAAGTAGCCACCTTCCGCGGGCCACATGAACAAGTTGAAAGCAATGACCGAGATCAGTCACATAAAGCCCAGAGCGGCATGTTACTGCGTGATAATATTTTCGGTTCAGTCGAAGAAGATGCCGTCCGTCGCGATTTCACGATCAATAGCCTCTATTATGGCATTGAGGATTTCGCCCTGCGGGATTATGTCGGCGGAATGGCAGACCTCAACGCGGGCATCATTCGCCTGATTGGTGATCCAGAAACCCGCTATCGGGAAGATCCTGTTCGTATGCTGCGTGCCATCCGTTTCGCCAGCAAACTAAACATGACCATCGAGCCAGCAACTGCCGAGCCGATCTCACGTCTTTCGTTTCTGTTGAACGATATTCCATCCGCGCGTCTGTTTGAAGAATCCCTGAAACTGTTGCAAGCCGGACAGGGTTACAGCACCTACAGACTGCTGCGCGAACATCACCTGTTCCAACCGCTGTTCCCCATGATTCAACGCGGTTTCACCCAATGTGGTGATTCACCAATGGAAAAATTGCTGACACAGGTACTGAAAAATACCGACCACCGTATCCAGAGCGATAAGCGAGTTAATCCCGCATTCTTATTCGCAGCGATGTTGTGGTATCCATTGATTGAACATGCGGAAAAATTGTCACAGGAAGGCGGCTTACAGTATTACGATGCCTTTGCGCTAGCAATGAATGACATTCTTGATGAACAGTGCCGCTCCATTGCTATCCCCAAACGCCATACGACGACAATGCGCGATATCTGGTTACTCCAGCTTCGACTGCCACGTCGTCAAGGAAAGCGGGCGAATAAACTGATGGAACATCCGAAGTTCCGTGCTGCGTATGATTTACTGGAATTACGAGCCAGTATTGAGTCACGCCATGAACTGAAAGAGCTTGTGCACTGGTGGGCTGAATTCCAACAGTCAACATCTTCCCAACAGCGCGGGATGATATCTGAACTGGGCAATGAATCGATTCGCCGCAGAACGCGCCCCCGCCGTACTGTTGTACGCCCTCGTCAGAACAGGAATAACGGTTAATATGATTCGGGTGTATATCGCCATTGGCAGTAATCTGGCCGATCCTTTGCAGCAAGTCCATAATGCGCTTGCTGCCCTGGAAACGATCCCTGATACCGCTTTTGTTGTTCGATCATCTTTTTATCGAACTAAACCGATGGGGCCACAGGATCAGCCTGATTACCTCAACCTTGCCGTCGCATTGGACACCCTATTGTCACCAGAAACATTGCTTGATCACACTCAGGCAATCGAACTGACGCAAGGCCGTGTCCGCAAAGATGAGCGCTGGGGGCCGAGAACGCTCGATCTCGATATCATGCTGTTTGGCGATCACATCATTAACACTGAACGCCTGACTGTTCCCCACTACGGTTTAAAGCAACGTGAATTTATGCTTTACCCGCTTGCAGAAATTGCCCCGGATCTTGTGTTTCCCGATGGAGAAACACTGGCAGGACGATTAAAACAAATTCCAGAAAATGGTCTGACGTTTTGGTTGGATACCCAATAGGATTTCAAGCAGCAATTTTATGAAGAAAAAGTGATTCAACATCCCATACAGCCGTGGCCGATTTCTGGATAATCAAGGCCTATCCTATCGGGAATTTTTTGGCTCCCCTAAATGGGATAGGCTCTATACCTGACAGATCTCGAGTTGCAGCCAACAAAACAGCAGCTTGAAAGATAAAAGGTATAACTATTCAGGAGATAATAATGAAACCAACAACTCTGGCTGACTTAAGTCAGTTAAAAAAAGAGAAACGCAAGTTCGCGACTATCACCGCTTACGATGCCAGTTTCGCGCACCTTTTCGCCGAACAAGGCATCAATGTCATGCTAATTGGCGATTCACTCGGTATGACCGTGCAGGGATTCGACTCTACCTTACCTGTTACCGTTGAAGACATCTCTTACCACACCCGAAACGTTCGCGCTGGCGCCCCCCACTCTTTTCTAATCGCAGATATGCCTTTCATGAGCTACGCCACCCCCGAGCAAAGTTTTGACAATGCCGCTGCATTGATGCGCTCCGGGGCTAATATGGTCAAAATTGAAGGTGGAGACTGGTTATGTGACACCGTAAAAATGCTGACTGAACGTGCTGTCCCCGTCTGTGGGCATTTGGGGCTGACGCCACAATCAGTCAATGTACTCGGTGGCTATAAAGTCCAAGGGCGCGATGAAACCTCTGCCCAGAAATTATTCAACGATGCCATTGCCTTGGAAAAGGCGGGAATACAGCTACTGGTGCTGGAATGCGTTCCGACCGGGCTGGCACAACGTGTCACTGAAGCGCTGGAAATTCCGGTCATTGGTATTGGGGCTGGCAATATGACTGATGGACAAATTCTGGTTATGCACGATGCCTTGGGCATTACCGCAAGATTGCCTAAATTTGCCAAAGATTTCCTCAAGGAAACTGGCAATGTACGGGACGCCGTCCGCCTGTATATTGAACAGGTAGAAAGCGGTATTTATCCCGATCAAGCACATTCATTCAACTGATTATTCCCCCAGCATGACTGCTAATTAAAGGAGTACAGCAATGCTGATTATAGAAACGATCCCAATTTTACGCCGTGAGATACGCCGCTGGCACCAAGCGGGCAAACGTATTGCCTTTGTCCCTACGATGGGAAATCTGCATGATGGTCACATGGCATTAGTGGATACCGCTAAAGCACAGGCTGATGTCGTTATCGTCAGTATTTTCGTCAATCCGATGCAATTTGACCGAGAAGACGATTTGGTTAATTATCCACGAACCTTGCAGGAAGATTGCGAGAAACTAAGTCGTCGCAATGTTGAACTAGTTTTCGCCCCCGGCGCTAACGAAATGTACCCAAATGGCTTAAACGGCAACCAAACTTTTGTCGAAGTGCCGGAACTCTCTTATATGCTTGAGGGTGCCAGCCGTCCGGGACATTTCCGTGGCGTCACCACCGTTGTCAGCAAATTATTTAATCTGATCCAGCCTGATCTGGTTTATTTCGGCGAAAAAGATTTCCAGCAATTACAGATTATCCGCAAAATGATTGCAGATATGGCTTACGATATTACGTTAGTTCCTGTACCTATCATCCGTGATAAAAATGGATTGGCATTAAGCTCACGTAATAACCTCCTATCCGCTGAAGAGAAAAAAATTGCGCCTTTATTGAATAAAGTCATGCAATTTATAGCGGAAAGATTGCAGCATGGCGAACGGGATACAGAGCAGTTGATTAAATTGGCAACCGCACACTTGCGGGAAGAAGGTTTTATGCCGGATGAGTTGTTTATCCGTGATGCAGAAAATCTGGCGCCATTGACAGCACAAAGCAAAAAAGCGGTGGTCCTGATGGCAGCATGGTTAGGCCAAACACGGCTGATTGATAATCAGCGGGTCGATTTGGCCTGACTGATTTGAATTATGGGATATGTGTGTTGGTAAAGTGATAGAAGTGATGCACATGTCCCTAAGAGAGTGATGATATCAGCCTGTGCTTTGGTGATGTTGACTGAGGTATTTTTACGAGAGCGCTTTCTTTCTCCCTCCCCAATAACGCTAATTTTTCAGTAAACAGTTGCTTTTTTTCTGTCAGCACGGCGCGTTCCTTTCGAGACATCAACCCTGATTTAGTTTTTATCTCATGTGAAACCACCATAATTCTCTGACCAACGTTAACCTGTTGACCGTCGATGGTACCCAAACTCTCCGCCATGCCATCCATAGGAGAAACGAGAGAAGATGCGTTAGGATTAAAAATTACCCTTCCCGACGCTTCTACATTGATCCCGTAAGATCCCCAAATGAGGCAGGAAAGCAGAATTGCGCCGATTGTGGCGCTCAGAAGAAGGGGGAAGGTTGTCGATCGAGGGATGTTAAGGGAATGCCTGCCAATCCTTAACTGTTATTAGGTGAGCTAATTAACAATCGGTCATTCGATATGACGAGAACCCTGTTTGAAAGAAAATCTTCACCTAACAGGCCATCAAAATCTATCCGTTTATCAGGATTTATCTTGTCATCAGAAACCTGAAAGATAAACGCAGAGAGCCTAACACCGTCAGGCGTCACAATAGTTTGCTTCGGGCAGGACGCAGAGAGAACAGCACACCCTTTTTTTGAGCGCGTAAAAAGTATTGTATGGCTTGCACCAGTATCAATAACCATACGGCTTATCTTCTCATTGCCAGATAACACACTAATTTCTATTCCGCTCCTTGTTCGGGTAAATGGGATAGATTGCCAGCGGTAGCCATCAGGAAGCGCTTTAAGATGGTCAGTTATCGTCAGCATCTTTGAAGCGTAGTTGATAATAAGCGTTTTGTTTTTGGCGATGCCCAGACCTAACACCCCATCGATGATCAGTTGCCCGTTGCTGTCTAACATGCCGTTACCCCACGGTTTGAAGATTTCAACGTCAACATCTGAAAGGCGTTCACCGTTAACAGTAATATTAGCTGCTCTTGCCGCTACAGCAGACTTCTCAACGCCAAAAATATCAACAGAATTTTGGGTTTCTGTGCGATGATTCCGCGCCGGAAAAATCGAATCAAAGACGGATTGAGGGAGATAAAATCCGCCGGATACCCCGGTATCAATGGCAAGCCTGTTAACCTTTTTACCATTGATCTTGAGCGACACCGAAGGAGTTGCATGCTCAAGGTAAACAATTGGCGCGGTAATATCTGCCTTGACTGCTGCTGGAATTACCGTAAGACACAGCACAGCGCACACACTAAGAACTCTATTCATATTCAGTCACTCCGATCTTTTTTGCGATCTCATTTTCGCTCAGGTCGAGCTCTACAAGGTAAGCCTGCGCTTGTCATCTGACTTATTTCCTACCTATTGTATTACCAC
The DNA here is from genome assembly GCF_016306625.1 of Xenorhabdus lircayensis. Lineage (GTDB taxonomy): Bacteria > Pseudomonadota > Gammaproteobacteria > Enterobacterales > Enterobacteriaceae > Xenorhabdus > Xenorhabdus lircayensis. Next base: position 75,384 of record NZ_JACOII010000040.1, on the reverse strand, counting down.
ATCCATTTCCACTAGAATGGCTCAATAGGTTGTTTTTTGTTCTCACATCTCTGTTTGCGATGAAAATACCTATAATAATAAAAACAGCACCTATACATATAGCGACGGTTAATTTCTCCCCTAAAAATAATACACCGCCTAATACTGCTGTTAACGGGTTTAAAGCTATAAATACGCCTGCACGCGTAGCACCAATTTTATCAATTCCGTCATAATATAAAACATATGCAATGGCTGATCCCACAACTCCCAAATAAATCAAACTTATTAAGTCATTTACCGACAATAATCTCAATTCTGTTTGATTCATCTCACCTGTAAACAGTACTGTTACTGTCAACATAATTGCACCAGCAAGTACCGAGTAAGCCACAGTGTGTAATGCGCCAATTTCATTCACTATGGTTTTACAAAAAACACTATAAATGACCCAGCTAATGACACATCCCAATATGGAAATATCACCGATTAGGCTTCCGTATCCAGATAGTAACAAATGTGAATTATTACCAAGAATAACCACACCGGCCCCCAGTAAACATAGTAATATTCCGATTATTCTGATTAAAGACAATTTCTCCCTAAAAATAAAATAAGAAAGCACGGCTATTACTGCTGGATTTATAGCAACAATAAGTGAAGCTCTTGAGGCATCAATGTATTTTAAACCATAAAAAAACAGATGTTGTAGACATAAATACCAAAGAAACCAAGCAGTATTATTTTTGTCATCTGAGTCTTATTTATTTTCACAAATCCTTTTTTAGAAAAAGCCAAAATCAACACAAGTACAGTCGCAGCAAGAATGAATCTTAATGATGCCAATAATAACGCCCCGATATCAAATGAGATGAATCTTCCAGCAATAAACGTGCCTCCCCATATGATTGAAACGATAGTTAATTTCATATAACTCGAATAATCATTTGATTTAAAAGACATTGTTACAACACCTTGTAATATTTATTATTTTTAATATCTAAAGTCACTAAAGTATAGTCATTCATCTTCTAAAGAGCTTTATATTATCTGAATATATTGATACAAATATAAAGTCATAAACAAATGAGTAAATACTCATGAGGAATTCATGGTGATGACAATCACACAATTGACCATTTTTTCTGTTATAGCGGAAAGACGTAGCTTCACATTAGCAGGCATACAATTAAATATTTCACAATCTGGTGTTTCTCATGCAATAAAATCACTTGAACAAGAATTAGGTGTCTCGTTGTTTCATCGACACCAAGGAAAAGTTGAACTGACTAATATTGGTGTCAGATTGTTACAGCGCACTCAAATGATCTTGAGTCTAACTGAGATAATGAAACAAGAAGCGCTTGATGCTAAGGGAATGAAACGAGGAATACTGCGAATTGGTTCGTTTGGTCCAACCTCATCAACGGCTTTATTACCCAAAATACTTAAAGAATATTCAAAAAAACACCCAGAAATAGAAGTCTATATTGATGAAGGCTCTGATAAACAAGTTGAACAATGGATCATGGATAGGAAAATTGATGTGGGATTTGTCACATTACCAGAAGATAAATTCGAAACTTTTCCACTAATTGAAGACCAAATGGTGGCAGTGTTACCCAAAAATCATCCTTTAGCATTGAAAGAATCCATTAGCCTTAAAGAGCTTTGTTCTTATATTTTCAGCTTAACAGAAGCAGGTTCAGGCGAAATAGTTTCCAGAATGTTCCTTGCCGAAAAACTAAAACCTCAAATACGTTATCGAACGTCTCAATTGGTCAGCACACTAGCAATAGTGGAGCGTGGAGAAGCAGTAACTATTGTTGCTGAATCTGCATTACCTTCAGAGCGAATCAGCAACTATATCAAAAGGCCATTAAATCCTACAGTCAAAAGGCAGGTTGCACTCGCTGTCATTGACACTCAGCAAATTTCTCCAGCCGCAAAATCCTTTATTACACTAGCATCAAAAATATATAGAAAAATATCATAAAATGATACGATACGGATACTTACCAATAAAACATCAAACTCGTTGATATACAAAATAATTCATCCATTCCGATTAGGTTTTGAATACTTAAAAGGTTGTTCTATTTTAAAATAAATCTCTTGTTGTGAGTTGAATCACTCTAATTGCAATTTTCTTTAATGTATATTTACTTATCTCATTGGGTTATAAGCTTATACCAAAATAGATGCAGAATAATGACATTGAAAAATTAACCATTCATGAGACTTTTAATAATGATTATTAACGATAGCGCGCAAATACCACAAGTTGTGTGTAAACATGATGATTTACTTATTATCAATGAGTGTTATAATTGCATATTGGGAATGATGAAAAATGAAAATACTCCTAAAGTAAATTGGTCTTGCTCGGAAAATATATCTCTGTCTGTACTTCAAATACATATGATTGATTTGCTTCTTTCTATGGAAAGAGGAAAGCATAGAGAAGCTGAATCATTATTCAATACTCTAGTAAAAACAGCCAAAAAAGAATCAGATGAAAGGGCCAAAAATATAAATTCAGGAATAAAAAACCTGATCAATGGAAATTATTTACAAGCAAGAAATTATTTTTACAAATGCTTAATTAAATATCCCAAAGACATATTAAGCTTTTATACATGTCATATGATAGAATTCAACAATGGCATGACAGAAACCATGCTTGAAACGCTGAATATTGTCAGTCAACATTGGAATACCAAGGATGAATTCTATTGTTATTTTAAAGGAATTGAAGCATTTATCCTCAGTGAAAACGGATATCATGAAGAAGCCTACAAAAGTGCAACCACATCATTGAAAATTAATAAACTCGATATTTATGCTATTCATGCCACTTGTCACTATTTCTATGACAAAAAACTTTTCAAAGAAGGTAAATATTGGATGGATAGCATGAAATACATATGGAGGAATAACTATGGAATGCGCCTTCATCTATTCTGGCATTATGCTATTTTCCTGATAAAAATGAACAAAGAAAAACAAGCAATAAACATCTATAATAACATCAGGCAAAAAAATAATAAAAATGGGCTTGAGGATTTAGATGCATCATCTTTGTTATTTAGATTACAGCTAACATGTGAAAAAAATAAAACACAAGAAAATGCAGATACTTTATTTGAGTCATGGAATAATAAAAACGAACTCGGATTTTACTTTTTCAATGATTTTCATGCTGCATTAGCTTTTGTCATTAACAAGCGATTCGACATGATCGATTATCTTATTGAAAATACAAAATATAGTCATCCTATTGGTTACTATAAAACTAAAGAAACATTGCTTTATGCCATAAAAAATTATGGTCAAGGAAATTATTCTGATGTTATATCACTATTAAGTAAACCCATGAGCTATGAATTTATGGGCGGAAGTCATACTCAAAGGAGTATCATAGATGAGATATTATATCATTCCCAATTAAAGTTAGGGATATGAATAACCGTTAAAAAAGTAGATCACTTGAAGATAACTCAGTCCGATTTTTGCGATCTAATCAATTGCGAAAAATTCCAAATTACTAAACGGACTGAGTTATGTCCATCATGTTATTGATTACCCGAAATAAATGATAGTAAATGTAAAAATGGAGTTAAATACTTTCCAGATACACTTGGTACATTTTATGTAAAAAATCATAAATTCGCGGATGGAAGTAAAAAAATTGGTTAATATCTGTCAGGTTAAATTAAGCAGATTTTACTGGCTAACTAGTCCCTTACCAAGACTTCACATAATATACTCATTAACTCATCAGATATATTAATTTAGCTCTTTAGATAGTGATGAAGATTTTTATACAAACTATTTCTATTATGGAAAAAATCAAGCCAAATTAATCGAGTCCATTCGTTCTAAAAAAATCAATAAGAATAAATAATGCAATGAAATACATTGAAATAACAATAAAAATACCTCAGTTTTCTGTCATTTCCCTCCATTCTCCACTTTGGCTATTTATTGACAACCTGATATAGTCACTTCTCCCGTGATCTGTTTTTCTTCGCAGATACGGCACTCATCAATTCAGGAGCACCAAACATGTTACGCACCATGCTACAGGGGAAATTACATCGAGTAAAAGTGACTCAGGCTGATCTTCACTATGAAGGCTCCTGTGCTATCGATCAGAATTTTATGGATGCTGCCGGCATTCTGGAATATGAAGCGATTGATATTTATAACGTTGATAATGGCGAACGATTTTCAACTTATGCCATTGCCGCCGAACGCGGTTCCAAAATCATTTCTGTCAACGGAGCGGCGGCTCGACGTGCTGCGGTAGGCGATAAGCTCATTATCTGCTCATATGTCCAAGTACCTGATGATTTGGCTAGGCTGCATAACCCCAAAGTAGCTTACTTTGATGGCGATAATATGATGAGCCGGATTGCGAAGGCGGTGCCTGTTCAGGTCGCTTAAATGCGATCGATTGTTTCCCAGCAATCACGATATAACCGACTTTCTGTTCTTTCTATTATCAACCCCACTCCGCCATCATTTGCGGCGGAGCGTTATATTTTGGCTGTTAGGTTCTCAGCCCTCGACCTGACTCAATTAAATACCAAGCCAGCCAATAAAACCCGATCATAAAGGCACTCAGCATGCCTAATGTCATCGCCAGCGAAACATCAGCAATACCAAGAAAACCATAACGAAAGCCACTGACCATATAGACAATCGGGTTGAGTTTTGACACGGCTTGCCAGAAAGCAGGCAACAGAGTAAGAGAATAAAATACGCCACCCAGATAAGTCAGAGGTGTCAGAACAAAAGTCGGGATAATGCTGATATCATCGAAAGTTTTCGCAAAAATGGCATTCAACAGCCCCGCCAACGAAAACAGAATAGACGTTGCCAGCAAGGTGATCACCACCATTCCCCATGAATGTACCTGTAACGGTACGAACAATGAGGAAACCAACGTCACCAGAATCCCAACGCATACACCACGAGCCACTCCGCCGCCAACGAATCCAGCAATGATGACATGGGTTGGAACCGGAGCAACCAGTACTTCTTCAATGCTACGCTGGAATTTAGCACCAAAAAAGGACGAAGAAACGTTCGAGTAGGAGTTGGTGATAACTGACATCATTATCAGCCCCGGCACTATAAACTGCATATAGCCCACCCCACCCATTTCACCAATACGAGAACCCACCAGATTGCCGAATATGACGAAATAAAGGGACATGGTGATCACAGGCGGTAATAACGTCTGCACCCAAATACGACCAAAACGGGTGATTTCTTTAATCCAAATGGTTTTCAGGGCTACCCAGTACAGTTGGATCATTATCGGCCTCCTTGATTATTATTGGTCAACCCAACAAACAGCTCTTCCAGGCGATTCGCTTTGTTACGCATGCTGCTAATTTGGATACCCTGTATACTCAGCTGGGAGAAAATATCATTCAACCCCTGCCCACGTTTTACGTCTACCTCCAGCGTAGCTGTATCTATCAGACGATAGTCGTAACCTTCAACAATAGGCATTGTTCCTTTCGGCTCTAAATCGAGCAAGAACGTTTCACGTTCAAGTTGGCTGAGAAGATCTTTCATACTGGTGTTCTCTACCAGTTCACCATGCTGGATTATGCCAATGTTACGGCACAGCATTTCAGCTTCTTCCAGATAGTGAGTCGTCAGAATGATCGTCGTTCCCTGCACATTCAACTCTCTCAAAAACTCCCACATGGAGCGGCGCAATTCGATATCCACTCCCGCCGTAGGTTCATCAAGGATCAACAATTTCGGTTGGTGCATCAAGGCACGGGCAATCATCAAACGCCGTTTCATGCCACCAGACAAACGAATAGCTCGTTCGTTGCGCTTTCCCCATAGATCCAGTTGGGTAAGGTAGGTTTCAGCCCTATCCTGTGCTACGTCGCGCGGAACACCATAATATCCCGCCTGATTAAGGACAATCTGAATGACTGTCTCGAAGGGATTGAAATTAAATTCCTGTGGAACAAGCCCGAGCTGACGTTTAGCATTGACGAGATCCGTATCAATATCGTAGCCAAATACCTTAACCTTGCCGCTACTTTTATTAACTAAAGAACTGATAATACCAATCGTGGTGGATTTTCCTGCACCATTTGGCCCCAAAAGCGCGTAGAAATCGCCTGTTTCTACACACAAATCAATCCCCCGCAGTGCCTTCACTCCACTCTCATAGGTCTTAGTGAGCTGCGTCAATTCCAATGCGTAAGCCATAAGTAAAAAACACCTTTATTCTTTGCTATTTTTGAGTGCAAGATAGAAATTATGCCATTATTTTTCCTGCATTTCTTTGCAATGACAGGGATCAAATAAAAAACATTATTCAATTAAATATTAAATTCTCAATTAATGTTGTATATGATTCTATCTCAAAAACGTTGCCAGGCTATTAGTTATGATGAGAAAAATTGAAGAGCTGTTTGCCAGGAACAAGCAGTGGTCAAAGTCCGTAAATGAAGAAAATCCACATTTTTTTAAAGAGTTATCAAAAGCCCAAAAGCCCCATTTTCTGTGGATAGGCTGTTCTGATAGCCGAGTGCCTGCCGAGAAGTTGATTGATGCCGCACCCGGCGATCTTTTTGTGCACCGAAATGTCGCTAATCTTGTTATCCATACTGATTTAAACTGTTTATCAGTCGTACAGTATGCTGTGGATGTTTTACAAGTTGAGCACATCATCATTTGTGGTCACTACGGCTGTGGGGGTATTGAATCCGCTGTGAATGGTACTGAATTGGGTTTAATCAATAACTGGCTGCTCCACATTCGTGATTTATGGTACAAGCACAGCTCCATGCTCGGCGAGTTATCTCCTAATGATCGGCTGAACCGCTTGTGCGAATTGAATGTAGTCGAACAAGTTTATAATCTCGGACACTCAACCATCATGCAATCTGCGTGGAAACGCGGTCAGAAAGTGATGATCCACGGTTGGGTCTATGGCTTGAAAGACGGTGAATTACATGATCTGGATATCACGGCTGACAGCCGTGAAAAGCTGGAGCTGAATTATCGTCAGGCTATCTCTAAACTGTCTCAAATCAAATAACAGATTGATTAAAAAACAAATGGCAGCTCTTCGCTGCCATTTGCTCACCGCTTTACAGATGACTTCAGCTTACTGCAAAAATTAATCTTCCAGCAGGGTGACATGCCCAATATAAGGCAGATGGCGGTAATGCTGTGCATAATCAATGCCGTAACCGACTACAAACTTATCTTCAATCGAATAACCAATCCACTCAACTGGAACATCGACTTCACGACGAGATGGTTTGTTCAACAAAGTACAAATCGCCAGTGAGTTCGGCCCACGCAGCTCCAGAATCTCACGGATTTTTTTCAGTGTATTGCCTGAGTCAATAATGTCTTCAACGATCAACACATCTTTGCCACGAATATCTTCATCCAGGTCTTTAAGGATTTTCACATCGCGGGTAGAACTCATCTCATTGCCATAGCTGGATGCGGTCATAAAATCCACTTCGTGGGGAACCTGCACTTCACGGCATAGATCTGCCATAAAGATAAATGACCCTCTCAACAGGCCAATCAGCACGAGTTCACAATCGCTATTGCGATAATGTTCTGTAATCTGTTGCCCCAGTTCTGCAATACGTTGTTTAACCTCCTGCTCGGAGATCATCACTTCTACAATATGTTTTAGTTCGCTCATAACTATCTATTTTTAAATAAAAATTAAAATAAAATCAGGTATCTTTTTACGAAAAGTGATACACCGATTGATATACCGTTCATCACACAAAGACGCGCATACACAAAAACATGAGAACAAAATATTTTGCAAAGCATATCAGAATTCACTACCTACAGTAAAAGAAGGGTTGAATTTATGACTCGTTGCCAATGAGCAGATCTGAACACTAAACGTTTTGGACTTGTGATAAGAGGTTGCGACGCATTTCATCGGAAGGTATTAAAGATTGCGGTGACGGATAACCCATTGTGCCACCTCATCAAAACAAACAACACAATAGGTAATGAGATGAGGTGACAATTTCCCTGATATTTTGCGGTATTAGAATAATTATTCTGCTGATTTTTCGCGAATTTTGCGTTCGACAAGATTACCGTTCATATCAAAATAACGGCTAGGCCAGATTTCAGACGGGTGAATGTTGAGGTAATTAGCAATAATCCATTCGCCTTTAGGCCACGGGCGGCTTAATGCGTTTGCTAATGTCGATGAACTGAGTCCCGCTTCACGGGAGACAGCCGCCAAGGTTGTACCACGTTTACGTAATGCAGCAATAATATCGGCTTGATGCCAGTCATTTCTGATGTTATTCATTCCTGCTACCCCTTCCATTAATTAATCATTGATGGTGGTGATTCAAGCAGGGTTAGCAGACCGGAGTACCCACCGGCGAGGCCGAAGCCTCCCCCACCTGAACCACCATTGAAAGGGTGATAGCAAGCGCACTGGCAGAAATATCCTACCAGTGTTTGGGTACACAAGGCTGCTAAACCTTGACCATCGGATTTTGCCAATGGCGGAATTACTTTAACTGATTGTTTTATCTGACTCAATAACTGAATCACTAATACCAATCACTAACTCAGTCTCAATTCAATAGGTTAGGAACCTTACTGGCTTTATTTGCCGCCCATTCATCAACTTCTTTTGCCATCCATAGCATAGAACGGATACCCAGCCTGCGAGGTTTAGGAAAATTTCCCTGCCGAATCAAATGGTCGATTTGTGATTTTTCCAATCCGGTCTTCTTCATCACATAGTCCAGACGAATGAAAGTCAGAGTTTCCATCATTCCTGCCCTCCCTGATTGTAAACTCGTTCCACATAACGCCCACGACCATCCCCATGCCCCAAATCCATTGAGACCAATGCTCGTGCTTCTTGGTGGCTAAAGCCATTTTGTTGGTAAAACGCCAGTGCATCCTGTGCCCACGCATAACGCAAACTATGAGGAGAATGGCAGCCCGTTAAACCAATCCTTGTGGTATGGGTTCGCCAATAGTTCATGGCCTGTTTGAGATCCGGTTTATCAATCAACCTGCCACCTCGTTGTTCTGCAATAGCAATGGCCTGCTCTACAGCCTCTTTCACCGCAGCAACATCCAGTACGCGAGTTTGTCTTGGCCGGCCGCCTTTTGTACCGAAAACAATATGAAGTTTCGGTTCTGGTTGCTCTAACTGCTTCCGCCAACTTTTCAATGAAGCACTACATTGCACCGCTTCCTGAGAACGCAGCCCCATCAAGCGGGCAAGTTTCAATGTGACTGCAAACCCGGCATCACGCTCAAGTGCCTTCTGATACACAGTCTGAAACGTGGCATCAGGGATCGCCTGCTTCGTTCCGGCGCGACTGGCTCCATTTAATCCCAACGCCTTATTGCTCAAACTCGGAGAGGTTTCCAGTTTCTCCCGACCTGCTATGCGGAAAATATTACGCAGCGCAGACATTTCATTCTGCACTGTTCGTTTAGCAATGCCCTGAGATAGGCGGGCATCAACATAATGTTCCACATGCTTGGTTTTTAAATGACTGAGACTTTTAACCTGAATATTCAGGCTCAATAACAACGCGCCCAAACGCCCTGCAATCCGAGTGCGGTCATGGCAAGTTTTATGACTGCCGCCACCCTGCCGGGCAAAAAATTTCAATTCCTTAATCAATCGGCTCATCTGATTCCCCTACTTAACCTTTCAACATGCAATCTCTGGCGCGCGACAGTGCTGACAAAGCAGGAAATACCTGCTTTGTCCTTGACGGATATCTGTGCGCCAGAGTGAACGCTTGTTGAGGTATTGCGGGGTATCGGTTGAGTACTCAGTACTGCCGCCTGTATAAACAGGTCATCCCCACCGGCAAAAAACCAGCCTCGATATCGTCAAGTTCTCCTTTTGATGCTTTTTCAATCTATAAAATGCAGTGTCAGATTCACTGCGCTGTTAAGCAGGCATGAGCCTGTCATCGTCATGTTGTCCTTTTGCTGCGGCGTCACTTTCAGCGATAAATCCGCAAAAAGTGACGCCTTAACGCTCGCAAACAGTCAGCAAAAGTAGAGCAAGCGTTGAAATGCCAATAGGCACAGCAAAACGCCGCAAGGTTAAGGCTCAAACGGTAGCAATAAGCTAATTGTTTAGGTGTAAAGAAGCCGCCCGCTAAATATTTCAAGCAGACATACTAAGCATGAGCGAGATGCGCGAAAGCAATCCTGCTCATTGAGGTGAAATGAGATCGAGACGTAACTCAACCCCATAGTGCGTAAGGCTGATGGGTTTTATCACCTGACGCTAATGTGAAATGTAAGCAAATATTCTTGCTTACCTAAGAGTGGATCTTCCCCACCCTGAAGCCAGCTACGAAAGGTAATGAAAATCACAACCTAACGCGCCTAAGTACCGTTGGTACTCTATTAGTTAAAAAAACCTTCATCGCCGGACGGTGGGTTATGTGTCCGGCGATATCTGCTTCCAAAAGTGCGCAGATGTACCGCAATGTTCGCTCTCCCTTCCAGGCTACGGGAGTTTTTCGCCTCCATAGGATAGGTAGGAAGCATAGATGGCTATTCGTGCTGGCGCTTATCTCTTTTTAGGATAAGCGAACATTCTACTAACTGCAATTAATAAAATAATCCCCATAATGCCGAGTATATAAATTTTTTTGTGAACTTAAACAATTGAAAAAAACGAATAAGAAGTATATATTTAACACAACATGTTAATTTAAAATTTATGGTAAAAATATGGAATATCTTAAAATAAAAAATGTCACAAGCTATCATGAAACAGAATACCAAAAAGTAGACCTGTCAAAGAAAATCACTTTAATATATGGTCAAAATGGAAGTGGGAAATCCACTATTGCCAATTATTTTAATCATTCTGATAATGATAGAAATAGATATCAAGAGTGTGAGTTTAATTCAAATAAAGATTACAATTACATTGTATATAACAGAAAGTTCATTGATGATAATTTTCATGAAAGAAATAAACAACAAGGCATATTTACATTAAGCAACGAAAACAAAGAAATTGAACTAAAAATAAATAAAATAGAAATTGAATTGAAAAATAAAAATGATAAATATGAAAATATTTTAGCACAAAAAAATAAACTATCACATGAAGCTGAAGAAAACGACTTAAAATATCAAGATGAAGTTTGGGAAAAATGTAAAGAGATAAGAAACTCATTACTGTATGAACTAATGACTGGGTATAAAAAAAACAAAAAAGAATTCTTTCATGCAATTAAAGATCATCAGAAATGTGATAAGATTAATTTTGATGATTTAATTAATGAATATAACACACTGAAAAATGGAAAAGAAAACTCACAGGATATAACTAATATAAAACATCCTAAATACAATGAAAATTTAGAAAATATAAATACATTGCTAAATGAATCTATTATGGCCTCCAGTGACAGTTACTTGTCGGAAGTAATAAGCAAATTAGGTAATTCAGACTGGGTTAGGAAAGGAATGAACGACTATTTAATAGGTAACGCCTGCCCTTTCTGCCAAAATAGCACGATCGATGAAGAATTTAAAAAACAATTAACTAATGTATTTGACAATACATACCGTGAAAAAACACATAACATAAAAAAAGAAAAAATAGCATACTCAGAAAAATGGGAAGTATATTACTCAAGTGTAAAAGAATCATTAGATGATATAGACACAATACCTATATTACCTAAAAATAAAAAAGAGTTACCATTGCATGAAATGAATAATATTTACAAGGAAAACATTAAAATATTTAATGATAAAATTAGCAACCCATCAAATAAGTTAAAAATAAATTCATTGTTAGATAAAGTAAAAATTATAGATGGATACTTCACAGATACAAATGAATATATCAATGAAATAAAAGAGAAAGTTAAAAAATATAAAGATAGCACAAATAAAATAAAAGATGATTCATTGTCCGGAATGAAATTCTTAAGCAAAGAATTATTAAAATTGCACGATAACCGCAAAATATCATTAGAATTACAAATTAAAAAACTTAAGTTAGAAATCGATAATATAACGAAGGAAAAAGAAGATTTATCCGACAAAATAAACACATTAAGAAAAAAAGTATCAAATATTGATACAACAATAGATATCATTAATAACAAGTTAAAGTATCTCGGTATTTTAGATGTGGAAATAGAAAAGGTTACCGAAAGCAACCATTATTGCATTGCAAGAAAAAGCAACTATAATAAAAATATATACCATACCTTAAGTGAAGGTGAAAAAACTTTAATAACTTTTCTGTATTTCATTGAAATGTGCAAAGGGAAAAAAGAAAATAGCAAAAATGACAAAGATAGAAATCTAATTGTGATCGATGACCCAATATCAAGTTTATCGTACAATTACATATATGACATAGCATCATTTATTAAAAATGAATTATTTAAAAGTAATAAAGACAATAAAATAATAATACTTACTCATAACCTATTTTTCTTTCATGAATTAATAAAACTATGTCCATCAAATAATAAAGAATTCGAAAAAGAATATGTTGTGTATAGGTTATATAAGAAAGAAAAATCTGTTATAGAAAAAATAAACAAAAACCAGATAAGAAATGAATACCAAATGCTTTGGCAAACCATTAAAGACATTAAAAACAATAAAACACCTGAGATAATACTCCCAAACATAATGAGAAACATTTTAGAGTATTATTTTGCATTTATTCATAACACAGATGTTTTAAGAGAGACATTAAATAAAATGTCAGAAGAATTTGGTAATGATGCCTACAACGGTTTCTACCGATATATAGCCCGAGGATCTCATTCAGATCCAATAAATATTATAGAAGAATTCAAACGCATAGGAGTAGATAGATATCTAGATTTATTTAAAGATATATTTAAAAATACAAACCATATTGAACACTATAATAAAATGATGGAAGATTAAAAGTGTTATCGTCGGGGATATTGCTGGTTAACTCTTAGGCCATGAACGGTAGTGTGAGCATACCGTTTCCCAGCAACCATTTTTAAAGCGTATGTACTGACGTACATGAACCAACTTTATCATATGGCTATCTCCATGTAGGTTACCAATACTGCTACTGGCAGCCTTTATACACTTCGTATAAAGCGTTTACTTAGTGTCGTAGAGAGATCACCCCGAACGATAACTATTGTATCATAATACATATTAAATCAGATTTAAAGATAGTATTTAGTACCACTTGGTTATAACACCGATCTTTAATTATCACGGTATAAACACAATTCCACTCCATAATCTAAAGAACCACATATTAACCCGGTGGCAATTTATATCTTCTAATTTAAGTAACCATCCCTCCTCAGAATACATATGAAAATATGTAAACCGTTATCGGATTAATATAAAATATAAGCGCCTAAAAAATTAATCAATAAGGTTCTTCTTTAAAAGAATCCAATCATCAGAAAAATATTTACGTAAGAAACTTAATCTAATTTTTGTTTTTATTTTACTTAGTGCGCCTTCTGTTACACATTTTTCTCGGTAACACTGAATATCTTCCCAAAGTTGTTCGCGCTCAAAAAAAGTCCAAGTAGTAGGTACAGGAGTAAGACCATTCATATAACATACTGGCGCTACCCACTCGAAGAAGACCATTTCTACATGTTCAAGCGGGAAGTGTTTTGCTACAGAAGCGATATACTCATAGTCAACTTCATTATCTACAAAGATATAAGATAACGCTTCGCACAAATCTATATCAGTTACTTTATTGCCCAACGGGTAAATTCCTCTATTTCTTCATCTAAAGTATCAGCAACCACCGAACCAATAATCGCTCCAGCAGCGCTCCCCACTAACAACAAAACGACAGCACAGACGGGAGCACCTGGACCACATACCGGAGATATAGATGCACCAGCAAGAGCTCCACCGGCAGCACCACCTCCAATTTGTATACCTTGCTTGATTGCCTCCTTAGGTTTGTTTTCAGCATTTATTATTTCATGTGTTGCTAATACTGCCGTGAAGATAACCCCTACTTTCCCAATAATCTTTAATCGTTTGTTTGCTGTTGTGAACTTAGGGTTATCTCTCGAGGATGCTTCTATAATCTCATAGTAAATTGCACTTCTTTGATCTGGCGTAAGGCCGCTAAATACTTTTCCAAATTTTTTCTGAGAATATTTATCAATAAGATTTTCGAAAGATGGTGGTGTTTTTTTATGTCTCTCAGCAAAAGCTAACCCCTGTGCAGACGTAAACTTCCTATGTTCCGTCATAATTTTATTGCGCATTTCATAACAGAACTCAGCGGCTTCTTTTACTGATATTTTTTTTGTACTAACCATCGCCTTCACTTCAGAAACTACTCTTTTAATATTTGAAGTATAGCTTTGTCTGACATTAGCATCATTAATTACATCGAGAGAAAACTTAATAGAAGCGCCTTCTAATGCAGCAACCGCTTTATCTAAAATCGGATCATCAATAGGATGTTCTTGTGTCCCTGCAAATGTTCCTTCAATAAGTTCATACTCCATAATTTCACCCCATGATCTTGCTTAATAAGATTTCTGTTAGACTTTGTGAAGAACTTTCTTTTTCAAAATTTTCTATTTCCAGTTTCACACACTTATTTCCTGTTATTGATGAGAATTTAACCTTGTTTTGTTTATTAAATTCACCAGTAAGAACTGAACCATCATCAAGAGTCACAAGGCATTTAATACCACAATAATCGATATCATCAGAGATACTGAAACCAATCCATTTTTCCGTTTCTACCAGCGGCTCCGATAAATGCTTTGATAAACCACCAAGTGGAAAATTAGAAAATCCCGAAAGCAATGGCCTTTCTTCTTCACGCCCCTGCAACTGCGAAATTGCATAGCCTGTTGTCCCAGCAGCACGATGTGTGAATGAAATGGATTTGTAATCGAGCATTACCGTTTCATACGGTATCTGGTCATTGTCATTTATCGAGTGAGGGTAATAACAAGAGAAATCAACGATCGCTGCACCTGTCAGTTTGATCTCATAAAAAAATTCCAGTTGCCCGGCTTGGTTGGTACGGTAACATTTAAAAACCGCGTCTAATAATTCGTTTTTGTCGATAGCCATCGCCAACAAAGGGGAAGATTTATCGATAGGCTTAGTGAAGCTGATTGGGTGATGATTGACATTCTGATCACGGCTCATCATATGGCTAAGATTCAATACCTGTATTTCATCTTCTCGCCCCGCCTGATAGCGGTTGCCAATAGATTCTGGAGTCGAACACCTCGCCGATATTAAACCTTGTTTCTTTCCTTTCAACGACAAATAAATGATATATGACATACTTGTCTCCCGTAACATGATTTCCAATTGACGCACAAAAATACATCAGTGAAACAAGATACAACAATAATAATTTATCATTCCAGTATGTATAAAAGTGCAACAATGAAATTGTGATCAACTTCTCTTCTTAAATTAAATCATGCAATTACATATATTAAATTTCATATAACTCCATAAAAAAAGTCCTGCTGACGCGCTGCGCTTGTCTTCTCCATGTTACCGGGCTAATACATTAACCCGGTAACATGGAGAGCCTAAAAAACACCAATCCAGCCAGGAAAACCCTTTTTATTTACCCCCTCCCTATTACAGAATTATGGGTAAAACTGTTCACCCTGTTCACCTTGCCATATTATCTTTTAAATACATTAGGTTAAATGGTGATAGCTTGAAATCAGACTCATCATCCCTGTTCACCCAATCCTTCACCAAAAACAAGAAAAAGGTGAACAGTGTGAAGACTTGTGAACAGTTTAAAAATAACTGCTCACCCTTCAATAGATTGATATTTATGGTTTTAATGGCAGAGTGAACAGTGGTGAACACTTTTTTATGTTTTTTTAATATTTACAAAAGATGAAAGAAATTATTCTGTTGGCTGGCCTTCCCTTGTCAATTTCGGCAGCCATTCATTGGCGTCTTCGATATTCAAACTGAGATTACTGCGAATGCCCTGTTTACTTTTCTTGCGTAGGTAATGCTGGCTGTATTCGGCCAGTGCACCCGGCATATCCATACCGAACCGGGTCACGGAAACCGGTTTATTCAGGTTGTTGCCTTTCATATAAGCAAGGTAGGCGTGATAAAGGTATTTACGGGGATTGAACGGCAGAATTTCCGCATTGCCGATTAACATGCCGTCGGCTTCACTGGAAACCATCAGATAACCGCAAAAATCCACTAAGGAATCTGTGCCACGTTTGATATCTAGCGCTTCTTCGGATTTTTGTTGCTCTGCGAGTAAACGCTTTGCTTCTTTCGAGTCAGCAAATCGATGAAATAAGTGCTGGATAATTACGGGTAATTCCGCCGCTATTTTGTCTCGCAGAAAGGGATCGCGTTCATGTTCCGGCACCACTTCGGAAAAGTTGAAAATCACCCGACGCCGTGACACCCCGCCACTACGATCACTGAAACTCATGGCGTTATTGTTCACTGCCAGCACCACAGCAGGAATACGAGTTGAATAGGGCTGCTTATGCTTAGGGTCGATGGAAACTTCATCCCCACCCGTAATTGCTTTAATGCCTGAACCATCACCTACATAGCGAGTTTGATCAGGCAAAATGATGAGTGAGTAGCCCACAATCAGTGCCCTGTCCCGTGCGTTTTCCAGTGCAGACATGTTTGCTGATACCGTATTCCCTTTGCCTGCCAGCATAGTACAGATTTCAGCAAAGATACTTTTGCCACTGCCTCCGGCTCCAGTCACTTCCAGAAAAAACTGCCAGTCGTAGCGGTTCGCCAGAACCATGAACAGCGCTGCCAATACCCGATCTGACTTATTCTCACAATTGGCTACTGCTCGATTGAGCCAACGCCAAAAATACGGAGCATGATCTTTCATGTTTCCCCCCGAAACAGAGGTTTTGAACACCACATCACTGGCAAGCAGCAACCAGTCATTTTTGCTATGAGGCCGGAATTGGCACGTTTTCAGGTCAAACACCCCATTACTGAACCCGATTAAATGACGTTCTGGCGGTAGCATCATGGGAAGCTGTAATTTCAGGGCATCTACAGCCGAACGAATCCCGTTGGGAGAATAGGGCGCTTTTACCTCAATAAAAGCAGCGACCATTTCCCGCTGTAAGTCGCGATCACTGACCGGCCGCCAAACAATACCGTCATAGTGATGAACCATTTCCGAAGTACCGTCCAATGCCAAATCACCAGCATAGCGTTCAAGTAAAACTTCCCCGCGCTGACTGGCTCCCATCTGGCATAATGTCGGTTTAACGGATTTCTCATTTTTCGGTTTATTTATTGGTTTTTCTTTCACTGACTCCGGCTGATAAAGCCCCTGATAAAACGCCTGTTTTGCCATGTCTACACCGTTTTGTTGGCGATAATCGTCCCAGTCAGCTTTGATATTACCCGGTGGTAATGTGACCCAACCATCCACCGCAAGGGCGGCTCTTTCTGCCGAGATCTTGCCGACATTCTTTTTGGGTTTGCCGTCTTTACCCAGCTCGCCCGGTTCGTACCAGTCTTTATCTGCTGCAATGATGATTTTTGCGTCCGGCCAACGTTCCCGAACGGCTTTGGCAACAGGAAATAAATTTCCCTCATCCAGTGCGGCCAGAACCAGACCGTTATATAACTGACTGACCGTCAGCGCGGTGGCGTAGCCCTCTGTAATCAATACCGTGTCCGGTTGTTCTTCCAGTGCTGACAGAGGAATAAACGACCCCTTCTTTTGGCTGCCGAATAGCAATTTTTTCTCGCCATCCGGCCTGATAAGCTGCGCTCCGGTAACTCCGCCTTCGGTACTTTGCAAAATCAGTAGCAAAGAACCGTCTTCAAGCAATCGCTGATTGGGGCATTGCAGTCCCTTTGTGGTCAGATATTGGGAATGTCCTGTGACAGATTTAGCCATCAATGCTGCCACTTTTTCAGCAATCGGCTGTGTTTTGTAAATGGTTTCTTTGGCTGGCTTGAGTTCTGGCAAAGGCAACGCCAGCACGTCAGCAATAACTTTTGCCGCCTCAGTGATGGAGATCCCTTTGGTTCTTGCGACTAAATCCAGCCCATCGCCATATTTTGGCTCGTCACATTGGCGGCAATACCAGTTGCCGTTATGGTGATCATCAATAAAGTGGAAACGGTCAGTACCTCCACAGATAGGACAAGCGCCATGTTTACCCTTTGCCGGAACGTCAACGCCACAAGCGGGCAGCAGACTTTCCCAATGGCACATCGCGGATTCTTTTACAGTCTGGATAAGATCGAGCGGTTTTTGACGGATGTTAGATCCATATAAAGATGTGTGACTCATGATTCATTCCTTATAAACCGTCGCCTGAAGCGCATGATAAATTTCCTGATTGATATCACATGCCAGCGCAATCAGGTTATTTAAGTCGATTGAACACTCATCTTTGGCTTTTTCGAGAATGACGTAAAATAAAGAGGTAGCCAGACCAGATTGGTGCATAGCTTGAGCCAGAGAAACAGGCTGCTTACGCATAATGCACCTCCTGAAAGCGAGTTTCGGGGACAACAAATACATCAAGGCATGTAAATTTAAGGCGAGTTTGGGTATGCTGTATGTCAGCCATCATCGTTACCTGAATTAACGGTTGTTGGTTAGACGCCTCGATAGTGTTTGCCGCACTTCGGGGCGTTGCTTTTTGTAGATATGCGTACTTAATTACTTTATATTGGTACGTACCGACACTATTCACCCTAACACACTGGTACACACCAATGCAAGACAACAAGACTAAAAAACCATTCGAGAGATCAGGCAGCACAAAAAAAAATATTCGTTTTGAAGATGAGCTACTTGTACAAATCGAATCCATTGCAGGTAGTGGTAATTTCAGTGCCTGGGTTAAAGATGCCTGCCGGGAAAGATTGCGTAAGTTAGGTATTGAGCCAAAAGGTTGAATTATTTGATTCATAATATAAATAAGATATGAGTCATCACAGAAGATAGTCTTCTTCACACTGCCTGTTTTATATCAGGAGGCGAATTGCCCTCGGCAATTCGCACTATTCAGACCGTTATTTAGCGTCCATACGTTTAGCCAGCCAACGTTGAGAGAACTCGGTTAATTTGGCTTTCCGTTCGTGATAACCAAAGCCTAACTCAATCAACGTGATATTTGATTGTTCCAGATAAGAAAGATGCTCAAGTTGCAACTGGCTCATACAGTCACGAGGTTGACCAACAATATTATTTGCCTTAGCCCATTGTTTAGCAGTCACTCCCCCTAAAACCATACGATTCAACATATTACTTTCTGTGCTGTAATGCCGGTTATCTGTCTTTTTCCCTAACTCGGCTCTTGCCAGCTCCAATGCAGCACACATTGGTTTGTGGTAATTAGCTGCTTTGATGCGTGCCTGCAATTTGTGCCTTAGCTGTTGTGTTACTTTGGGAGCGATACGCTGTAAGGCTTGTTCACACTCAATAAAATAGAGTCGTGCCGCTTTGCCCTGTTCATTACGCTCAACCATCGACAACTCTTTAGCCATATTCAGGCTGATAATATAATCTGAGCCGGGGCGACCACCTTTAGAGGTTTTCCCCTGTTTTGGGGAAAACTGTGTATTATTTACACTTCCTTGTTTTGGTGTGATCAAACCGTCGAGAACAATATAATCAGTACCTTCTACAAAACCATATTTCTTAATTCTGTCTTTGAGCCACGTTGTAAAATCTCGTCTGACTTTCAGATATTCATATAGTTTTTTCGCGCTAATTGCCTGTATTTCTTTACCACCAATATTATTAATCGATACGGGAAGCATTTCTGAGAATTGTTTAATTTCCTGATTTTTGGCGTAAGAGTGCCCACCACGGTTATTAACCATGTTTGATTTCATTATTCTTTTTCCTGTTTATTTAAATTTAATAGTAAGCCGTCGCGACAACGTTATCAGTCTGCAAAACATTTCACGCAAATACACGCAAAACTGAATTCACCGAGAACTTATCTACAAAACAAGATCATTTGCGTGCATTTGCAGATTAACCATGCTAAGCCGATTTCCTGCTATATGGATTATTAACATTATCTACTGCTGGCAGGTTACGAACCCAATACAACAAATCACTCAGAAGCCAGGCACAGGAATTACGTCCCAAAGGTTTACGGGCGGGAAAACGCCCTTCTTTTTCCAAACACCATGCAGTCGTTCGAGAGATAGATGTAATATGTTGGCGTTCTTTTTCCCGAACAAGGCGATCGTATTGTTCCCCATATTCCATCAAGATAGTACGGCGTTCTTCTGGTGTAGGTGTGTGATATTGATTTGACATCCAGATCCTCCTTTCTTGTATTGTCAGAAGTATTCTAGAGTTTCAATCAAATACATTCATCCCGTTGTAAGGCTTATAGCGGGATGAGTTAATATAGAAAGGGGGTTGTATGGTTACACAACCCTTTGTATGAGTTACAACGGGTTACTTCCTGTCATTAGGGGATTTATGTGCATTACTCAAAATTGTTGCAATTTTATCTTCAGTCTTGATTGTCAATTCATGATTGGGAAATAAAAAAGGTCGGCTGATAATTTCTCTCGCCCATGCAGCAAAATTTATTGAACCATCTGCTTTTCGGCACTCTTGATCAAATACAGTTGGACAATCTTCTCTAAACCGCATTGCAGCCATTAATACTTGTTCTCTATTCTTAGCATGCCTTTCTGCTGTATGATGTGGTTCTTTAATTTTATCATTGTCTTTTTTATCAATAAGAACATCATAATGTTGTACGATATCGAGGGAATTTAAATCATATTCCTTTTCAATAATACGTTTTATATCAATATCTGTAATCCATAAATCTGCATGGGTTATAGCAATTTTTTCAAAATTATCACGATCTATAATCCCATCAAAATCACCATTATCTTCTAATGCGTAAACCTTAGTAGAGAGATTTTCATCCATGACAAATTGCATATTTGGCATATATTTTGTCGGTGAGCAAGGTGTAAACTCTGTTCCATCAATATAAGCAATGCCATTATTCTCAATATCTTCTAAGGATCTGTTTATTCTCCATAAGCCATAAGCTCTCCCGATTGCACAAGAATGATTTTCTATTACACCATTATTACTCTCATCACCATTAAAGTATGGATAAACAGCAGCCTCGCCATTATCTTGAATATAAATATTATCAAATTTATAAAAAGAGTAAGGTGTTAAGTTTTTTACAAGATTATTGGCAATTGTTCCTCCAAAAGATAACAAATCAACCCACTTATTCATTTTTTCATATGGAGATGATGCCAATAACATCCCTTGCACATTATTCAATTTTAGACATAATGATAACTTCCCATTCACACCAGCGTTAATCAGATCTGATACTTCACAGTTCAGAAAATTAGCCGCTCGTTCAATCCTACAATATTTAAATGGTATTTTTATCTCAGCCATAAGATACCTTTATTATTTTGCCTTTAATATAACCACATTCTCATAATTACCCGCCAATACATCCAATCGATCGTACCATTTATTTAAGGCGTCTAACTTCTCTGGTAGGTATTGGCTTTTATTGTAGATAGCCATTACTCCCGGCAAGGTGTGTCCCAGTAGTAACTCAACAATGTGAGGTGCTATGCCGATGTTATTTAGCCCTGTCGAGAATGTTCGGCGCAAATCGTGCAATGTCCAAGGTTTTGAGTGATTAAAATCTTTGTACAGCCTGCGCCCTTTTAATGATACTGACGCACGAGTTCGATCTTCGCCTAGCAATAATCCTGATTTACTTGTTTCTTTTTTTAACTCAATCAACCAAGGGCGAATTCCTTCAGGAATTGAGCGCACTATTTTTTCACGGGTTTTGCTGTGTTCTTTAGGCACCGTCCATATCCATGATGCAAAATCCCATTTAGACCAGCAAGAAAGCCTCGCTTCAATCGTGCGGGCACCAAACAAAACCAATATTTTTAATAGCCTTGAATAATAAGGCTGTTGATCATTGCTATAAGTACAGCGCCAAACATCCGCTAATTCAGAATCAGACAGAACGCGGTCGCGTTGTCCTGCCGGCTGCCCTACATCCTGAATAGTGAGAATAGCTAAAGCATCACTGATGGCATAACGACGCACCTTACAAAATCTGAGTGCTTGTTTTGAAATCTGAAACATCCGTCCGGCTGTCATAGGTTGCGTTTTATTTATTTCGTCAAAACAAGCTACCCAGTGGCGGGTTTCACATCGTGCAAGAGGATAATGACCCAATCGGGAGTAAATATGTTTTCTTAGCTGCGCTCTTGCGAGTTCTTCATCTGTTCTTTTTGTGCGCGCATAGTGCACTAACCAATATTCCAAAGCATCTTTAACAGTCACAGGCTTTAATGTTTCTTCTATGCTCAGTTCTAACTCCATCCTTGGATCGAAACCTTCAGCTAGCCACCTTCTGCACTGTTCACGTTTTTCTCTTGCTACTTTTAGTGACATATCAGGGTAACGACCTAAAGTGAGACGCTCTAAGCGACTACCACGCCCACCTCGGCGATATACAAACACCCAGCTTAACTGTCCACTTTTGAAAGCCTTAATGCTCAATCCTTCACCATCGGCAATCATAGCCGGAGAATCCCTTTTAACACCCAGCAATGCTTTTAGTTTTTTGTCACTGAGTTTGTTGATCCCTGCCATTCGTTACCTCACCATAGTGTCTCTGTCTGAGTGATACACCGAGTGATACACCGTTCACTGTAACAATCAAAAAACAGACATTAACACTAAAACACAAAATGAGTCTATCTTTTTGATATATAAGGATAAAAAAGGATGAAATTGAAAGCGTCTGATAGCAGAAAAACACAAAGTTTTATGCTTCTACAATATGTTTCTTCATCAATATAACCAGTTGATTTAGTTTTAAATAATCACAAATTAAATCAAAAATGGATGTGATTATTTACACACCGCTCAATACCATAAGCTCACCAAGCGCATAAAATAACATTCTATGCCATCAGAACAAACCCTATTCGTGAATACGCAGTTAAATTTTTTACTGGTAGAAAAAATGGTAATTTTCACAAAGTTAAGAAAATAAAGTTTGACTAACAAAGATATTAATATGTTAATTTAGGCAAAACGGTAGAAAATCAGTATAATAGAAATCATGCAAAAAATTGCCTTACTCACGTACATTCTGGTTCTGTTTGGTTTCGCACAACCCGCAAAAGCCCTATCTGAAAATGAAGCTGAAGATCTCGCTGATCTGACAGCAGTCTACATCTACCTGAAATATGACTGTGGCTATAGTCAAATCCCAGATCGTGAGATCAGGCGCACAATTATCTATTTTGCCCAACGTAACAAATGGGATCTCAGTAACTATGATGGTCAGTTAATGGAAGAACTGAATCAGTTAGGATACAACGATTTGAAGGGAATCAAGCTGCCTCATGAGGTTAAATGCCGTTCTCTGGCCCGACGCTCCCTAAGCCTACTGGCCTATGTAAAATAGTTCCTTTTAGATTTCTCTATCGGTAAATTTCGCGGTTCAACTCAGTTTATAGTTGGCTATAATGCGCGACAAATGCCTGTGAACATCACAATGGAGGAATATCGGAACATGTCACAAAAAGAAATTTAGTATGAAACATTGCATTCCAATTTTGGTTAATATTTCGCAGTTGAAAATGTGCTTTATCACGACAAAACCAAATATCGAGATCTGAACACTTTCGAAAATACAGAGTTAGGTCGCATCATGACGCTTGATGGTGGAGTACAAACCACAAAGGGCGATAATGGAATGCTGCGTGAATTCTGCTATCAATAGCCATAACAAATTAATTCCATTCAGAATGATGTGGCGGAAAAGATCCAATCTCAGTACCATATGATTGATGTGAATATTTTTCAGGAAAATCTCTTCCATCCCAAAATGATGTTAAAAGAGTTTGATCTAAATGAATATTTATTCAATACCACAGCAGAATAATTTAGTACCCTATCTAACCTATTTCACTGGCAGAATATCCATCTGCCAGTCATTGATTTTCCTTTCATCCAGCATAGCTGACATTAGCCTAACGGCACACCTAACGCCGTACTTGTTATTATTTCAGCAGAATAAAATGTTTTCAGATAATCAAGAGCTGCGTTTTGATCAACCCCAGGAAAAGCACAAACGGCATCGGACAATACCTTGATATCATAACCTCGAGTAAATGCACTATAGGCAGTATGCCGGATACAGCAATGGGTATGCTGCCCCGCCAGAACAACTTCTGTGACATCATATTGTTTTAAAACATCGTCCAGATCTGTCTCATCGAAAGCGCTATAAAAATGCTTGGGAGAAACAATCTCACGTTCTGGGCCAATGGGTGCCAATGCATCGATGACATTAGCGCCCCATGTCCCCACCAAGGCATGTTTTCCCCAAATATCAATTTCTCGATCATTTTCACGATGCGCATCATTGGCATACACCACTAACCAATCATGACGCTTCCTAACATAATTGATCGTCCTCTGGATCACCGGAATAATTTTCATTGCATTCGCTTCATTAGCGAGAACACCTGTTACAAAATCATTCAACATGTCGATTACAATAAGTGCTTTCATCTGTAAGGCCTTATTTATTTTTTATATAATATTTTTTTGACAAAGATTAAAAAAGAATAAATCGTATCTAATGATGAGTGTATCCTATTCTCTATATAATAAAATCCCTTTAAATTACCATTATTTAATGGTAGAAGAATTAAGAGTAATAATAAGTATTTTAAAAATCCATTCAATTATATAACCTTTATATTTTAATGAAGTATTAAACCAGATAGACAAATAAAATTATAAATTTCATTTTTTGTAAAAAATAGCATTTTCAAACGATTACATTTTAATCTATGGATTAATGATGATTGATGTTACCAACCTCTGTTACCACAATGGAAGCCTAAACATTCTTAATTCGCTCTCATTTTCACTAAATGTTAGATAATTCCTTACTATTACTGATGAAAATGGTAGCTTTATTAATGTATTTATGAATCAATATTCCTATTTATTTGCTTATCAGTCATTTATTTCTGGTTTACTGTCTTGGAATATTGAGATTTATGCAGGGATTTATCCCTATATGAACGCAAAAGCGCATAAATTAGTCCTATTCAGAAGCCTGTTTTTTATCATGAGGATGCTGCCCATCACTGTTTTTTCGATTCTGTTATTTATCTACGTTAATGCAAATCTGTATAGGATGAAACATATGCTGTTATTAATTATAATAATGGGATTATTGGGTATCGGGTTCGCACTAGCTTACGGCTTTAGCTCTGAAAAATCGTTAAATAATATCAATCAATTGAGTATCTGGATACTCTTTATAACGCCGGGTATGGCAATACCTTCAAATAGTGCGATGTCCCCGTTTTTATTCCTATTCTTTCCAAAAGATGTGACCTCCTTTGAGAAACTATTAACTGAACTAATTAAACTCACTTTTTATCTTATTGTTGCATTATATCTGATTCATAAGGGTTGTCGTCCTTTTAAAAAAGTATTTCAGGAAATAATGATTAACCACATTTGATATTTGAAAATTATATTCAACAATACCCTTTATATCGATAACCACCATAACTAGGTGAGAAGAGCCATAAATTACTTTCAGCCGGTTTCAACATCATGTCATCATCGATTAATTTGATAAATCCCATTCGAGCATAAACAGCATTAGAAAGTATTTCACTGCCATTTTTTACTGAAAGCCTTAAGTTTCCTAAACTCCCTATCTCATAAGATTTATTAACTGCTTGTTCTACCAATAAAGTTGAACAATTCCGAATTCCCGGATGAGTAACCAATAAAGATACCTCTGGATAAAGTGGTTCATTCTCTTGAAAAATATCATTTTTATCATAAAAAAAGCAGGTTAATAGCAATATACCAATGGGCATACTTCCTATATAACAAACAAAATAGGCATACCCCTCAGGATTATTACGAATACGTGATGATTCTTCTAATATTTTCTCTATACCCAATGCTATATTTCTTGCAGCACGGTATCGTATTTTCCATAATTTTTGTGCATCTATTTCTTCTTGGCGCTTTTTCCCCTGATCGGCTGTTTCTCCGTATCTTACCCTCTTAAGTGTTCGACAAAACCATCCTTCTGATTGAAACGAGTGCAGAATCTGCTCAACTCCCTGTATAGCTTGTTTTTTATTGACCTCTTTGACAATGGGTATATATCCATTAATCAATCCCGGATTTTTGTAAGCCACCTCGGTACTTACTATTTCCTCAGGGGGAAAAGCACTGAATGATCTTCGGCGGGATAATGTATTGGATGACGTTGTAGGCATGTAACTATTGAAAGAATGATTTCGTTTTAGCATAACTCCTCCTATGAAGGGATTACATAGAACATTGAAATTTTACCTTACCAAATATTATAAGGTAACATATAAAAAATATGTAACATATAATCATTAAAAATTCTGAAAGTCAGCCTAATTTATGTTTTTAAATTCATCAGTTCTGCTTTATGAAAAAACACCATCAAACATAATAAAATCCATCGACACTCACTAAATAAACAATAGAAACAAAATTAATGATTATGATGTAAAACATATGATAATAACAACTGAAAATAATGATAAAAAATAATTAAAAATAATATAATTTAGTTAATTCACAATGAAATTTGTTAGTGAGATAACAAATTTGGTTTATTTATTTGCATGAATTTTATTTTATGAACATTATGATATATAAATAAATTTATAATAATTAACATGCAATAAAAATGAAGATAAAAATTGTTCTCATTGATGACCATGTTGTTGTCCGCTCAGGTTTTGCTCAATTATTGACACTTGAAGACGATATCATGATCGTAGGTCAATACAGTAGCAGCAAAGAAGCATGGTCAGATCTACTGAAAAGAAGAATAGATATAGTTATCATGGATATTGCCATGCCCGACGAAAACGGACTACAGCTCCTAGCCCGGCTACGTCCGAAATGTCCTGATTTTCGTACTATCATGCTCAGTATTTATGACACTGCCGCGCTAGTACAAAGTGCACTTGATTCAGGCGCACGCGGCTATCTAACGAAGTGCTGTGGGCCAGAGGAATTGATCCAAGCGGTACGCACTGTCCATAAAGGCGAAATTTACCTCTGTGCCGATGCGATGAAGGCACTACGCCAAAAACCTCAAGAAATTAAAGCATTACAAATACTAACATCACGAGAACGGGAAATTTTCAAACTATTAGTCAATGGATTTAGCGTAAAAAAAATCGCTGAACAACTTGAACTGAGTCCTAAAACAGTACATGTTCATCGTGCTAATATTCTTAGTAAACTGCAGTGCGATTCCACTATTGAGCTTGTCCATTATGCATTACAACATCAAATCATTACAGGTTAATAGATGAATTGGAAAGCACGTTTCGGTTTACAATCTCTATTTATATTTATTTTCTACTCAATTACCTGGATTTCACTTTGGATTATCAGTTTTTATTTACACGAGGATGGGCAACAAGCAGTACTTTTGCTGCCACAAGGATTAAGACTAGTGCTTATGATTCTGTTATGGCGGCGTTACTTACCATTCCTTATTATCAGTGAAACCAGTATATTGGCATGGTTATATAACGAACAACTTATTACGAATTCAACTATACTACTTTCCCCTGTAATCAGTTTGATCACGGTCTTAATGAGTCAACAAATATGGAAACGCTATTCTCTTTATTGGCAGCAACTTTCTATCCTGCTAGTTGGAGTTATTATCAACAGCCTGTTACAAACTCTTTGCCTAAGTTTTTCACTATCATCTAAAACGAATCTTTTTTTTCTCTCCTCAATCACTGGAGGTGTTCTTCTATCCCCATTTGTTTATCTAGTTTATATCTATCTATACAAACAAAGTTTGAAAAACAATCGCATTACAGACGATTCACTCTACCCACAACTGCAATCATCTTTTTTGATGTGGTGTTTTCTATTCAGCCTATTGGGGATCAGTGGACACTTCTTTTTGTCACCTAAAATTGAAGGACTTTTGTCAATTTTGGTCTTTATTCCCAATGTTTTTATGGCTTATCGTTATGGCTGGCAAGGAGGTGTTTTTTCTGCATTGTTGGGAAGTTTAATAGTGACCTTTGCTCGTCAATCCAGTGGCTCATTTAGTGAACTTCAAGAACTGGAAATATTTTTGACTACCCAAGCTTTATTAGGAATCGGACTTGGTATAGCTATTAGTCGCCAGCAACAGCTAGCAAGTAATCTGAATCACTATCGTGCACGATTGGAAAAAGAATTAGTTGCACGCTATACCTTGATGCAAAATCTAGTACATATTGAAGAGGATATCCGCAAAAATATTGCCAGAGAATTACATGATGAAATTGGGCAAAATATCACTGCGATTCAAATCCAGTCTACCTTGGTAAAACGTACAGCAAACTCACCACTGGTAATAAAATCAGCAGAACAGATCAAATATCTATCTCAACAAATTCATCAATCTACTCGTCAACTACTGCGCGAGCTACGCCCACCGGCCTTAGATGAAATGTCATTTGAACAGGCCATTCGCCATCTGGTAAATGAATTCGCTTTCGAGGAACAAAACATTATTTGCCAGTTTGATTATCGACTTCCACAAGAGCCGAAGAATAGCACTATCACTTTAACTCTTTATCGACTTGTTCAAGAGCTACTGAATAATATCAGTAAACATGCTAACGCTAGTACCATTACTATCACATTAAAACAAAAAGAAAACCTAATTCAACTCCAAGTCAGTGATAATGGAATTGGCATCATAGATGATAAGAAAAACACAGGGTTTGGTTTGACGGGCATTGAAGAACGAGTTCGTGTACTCGGTGGTAATTGGAGCTTAAGTACTCAACAAGGAACTCACGTTATTGTTAATTTACCCATAAATTCAGATGAGTGTATTAAATCATCAAAAATTATTTCTAACGTACTAAAACTATAGCCTAAGACTTTTATTATCATTTATTCACTTTTATGGAGACTTATTATGCAATCCAATAGCAATGAACAGATTTCTCAGAATTATCGCTATTGGCGAAGCCACCTGTTGATATCAATGATTGTTGGTTATGCTGCGTTTCAACTAACACGTAAGAGTTTGAATGTTGCCATGCCTGAAATGCAAGTAGAGTTAATGCTAGATAAAGATGATATTGGCTGGATAGCTAGCCTATTTTATCTTGCTTATGGCTGTTCAAAATTTGTATCGGGGATTTTCCATGACCATACGGGTTATCGTTGGTTTATGGGGGCTGGATTATTAATAACTGGTATACTTAATATCATTTTCACATTCGGTTCATCACTAACGGCCTTGTTGATTGTCTGGACACTCAATGGCTTCTTTCAAGGATGGGGCTGGCCTCCTTGTGCACGACTACTAACCCACTGGTATTCCCGCAATGAACGAGGATTTTGGTGGGGATGCTGGAATATATCTATAAATATAAGTGGAATTCTTCTGACACTACTATCTGTATTCCTCACAACAACCTATAGCTGGCGAGCTGCACTACTGCTACCAGGTCTAATTAGCATTATACTGGGAATCTGGTTATGCCAGCGGCTACTGGGAATACCGCAGGAGCATAATTTACCGAGCATTGGAAACTGGCGACAAGATCCAATGGAACTAAGGCAAGAGCAACTATCTCCACCGATGCCAATGATGAAGATTCTACAAGAAACAATTTTATTCAATCGCACTATTTGGCTTCTTGGCTGCTCCTATATCCTAGTGTACTTTATTAGGGTAGCAATACATGATTGGGGAAATCTTTGGTTATCAGAAAAACACGGTGCCAACTTACTTAATTCTAATGTCACTCTTTCACTGTTTGAATTAGGAGGATTGTTAGGTGCCCTCTGTTCTGGATGGGGTTCAGATTTGCTATTTCGCAGCCAACGTGCACCAATAATCTTACTATTTTCGCTCGGCCTTTTCTTTTCTGTTACCGCTCTCTGGTTAATTCCCTTCAACAATTATGTGTTATTGTCTATCTGTATTTTCAGTATTGGTTTTTTTGTATTTGGTCCACAAATGCTGATAGGCCTTGCAGCAACCGAATATTGCCATAAAAAAGCGGCGGGGACAGTAACTGGATATCTAGGGTTGTATGCCTATTTTGGTGCGGCAATCGCTGGTTGGCCTTTAAGTCAGATAATCGACAACTACGATTGGACGGGTATGTTTGCCTTACTGACGCTTGCAGCTGCTGTGATGGGATTATTACTGATGCCAATATTGATGTCTGATATCAGTAAATACAGTAAGACCCCTTGATAAAATAATCATCTCTCTAAGCCAGTAAAGTAATAAAGGCCAATATTGAGAAGTCATTCATGACATTTCCATCTTAAATAAAACAATAACAAAAGATTGATTTATTAATTTTTACATAAATCAGTAAAACCACAAATTATGGACAGCAAGGACATTATTTTGCCGTTCCCGGTACGGTACCGGGAATCGCTTATCTTTTGGCTTTCATTCCTGTCGGAATTCTGGCTGGTATTGCGGGGCTTGGGCAGATTGATAAATCGCTGGATGAAGCCTCTCTCAGCCTACGGGCGGGGTCGATGAGAACAATAGCGCAAGAATCCATTACCGTCGGTGTTCGCCCTGAAGCCATTACTCTAAGTCAGCAAGGAAATGAAAGCCAACGTTGCAAAGTCAATCATGTCGCGTATATGGGGGCGCAATATGAAGTGACGGTTGACTGGAATGGGCAAACACTATTATTGCAAGTTAATGCCACACAACTGCAACCGAAAGAGGGTGAGGATTATTATCTGGAAATTCACCCGATTGGGATGTTTATTTTGGAAGGTGAAACACAAGGTTAGATTGAAGTTAACAAACTAACTATAAAATAACCAAACTTACCATGTTTGTTCGACTCCTTTTGGAGAACAATTCCACAACCCCAGACTCCTGCGGTGATAGCCGCAGGAGTTTTTTATCCAACAAAATCTTTCAGTAAACCAGAGGGATAAATCCCCCATTCTGCCTATCAACTCATCAACAAACCCTGTAGAATCGCCTACACTTTCTGGGTATGTCATACGCAAAAAGACCATTCATTTCATTTCACTTCAATAAATAGGTTTTTACAATGCATCAGTCTGATGTTGTTGATCGCTCGCTTTTCACATTAAGCTGGCCGATTTTCATTGATATCTTTCTGCATATGGCG
This sequence comes from Xenorhabdus lircayensis, assembly GCF_016306625.1. GTDB lineage: Bacteria > Pseudomonadota > Gammaproteobacteria > Enterobacterales > Enterobacteriaceae > Xenorhabdus > Xenorhabdus lircayensis. The sequence goes on along the minus strand of NZ_JACOII010000040.1, from coordinate 44,106 downwards.
ACGTTATTAATCAATACGTACATGGTTAGCCATATTTCTTCTGCTTATCTCGCCGCGATGGGGGTGGGTAATCATGTTTTTGATCTCTTTATTACTATTTTCAATTTTATTAGCGTGGGTTGCAGTGTTGTCATTGCACAATATCTGGGATCTGGAAAACGCGATAAAGCCAGTCAGGCGATTCATATCTCTATTGCCTTTAATTTTGTGCTGGGTTTCAGTTGTGCACTGATCACGGTTTTCTTCGGTTATAAGATCCTGTATATCATGAACCTGCCCGAAAATCTGATGGAAGATGGGTTCGCTTATTTGCATGTTCTCGGCATTTGTCTGATACCCGAAGCCATTTCGATTATTCTGGCTGCCTGTCTGCGGGTTTATGGCAAGTCGAAATCTGCCATGTATGTCACGCTGATTGCTAATTTGCTCACGATTGTCGGCAATATGGTTGTTTTGTATGGCTTCTTCGGATTACCTCAATATGGGCTGGAAGGCGTGGCGTGGTCTACGGTGTTTGGCCGTACTGTTGCGGTTATTTTACTCTGCGGATTGCTGTTCTGTGGCTTGAAGATCAAGCTTGAGCCTAAATTGCTCGTATACTGGTCAAAGAATATGCTGAACAAGATTCTGCATATCGGCTTGCCGGCCGCCGGTGAAAATCTGGTGTGGATTCTGCAATATATGACTGCACAGGCGTTTATCGGCCTGATGGGTGAAACTTCTCTGGCTGCGCAAACGCTGTATTTCCAATTGTCCCTGTTCATTATGCTGTTCGGTATCTCCACCAGTATTGGTAATGAGATTATGGTCGGCCATCTTGTTGGAGCAAAACGCTTCGAGGATGCCTATGTCCGAGGACTCAAAAGCCTGCGGATCGGTGTTATCGTCACGGTAGGTGTCGTCTTGCCCTTCTGGATTTTCAGAGAACCTCTCCTCGATATCATGACAGAAGATAGGAAGATCATCGAACTGCTGCTACCACTGTTCCTACTTTCCGTCTTTTTGGAACCGGGTCGTACCTTCAATATTGTGATGGTCAATGCCTTGCGTGCTTCCGGTGATGCCCGCTTCCCTCTCTACACTGCGCTGATTTTCATGTGGGGTATTTCCATTCCTGTCGGTTATTTTCTGGGAATTACCATGGGCATGGGAATTTTGGGGATCTGGATTGGGTTCTTCTGCGATGAATGGATTCGCGGACTCATTAACGCTTGGCGCTGGAAGTCCAAAAGGTGGCAAACCAAGCGATTGGATGTCTAATTTAAAAGTAAAAATAAACGTAAAAAAATGCCGCAAGTCTGTCTGCGGCATTTGTACTTCAATCAAAAATTATAACTTTTCTTTACCGTAGAACTCCGAACGCGGCCCATACAGCAAGCGGCCATATCCACCTGCACTTAACAGACGATTACTCGTAATGCCGGCAATGTCATGGCCTCTGTCCATAACGGTATTCGCGATCTGGGAGATGGCAGCCGATACCAGCATGCCCACCAAACCACCGCTGGAATGATTGTTATTTTCTGTGGAAGACGCCGTCGCCATACCATTCCAGAGTTGTTTACCCGTGCGCAAATCCACCAGACGAGCTGTTGCACTGACGCGAGTCTCACTGTTTATGATTTGGTATTGCGTACCGTACTGCGTGATGTTCAGATAGAGAGCGGAATCTGCACCAAAAATGTCATACAATTTTTTGTAGCTGATATTGTGGATATCCTGCGCTTCAGTCATCCCATTTTGGCGGAATGTCTCTTCAACTACCGCTACGGGATAGACATAATAACCGGATTCCGCCAGCGGATAGGCCACCTGAGACAGCAAACTGCCAGAAGCCTGTACTTCCACTGATTTATTCACGGCGGGTAGAACCAAAATAGATTTAGGTTTACTTTCCCTTAGCGCCGAATAGTCATACGGTTTATGTTTGACACATCCTGTCAGTACCAGCAATAATAAGGCACTGATCACCCCCAAAAAGCGGTTCATTATTTCGCTCCCTTATTCTTGCTTAACAGAAAATCCATATAAAGTGCTGACTCAGGAAATAGTCTTTTCTCTATTTCAAACTGCTGGAAAGCGTCCTCAATATTGCCGGTTTTGCTGTAAAGCAATCCCATTTGCGCATGTAATCCAGGTGGAACAGATTTATCTTTGGCCTTGGCTTGTTCGATAACTTTTTGCAATGCCTGAAGCTGTTCCTGTGGCCCCGTTTTATCCTGCTGGTAATACTGATAAAGGGTTGGTTGATAATCATTCCATACATACATGGTTTTAGGTGCTTTTGCACATCCCACCAATAATAATACCCCCAACAACATCCCCGTCTTTTTCATCAAAAACATGCAACGTGCTTCCCTATATAATTAGTTCGTTGGTTTCCATGCACCATTTTCAATGCCAGCTACCAGATCATTGATCGCTTCACGGATCGCCAGATCCAATACCTTACCATTCAGGGTAGAGTCATAGCTGGAAGTACCACCAAACCCAATGATCTCACGGCTAGACAGTTTATATTCCCCTGCACCTGCGGATGAGAAAACGACTTCGGAAGTTTCAACATTCACGACGTTCAACATCACTTTTGCATAAGCAACCTGTGATTTACCGCGTCCTAAAATGCCCCATAATTGATGATCGCCCACTTCTTTGCGACCAAATTCGGTCACGGAACCCGTAATAACGTAATTAGCCCCTTTTAGTTTCTGGGCCTTGCCCTGTAAACCCGCTTCTGCTTTCAATTCAGCCAGATTAGTACGTTCCAATACGTTAAAACGACCAGTTTGTTGTAAGTGAGTCACGAGGATCGTTTTTGATTGGTTTCCTAAACGGTCAATGCCGTCAGAGAAAATGCCATTCTGGTAGCTTGAACGGTTTTCGAATTTACCCACGGCGATTGGACTGAGAATTCCGGCATAGGTGGTGTTATAAGAAGAGACTTTTTGTACTGGAAGTGTTGACGAAGATTCTGTCGCACACCCAGCCAACACGAGGGAAGCCAGGCAAAGCGAGGCTAACGTAAATTTGCTTTTCATTATTATGTTTTCCTGAATGAATGATCAAATAAACCTATCCGATTTCTTATCTACCCAATAGATTTCAAGTTGCTGCCAGCAAAGCAGTAACTTGAAAGATAAAGGGCATACAGGCGGATACCGATAACATAAGACTACAGAATAATAAATATTGTTATAGTAAAAGTCTATTTAATTGAAAAATGACCACCTGCATTCATTCAATTAGTGAATGAATTATTTGCCTTCATCTCCCATAAGATCAGAGAGATAAAGGTTCAGAAACGGATTAATTATTCGCTATTAATTCCAGTTATTCATTGAGGGATTATCGGATGGATGAATAAATTTCACTAAAGATAGAGTCTATGACAATAAAAAATAAAAACACATTTCATTAGCCACATTAACCAAAATGATCTTTTATAATCACTACTGGATTATAAGATAATTCCCAATCTGGCAAGGAAATATTACACAAGTCACAATCTATATCCATTACAGATTCATAACGATACAGCAATTAATCGTTAATAATTCTACTTTATGGATCGTATTGCTTTATCGGTTTTTAGCATTAAAAAAACATATTACATTAAAAATAATCGATAAAAATAGGCATCTCATAGATAAATAAACTTTCAATCCCATTATCTTAAAAATACAGATACCTACTCTAAGGCATTAAAAACCTCTGCCAACAACAAAAACCATAGAAATAGGGAGCTTATTGATAGCATGTGCCCCATTTCCAATCTATACGTGAGATGAAACCTATGCATTGCGCAATTTTCCACTCATAAAAAATTCTAGATTAACATGCTGAACTACATCATAATATTAACAATAAAAAGGATTTAATACTGACAAGGTGTTTTGAACAGATACAAGCGTGATAAAGCACACAACTTTTCTCTCTAGTTGTTTCAATTGTTAATATCACAAACACTCATAATACCTACGCATTAAGAAAAAATAATGTTATTTATCAGCATGATACAATTACTTCAACTTTCTTTTTTGCACAGTTTCCCTTTGCGATTTCTCATTGAAAACAATAAATAGCGATTTCTTCTTTATGAAGACGTTGTTCTCTCAAAAGTCGTATCAGATGGAATGTTTAGGGAAATTTTTTCTCCTTGAAATCATTTACGATCAGCACACGATAATTCTCTTACTAAAAGAGTAGTTACTAAGTGCTTACATGATGCGTTTTTCCCTGTATCTGTTCAATACCTATTACAACACCAAAGATGTAAACGAGATCTATTATGAAAACAGCAACAAAAAACCATGATGTCACGCCCCACTTATCTTTGGCGGCTAAACGCGCCAATATGGCGGAAGCTGAATGGAAAAAGGCGATAAAATTCGATCAAGCTGATACGGGTTGGGTCATCATGAGTATTGGCATGGCAATCGGAGCGGGAATTGTTTTCCTGCCTGTTCAGGTCGGATTGATGGGATTGTGGGTTTTTCTACTCTCTTCCATTATTGGCTATCCCGCCATGTATCTTTTTCAGCGGCTCTTCATCAACACTCTCGCAGAATCACCAGAATGCAAAGACTATCCTAGTGTAATCAGTGGATATCTCGGTAAAAATTGGGGCATTTTATTGGGGACACTCTACTTTATTATGCTGGTGATCTGGATGTTTGTTTATTCCACTGCCATAACTAATGATAGTGCTTCTTACCTGCAAACGTTTGGCGTCACCGATGAATTAATGTCAAAAAATCCACTTTATGGGCTGGTGTTAATCTGTATTCTGGTCGCCATCTCCTCCCGTGGTGAGCAATTGCTGTTTAAGGTATCCAGCCTGATGGTGATGACAAAATTGTTTGTTGTCGCGGCATTGGGGATTTCCATGATTGGTATGTGGCATCTGTACAATATCGGGGCATTGCCTCCCCTCGGTCTGTTAATCAAAAAATCTATCATCACGTTACCTTTTACGCTCACCTCTATCCTATTTATCCAAACACTAAGTCCGATGGTGATTTCTTACCGCAGCCGTGAGCAAAACCGTGAAGTTGCCCGCCACAAGGCATTGAGAGCCATGAATATAGCCTTTGGTGTCTTGTTTTGTACGGTATTTTTCTATGCCATCTCTTTTACACTAGCAATGGGACACAATGAAGCCGCCAAAGCCTATGAACAAAATATTTCTGCACTGGCAATTGCTGCGCAGTTCTTTCCCGGTGGCTGGGTCATTGTCGTCAGTGTCATGCTCAATATCTTTGCAGTGATGACCGCTTTCTTTGGTGTTTATCTCGGATTCCGCGAAGCTAGTCAGGGAATTGCCATGAATGTACTTAGTCGCCTAATGCCTGTCGAAAAGATCAACGAAAAATGGGTTCAAAAAGGCATCATGGTTTTTGCCATTTTGTTGGCATGGAGCGCCATTATCCTGAATGCACCTGTATTGAGCTTCACTTCCATCTGTAGCCCAATATTTGGCATCGTTGGCTGCCTAATCCCCTCTTATCTGGTCTACAAAATCCCCAGCCTGCACCACCACAAAGGGGCATCGCTTATCTTGATCATCTTTACCGGGATCTTATTATGTGTTTCCCCTTTTCTGGCCTTTTCCTGATAGGGGAAAGTCCATATGTGAAAAGGTTAACGTGTGAAAAAGTTAATGTGTGAGATGGCCGATTACGATCAGTTTTGTCATTAAGGTTTGCTTATATGAGTCAGAAACAACACGCACGGTTGAATGATGCCCGTATGGGAGGGGCTGTTTGCTGGTCATAGTAACTCAGGTTCAGGTAATCAAGGGATTGCGGCGACCATGCCTGTCGTTGTCATGGCAGTGACGGCATTATTTCCAATGACATAGGCCAGCCCATCGCAAATCTATGTTCACTTGCCCGTCACACGATGCAACAAACTGATATACAAATCATCGAAATTATGGCTCACAAGGCAAGTTTTGCCTGAATAATTTGATAAGGTCAAAAAACTTTCTTTTTGCAGGTTTTTTGGCCTCAATCAAGTTATATTTCCTGATACTTCATTCAGTAAATAATCATTACAATGATGAAACTATATTTAATTAATCATAGAGAATATCTATTTAATTAAATTTTATAAACCGAATAAAAAATAATTACCTTCTTAAATCTTAAACACAATAATACACATAAGAAATAATAACTTATGATATCAATTTCACTTGATATCTACACTCCACTTTACCTTAACTCTAAATGTCTTCCCTTAATTACCCAAAATCCTCTCTTTGATTATCAATTTTCATCAATAAAACAGAATAAAAATTCAATATTAAAAAACAATACGAAATATTACACCAAGTATCGCATCAGAAGTGTAAATTTTAATCAAAAATGATGCATTATATAAACAACTTAGATAAATCATTTACTTTTTCCGCTAAATGCAGTAAAAATACAAAATCAATACACTCAAAGAGAACTTTATAAGAATAAAAAACTAAAAACAAAATCAAGATAAATGATTAGTTGTAAAATCCAATAGAGTCGCTTTTTTGTATGGAATTCTATTTATAATTGTCCCATTCTGTACATCAGGATTACATAACACGTATTTATACGATTTCAATTAATATTTTTATTAAAAATAAGACGAACAGAAGCAGCAAATTTTTTTTATTTGCAGTATTCCAATTAAATTAATCTGGTATTTTGCCAATCATGTCCAAAAAACACTGATGGCTTGTTGTATTCGATTGGCTTAAATACCTTGCTATTCACAATTAATCTATTTGATGTCATAGGAATGATAATTTCATGAAGCAACGTAAATTTTTAACCCGATACGAAATAGACGCAATTTTGGCAGAAACAAAACAAGGACGTCACGCAGAACGGGATTACTGCATGCTATTGATGTGTTTTATTCACGGGTTTAGGGTAAGTGAGTTGTGTAATTTATGTTTATCTGATCTCGATCTAAATTCAGCAATTATTCATATCAGGCGGTTAAAAGGCGGGCTTTCAACCACACATCCTTTGATTCCTGAGGAAATTGAAGCATTGAAGAAATGGCTCAATATTCGCCAGAAATGGCGGGAAGCCGATTCACCGTGGGTATTTCTCTCCCAAAAATCTGGGGCAGTTTCACGGCAGCAAGTTTATGGGTTATTGAAACGTTATGGGAAGCAAGCATCAGTCAGTGTTTCTCCACATCCCCATATGTTAAGGCATGCCTGCGGCTATGCATTAGCCGATCTTGGCCGTGATACACGTCTGATTCAGGATTACCTTGGGCATCGTAACATTTCACACACCGTGATTTACACCGCCAGTAATGTGAAACGTTTTTCCAGCATTTGGGAAACTCCATCTAAATAAACGTTTTATTTTTCTTTGCTGTTTTCACTAACATGATCCTTTATTGCAACAATCTCCACTGACTGATTTGTGGAGATTGCCGATGGATAAAAAACAATTCTGCCATAACCTAAATAAGTTATTATTATATACATATGATAAATTCAGTTTATGAATAGGTTATATTTTTATTGTTTTTTATTTGTTAATATATTGATTCAATTTTTATATAAAATTAGGCCTAAAAGGTAAAATATATAAAATAAGTTTCCATTTAAACACGAGCAGCGAATTTATCCAGACTATTTCACTGCTCAATAAGGAATAAAAAACAACCGATTTAAATACCATAATCCTTTATTTGATAGACAATTATTCGATAAACAATTCTGCAAATTTTTCGCGGATTTTCTGTTCTGGCAGATCCATACCAATAAAAACCAGTACACTTTCACGTGCCTCATCATCACGCCATTCTCTGTCCCAATCTGCACTATATAGACGCTGTACTCCCTGAAACAGTAATCGGCGCGGCTCATCTTTAATGGCAAGAATGCCTTTGTAACGCAGCAGATTGTCCGCGAAACTCAGTAACAACTCTTCCATTAAGTTAGAAATTCCCGAAAGTTCAACCGAATGCGAAAAGTTAACGACAATCGACTGGATGGCGTTTTGTTGCTTTGGCGCAAACCGGAACACGGGTGCCGAAACCGCCAGTTTGTCATTCAACATAAAACCTTCAATATCGAACAGCGCGCTTAAATCTGCTTCGCCTTGAATGACTTTATGGACAGGGGCCCTGGCATTGATTCGCTGCAAACGTTCAATTAAGGCATCATAAGTTGGAGCAATATCGGTTTTCGTCAGGAGAATCCTATCCGCATACCCCACCTGCGCCTGTGCAATGGAGAAGCGATCCAACTGTTGATCTGCATGGGCTGCATCCACCAGCGTAATAATACCATCCAGCAAAAAACGCTGGCACAGGACGTCATGGGAAAAAAAAGTCTGCGTAATCGGGCCGGGATCAGCCATGCCAGTACACTCAATAATCAAGCGGTCAAAATAGATCTGTCCTTTATCCATGCTGTCCAATAAATCCAGCAGAGTTGCTTCCAGTTCACTCGAACGGCTACAACAGATACATCCGTTGCTTAATGTCTTAATCTGAGTGGCACGATCGCCAATCAACTCATTATCAATCGGGACTTCACCCAATTCGTTTTCGATAACGGCGATTTTATAACCATGATTGGCATTGAGGATATGACGCAGCAGCGTCGTTTTGCCTGATCCCAAAAAACCTGTCAGGATCGTGACTGATATTGGTTGCATTTTCGTTTCCCGCTGGCTAATTACTGCTAAATAATGTCCACTGACTCGTCGTTTTTTCTTTCCATTCACAACATTATGCTTTTTACTAACAACAGCGCATGCCGCCTTTGCCATCGCCACCATAGCGGGCATTCTGGCGTTCACGGAAAAACTCCTCATAGGTCATGTAAGGTTTATCCGGATGATTTTCCTTCATGTGCTGTACATATGTGTCATAGTCAGGAACGCCCACCAACATGCGGGCAGCCTGCCCCAAATATTTGCCCGCCCGGCCAAGATTGCCAAACATAATTATTCTCCAAAAAAATACCCCACATAATACAAAACCGATTATGTGGGGATAGCTATTACTGATGCAGAATGACTTGTATCAACCTAAGTCTCTCATCAGTGCGTAGAGGAAACTTTTACCCCACCTTCTGGAACCGGTACATAAGGCGTTTCGTTATCGGTACGCTCTGGATTTTTGCTCGCTTTTGTCGCAGTTTTGATGCCATAGATAATGATGCTATACACCACCACGAGGAACAAAATACTTAAACCCGCATTGGTATAGTTGTTCACAACAATGTGATTCATGTTACTGATTTGCTGGGCAGTCAATTCTGCACCACCTTCAGCAATCCGCTGCTTATACTCTTTCGCGAGGAAGAAGAAACCTTCAAGACGTGGGTCATCGCTGAATAATTTCAGCCCCAGCGCCCATGTCGTACAAATCAGCAACCAAACCGCAGGAATAACCGTTACCCAAATATATTTGGTACGTTTCATCTTGATCAGCACGACAGTACCCAGTACCAGCGCAACGGCTGCCAGCATCTGGTTAGAGATACCAAACAACGGCCACAAGCTCTTAACACCGCCCAATGGATCCACCACGCCTTGATACAACAGATAACCCCATAACCCCACACAACCCGCTGTACCGACAATACCGGCAATCAGGGAATCAGTCTTTTTCAGGAATGGAACAAAGTTGCCCAAGAGATCTTGTAACATGAAACGGCCAGAACGTGTACCTGCATCCAGCGCCGTCAGAATAAACAGTGCTTCAAACAGAATACCGAAGTGATACCAGAAACCCATATTCGCCGCAGGCATGATCTGGTGGAATACGTGTGCAATACCAACCGCCAAGGTTGGCGCTCCTCCTGCACGGTTCAGGATGGATGGCTCACCAATGTCTTTTGCCGTTTGCAAAATTTGATCTGGCGAAATGACAAAGCCCCAAGAGCTTACGGTCGCTGCCGCGTGAGTTGTCACTTCCTTCAAGGAGTCCATGATTATTGGTGCATCTGCCGTGCCCAAGTTATGCAAATCAGGCATGGTAATGCCCAACGCTGCGGGAGGTGTATTCATGGCAAAGTACAGGCCCGGCTCAATGATGGATGCAGCAACCAAGGCCATGATCGCCACAAATGATTCCATCAACATCGCACCATAACCAATGAAGCGTGCATCTTTTTCATTTGCCAGCAATTTAGGCGTAGTCCCCGAAGCGATCAGCGCATGGAAACCAGATACCGCACCACAGGCGATAGTAATGAACAGGAATGGGAACAGTGTTCCTTTCCAAACTGGCCCTGTACCATCAATGTATTGTGTTACGGCTGGCATTTTCAGCTCAGGATTCAGGATAACGATCCCAATCGCAAGACCAACAATCACCCCAATTTTCAGGAAAGTCGCCAGATAGTCACGCGGCGCCAAAATCAGCCAAACTGGCAACAGTGCAGAAACAAACGCATAACCAATCAGCGCATAAGTGATGGTGGTATCTTTGAAAGTCAGCGCCGGCCCCCAGTAAGGGTCTGCCGCAACAATACCACCAAACCAAATGGCAGCAATCAGCATGAGAACACCCATCACAGAGACTTCACCAACACGCCCCGGACGGATATATCGCATGTAAATCCCCATGAAAAGCGCAATTGGCACAGTCGAGCAAACCGTAAATACGCCCCACGGACTTTCTGCCAGTGCTTTCACGACAATCAAGGCCAGTACTGCCAGGATGATAATCATGATTAAGAAACAGCCAAACAGAGCTATTGTACCCGGCACTCGTCCCATTTCTTCTTTGACGATCTCACCCAGTGATGCCCCATTGCGGCGGGAGGAGATAAACAGCACCATAAAGTCCTGTACCGCCCCGGCGAGTACTACCCCAGCCAATAACCACAATGTTCCCGGCAAATACCCCACTTGTGCTGCCAATACTGGCCCTACCAATGGCCCCGCTCCGGCAATAGCCGCAAAGTGATGACCAAACAAAACATTTTTGTTGGTAGGAACATAGTTCAATCCATCATTATTGACGACCGCAGGCGTTGCCCGCGTGGCATCCAGCTTCATCACCTTGGCCGCGATATAAAGGCTGTAATACCGATAAGCAACCAGATAAACCGCTACGGAAGCGACAATGATCCATAAGGCACTAACGTGTTCTCCCCGACGCAGCGCAACAACCCCAAGGCAAAAGGCGCCAATTATCCCCAATATCATCCAGGGGATATGTTTTAACAATTTATTATTGTTCATAAAACTTCCTTTCAAGGTAAGACGAACAGCAAGTCACTATTTAATTTTTGGCTTCCTTTTCCATAAACCGACTCTCTGATAGCCGGAAGGAAGCAATACCCATGAACGGTATATACTCCTCGCCACACTGCACTATGATATAAAACTTCCCCTTGTAATATTGGAAGGATCTGAGCCAGCGGTTGAATACCACATTAAGCGGTCAGAATCCCCCAATCAGTGGTTCTCACATAGCGAGCATGAGTTAAATTTTGTGAGATAATTCACTGTTCACAAACCGAAATTAATGGCATCTTCCCCCAAGTGATTAAAATCCTTATATTCGCCACTAAATGAAATCACAGTATGTTGGTTCTGGCATTCTTGGTTGGAAAACCAATCACATTCAGATACCAAGCGGGGCTCCTCAACTCCCAACCATGTAGATAACATGGATAAAAGGTGCAAACCGCTGCGTTGAGCATTGATTTTATTTTTGCCAGCCTGATTTTGAGCCGCATTTTGGGTAGAAGTGCTTTCGATGGAAGTGCTTCCGATGGAAATGTTTTTGGTAGAATAATCGTAACCGGTGATGATAAAGGGAACTTGATAGTTCTGTTTATGACTGTCGTTATGGGTCAGATTTTCGTTATCCATGTTTTTATTCACAAATGACAATCCATGATCCGCAAAATAGAGCATCGTCCAATGCAATTGGTTTTGATTGGCCATATTTGCAATTTCAGCCAGCAGGCTATCCGTATTATGGATACTCTGGGCATAACATGAGATATTTTTGGAATGAAAATAGGCGCTGTACTGCTCATTGGTTCTGGCACAAGGCTGTGGATGCGATCCCATTAAGTGAATAACAACCAATTTCTTCTGTTTCTCCTTCACCAACGCCTTGCGAATATAAGGCAATAAATTTTCATCTGGCATATAACTGCGATCATCTGAGCCACCTTCCTTCAAAAAAGTATGATGCTTGGCTTGCTGTCCGATCAGTGCCACTGGAGAATCAAACCCTCCTTTCATACCTTGATTAGAAAGCCAATAAGTTTCAAATCCTGCCTTTTTCGCTAATGAAACGATGCTGTTATTCAATTGAATTTCATTTGCCTCATGGATAGCCAGAGAGTTCGTCAGCGATAGCTGTGTTGATGGTGCCGCAGAAATATAGTTGGTTAATACTGTTGCATTTGCTTTGTCCAACCAAGGGGTATTTTTATCCGGGAAACCATAAGCATTCAGAAAATCTTTTCGGACACTTTCACCAATTACCATAATGTATGTGTCGTATTGTTCTTCTTTGATAACTGGCTGCCAGTCATCCTGATATTTGATAATCTTGGCGAACCGGCTATTTTCGGACATCACTTTCATGTAGCTCTGATAAGCATCATTGAAGAAGCGGACTTCAGGCAAACTGGTATTCAAAAGTTCTGAGCTATCTTCAAAACCCGATTTAATATACCCTTTGGCTGGCGACCAGAAAGTAGAAATGAAGAATAAGGCGAATAACCATTTTTTGCCTTTACTTGATACGGTGACATTTAATTTAAATGCAAACATCATCAGAACAAAAATGGCTATGGCGGTTAAGTAAGTTAAAACCGGAAGCCCACTGATATATTCCAGTGTTTCATTTTGATTTGTATAGATTAATGATCCCACTGCGTTGACATCTGGATAACCATAATTGAGGCCGATTGGGGTGTAAGCCATTCCCACAAGGGAAAAGAAGGCAATCAACAAGATATATATTCGTTTACTGACAGCAGCTACAAATAAAAATAATGCAAAGGCACTGAAGACATATATCAGCTTTAATTGATAACCTAAGCATTTATGCGTCAGAAAAATAAGAAAAAAAAGAGCGATAAAACAAGGGAAATTCTTATTTTTATAAATAAAAGACATAGTCACCCTATAATGTTATAGAACCGTATTTTGAATAAAATCCAAACAATGAATATTGACCCAATTTCCAGCATAGATAGATTTTAACCGAATGTGAGGATGATCGTAAGTTTCTCCGAAGTCACTAATCAATAACCCAACTGATTTCACAAAGGCAATTTTATCTTAACGACAAAAGGTAACCCAATACTAGTTAACCCAATACTATTTACCCCAACACTGTGTAACACAGCATTGGGTTAACTATCATGCAATAGAATACGGGTTATTGAGTCATTGACAGATAACGTTCAAAAGCCTCGCGTTCTTCATTCCGCAGAGTCAACACTTTAAAACCATCACGGGTAACCAAGATCGTATGCTCAAACTGAGCCGATAGACGACGATCTTTGGTCGTTACTGTCCAGCCATCTTTATGTAGCTTAACGTCCTTTTTACCTTGGTTAATCATAGGCTCAATCGTGAAAGTCATGCCCTCTTCCAATGTTATACCTTCACCCGCCTTACCATAATGCAGGACTTGTGGCTCCTCGTGCATAGTGCGACCAATGCCATGCCCACAATATTCGCGCACCACGGTGTAATTATTCGCTTCAGCATGCTGCTGTATCGTATAACCGATATCTCCCAACGTAATCCCCGGCTTAACAAGCTTAATCGCCTTATATAAGCATTCCTGAGTCACATCAACCAAACGTTTGGCATGGGATGGCACGTCACCGACACAAAATGTAATACTGCTATCGCCATAATATTCCTCTTTTTTGACGGTCACATCGACGTTAACAATATCCCCATTTTTCAGTTTCTTTTCAGAAGGCCAGCCATGACAAACAACGTGATTCACTGAAGTATTGACCGTATAGGGAAAGCCATATTGCCCCAGACTACCCGGTATTGCATCAAGGGTATTGATAATGTAATCATGGCAAAATGCATCAATTTCAAGGGTCGTTATACCCGGCACAATAATCGAACGAACCGCTTCAAGTACCTGCCCCGTCAAGCGCCCCGCTATTTCCATTTTCTTTATTTCGTCTGCATCTTTTATCAGTATTCCGTTGCTTCTTGTCATGTGTTTTTCTCTTAATTCAAGCTATGTAGGTTCCTTTTTAATAATGCACTTGCATTAGTGAACAACTCAAGCCAACATTTACCTCAAATTTCTCTAATTTTGCGGTGAAAGATGAAAATTAAGCGTCCCCCCACTCTCATAAATATCGCAGAAATGGCACCATCTACCTTTTTTGCCAATATCTCCATCACAAAAGCCATTGACGATGAAGGTCGCTATCTTCCTTGGGATAAGTTACGTCATCGATTACCTGCCGGAACAGAACCCATTGCTTACTGGTCAATAGTCCGTTTTTTGCGCAATAAAAATATCCAACAACTGTCGCTGACAGGTGATAACACAGATCAACCGGCCAAACTTTTCACCACATCAATAATTAAACAAACTTGTTCTACGATAGACCGATTGACTTCATCAGCCGGACAAGCTGAACTGTTGGAGCCACTCAATGCCTCGCAGTATTTATTCGATGAATTAATTGCTGAGGAATCAATTTCATCAAGCCAATTGGAAGGTGCCGCTACAACCAGCCAAGTTGCTTTAGAAATGCTCAAGATCCAACGTCCTCCCAGAGACGAAAGTGAGCGGATGATTATGGGTAATCATCGGATGATGGCTTATGTTACAGAGCACTGCAACAATGAACTCACCCCCGCTTTTATCAAAGAACTTCATGCTGTTGCCGTTGAGGGAATTAACGACGATAAATATAAACCTGCACAGTTTCGCACATCCAATGACGTTGTTGTCTCAGGAGTCGATGGTGAAATTATACATACACCACCTTCCTACAAAGAAATAGAACAGAGAATCGACGAACTCTGTCTTTGGGCAAATACACTTCATGAACGTCAGTCTGGCGTTGATTATTTGCACCCATTAATAAAGGCCATTGTGCTGCATTTTATGATGGGTTTTATTCACCCTTTTAATGATGGAAATGGCAGGACAGCAAGGGCGCTATTTTACTGGTACATGCTACGCTGTGGTTATACTGCATTTAAATATATCTCCATCAGTAAACTACTGAAAAACTCCTCAACGGCTTATGCAAAAGCATATTGCTATACAGAAACTGATCAATTTGATCTCACTTATTTTGTTGATTATCAGTGCCAGATTGTTGGGCGAGCTGTTGAAGAATACCTTAGTTACATAAAAATTATTATAAAAACTCAGGCTGAAATGGAATCATTCCTTTACGAATCAAACATTATTTCGGAATTGAATGCCAGACAGCGCGCATTGCTGAATATTGCTTTTGCCAGACCGGGAAATATTTTCACTGTTGCAGAAATTCGCAGCAGAATGGGCGTTTCAGACAATACAGCGCGTAATGATCTCAAGCGACTAGAAAAATTAGGTTTATTGCAAACACATAAAGATGGTAAAGAAATCGTTTATGTCGCGCCTAAAAGTTTGTCACAAATATCTAAATGGAAAGAAAAAATATATGTAAAATCAAGTGGATGGTAACGGAATAGTTTTATGCACATAAAAATAGTTCGTATTATAACCAGGATCACACCATACTGTGATTGAAAATACGTAAACGAAATACATAAATATTATTCTGATTATCCGGTCAATTCATCAACTCAGAAGGGTGATAAATGGAAAAGTTCTATCTGTTGAAAATTACACTTATAGAGACTAATCCAAGCATATGGCGTCGTTTTGTGGTTCCATCCAATATTTCATTGGATCGACTGCACGATGTGATACAAGTCGTAATGGGTTGGGATGACAGCCACTTACATGTATTTGCCTTTAGTGCCAAACGATTCACTGAAATGCCAGAAGAGCCCGAAGACGGTCAAGAAGAAGGCAAAGTTAAGCTCGATTCGTTAATCAAAAGAAAAGGCGGTAAATTCAATTACCTTTATGATTTTGGTGACAGTTGGGAACATGAAGTCATACTTGAAAACAGTAACTATTCTCCCGAAGAACTCCCTATGCCTATTTTCTGTCTTGAAGGTCAACGAGCCTGTCCACCAGAAGATTGCGGTGGCATATATGGCTATATGGATCTGCTTCAGATCCTAAAGGATCCAACACATGAAGATTATCAGCAAATGTTTAAATGGGTTAATGGCGAATCTGAAATTTCCCCCGACAACACTTTTTCCCCTGAAAAATTCAATGTGGAAGAAGTGAATAATTTGCTGGCTTCATATTATCGTTGGTCAAGAGATCGTTATTTATCGCTATTCTAATGAGAGGCTATCCAATCCGCCAATAGCCCCCCTTTCTTGGCACCAATGCGTATCAAACGCTCTGCATCATGTAACATTTTGATATTACGCTCTATTGTGCGACGGCTTACGCTCAATTCATCAGCCAATTGAGTTATGGTGATTACAGGACGAGCAACAATAACAGATAAGATTTTTTGCGAAGTGGCACTGAGTCGACGTAAATTTTCTACCGACATTTGTACCGACATCGCGACAGAGTTCTGTTTTTGAGTATCAAGACATTCTCTAAGCGCTTCGGATAGTTTTTCCAGCATAAAGTCGATAAATAGCGTGCAGTCGCCAGTACGATCACATTCTCTGAAGACTTGATAATACGCCTGTTGTTGATGGTGAATTACTGTTTCTACTGGCAACCACGCCAGTTCAGGGCGCCATTTACTCAAAATCAATATTTGCCACAAACGCCCCATGCGACCATTGCCGTCAGCAAATGGATGAATAAATACAAATTCATAATGGAAGATTGAGCTGGCAATCAATGGATGAATATCCGTTTGTTTCAACCATGTCAGCAAGTCATCCACTAATCGAGAAACTTGATTAGCTGGTGGAGCCATATGGATTAGCTGGTTTTCTCGATAAATTCCTACATCTCCCTGACGTAATTGCCCCGGCAGACCAACTAGCCCTGTCATTAACAGCCGATGTGCAGCCAGTGCGGCAGTTCGCTGGACTATCTCTTCCTCACGCCTTCGGGAAGGTCTGGCAATCAACATCTCAAACTAGTTTGATTTAAAACTTCACGAGCAGATTCGTTCTAAATGTACGCCCTGCGCCGAGCATTAAACCCATCGCCAAAGGCTCGATATACTTACTGATAATAGGGATAGACCCAAACGCAAGCGATTATATTGGAAAATAAAGATGTATTCATTCGTTGTATTTTGCTGAAATTTAGTTATTTTTAGGTGAGCGCTGATGATAGCCAATATCAAATACCAATAAATTGAGTTTAAAAGCATAACTTCATATGAATGGGTTAAATCGAGCCGATTCGCAATCCTGCTGAAGAGTGAAAAAATCTGATACATTCCTGCGAGTAATCCTGCTAACCTAACCCCCAAATCTTCCTAATCGAATCCACAGATGAATCACACAGATTATCAGTGATAAGATAGCGTTTTCGCCCGGGATGAGGTTCATTAACGTTCCATCCTTAGCTGATTATATTTAGGTTTTGTCATTTAGATGGGTTGACTGAGCGTCGATGGCCCAACTGAGTCAACAGGAATAATAAAATTGAATCAAGTCAATATGAAAGAATCGCCAGCAAAGGATCTAGATAGCCATACTCCCATGATGCAGCAGTATCTGCGCCTGAAAGCACAGCACCCGGATATTCTGCTGCTTTATCGGATGGGGGATTTTTATGAGTTGTTCTATGACGATGCCAAAAAGGCTGCGAAGTTACTGGATATTTCTCTAACCAAACGCGGACAATCGGCAGGTCAGCCCATTCCTATGGCGGGCGTTCCTTATCACGCGATTGAAAACTATTTGGCAAAACTGGTACAGCTCGGTGAATCCGCAGCGCTCTGTGAACAAATTGGTGATCCGGCAAGCAGTAAAGGCCCTGTTGAACGCAAAGTTGTGCGTATTGTGACACCCGGCACGGTGACTGATGAAGCCTTGCTACAAGAGCGGCAGGATAATCTTCTGGCGGCTATCTGGCATGATAATCAAGGTTTTGGTTACGCTACGCTGGATATTACTTCCGGTCGCTTCCGTGTTTCCGAAATGGCCGATGAAGATACCATTGCCGCAGAATTGCAACGTACCCGCCCCGCGGAATTGCTCTATCCTGAAACGTTTGGGCATATGGCACTGATTGAGCGCTGTCATGGCCTGCGTCGTCGCCCGATGTGGGAATTTGAGCTGGATACAGCAAGACAGCAACTGAATTTGCAATTTAGCACCCGCGATCTGATTGGCTTCGGCGTGGAAAAAGCGACACTCGCCCTGCGTGCAGCAGGCTGTTTGCTGCAATATGTCAAAGACACCCAACGCACCGCCCTGCCTCATATCCGCAACATTACGATGGAGCGTCAGCAGGAAACGGTCATTATGGATGCCGCAACCCGCCGCAATCTCGAATTGACGCAAAATCTGTCCGGCGGCACTGAAAATACATTAGCTTCGGTACTCGATCAGTGTGTGACACCGATGGGTAGCCGTATGCTAAAACGCTGGCTGCATACACCCATCCGCAATAAGGACGTGCTGGAAAATCGTCAGCAAGCCATTTCCGCATTACAGGAGATCGGCTATGAATTACAGCCGTTTTTACGTCAGGTCGGTGATTTAGAGCGTGTGCTTGCCCGTCTTGCTCTTCGTTCTGCCCGTCCCCGTGATCTGGCCAAAATGCGCCACGCTTTCCAGCAATTGCCAGATATTCATCAGATCATGGCATCTTCCGACTTTCCTTATATTCAGGCGCTACAGCAGCGCGTCGGTCATTTTGATGAATTGCAGGCACTGTTGGAACATGCGATTGTCGAAACGCCTCCTGTTTTGGTACGTGACGGTGGCGTGATTGCCACTGGCTATAATGCTGAACTGGATGAGTGGCGGGCATTGGCTGATGGTGCCAGTGATTATCTGGATCGGCTGGAGATCCGTGAACGTGAGAAGCTCGGCCTTGATACCCTGAAAGTGGGTTTCAATGCAGTGCATGGTTACTATATTCAGGTCAGCCGTGGGCAAAGCCATTTAGTGCCGATCCATTATGTTCGCCGTCAGACGCTGAAAAACGCGGAACGCTATATCATTCCTGAATTAAAGGAATATGAAGATAAGGTTCTGACTTCCAAAGGCAAAGCGCTCGCCATCGAGAAGGCTTTGTATGAAGAATTGTTCGATGCATTGCTGCCCCATCTGGCTGAATTGCAAATCAGTGCCGAAGCGCTGGCAGAGCTAGATGTTCTGGCGAATCTTGCTGAACGTGCTGAAACGCTGAATTACACCTGTCCGATACTGACAGATAAAGTCGGCATTCAAATCACTGGCGGTCGCCATCCGGTGGTGGAGCAAGTATTGAGTGAGCCGTTTATTTCTAACCCATTAACGCTCTCATCACAACGCCGTTTGCTGATCATCACGGGGCCGAATATGGGAGGTAAAAGTACCTATATGCGTCAGGCTGCCTTGATTACACTGCTGGCCTATATTGGGAGCTTTGTTCCTGCCGAAAAAGCGATCATTGGCCCTGTAGATCGCATCTTCACCCGTGTAGGGGCTTCCGATGATCTGGCATCAGGGCGTTCCACGTTTATGGTGGAAATGACCGAAACAGCCAATATTCTGCATAACGCCACCGAATACAGCTTAGTCTTGATGGATGAAATAGGCCGCGGTACATCGACTTATGATGGCTTGTCCCTGGCTTGGGCCTGCGCCGAAAGTCTGGCTAACCGCATCAAGGCGATGACGTTGTTTGCGACTCACTATTTCGAGCTGACAACGCTACCTGAAAAACTGGAAGGTGTCGTCAATATTCATCTGGATGCCGTTGAGCATGGCGACACTATTGCTTTCATGCACAGTGTACAGGAAGGGGCGGCAAGCAAAAGTTATGGGCTGGCAGTCGCCTCTTTGGCTGGTGTTCCCCGTGATGTGATTAAACGCGCGCGGCAGAAACTAAAAGAGCTGGAATCGCTCTCCAATAATGCGACAGCAAGTCACGTCGATACACCGCAATTGCCCCTGCTAACAGAAGACACTTCTCCAGCAGTTGAAGCGCTGGAAAATCTGAATCCAGATACGTTAACACCGCGTCAAGCACTGGAATGGATTTATCGTCTGAAGGATATGGTCGAACAATGAATGGTGCAGCAATAAACGAGCTAACAATGAAGTTTGATACCAGCCTGTTAGCACCCATTTATCAATTTTTACAGTACGAAATTCCCGATCAGTGAGTAGAAAAAGCCCGGCAGCTTGAAAAGCTGCCGGTTTTACTGCGCGATCATCTGTTGTTACACCACTTTTATCAGGTATTGGAAATCATGGATGCAAGGGGGATAAGCCATGACAGTATCAGCGCTAGCCGCTATGCTAAATCCCTGTTTCAACATATTACCAGCCATGAACCTTATACGTTGGTCGATAATCTGATTATTGGTGCCTATATTGAAGCGAAACTTATTCAAATTTCTGATCATGATTTTAAATTTCACAGAGGTATTCCGATTATCGAAAATAGATAAATGGAAGATCAAGTGATAATAGAAATATAAATAAGTGAATAAATGAATAAATGAATAAGAGAAAGAAAAATAAAAGGTGGGCCTATTTAGCCCACCTTTGAATTACCACCTAATATACCGTTTATCTTTCGATTGCTGCTTTTGGTGTTACTTCCACTCTTCCCAGTCACACAGTTATCTCTGCTTCTGAAAATTCGTTTATTTTCCATCATGCTGCAATTTGAAATCTATCGGGTATCAATAATTAAGTACGGAATAATGATTCGATATTCAGGCCTTGGGTATGCAATATATCTCTGAGACGACGCAATCCCTCAACTTGAATTTGACGAACTCTCTCCCTGGTTAATCCTATTTCTCGCCCAACATCCTCTAATGTTTCTGCTTCGTATCCAAGTAAACCGAAACGACGGGCCAAAACCTCACGCTGTTTTGCGTTCAGTTCAAACAGCCATTTCACGATACTCTGTTTCATATCATCATCTTGAATGGTTGTTTCTGGCCCTGAGTCGTTTTCATCAGATAAAATATCTAATAGCGCTTTATCTGAATCACCACTAATTGGCGTATCGACAGAAGTAATGCGTTCGTTAAGCCGCATCATACGGCTCACGTCTTCAACGGGTTTATCCAGTTTCTCCGCAATTTCTTCGATACTGGGTTCATGATCCAATTTGTGTGCCAGCTCTCTCGCAGTACGTAAATAGACATTCAGTTCCTTGACTATGTGAATAGGCAGACGAATTGTGCGAGTTTGGTTCATAATGGCGCGTTCAATTGTTTGACGGATCCACCATGTCGCATAAGTAGAAAAACGAAAACCTCTTTCAGGGTCAAATTTTTCCACCGCACGAATAAGCCCAAGGTTACCTTCTTCAATCAGATCCAGCAGTGCTAATCCTCGATTGCTATATCGGCGGGATATTTTGACAACCAATCGCAAGTTACTTTCAATCATGCGTTGGCGCGCGGCAATATCTCCCCGAAGTGCCCGTCTGGCGAAAAAGACCTCTTCCTCTGCTGTCAGCAGGGGTGAGAAACCAATCTCTCCGAGATAAAGCTGTGTTGCATCAAGAACCCGTTGGTTTACCCCTTGCAACAAATCCAAATCTTCATCAACACTGGTTACATCATCCTCGTCTTTCAGCAACGCTTCATCAAAGTCATCAGCTTCCATGCTTTTTTCGTCTAAATCCGCATCATCATACAACTTGTTAACTTTAAGCGTACTTTGGCTCATCAGCTGCTCCTACCCATGATAATGCAGGCAGGAATTTCAGATCCTGCCCCGGTTTATCGCTGCGGAAGATAACGCAGCGGGTTTACGGATTTTCCCTTATAGCGAATTTCAAAATGCAATCTTACGGAACTTGTTCCGGTACTACCTATGGTGGCAATTTTTTGCCCCACTTGGACATCCTGCTGCTCATGCACCAACATAGTGTCGTTGTGAGCATAGGCGCTCAGGTAGTCATCGTTATGCTTTATAATTATTAGATTTCCATATCCGCGTAACGCATTTCCGGCATAAACCACTTTCCCACTGGTTGTTGCAAATACGGGCTGGCCACGACTACCCGCAATATCAATGCCTTTATTTCCCCCCTGAGAATCAGAGAAGCCTTCAAGAATTTTACCTTCTGCAGGCCATCTCCAACTATTAATAGTACTAATACTGTTACCAACACTATTAATAGTGTTATTTACACCTGTATCAGTTGCTGTAGATACTTTTGAAGCGGCATCGTCGCTAACAGAAATAGTTGCCCTTGGCAACATTTTTCCTGAGCTTGGTCTATCAATATTTGCAGGATACGCATTAATTTTTTGAAAATCAACCTGCTTAATTTTAGATTGGGTGCTATTTGATGCTAGTAATACACCATTCTTGGAGTTTACATTACCTATTTCCAGCACTTGGCCAATATTTAAGCTATAAGGTTCTGAAATATTGTTTTTGAGAGTTAGCTCACGAAAATCATTACCTGTAATCCAAGCGATGTAGAACAAAGTATCACCTCGTTTAACTGTGTAGGTGCTTCCGTTGTAGCTTCCTTTGGCGATGCTTTCGTAGTTGCGGTTATAGACAATTCGTCCTTGTTGCGAGCCACTATTAGCAGCATGATTCACTAGCTGACGATTTTCCACAGCATGATTATCTGATGTGCGATTCGTTGAAATTGTTGAAGGAGAAGATGGCATTGAAGTCGAAATTGATGACGGTCTGGAGAATATTCCTCCGTTTTTCTCCTTATTATCAATATTCACTATTGGTGCAGGACGATCCGGCGTATTGCTACAACCTACCAGCACAATTCCCATAACAGTACTGGTGACTATCCACTTTATTTTTTTCATTGGGTTTCCTAAATTCATACCTTATTCCCCCATAAAGGCAAATATAAGTGCAAAGAATGATGATTTATAAAGAAATTTAGAATTACAAAAGATTTAAAGCAAAATATTTTGCTTAATTTCAGAAAAAATGACAGCTAATTTAAAAATTACGACCCAAATAAATCAGCTGATTATGCTAACTCACCTTGAATTAGGGGTACAAAACGGACAGATTCGATAACGTCGCCATGAAAGTCATTCCCATAACGATGTACTACCTTCAGAGACTGAGAATGCTCACCAACAGGCAAAACCATAACGCCACCATCGGCAAGCTGATGGAGTAAAGCCTGTGGAATTTCTGGCGGTGCTGCTGTGACAATTATGGCATCAAATGGCCCTTTTGACGGCCATCCTCCCCAACCATCGCCGTGACGAGTTGAGATATTGTGTAAGTCGAGCTGCTTCAATCTGCGTTTAGCCTGCCACTGTAACCCCTTAATACGCTCCACGGAAAAAACGTGTCTGGCCAAATGGGCAAGTATCGCGGTCTGATAACCAGATCCCGTTCCAATTTCCAATACATTGGCTTCCGGGGTTAAATTCAGCAACTCTGTCATGCGAGCAACAATATAAGGTTGGGATATGGTTTGCCCATGTCCAATGGGCAGTGCCGTGTTTTCATATGCTTTATGTGCAAGGGCTTCATCAACAAAACATTCCCGAGGTACTCTAGCGATAATTTCCAACAGGTGCTCATTGTGTATGCCTTGCTGACGCAATTGAACCAGCAAGTTTTTCATTGACCGGCTTAACATTCCCCAATATCCCCGACTTTTGCCAACCAATCGTTTATCAGTTCCTGTGCTTTGTAAGCCGTCAAATCCACCTGCAAGGGAGTTATGGAAACAAACCCTTCCTCTACCGCAGCAAAATCCGTTTCAGGCCCGGCATCACTTTTCGCACCCGGAGGGCCTATCCAATAGAGCATATTACCTTTGGGATCTTCCAGAGCATAAACTTCTTCAGCAGCACAGCGACTACCGCATCGTGTCACCCGAAACCCTTTGATTTGCTCAATAGGAATATCAGGCACATTAATATTCAGAATATTACCCGCTCTCAATGGGAATTTTTGCAGTAAGGTTAATAGGCGTGCTGTCACTTCTGCGGCTGTTTCATAATGTTTATCACCATTGAGCGATACCGCCAATGCGGGTAATCCCAGATGGCGCCCTTCCATCGCCGCCGCAACCGTGCCGGAATAAATCACATCATCACCAAGATTGGGGCCACAGTTGATCCCTGAAACCACAATGTCAGGACGGGGGTGAACCAAGTTATTCACGCCTAAATAGACACAATCCGTCGGTGTGCCTTCCTGAACGGCAATATCACCATTGTCCAGTGTATTAATACGCAAAGGGCGATCCAACGTTAAAGAATTCGACGCGCCGCTACGGTTACGATCAGGTGCAACCACCTGAACATGATAGTGTTTCCGCAATGTAGCCGCTAAGGTTTGAATACCCGGTGCGGTAACACCATCATCGTTACTCAGCAATATCCGCAGCATTGAAGTATCTCGTTGATTTTATTAAAAAAAGCATAAATTAATACTGTAGCTTACCCTGTATGTTGCCCACTTGTCTGGTGTGTCTACGATTGGACAATATTAAAGCTGTTAGAAAATTGTTTGATCTTAGCATGACGCTACCAGTTTTGTAGAGTGCTTTGCGTTCAGGCTGGATAAATGAAAAAAACGACCATCAAGATATCGCGTAGAAGCCATTTTCCCGCAGAAGCGGCTCGCCATGAGTTTTTATCAATAAGATCTATTTTAGCTTTCAGTTTCTCTGTACTTTCAGTTTCTCTATAAATTGTGTAACACAATATTAAACCCCTCTTCTTCCTGAGGAGTGACAAAATAGCGGGTGATTAATTCAAATTGTTCTTCTGTTGTAGAAAAATCGTGTGTTCCAGACTGATTACGCAAACGTAAGCGTGCTAAACAGACCTCATCAGGCACCTCAAGAAAATGGAGACGATTATCTGCTTTCGTAGCATCAATGATTCCTTTCATCCATTTTCGATTGGAAATTGTGTTAGCAGGAAAATCGAGAACTACGGAAATTCCCGCTTTCAACAACGCTATCAAATGTGGCTCCACAGCATTTCTGAGTTTCGATGCACAGTGAACATAATCTGACACTGTTTTTATTTCACTGGCATAAAGACGTGATAGCCACTGATCCTCACTAATGACAATCGTCATTGGCTGTAGAGCAAGTTTTGCAGAAAGAGTCGACTTTCCCGAAGCAATTTTTCCACACAAAATATGAAGAACGGACGTTTCTTTTTCAGCAGTACTTCTTTCAATAGTACTTTCTGATGAATCCATACAGTTCATGTTTTACCCCGCTAGCCCCCCCAGAAAAAGACCATCTTACAAAGAGATATATTGATATGAAGTCATGCTTTCAGACATCATGATTCGCCTATCTCTTTTGTACCTTGGCATTACGACCATTATGGTAGTGCTATAGGATTAACTAAAGCAACTATTCCGCTATATCCGCAGCGTTATTTTGATCCTGATTGATAAGTTCTCTGGCGACGCTGGTTGCAAAGCTACCCGATGGCAGAGAGAAATAGAGGGTGACGGTTTGTTCATCCAGCCATTCCCAACGCAGGTTAAGCGGTTTCACCAACATGGCCCGACGGGCGCTCTCTACGCGCTCGCGTTTGACTAATGCCCAAAGTGATTCATATTCCAGCAAACATTGCTGTTCAAAATCCAAGGCTTGATGCAATGTTCCCAATGCCTTATCACCCGGCAAGGAAGCGGTTATCTGTAATTCCCCATCCATCACCCGCTGTTGCAACACCGCCAGTTCAGTCTCATCAGCAACAAACCAGCTACCACGCCCCGTTAACTGTAACGCATCACCATTTTGTACTTGCTGATGCTCACTCCGTGCGATACGTATGCTAGCTATGGCATTAAACATGGCGCTACGGCAGGCAGAGAGGTAAAAACTGCGGCGGTTGCGCTCTTTGACTTGGATTTCATTCGCCGCCCAACGCTGTGCCTGCACCAGATTTTGTCCATCACGCCCAAAACGCTGTTCACCAAAGTAATTCGGAACGCCAGTCTGTGATATCTGCTGCAAGCGTTTTTCCACGGATTGTCGGTCAGAGATTTTTCTTAATACCAGAGTGAAATCATTACCTTTCAATGCCCCAATCCGTAGTTTTCGTTTCTGGCGGGCCGTCGCCAGCACTTCACAGCCTTCAAGCTGAAATGCCGTTAAATCCGGATCTTGTTTCCCCGGCAGGTGCAGGCAGAACCATTGCTCCGTGACCGCGTTGCGATCTTTTAATCCCGCATAACTGACGGAACGAGCCGGTATTTTGGCAAAACGAGCAAGATGATCCGCCACAAATTGGGTGTTACATCCCGTCTTGCGAATATGCACCATTAAGTGCTCACCTTCTCCATCAGGAGAAAACCCCAAATCTTCACGAACAATAAAGTCTTCTGGTGAGGTTTTAACAACGCCAGTCGCTTCCGGTCGGCCATAAAGCCAGTGTAATTCACTCAATATCATGCTTATTCCTTTATCAGTAAAGCCACAGCTTCGCAGGCAATACCTTCTTTACGGCCAACAAATCCCAGTTTTTCTGTGGTTGTCGCTTTAACGTTAATATCATCCATATGGCATTTAAGATCTTCGGCAAGATTGACCCGCATCTGGGGGATATGGGGCAGCATTTTCGGTGCCTGTGCAATGATGGTGATATCCAGATTACCAATCCGATAGCCCTTTGCACGGATACGACGATAGGCTTCTTTCAGCAGTTCACGACTGTCCGCACCTTTAAAAGCAGGATCGGTATCAGGAAACAATTTACCAATATCACCCAGTGCCGCCGCGCCCAACAGAGCATCAGTGGCGGCATGCAAAGCAACATCACCATCTGAATGGGCTATTAATCCTTGCTCATAAGGAATGCGGACACCTCCAATGACCAATGGCCCTTCTCCGCCAAATTTATGCACATCAAAACCGTGTCCAATTCTCATACGATAGATTCCTTAGATTTTCGGGATAGGTAAAACTCAGCCAATGCCAGATCTTCAGGTTGGGTGACTTTAATATTGTCCGCCCGCCCATTGACCAGAACGGGGCGATAGCCACAATATTCCAGTGCCGAAGATTCGTCGGTGATGCAAGCTCGTTCTGCAAGTGATTTGATCAGGCAATCACGCAGTAGCTGCAAAGGGAATAACTGTGGGGTCAGGGCATGCCAAAGTCCGTTGCGATCAACGGTATGGGCAATGACGGTATGGTTAATCGTGGATGACTCTTCCACTGACAGCGATACCATACGTTTCATAGTATCCCTGACGGGAGATGCTAGAAGCCCACCGCACACGTCAGGAAACGCTGCACTTTGATCAATAAGCCGTAGCAGGCTATCAAGGTCATCCCTATGAAGGAAAGGGCGGGCTGCGTCATGCACCAAGACCCAGATGGCCCTGTCTGTCGGCAAGCTAGCCAAATAATCCAGCCCAGCCAGCACAGAATCAGCTCTTTCCTCGCCACCAATAACTGTGGTTACTCTTGGATCTAACGCGATAGCCAGTTGCTCAAATTGTGTATCAGCAGGATTCAAAGCAACAATGACGCGCTGTATACAGGGATGTTCAAGCAATGATGCCAAGGTATGTTCAAGGATGGTTTTTCCGGCAACGTTGAGATACTGTTTTGGGCACTCAGATTTCATCCGACTACCGATACCCGCAGCAGGGATTAATGCGACTATTTCGGTAAGAGCATTATCAAAAAGAGAACTATCAGCAGGAGAGTGAAGCATTGAATTATTCATTTCGATTATTATAGTTACGGTTCTAATTCAAGGATTGTTTTGGTTCAAGGTTTATTCTGATTTAAGGATCGTTCTGATTTAAAGATTGTTGCGCATTTTTTTTCGAGGTATCTGGCACCATACGGTAAAAGGATTCCCCCGGCCTAATCATGCCCAATTCATCACGAGCACGTTCTTCAATCGCCTCCTGACCTCCTTTCAGATCTTTGATTTCAGCAAATAGCTGGTCATTACGTGCTTTAAGTTTGAGGTTATCGATCCCTTGCTTATCGACCTCAGCCTTAACCCGCACATAATCGTGAATGCCATTTTTGCCGAGCCACAGCGAATACTGTAACCAGCCAAGTAGAACCAGTAATAGTAGCGTTAGTTTGCCCATCTCCCCCCCTGAAAACCCGCTAATCATCCCACAACTGAAAGTATGACGCCACTCACTATCACAAAACTACTCACAAAACTGCCCGCAAAACATAACTATAAGAAGTAATGGAAACACACTGAATTAAATGAGTGTAGAAACACATTATTCTACTCTCAATAATAATGTGTTTATGGCGGTTTATTTGAAATGGTAATGAAACCCTGTAACTTGAAATCTATTGGGTATAAGCAGGCAGGATACCGTAGTTTTTCAGTATAAAAAGCAATTTTTCAATCGAAGATTCCACGGGTTGTAATCCATCCAAATAAACATCGGGCTGTTCTGGTGCTTCATAGGCAGCATCAATTCCTGTGAAATTAAGTAATTCTCCCGCTCTCGCTTTTTTATATAATCCTTTGGGATCGCGGGCTTCACATACCTTCAGTGGCGTATCGACATGCACTTCAATGAATTGCCCCTCTTCCATTAACTCTCGTATTTTTTGCCGTTCTGTTTTATTGGGGGAAATAAATGCCGTCAGTACCACTAGCCCTGCATCAACCATCAATTTTGAGACTTCTCCTACTCGCCGGATATTCTCCCGCCGATCGGTTTCAGAAAATCCCAAATCATTGCACAGACCGTGACGCAAATTATCGCCATCCAGTAAGTAAGTTTTGATGCCTTGCGAAAACAACGCCTGTTCCAGAGCTCCCGCAAGAGTGGATTTTCCTGAACCCGATAATCCCGTGAACCAAATCACTAATGCAGGATGTCCATTCATAATTTCCCGCTGTTTCCTATCCAATGCATGTGAATGCCAGACGATATTCGGAGAAGCAGATACCTTATCTTGAGACACTTATTTTCCCCCCAGTAGGTCACGTGCTCCCCAATGAGGGAAATGGCGGCGGACTAATCGGTTGAATTCCAGTTCAAACTCACTGTATTCCTTGGGCTCCTCGTAAGCATCAGTTTGAATTTCACGGACTAACCCCACTCCTACAGTGACGTTGGTCAGACGATCAATCAGGATAATGCCACCGGTATCCGCATTTTGCGCGTAGCTGTCGAGCAGTAACGGTTCATCAAATGAGAACTCCACCAGCCCAATCGCATTCAGCGGCAGTTCAACCGCAACTTTTTGCGTCAAGTGGGTAATATCCACCTGATATTGGACATTATCAACTTTGCCACGGCTTTTTTTGCCCGCCACTTTGATATCCAAACTTTGCCCCTGAATCAGCGGCTGTTCTGACATCCATACGACATCTACCAGAGCATGGCGAGCTACAACCATTTGATCTTCAAAAGCAATCAGTAAATCGCCACGACTAATATCAATTTCATCTTTTAATACAATAGTGATGGCTTCTCCTGGCACAGCAAATAGCAGATCACCGTTAAAAGTGACTATTTTTTCCACTGTAGAAACAGCACCTGATGGCATGACTTTAATTTGCTGGCCTTGCCGTAAAATCCCCGACGACAATGTGCCGCTGTATCCGCGAAAATCAAGATCAGGACGATTCACATACTGCACCGGAAAACGTAAGGGCTGTTCCGTCGATTTTGTTTGTACGTCCACGGTTTCAAGGAGATCCAGTAAGGTTTCCCCCGTATACCATGCCATTTTTTCGCTACGGGTGACGATGTTATCCCCCTCCAATGCCGAGATTGGAACGAAATAGATGCTCAAGTCAGCAGGTAATTGCGCTGCGAAATCCAAGTAATCCTGTTTGATCTGTTCAAATATATCTTGTCGATATTCGAGCAAATCCATTTTATTCACAGCCACCACCAGATGGCGAATACCCAGTAATGTACTGATAAAACTGTGCCGACGCGTTTGTTCTTGAACACCTTTTCGCGCATCAATCAACAAAATGGAGAGATCGCAGGTTGAAGCACCTGTAGCCATATTGCGGGTATATTGTTCATGTCCCGGTGTATCTGCAATGATAAATTTGCGCTTTTCCGTAGAAAAATAACGGTATGCCACGTCAATGGTGATGCCTTGTTCCCGTTCAGCGGCTAATCCATCGACCAATAACGCCAGATCCAGTTTTTCGCCTTGAGTCCCTATCCGCTTGCTGTCGCTTTGTAATATCGCAAGTTGATCCTCATAAATCTGGCGGGTGTCATGCAGTAAACGGCCAATTAGTGTGCTTTTGCCATCATCTACGCTGCCGCAAGTTAGAAAACGTAGTAGTCCCTTTTCCTGCTGTGCCCGCAGATAGGCCTCAACGCCGCCTTGCTGTTTGATCTGGCTGGCGATGGTTTCATTGTGTGCAAGTGCTGGCATATCTGGACTCCTTAAAAATAACCCTGACGCTTTTTCAGCTCCATAGAACCGGACTGATCACTGTCGATCAACCGTCCTTGCCGTTCACTGGTGGTCGATATCAACATTTCTTCTATGATTTCCGGCAGCGTTTCTGCCTCCGATTCCACAGCGCCTGTCAGTGGCCAGCAACCCAGTGTTCTAAAGCGAACTTTTCGCTGGCTAATCACTTCTCCGGCTTTCAGGCCGATGCGATTATCATCAACCATAATCAACGCCCCCTCACGCTGAACAACAGGTCGAGGTTTAGCGAAATAAAGGGGAACGATGTCTATCTGTTCCAGATAGATGTATTGCCAGATATCCAGTTCAGTCCAGTTGGATAACGGAAAGACTCGAATGCTTTCCCCTTTGTTAATCTGGCCGTTATAGTTGTGCCAAAGCTCTGGGCGCTGGTTTTTAGGATCCCAACGGTGGGAGCGATCACGGAATGAGTAGATGCGTTCTTTAGCCCGCGATTTTTCTTCATCACGCCGCGCGCCACCAAATGCCGCATCAAAGCCATATTTATCCAGAGCCTGTTTCAACCCTTCCGTTTTCATGATGTCAGTATGTTTTGCACTGCCATGAATAAAGGGGTTAATTTCCAGCTCTTCTCCTTGTGGATTGCGATAAACCAGTAATTCAAAACCATATTTTTCCGCAGTACGATCACGGAAGTCATACATATCCCGAAACTTCCAGCCTGTATCCACGTGCAATAAAGGAAAAGGTAATTTTCCCGGATAAAATGCCTTGCGGGCGAGGTGCAGCATCACCGAGGAATCTTTACCAATCGAATATAGCATCACAGGATTGGCAAATTCAGCCGCCACTTCCCGAATGATATGGATGCTTTCAGCTTCAAGTTGCTGTAAGTGTGTCAGTATTTTTTCGTCCATTGACCGCTCCTTATACGAAATCAATAACAGCAGGGTGATTTACTTGAGCAACAGTCTGTTTTTGATCAATCGCTTGTTCTTGATCGACTGACTGCTGCCCAAACCATGCTATCTGGTGGTGGAGTTGAGCCACCTCTCCCACTACGAGCAAGGCAGGCGCTGGAGCTTCCTGTGCCAACCGTTCCAATTCGGACAGGGTTCCGGTCAGCACTTGCTGTTCTGGACGAGTGCCACAACCAATCACGGCAACGGGAGTATTGGCATCCCTCCCATGTGAAATCAGTTTCTGGCTGATCAAGGCAGCTTTCATGATACCCATGTAAATTGCCAGTGTTTGGTTGCCCCGCGCTAGCGCAGGCCAATCCAATTCATTACCATTTTCACGGCAATGTCCTGTAATAAAGGTGACGCTTTGTGAATGTTCTCTGTGAGTCAATGGGATACCCGCATAAGCCGAAGCTCCCACCGCAGCCGTAATACCGGGCACAACTTGAAAGGGAATACCTGCTGCTGCCGCAATTTGTAATTCTTCACCACCACGACCAAAAATGAACGGGTCACCACCTTTCAGGCGAACCACTTTCTTCCCCTGCTTAGCCAGTTTGATGATGAGCGCATTGGTTTCTTCTTGTGCAACGGAGTGATTTCCCGCTCTTTTACCTACGCAGATTTTGTCTGCATCACGGCGGACTAATTCCAGGAGCTCTGCACTGACCAGATGGTCATAGAGCACAACATCAGCCTGCTGGATCACCTGCAAACCTTTCAACGTTAGTAACCCCGGATCACCTGGCCCTGCGCCTACCAGTACCAATTCCCCTTGGGGATGAGAATCGGTCTGAGTCAATTGCTGTTCGAGTTGCTCTTCTGCTTGCTGTAATTGCCCATTGGCAATCAGTGTGGCAAAACGCCCATTAAATGCCTTTTCCCAAAAGTGGCGACGTTGGCGCATGGAGGCAAAGCGCTGTTTCACACGTTCACGCCAGCGGCCCGCAATTTCTGCCATTGAACCGAGATGAAATGGCAACAGGGATTCCAGCTTTTCTCGCAATAATTTTGCCAATACTGGAGATTTTCCGGCAGAGGAGATCGCTACCATAATCGGAGAGCGATCAATGATTGATGGAAAAACCGCAGAACAAAGTGGTTGATTATCGACCACATTGACTAAAATAGCGCGGTTATTGGCTTCCGCAAAAATATGCTGATTTAGGTTGTGATCGTCAGTTGCTGCGATCACCAAAAATACGCCATCAAGATATTCTGTTTTAAACGTTCCCTGTAACCACTCAAACTCCCCTTTTTGATGACGTTGTTGCAGTTCAACATGCAATTCAGGCGAAACAATCGTTAACGCTGCACCAGTACGCAGCAATAAGGTCGCCTTGCGGGAGGCGATTTCTCCGCCTCCCACCAGCAGTACAGATCGGGATTTTAGCTCAACAAATAAGGGTAAATAGTCCACGATGACAGATCATCCAGTGTTAGAGCCAATTGCTCTTAATTATTATGATTACTAGACAATAAATATATGAGGCTGTGATCAGGTTATGAAATGACAAAAAGTAATTATTTGTTCCTGAATCGCATAAGCTAACTTTTTAGTAAGTTACAAAATAGACCAAGCAAAATATTCAATATGAACAGAGGCAGCACCTCTTCCTCTTTTGCAAGAGCCGCCGTTTAATAACCTCATTATAAGACACAATATTAATTTAACTTTCGTGCAAACCACACTCACGTTTCAAGCCAAAAAAGCGAGTTTGTTCTTCACTCATGCCCAGTTCCCATTTTTGAGTGGTATGGGTATCCCCTACAGAAAGGTAGCCTTGTTCCCACAGCGGATGATATTCAAGGCCATGCTGTGTCAGATATTGATGTACGCGCCGATTATCCCAATCAATAATTGGCAAGATTTTGAAAACACCCCGTTGAATTGCCAGAACAGGCAAGTTAGAGCGGCTTTCTGATTGTTGCCGGCGCAATCCCGCAAACCAACTTTGTGCTTGAAGCACTTTCAATGCACGGCCCATCGGCTCAACTTTATTGATCTGATTATAACGCTCAATTCCCTCTATTCCCTGCTCCCATAATTTGCCATAACGCGCTTCTTGCCAAACTGAGGAGTGCTCTGCACGAAAAATCTTCAAGTTCAGATTGAATTTTTCGGTCAGTTTATCGATAAATTGATAAGTTTCAGGAAATAAGTATCCCGTATCGGTAAGGAGCACGGGAATATCAGGATACTCCCGTGTCACAAGATGCAAGCAAACCGCCGCCTGAATGCCAAAGCTAGAGGAAAGTACAAATTCGCCAGATAAGTGTTCCAATGCCCAATTAACGCGCTCTCGGGCATCCAACAACTCCAGTTGTTGATTGATTTCAGCTAGTGCTGTGGTTTGCTGCTCTGGTGCCAATACCGCTAGCTCCAATAAATTCAGTCGGCTCATACGGCCTCCTGCCAGTCGTAAAAATCGATGGCTGAATTCAATACAGGCTTGATGATTTCGATGCGGATCAAGAAGTCGCCAAAACATTCATCGGCATAGCGCTCTAATGACCAACGGCCAATTAATTTATCCAGTATCTCAAGGATCTCTGCTGATGTGATGTTTTCCCTGTACATGCGGGGAATACGGCTGCCAATGCGGTTTCCACCAAGGTGCAGGTTATAACGATCATTCGCTTTACCCACTAGCCCAATTTCTGCCAGCATAGCCCTGCCACACCCATTGGGGCAGCCAGTGACACGCAATATAATCTCTTTATCACCCACACCATGCTTTTCCATTAATGCATCAACATAGTCGACAAAGGTCGGCAGGAAACGCTCTGCTTCAGCCATTGCCAATGGACAGGTAGGAAACGAAACGCAGGCCATAGAATGATGGCGCAAGGTCGTCACATTATCATCAATTAAGCCATGAACACGGGCTATTTCCTCAATCCGCGCTTTTTTGCTTTCAGATATCCCCGCCACAATCAGGTTTTGATTAGCAGTCAGGCGAAAATCGCCTTTGTGGATTTTCGCGATTTCAGCAATCCCCGTTTTTAACGGTTTATCGGGATAATCCAGCAAACGACCATTTTCAATAAATAGAGTTAGATGCCATTGATCATCAATGCCTTTTAACCAGCCAATTTGATCGCCACGACCAGTAAATTCATACGGACGGACTGCTTCAAATTTCACACCTGCGCGCTTTTCAACTTCCTGTTTGAAGGTTTCGACGCCCACTCGTTCGAGGGTATATTTGGTTTTCGCGTTTTTGCGATCGGTCCGGTTACCCCAATCACGTTGGGTTGTTACCACCGCCTCCGCAATTGTCAGCGTGTGTTCCAAGGCAATAAAGCCAAATTCACTCGCCAGTCGTGGAAAGGTTTTTTTGTCGCCGTGGGTCATGGCTAATCCACCACCGACCAACACGTTAAAGCCGATTAATTGGTCATTTTCTGCTATAGCGATAAAATTCAGGTCATTGGCATGCAAATCCACGTCATTTTGCGGTGGGATCACTACCGATGTTTTGAATTTACGCGGCAGATAAGTTGTGCCAAGAATAGGCTCTTCATCGGTTGTGGCGATTTTTTCTTTATCCAACCAGATTTCAGCATATGCGTTGGTGCGAGGCAGCAGATGTTCCGATATCTTTTTCGCCCATTCATAAGCCTGTTGGTGTAAGGCAGATTGCACCGGATTGGATGTACACAGTACATTACGATTGACGTCATTGGCTGTAGCCAGTGAATCTAGCCCCATTTTTGCCAGCAGTTGATGCGCAGGTTTGAGGTTATTTTTTAAAATGCCATGAAATTGGAACGTCTGCCGGTTGGTCAGCCGAATACTGCCGTACAATGTATCTTCTGTTGCAAACCGATCAATACCCAACCACTGGCTCGGGGTAATTATGCCACCCGGCAAGCGACAACGCAGCATCATGGCATGGCGCGGTTCGAGTTTTTGTTCTGCTCGTTCAGCCCGAATATCACGATCATCTTGCTGATACATACCGTGAAAGCGGATGAGGAGAAAATTATCCCCCTCAAATCCACCTGTCAGCCCATTTTTTAAATCTTCACTGATCGTTCCTCGCAGATAATTGCTGTCTAACTTCATGCGTTCACTATCTGCAAGTTTACCTTCAACGATCAAAGGATCTTGTTTTTCATTGCTCACATTGCTCATGTTAGTAAACATCTCTCTGATAACGGCGCTCAAGGCGCAATTCACTCAAGAATTCATCAGCCTGTTCAGCATCCATGCCACCATATTGTGAAATGATGTCCAACAGGGCTTGCTCTACGTCTTTTGCCATACGATTTGCATCGCCACAAACATACAGATGCGCGCCATCCTGAATCCAGCGCCAGATTTTCTCTCCCTTCTCATGCAGTTTGTCTTGTACATACACTTTATGTTGCTGATCCCTTGACCATGCCAGATCAATGTGGGTCAACAAACCATCTTTCACATAACGCTGGAATTCAACCTGATAAAGAAAGTCTTCGACAAAATGTGGATTACCAAAAAACAGCCAGTTTTTACCTTCAGCTCCCTGACTATCACGCTGTTGTAGAAACGCCCTGAACGGGGCAATGCCAGTCCCCGGCCCAATCATAATGACTGGAGTACTGGGATTAGCGGGTAAGCGAAAATTGTTATTCTGTTCGATGAAAACTCGGATGTTGTCGTCTTCCTTCAATCGATCAGCCAAATAACCTGATGCTCCGCCAGTACGGGCTCGCCCTTCAATGTCGTAACGAACCACCCCCACGGTAATGTGAACCTCGCTTTCAACTTCAGACTGTGAGGAGGAGATGGAATAGAGCCTAGGAGCCAATGGACGCAACAAATCAATAAATTGTTGGGCTTCTGGATGGGAAGCAACTTCTCGAATCATGTCCACAATGGGCGTTGCCTGAGCGTATTGCTGCAATGCCTGTTTATCCGCTACTAACACCCACAGTTTTTCATCTTTCGCCAATGCTGCATATTTCTCAACAATCACCCCAGTATTTTGGGTCAGCTCTACATGACTGATCAGTGCCTCACGCAGTGGACGCGATTTACCATGCACATTGACCTGTTCTGAACCTTCCAACCAAAGCAGTGCAATTAATTCATCCACTAAAGCAGGATCGTTTTCAAACCAAACGCCAAGGGCATCCCCCGGCTGATAACGCAGCCCAGAATCCCCTAGATCAATTTCAATATGGCGAACATCTTTGTCAGAGCCACATCCCGTAATTTTCTGATTGGTCAACAGAGATGCAGTCAGAGGCGTTTCCTTGGTATATATCTCATTCACTGAATCCACTGGCGTGGTTGGAATGAAATGTGTTGAAACGGAATGAGCGGAAACAGAGGATTTTGTCTGTACTGACAGACGTTGTTTCAAAATATCCGTAATTTTCTGGCGCCATTCATCGGCTTGTTCCTGATATTCCACATCAGCATCAACACGATCCAGTAAGCACTGGGCGCCAAGTTCATTCAGGCGGCTGTCAAAATCTTTTCCTACCTGACAGAAATTTTCATACGAAGTGTCCCCCAGACCAAATACAGCATAAACTGTCTCTTTCATTGATGGCGCTTTTTTGGAATAGAGGTATTTATAGAGTGCTACCGCTTCTTCGGCGGGTTCACCTTCACCTTGTGTTGAAGCAATAATAATCAATACCCGTTCCTGGGAAATTTGCTTAAACTTATAATCACCCGTGTTAATCAAGTTCACATTGAGATTTGCAGCTAGTAATGAATCTCTAAGCTGTTCAGCTAAACGACGAGCATTGCCTGTTTGCGATGCAGAAAGCAAGGTCACTGTTTCCTGTGCGGGAACGGCAGATGTTTTTATTTCGGTTTGTGGCTGGTGATTCACCATTCCCCAAAAATAGCCAGATAACCAAGCTAATTGATGTGGAGAAAAATCACTGATTGCTGATTGCAGGCGTGATAATTGTTCTAAAGAAACAGGTAGTAATGCGGTTGAAGGTGGTTTTGCGGTCATTGTCCAGTGCCCTTTGCCATAGCCAGTATCCATACTGTAAAAATTAATGATGCAGTAATCAGTAAGCATGGATGAATTGTCAGGTTATCCCAGAATAGGATGAGTATTTAAAGAAAGGATCGAAATATCTCATAACCAAAACGCCTAACTTTATTTACAGATTTAATATATCGATAAAGTCGTTAAGCGTTGCGCTTTATACCTCCAGAAAAATCACGTTAAGCTTGCAAAGTTCAGGTAGAATAGCCGGCCTTTTGAAATCAGGGAAAAGCATCATGAGTACAACTATCTTTAAAGATTTTCAATTTGAAGCAGCGCATCACCTGCCACATGTTCCTGAAGGACATAAATGTGGGCGTCTGCATGGGCATTCATTTATGGTACGTCTGGAAATCACCGGAGAAGTCGATCCCCTCAGCGGCTGGATCATGGACTTTGCCGATGTAAAAGCTGCCTTTAAACCAATCTGGGAGCGGCTCGATCACTACTATCTCAATGAAATTCCTGGGCTTGAAAATCCAACCAGCGAAGTCTTGGCCAAGTGGATCTGGGAACAGTTAAAACCAACATTGTCCCAACTCAGTGCCGTTATAGTCAAAGAGACCTGTAGCGCAGGTTGCATCTATCGTGGCGAATAAGGATTCAGCACCAGGCTCTGGTGCTGAATGAACTTTAGGCGATATTTAAGTATTTATGAGTCTGCATCGAAAAACGCCAGTTACGGGCAATGCAAGTTTCGATGCACAGGCGGGTAGCTTCTTCTTTCTGACTGATAGGCTGTAAGGCAATAACCGGGACAGGACTTCCATCAAGCATCGTCAGCAATTCATCCAATGCTTCAATATCGCGCTCCCGTCCAACAGGATGTTTGATTTCATCTGCCCGTTTCATGGCCTCAGGTAAAACCTGATATCCACCACGCATTTTCACCTTCGGCGAAACCGTCACCCATGTTTTGTCAGAGCACTGAATTGCATGTGTGCCACTCGTCTCTATCTGACATTGATAACCTTCACTTTCCAGTGTTTCGGTCAAAGGACGCAAATCATATAAGCACGGTTCGCCGCCTGTAATCACAATATGACGCGCGCTGTAGCCTTGACGGATAAATATGTTAAGCAGTTGCCTCGCTGTGGCGACTCCCCATATATCGCTGTCTTGCGATTTCAGTAAGATGTTTTCCATCGGCTGCTGTTTATCAGCCTCTTTGTCCCACGTATGTTTGGTATCACACCAACTACACCCTACCGGACATCCCTGCAAGCGAATGAAAACCGAAGGAACTCCGGTAAACACTCCCTCTCCCTGTAAAGTTTGGAAGATTTCATTTATTGGGTAAATCATAAAAAAACTCTGGTTTTACGAAACTACCGTTATTATTACAGATATCTATCCCGCGAACATCCTTCTTTATGATATGGTACGAGGTTGCTTTTGCTGGCATCTCACGTCAGACAGAGCATCGTATGCCTAAAATACTCTCTGGCATGAAAGGATAGATGGGAATAACGAATGCAAAATAATGAAAATCAGCTTAAACAGGGCCTAAGCGTGCGGCACATCCGCTTTATGGCTTTAGGCTCTGCAATAGGCACGGGGCTGTTTTATGGATCAGCAGCAGCGATTCAGCAAGCTGGCCCCGCTGTATTGCTGGCCTATTTAATCGGCGGTGCTGCCGTATTTATCGTGATGAGAGCACTTGGCGAAATGGCCGTTCACCATCCCGTTTCCGGTTCTTTTTCACAATATGCCAGCCACTATCTGGGGCCTTTGGCCGGTTTCCTGACCGGTTGGATCTATGTTCTTGAAATGCTGTTTGTTTGCTTGGCTGATATTACGGCATTCGGCATGTATATGAAACTTTGGTTCCCACATGTCGATCAGTGGATTTGGGTTCTGGGTATTGTATGCTTTATTGGTTCCCTAAACCTTTGCCATGTAAAGATATTCGGTGAAATGGAGTTCTGGCTTTCAATCATCAAAGTCACCGCTATCATTGCCATGATTGTCGGCGGGCTTGCCATTATGTTTTACGGTTTCGGGCAAGCAACTGAGCATGCTACCGGCCTGTCCAATTTATGGGAACATGGCGGTTTTATGCCAAATGGCATCAGTGGAGTGATAGCCTCACTCGCTATTGTTATGTTCGCTTTTGGTGGTATAGAAGTGATTGGTATCACCGCCAGCGAAGCGAAAGATCCAGAAAAAACTATCCCTAAAGCAATTAATGCCGTCCCATTTCGTATCTTGATTTTCTATGTCCTGACCCTGTGTATCCTAATGAGTATCTATCCATGGAATCAGATTGGTCAGGATGGAAGCCCATTTGTACAGATTTTTTCCAATCTGGGAATTAATTCAGCCGCAAATATTCTGAATGTCGTAGTCATTACCGCCGCCATTTCCGCGATCAACAGCGATATTTTTGGTGCTGGAAGAATGATGTATGGTCTGGCTCAGGAAAGGCAAGCTCCCGAGTCATTCAAAAAACTGACCCGCAATGGTGTACCGTGGATGACTGTCCTCGTCATGACAGCAGTTCTTTTACTTGGTGTAGTTCTGAATTACCTGATTCCTACAGAAATTTTTATTCTGATCGCCTCTGTCGCCACATTTGCAACCGTCTGGGTATGGCTGATGATCTTGATTTCCCATGTTGCCATGCGCCGCCAAATGAGTCCGGAAGAAATTAAGACACTGAAATTTCCAATTCCAATGTGGCCAATCGCTCCAGCCATTACGATCGTCTTCATGGCCAGTGTCATTGTGTTACTAGGCTGTTTTGAGCAAACAAGAGATGCTCTATATGTTGGAATAGGCTGGGTGATCGCTCTCACTTTGGCCTATTTTTTCGGTGTGAAGAAGAAATTATCGACAACACGCCCCTCTAATCAATAATGCACAAAAAGGCGTCGGGTCAGAGAATACCGGCGCCTTTTTGTTTCCGTCTCTAAAAGTCAACAATTCATCCTCCCCCATCCGTTATAAAGAGAAGTTCACAATCAACGGGTTGTGGTCAGAGGCCCCTGTCGTTAAAACAGTTGCACTTAAAACGCTTAGTTCACGGTAAAAAACAAAATCCAGCGGTTTGCCAAAAACAATCGTTCTATGATCGTCATTAAAATACACTTCTTTTAGTTGCATACGATGCGCAAAACGTTCTAATACTTTTAATCTCTGGCGACTCCATGCATTAAAATCCCCGGCAAAAATCACAGGACCATGATGCAAGCCTATATGGATACCAATGTTATTTAATTGTCGGCTATAAACATCAACACCAAGGCTGAAGTTAATGGCGTGCACATTTATCACCATCAACTGACGTTCATCTGGCAATGGATAAATCGTGATTAATGACGATTTAGATAGCCTGAGTATCGGTTCTTTCTCACGAAGTGGGCAACAGTAAATAGGTGAAGACGATGCCAATGTCATCACACCTGATGGATGCTGAGGTATGGAAAATGCAGGAACCTGATCCGCGACCAAGCCACTGGTTGTAATGAATTTCAATAAATCAGGGGTTGTTTGCGCTTCTTGCAATAAGATAAGATCGCTCTCCTCAATTAAAGAGGCTAAAACGTTTTGCCATGATGGGCGCTGCTGTTTGTAAATATTCCAGATGGCGACAGAAAGCTCACTATTGCTGGCAAGAAGTGGTTCTCCATCTGGCAATGATGCTTCCTCAAGTAATTGCTTCGAAGTTGGAAAAACTCGTTCTACAGGCTGCCCAGCGACATATCGCATGGCATAGTTTTTTTTCGCGCGCCTCGGATTTACAAGTTTTCGTTCATACAGCCTTCTCGCATAGCTTTTTATTGCCAAGCTTACCTCCGCCATACGCCCCCTCCATTCGATGCTACCTAATATGACATACCCATTATTGATTTCAATCTCCTGTGCACAAAAACCCACGCAGCGGTAAGATAATATATTAATGATATGCGTTATTATTATAATTTATAAAAGATTCAATATTAAGATCTAATAAATATGCAATTATGCATTCAATAATATAATTTCGCTTGACTAAATAATAACATAAAAATACAATTTCATTGACACCTGTAAAATAATAAAAACTAACTAATATATCGTTATCTCCATCAGATATTTCCTTAATTGCTGCATCAATTAATTTTATTTATTATAAAACAGTTTTCTGAATTTTTCGCTCCATTACCTTAAAAATTTCGGTACTTATCGAAACTCAAGAATGAAAATAAAATGAGAGGCTGAATATGCCAAAAAATATTTTCAATAAAAGCGAACTAAATAATATTGGTACATATAACTCCCAATCTACATCAATGTTGCCTTTAATTAAAGGATTCGTGGAATTACAAGAAGCTGTCGATAAGGTGATGAGTGGAAATAATCCAGATTTTTTAAATATAGCACCTATACTATCATCACTAAAACAGGAAGATATTATAGAAATATTAAATGATATTCTGGAAAAAAGAGAAATTACTTCAAATTATAAAGGAGTATCTGAAGATCATATGTATCTTCATCGACAAACTAACTTTAATTTATTAATTAGACTTATTGGTAATGGGAGGTGCAATACACTTTGTACAAATGAATCTGATATTTTTGTCATTAATCCGACAAATACTGAAATAATAATCCCTTGCTACCAATTTGATTTACAACAGAATATATTCCAAAAACCAAAACCAATAAAAAGAGTTAATGACTATATTTTTAAACCAAATGAAGTTTATTACTTTGAATATTATAAATATATCTTAGATTTTGATTTTGAGTCTTCTCCCAATAATTTTGTATTAATTATACATTCTGAGACGAAAGAATGGATTACATGGGTTTATGACAAAAAGACATTAGAGCCAATAGAAAGTATCTGTATAGATTTACAAGTATCCAGACTTCAATTGTATGTCAGGTTATTGGGAGAAATGAAGGCATCTCAAGCTATTCAATGCATTGAAAATTTAGCAATATCTGATTATGCAAATTTTGTACGCTGGGAAGCTGTGCAGAGCCTTTCTAAAATAGCCCCCTCCAATTGTCTAAAAATTCTTAAAATACTGGCGGAGAATGACCAAGATCCAATGCTCCGACAAGCTGCTATACATAGTTTAGAAATGACAATAGCAAAAAATTGTTAGGTAGGTTTAACGGAGATCAAAATCAAAAACAGTCGCCGAAAATCTCACATGAATCAATGAGAATAAGACAGATCAAATTCGCGCTCTGGTTTGCTCTTCTTGCTGAAGGGAAATAGCCCCAGTTCCACCAAATACGAAATAATATGCGATGAGACAAGCACCTACGTGCAAAATATCATTGCTGGGATCACATCTATTTCAGGAGAAACTGAACATGACGATAGATAGTACCCCAACAGTCAAAAGTGTGTTGGATCTCAAAGAATTTCTTACATTGTTAAAAAGTTCAGATGTCATCTCTCACATAGATAAAGGGCTTTATATAGAAGAAGAAATTAATCAAGTATCTGAATGGTTATATTCTTATGCCGCCAACAAAGAGGAAATCATCTCTTTTATTTGTTCAGATCTTAGTGATCCAACACAGTTTCAGAAAGAAAATGATATACAAGCACCTACTTTCTTTATTTACAAAGGTAAACGAATTTCTATCAGGATGGTCGCTTGGCTGCCGTTGAGAAATCAATTCGATCTTGTACCGCTCCCTTATGGAGAAGCACATGATCACGATTTTGATTTCTGGACTGTTAATTTCTTTGGTAGCGGTTATAAAACTCGCCTATATGACTACAACTACGATGATATAAATGGCACAGCGGGTGAGACAGTAACATTGAATTTTTCCGGTGATCAAATGTTATCTCCGGGCAAGGTCATGTTTTATAGACGAAATAAAGACGTACATATCCAACACCCGCCAAAAGATTTTTGCGTATCGTTAAATTTGATAGTACAACCAGAAACAGAAGTGCGCCAGCATAAACTAATTTTAGATAATGAAGAAGAACAGGCAGAAAACCAACAAATTATTGCACATATAAAAAAAGGGAGGAACGAACGCTACCATGCCCAAGAATCACTATTCCACGGATTACTGAAATTAGGCAACGAAAAAAGTCACCAGCTCGTTTTACAAGTAGCCTGTAATCACAGTAAAGATGAAATACGCGCTATTGCCTTTGAGGCTGCGTTAGACGCTGCTGAACGCTCCTATAACAAGGACGATATTAGTGATCTCATCGATTTAGTAAAAGATGACAAAAGTAGTTATGTCAGAACTAGAGTGGAAGAGAAAATCAAGACTATCCTATCCAATATTAGTGAGAAGTTTTTATAAACCGATTAATCCCAGGGGAAATAAAATGAATCGCATTGAACAAATTGAAAACAAAAAGTTAGAAGTAATTGAAGAAATTTCTCTCGCTTCTTTCGGTATCGAAATCTCCCTAGCTGGTGCAGTACCTCACACTCTCTCCGGCAACAAAGCTGGGCGTGAATTGGCTGGAGGGCCAGAATGGGGCGGCATCTACCCACGAGGTTTATCAGAAAAGGAAATTGAGAACAATTAACAATCAAAGAAATTTATTGTAAATAACAAAAACCCCCTGAGATTTCTCTCAGGGGGTTCTCTAAATACGGTGGCGGTGCGGA